>NZ_DASYHB010000085.1:0-30602 GCF_035999185.1 Ensifer sp. | reverse complement strand
GGTCCACAGGAACTGGAAGATCGCGAAGGAGGCGAGCGCCGGGAAGGACAGCGGCAGGATGATCTTGACGAAGATATCGAAATCGCTGGCGCCGTCGACGCGGGCGGATTCCATGATTTCGCGCGGCAGGCCGGCCATGTAATTGCGAAGCAGGTAGATCGCCAGCGGCAGGCCGAAGCCGGTATGCGCAAGCCAGATGCCGACATAGGTCTTGGCCGGCACGCCGAGGATCGTGCCGACACCATTATAGAGTTTCAGCAGCGGGATCAGTGACATCTGCAGCGGTACGACCAGAAGACCGACGACAACGGCGATCAGGATCGCACGGCCCGGAAACGGCATCCAGGCAAGCGCGTAGGCGGCAAAGGCCGCGATCATGATCGGGATGATCGTCGCCGGCACGGCAACCGTCAGCGAATTGATGAAGGAGCGTCCGATGCCTTCGGCGCTCAGGACCTCGACATAGTTGTCGAAGGTGAAGCGCGGCGGCGACGACGCCGTGACGAAGACGCGCTGGCCGCGCGAGCCTTCCATCTTCTTGTCAGAGACGATTTCGAAATTGCCGTCGGCCTGGACCGTCAGCTTCTCACCGTCGTTGAGTTCGGCGGTTTCTCCGGCCTTGAAGGCCGTCGGCTCGCGGCTGTTGAAGCCGAAGGCCGAGATCTGGCCCTGCTGGCCTTCGAGCAGGTTGCCCGAGATCACGAACTTGCCTTCGCGCTCGACCTGGGTTTCCGGACCGGGGGCCCGGACGACGATGTTCTGCGACGAGGTCGAAAGGGCGGTCCACCAGCCGGAAACGGCGAGCTGATCCTTGTCGCGAAGCGACGAGATCAAGAGGCCGGCGGTCGGCAGCGTCCAGAGCGCGACGATCAAAAGGACCGAGAGGTGGACGACCCACATGAGGGGGGAGCGTGTCGCTGGATTCATCTCAGTGCCCCTTCATTTCCTTGGCCGCGTTGCGGATGTTCCAGATCATGATCGGAACGACGAGGACCATGATGACGACGGCGATCGCCGCCCCTCGCCCGAAGTCCCCGCCCCCGCGGAACATCCAGTCGAACATCAGGTTCGCGAGTACCTGGCTCTGCCACTGGCCGTTGGTCATGGCGAGAACGATGTCGAAGACCTTCAGCACCAGACTGGTGATGGTCGTCCACACCACGGCGATCGTGCCCCAGATTTGCGGCACCATGATCTTGAAGAAGATCTGCCAGCCATTGGCGCCGTCGATGACGGCGGCCTCGATCGTTTCCTCGGGAATGCCGCGAAGCGCGGCCGAGAGGATGACCATCGCGAAACCGGTCTGGATCCAGACGAGGATCGCCATCAGGAAGAAATTGTTCCAGAAGGGCAGCGTGATCCAGGCCTGCGGCGCGCCGCCGAAGGCGACGACGATGGCGTTCAAGAGACCGATCTGCTCGGCCCCTTCAGGCCGGAAATCATAAATGAACTTCCAGATGACCGCGGCACCGACAAACGAGATCGCCATCGGCATGAAGATCAAGGTCTTGGCGATATTGCCCCACCATATACGGTCGGTGAGTGCTGCGATGACCAGGCCGAAGAAGGTCGCAAGCGCCGGAACGACAAGAAGCCAGAGGAAGTTGTTGTAGATCGACTGGCGGAACTCGCCGTCGTTGACCATCCAGGCGTAGTTGCTGACGCCGACGAAGTTCTGTCCGGCGCGGTCATGGAAGCTGTACCAGAGCGACATGATGACCGGATAGATCAGGTAAGTAGCAAGCGCGAAGAGGGCCGGCGCCAGGAACAGCCACGGACGGATGGCATTGGTGATGCGCAGGTTCCGCGAGGCGACGGCACCGGATTTTCCCTTCGACGGGAAGATCAGGTCGAGAACGAAACTGGTTCCCCAGAAATAGGCGGCGCAGCCGAGCACTCCGGCCAGCATAAACCCTGCAGCAGCGGCAAGCTGATAAAACATGACATGTCCCTCCCCTTCGATGCACGTCCCCGTGCAGGGCTGGCGATTGTCGCCGTTCTCATTGGGGCGCGCCGCTTCTCATCGTGACGAGCGCGAACCGAACGGAAAACCGCATCCGCTTTTCCTCGTCCCGCTCGAGCTGCGAACCCAGGGCGATAGCGGGCGGCATTTCTGCCGCCCGCTATCGGATTTTTACTTGATGGCGTCCCAGGCCTTCTGCACGCCGTCGGCAACGTCAGCCGACGACTTGCCGCCGACGAAATCGACCATGCCGGTCCAGAACGCGCCTGCGCCGATCTTACCCGGCATCAGGTCCGAACCGTCGAAGCGGAACGTAGTGGCGTTCAAGAGGATCTCGCCCTGCTTCTTCAGCGGCGGGTTGCCGTAGGTATCGACGTTGACGCTCTTGTAAGGCGTCAGGAAGCTCGTCTGTGCCATCCAGACTTCATGGGCAATCGGCGTCTTCAGGAATTCGATGAAGGCGCGCGCAGCCGGAGAATCCTTGGTGATCATGGCCAGCGTGCCGGCACCGAGCACCGGATTGCCGAGCTCCTTCTTGCTCTCGTAGGGCGGCATGTAGAAGAAGTCGGCATCCTCGCCAACCTTGGTGCCTTCAGGGAAGAACGACGGAATGAACGACGCCTGATGGTGCAGGTAGCACTTCGGCGGCGAGGCAAAGAGGCCCTTCGGGCTGTCGCGGAAGTCGGTGGAGGCAACGGCTGCTGCACCGCCATCGACGAACTTGTCGTTCTTGGCGAACCAGCCGAACTCGTCGATCGCGCCCATGACAGCCGGATCGGTGAACGGAATCTCGTTCTTGACCCACTTGTCATAGACGTCGGCCGGCTGCGTGCGCAGCATCATGTCTTCCACCCAGTCGGTGGCCGGCCAGCCGGTCGCACCGCCCGAGCCGAGACCGATGCACCACGGCTTGCCGCCGTCAGCGGCGATCTTCTCGGTCAGCGCCTTCAGCTCTTCCATGGTCTTCGGCACTTCGTAGCCGGCGTCCTCGAAGTTTTCCGGCGAGTACCAGACGAGCGACTTCACGTCGATCTTGTAAGGGAAGGCATAGAGCGCGGCATTGCCGTCCTTGCCCTTGTAGGTCGAGAGATCGACCCAGGACTGACCGGCGGCATAGTTGTCGAGCAGCCATTTCTGGGTCTCGTCGCCGAGCGGCGTCAGGTAACCCTTGGAGGCGAGATCGCCGATCAGACCCGGCTGTGGGAGGATCGAGATTTCGGAGGGGCTGCCGGCCTGCGTGTCGATGACGATCTGCTGCTCGTAGTTTTCAGACGACGAGTACTTGATCTCGGCGCCCGTCGCTTCGGTGAAATAGGCATAGACGCTCTTGAACAGAGCCTCGTCCTCGCCGCGCCACGGACCGAAGATCGTCAGCGTCTGGCCCTTGAGGTCGTGACCCTTCTTGAACTCCTCGAAGCTCGCCCAGTTGAACTTCGTGTCCTTGCCCGGCTCGAACTTGAGGTCCGCGGCAGCGGCGCTACCTGCCATGAGGGCAAATGCCGCCACACCCAACAGCAATGATCTCTTCACGTCCTTCTCCTCCCAAGATGAACCCGGATCCCACCGGGCAGACGACAGCGCAAAATTCAAAGCGCTTTGAGTTCGCTAACAAACCATTGCGACACGCGCGGAGTCAAGAGATTTCCCACCACTGTCCTCCATGCGACGGATTTGTGCTCTGCGGTAACGTTTTGCACCGCGCAATGGTTGAATTCCGCTTTGTTGCTCGAAAAACGGATGCTACACAAACGAGGAGCGCCGGGACCAAACACTAAAAATCATACGGATATCCAAAGCGCTTTGAGGGGAAATCCGACCATGGCGGTCAATCTCAAGCAACTTGCGGAACTGCTCGGCCTGTCCCAGACGACGGTCAGCCGGGCGCTGAACGGCTATCCGGAAGTCAATGCCGAGACCCGCCAGCGTGTGCTGCAGGCCGTGCGTGAAACCGGTTACAGGCCGAACCGCGCCGCCCAGCGGCTGGCCACAGGCCGGGCCTTCTCCATCGGCATGGTCATGCCGATCGCGCCCGGCATCGATTCCGACGTGCATTTCGGCGAGTTCCTGGCGGGGCTTGCTGAGGAAGCCGTCAAGCACGACTTCCACTTCGTGCTCAATCCGAGCGCGCCGGAAGATGAAGAAGTGACGTTTCGGCGATTGGCGGCCAGCGGCAATGTCGACGCCCTGTTCCTTGCCTATATGCGCGCCAACGACCCGCGCATCGCCATGCTGAAGTCGCTGTCCATTCCCTTCGTCGTCCATGGGCGGTCGATCGGCGAGAGCCGCGACTATCCCTTCCTCGACATCGACAACACCACCGCCTTCTACGACGCAGCGCGGCTTCTCATCCAGCTCGGGCACCAGCGCATCGCGCTGATCAACGGGCCGGAATATCTGGCCTTTTCCATTCGTCGCAAGAAAGGCATGCTGCGGGCGCTTGCCGAACACGGCCTCGCGCTCGACGAGGCGCTGGTGCAGCATTCTCTCATGACGGACGAACACGGTTATCGCAGCATGCAGCGCTTCTTGCAGCACGAGCAACCACCGACGGCGGTGCTCTGCTCCAGTACGGTGCTGGCGCTCGGCGCGGTTCGGGCGCTCAACCAGGCAGGCTTGAAGATCGGCGAGGATATATCGCTGATCGCCCATGACGACGTTCTGCCGATGCTGAAGCCTGAGAACTTCAGCGTGCCGCTGACGACGACGCGCTCGTCGCTGAGGGCCGCCGGCGCGCGGATTGCGACGCGGCTGATCGGCGGTATCCTGAAGCGTGGAGATTACCCGGATCAGGAACTCTGGCGGGCCGAGCTTATCGTGCGCGCATCGACCGGCCCTGCCCCGCAGAAATGAAGACGCGCCGCAATCGCGGCGCGCATCCATCTGAAATAGAAGTCGGGATCAGAAGCGTGGCGGTTTGCGGCCGGCCTTGCGGTGGGCGGCAATCACCGTGTTCGCCATCAGCATGGCGATGGTCATCGGTCCAACGCCGCCCGGCACCGGGGTGATGACGCTGGCGACCTCGGAGGCTTCCGCAAAGGCGACGTCGCCCACGAGTTTCGACTTGCCTTCGCCCTTTTCCGGCGCCGGCACGCGGTTGATGCCGACGTCGATGACGGTCGCACCGGGCTTCACCCAATCGGCCTTCACCATCTCCGGGCGTCCGACGGCAGCAACGAGGATGTCGGCATTGCGGCAGACGCCAGCGAGATCCTTCGTGCGCGAATGGGCGGTCGTCACCGTTGCATTGGCGGCAAGAAGCAGTGCCGACATCGGCTTGCCGAACAGGTTCGAACGGCCGATGACGACGGCGTTCAGCCCGGAAAGATCATCACCATGGGTCTGGCGCACGAAGACCATGGCACCGGCCGGCGTGCAGGAGACGAGGCCGCCTTCGAGATCGCCGGTCGCCAGCTTGCCGGCATTGACGACATGCAGGCCGTCCACGTCCTTTTCCGGCAGGATCGACTGGATGATCGGCTCGGAGTTCAGGTGCTTGGGCAGCGGCAACTGTACGAGGATGCCGTGGATGGACGGATCCGCGTTGAGGTCGGCAACCAAGGCAGCGAGCTCTTCCTGCGTCGTTGATTCCGGCAGCGTATGCTGGATCGACAGGAAGCCGCACTCCTTGGCCATCTTGCTCTTGGAGGAAACATAGGCGTGGCTTGCCGGATCGTCGCCGACGATGACAACAGCAAGACCCGCGCGCACGCCGGCTTCCGTCTCCAGCGCCCGAGTGGCGGCCTTAACGGCCTCGATCACCGAAGCGGCGACCTTTTTGCCATCAATCACAGTCGTCACGGCATGTTCCTCCTGGCTTCCTGTTCACGCGGCACACTCTAGTTCGCCCGGGAAAAGGCGATGGCCTCAAAGCGCCCTATGCTGTCCCAAACGCATAAATGCAAGAGGCGACGATGCGCTTGACGATTGTTTCGATCGACCGCATGGCATTTCCTCTCACCGATGAGAGGTGGCAATCGCGACGCCTGCTGCCATGAGCAGGCGCGATCATGGACAGCGACAAATCGGCATGCCCGTGCGTCCCTTGTATATCCGTTGTGGGGCCGCGCGCGCTCTCACCTGGCACGCGGCGCTTCAGCGACGTGCGAGCTTCTGCCGCGAATAGTCCTCGACGCGGGATCTGAGCAGGCGGAGGTCTTCCTGCACCTTGGCGATGCCGGTGTCATTGCCCGCTTCTCCCAGCGTTTCCGGTAGCCGGAACGAGGGGTCCGCCAACTCGCGGCGGCGCGCGGCCGCGTAGGCAGCAGTCAGCGACTGGGCATGATGCGCGGCCGGGCTGAAGGGCGGCGGCAGATCGGACTTGCCGACGATCGTTTCGGTCTGTGGAGACTTTTCTTGCGTCGGCTCGGGGTCGCCATCCGGCTCAGGTGGTTCCGGATCCTGATCGCGCTCCGCTTTTTTACCTGCGGCGAACAAGCCATTCAGGCTGCGGTAAATGCCGAGCAGGACACCGAGACCGAAACCGGCGAAGAAGCCGGCCAACGTGGTGGCGACGACGATGATCTTGCGCGACGGTCCTTTTGCCTGCAGCGCAGGTTCAGCCTGCGAAATCACCCGGATATTCTTGGCGCTCAGCTTTTCTTCTTCGCGGGTCTCGCCGGCGCGCTTCAGGAAAGACTCGTAGATTGCACGGGTCGCAGCCGCCTGGCGCTGCAATTCGCGCAGCTCGACAAACTCCGCCGAGGAATCGATCTGCCGGGCTTTCTGGACGGCAAGCTGCTGCACAAGATCCTGCTCGGTGCGTTGCGCGCGATCAAGCTCGGTGCCGGAAGCAGCCGCGATGCGACGCAGCTCGTTGGCAATTTCGCCGCGCGAGGCCTCAAGTGCCTGCTGGGCCGCAATGCGTTGCGGGTGGCGCGGTCCGAGGCTCGCGTCGAGCGCGCTCAGTTGCGCCTTGGTCGCGGCAAACTGCTTGCGCAGCTCGGTCAGCGCCATCGAGCTGATTTCCTCGGGATACGCGCCGGTCAGGACGTCGTTCAACTGCACCTTGCCTGACGCTTCAGCCTTGGCCTTCGCCTCGGCGATGCGGTTGCGTGCCGCCGCCACCTGATCACTGAGGCTCAAGAGCTGCTTGTCGGCAATCAGCTCGCCGCCGGCACCGACGATGTCGTTGCTCGCCTTGTAATCTTCAACGGCCTTCTCGGCTGCGTCGAGTTCGGCCTTCAGCTCCTTGATCCGGGCGTCGAGCGCCACGGTCGTCTTCTGGAAGAAGCCGGATTGGGCCGCGGTCTCTTCTCCGAGGAAAGTCTCAACCAGCCGATTGGCGATCAGCGCCGACTTTTCCGCAGATCGCGTTTGCACCTCGACGGTGACAACGAAGGTCTTCGGGTCGCGCCATACATGGATGGCCTCGGTCAGTTTCTTCAGCACGCGGGCGGAGGCATCGCCGCTGGCGGATTTCCCTGCAAATTCCGCGTCGTTTTGCAGATCGAGATCGGCCGCCACCTTCTCCATGACGGTGCGGGAGCGCAGCACTTCGAGCTGGCTGTCGACGAGGGCAAGGATGCCTTCGGTTGCCAGCGACTGTTTCGAGAGGTCGGAATCCGTGAGCCGCACCTCGCGTGGGTCGACATAGAGCTTGCTTTCGGAAACGAAGATACTGGGCGTCGACAACGCCAATAGTACGCCGCCGACGGCTCCGAGCACCGTGGTTGCGATGATGATCTTGCGAAGCTGCCAGACGGACCGCAGCACGGTCTTGATGTCGATGAGCGGGCGATCGCCCCCACCCGCGCCGGCACTTTCGGCCGACGCCATCGCGGCGCCCGGCTGGCCATCCGCCAGCCATCGCGCGAGCCTGTCGCCGACACCGCCCAATCCATAACGCGACGGCTTGCCAGTACCCGACGGCTTGACGGTCGCTGCGCCTGTTGTCGTCGTCTTCTTTGTGGGTGCAGACTGCGCGGCGCCAGGCTTCACGCCCTGCCGTGCGGACGCGCCCTCGGTTTCCGACAAGCGATTGAGCAGCGAAGCGCCTTCGCCCAGGGATCCGGCAACACGCGATTTTTGCGCGCGCGCCGAAGCGCGCGTGTCCTCGGCTGCGAAATCGAGCAACGATGCACGCGGAACCGGGCGTTTCTCGTCGTCGATGTTGAACATGACTTATCCCGCGGCTGCCTGGACGGCGAATTCCGAATAGTGAAGCCAACCTAAGGAAACATGGCAAACAAAAGGTTAATTTTAGGGAGAACTCAGGTGCAAACCGGGCAATCTCACGCCTTATTAAGCTTTCCCGCCTATGAGGGAAAAGAGCAGAGCGGTTCCGGCGCAAGGCATAGCATGTCTTGCGCTCGGAACTGAGCACAAACAAGGAGATAGAGCGCTTCGACCGGCGTCGACGGGTAGCGCGCTATTGGAACGTCAGCCGTGCCTAACCGCGTCAAAGTGCTTTATCTGCGCCACAGGGCGCTGATCCACGCCTATCTCTCCATGACCGGGGGCTCGGCAGGGCGGCTTGTGCTCTCGCTCGTCTATTTTATCGCCGTCGCCAACACGCTGACGATCGCGGATTTCGGACTGTTCGCAACCGCGTCTGCCGCCGGCATCATGATCTCGCGGTTTCTCGCCTTCGGTTTCATGTCGCCGCTCTACCGGGTCGCAACCGTAAAACCGCTGCTGGTCGGCACCTATACGATGGGCTTCCTTGTCGGTGCGGGGCTCTCCCTGCCGCTGATCGTCGTCATCTGCGCAGCCACCTTCATTGCCCTTTTTTCCCGCGACATGACGGTCAGTACCTTTTCCGCGCTGATGCTGGCCGAAATCGTCTGCTGGCGCGGGTTGGAAACCGCGGTCATCGTGCTGAACGGCCTTGGCCGCTTTGGACGCGGGGCGCTGCTCGTGGTGATCGGAACGGCGATCCGCACCGCCGCGGCTTTGTTTTTCGCCCTCTTGTCTTTGAAGTCGCTCGAGGCC
This sequence comes from Ensifer sp., assembly GCF_035999185.1. Classification (GTDB taxonomy): domain Bacteria; phylum Pseudomonadota; class Alphaproteobacteria; order Rhizobiales; family Rhizobiaceae; genus Ensifer. The sequence continues at coordinate 21,709 of NZ_DASYHB010000085.1, read as the reverse complement.
TGGTCCCACCTCTACCTCATCGCCAACGCGCTTGGCCTCATCGTGGCGATCGCGTGGTTCTATCCGCGGGTCCGGCTGCGCTGGCAGCCTCGGCTCTACTTCCGGCGCTGGGCGGATTCCATCTCTGTCGCCGGAGCCGAGGTGCTCTTCTACATCCAGTCCGAGTTCGACAAGATCGCAGTGCTGGCCATCGGCGGGCCGGCCGTCTCCGGGCTCTACGCCATCCTGATGCGGCTCGCGGACCTGACCGCGCTTCCCGTACGGTCGTTTAACACGTTGCTCGTCCAGCGCATCATGCGTACGCCCGAGGCAATTGCCCGCTGGCGCGTGCGGCTGTCGATCGAACTTTTGGTCGCGCTTGCATCGCTTGCCGGCATGGTTGCCATGGCCACTTATCTCTGGCTCTTCCCTGGCGGGCTCGGGCACAATGTCTCGGCAGCCGCCCCGATCGTCGCGATGATCCTTCTCGTTCCCTCGTTCCGCAACCTGATCGAGTACCATTCCGAGCTGCTCTACGCGACCGGCCGGACAGTGCGGCGCATGCTCAATCTCTTGATTGCGGGAGTGGTCAAGGTGGCGCTGCTGGTGACGTTGTTGCGCACGACGACCGATGTCGCCGAATGGGCGCCATCGCTCAACGCGATCTTCCTGGTGCTCTACGTTCTCTCTTTCGCGCTGACTTACACGGCCCTCAGGAAACCGGCGACACGCGTCATCTGACCCGCCCTGCGATGTCAGGCCGCGAGCTCGAGTACCGCCCGGCGGATGTCATCGAGATCGTGGCCGACGAAGGACTGAACGCCGATGCCGATCTGGTGCGGCGCCATGTCCTTGAGGAAATCCCTGAGGCCGGAGAGATCCTGCCGGTAGCTGTCCTCGAACCAGAGGACATGACAGAGTGCTGCATCGCTGGGGATATGCCCCTCCCCACCCAACACTTCATCGACGAAGCGGCCATAGATCGTGCATTCGGAGAACGCACGCGTGCGGGTGATTGCCCGCGCCCAGTTGCGTCCGTGCAGGGCCTCGATATGGTCGAGCAGCTTGCGGCAGGTATCCGCGCGCCAGGCGATCAAGGTGTTGATGTAATCGTTGGCCGGCAGGCGATAGGGACCTATGCCGAGAAGGCGATCGGAATGGGCGAGCCATTCGAGATGGTTGGAACGCATCTCAGCATCGATCGCGCCATCCTTGCGGTAAAGCGTCAGGCGATCCTCTTGCCAGAGGCTCGCCGGATCGAAAGCGCGCAGGAAGACGACGTCGGAATCGACGGCAAACATCGCGGCTTCGTCGATGTGGCGCGCCAATGCCAGGCGACGAAGCTGCTGCGCATGCCAGCCGCGCAAGGGCAGACCGAAAGGGCTCAGCCACAGCTTTCGGCGGCCGGCCGATAGCGGGTCGGTCACGGGGTGCAGCCACCAGGGCAAGAGATCGCGCTCGCTGATCACCTGGCGCCGCGTTCCCTCCAGCTGCCGGAAGAGCGCCACGTCAAAGTCTGCGACCAGCAGATAGTGCCGCCAATCGCCGAGGAGCTTGCGGTCCATGCTCTCACACATGAGCCGGCAGCGCTCGAAATCATTCGCATAGGACGCGGTGACAACCGCCGTGCGCTTGGTCTGACCGTTCACGATGTTCCCGTTCGAAGGCTGGTGTCGGCAACGGTATCCCGCGCGCGTCCCGACAGCTTGTGCCAGAGGACGTGACACAGGAAAAGCGGGTTTCCGAGTATATAGCGGCGCCACATGCGTCGCGGCTCGACCGCCAGGCGGAAGAACCATTCCAGGCGCAACCGCCGCAGAAATTTCGGCGCCCTTGGAAACGCCTCGGCAACGAAATCAAAGAGCGCACCGACGGTAACAACCAACCGCGCGTCCTGAGGGTGCACATTGGCGTCCACCCATTTTTCCTGACCGGGGCTGCCCATCGCGACGAACAGGACATCGACCTTCAGCGCGCGAACCTTATCGAGGATCTCCCGCGAGCGCTCGCGGTCGAAGAAACCATCGGAAACCGGCAAGAACTCGTGCCATGGCGTGTGCTTGCGGAAGTTCTCGGCGGCGCGCTCAAGGACCTCCGGGCGGGCGCCGATCATCGCGACCCGCAGCGGTCTGTCGACGAAGGTCAGAAACGCCGGCACAAAGTCGGTGCCGTTCAGGTTGGCCGGAAACATGCTGCCGTGGAACACATAGGAGGCGATGTCTATCCCGTGTCCATCTGGCAGGACGATCTGCCGGCTCAAGACGTCGCGATAGTCGCCATCCTTCATCATCAGATTGGCGTTGTTGGCATTGAGGAACGACAGCAATGTTTGCCCGCCCGGCCGCGCCAATGCCTCGACCATGAAGGCGAAAGCATCTGCCCAGTCAAAGTCGGCCACGGGCAAGCCGAGGATCAGCCGCTGGGGAATTGCGGCATTCGAACCGGCGGCGGTCTTGCTCACGACCGCCGTCCTTCATGCACCTTCAGTTCCGGCGGCACGGACGGACTTTCGGCAGCGACTGATGGCCCAAGGCTCGCGAGCACATTGCGCATGACCCGCATGAGCCGGACCTTCTGGGCGCGGTGAAAAGCCGATCCGTCGAGCCGCTGGCGATCGCCGGCGCGGGCCTTGGTGGCCTTTTCCACGAGCAATCGGGCAAATTCGGCCGGATCGTCGGACGCGGCGCAGTTGCCCGGCACCTGTTCGATACCGCGCAGCGATGCCTGCGTCGCCACGCATGGCATGCCGAGTTCGAAGGTCTCGATGCTCTTCAGCTGCACTCCGGTGCCGCCGCGGCTGATAAGCGGGATGACGGCGCTTTCGGTGACAAAGGTGCGGGCGTCCGGCACCCGCCCGACGAAACGAACTCCAGGGTGGGAAACGACGGGCACGCCGTCCATCTGGCCGGCGACAGCGATCGACATGTCCTCCGGCAGATGCGGCACGACTTCGGCAAGGAACCAATCTAGCCCAAGCCTGTTCGGGCGCCAGCTCCAGGTCCCGATCAAACCCAGATCCTGCTTGAGTTCGTGGGCATCGTCAGCCGCAGCCGGCGGCGCGTCCCAACTCGTCACCAGAGGCAGGACGAAGGCGCGGTCGCTGACAGCGCGACCAAAGCCGAAACGGTCCGCTTCAGCAAAGGTCCAGACGGCGACCGCGTTCTGCGCGAGTTGCTGTTCGTACCGCTCAAGGTACTGTGCCTCGCGCCGAAAGAGGAAACGCTCGAAGGTGCCGCTCGCCCGCTCGGCATTCTCGAAGGCGGAATCCGCCTCGACGTTGTGCGCGACGTAGATCGACGGATAGGGCCGGAAAACCTGCGCGAAGGCGGCCGGCAACTGCACGGAATTGAGCACCAGGCCGTCAAAAGGCGCAAGTCCGTCGAGGATTGCCTGGATCCGGCTCGCCGATACGGTGAGCATTTTTCCCGACGAAACCGATGTCCGGTTGAGGAAGGCATTAGCAAGCCATTTCAGCTTCTGAAGGGTGCCGACCTTGGCGTTGGTCACTTCGAGTTCACCGAGCAGGTGCACCTCGCAATCGGACGCCTGCGTACGACCCGGCTGCAGGAAACCGATAACGCTGACCCGGTGACCGAGCGCGCGCAAGCCGTCGAGCACAGCCCGGTTTGCGATGTCGAAACCGGACGCCGGATTGGCGGCGGGAACGAGCGATGAGACCAGGACCAGATGCATTTTACCACGCGTCATGAATGGAGTTGGGCCTTTCATTAGCAGAATGAGGTGAAAGAGCACTTAAAGCCCTCTTTCAAAATTCGCCCTCTGGGTTCAGCATCTGTTTAGGAAAATTTGTTGTATTGCCTGGCAATTTTGCTTTTACGGGTTTCGCCATGACGTCGACCGGCCAGGACATTTCTGTCTACTTCCGAACCGAACTCGAAGAAGCGGGCGACATCGAACTCGTCGTCGTGCTGCCGACGTTTCGTCGGCCCGAACATGTCGTCAAGACGCTGAAAACCATTGTGTCCCAAAGGCCTGACCTCTCCTTCGCGACAGTCGTCGTCGAAAACGATGCCGAGGGCCAGGCAGGCGCTGCGGCAGCCAAGGATTTTTTTCTCGGCCACCCGTCGGACTCCATCATCATCGTCGCCCATCGACGCGGAAATTGCCACGCCTACAATGCCGGCTGGTCCACGGCGCTCGAAACCTACCCGAACCTCAAAGCCATCGCGATCATCGATGACGACGAAGTGGCAGCGCCGGAATGGCTCGATTGCCTCATCGCGGCACAGGAGACGACGGGGGCGGACATGGTCGGCGGACCGCAGCTGCCGGTCTTCGAGGGCGACGGCGGGCAGAAATGGAAGCGTCACCCGGTCTTCACGCCTCACTATGACGCGACCGGACCCGTGCCCATCCTCTATTCCTCCGGCAATGTGCTCGTGACGCGAAGGGTGCTGGACGCTATGCCGCGACCATTTCTCGATCCGGCATTCAATTTCATCGGCGGCGGCGATGCCGATTTCTACAGCCGCTGCAAGGCTGAGGGCTTCTGCTTCGGCTGGGCGGTGGATGCCTGGGTTGCGGAAACGGTGCCGGCCCGTCGCACCAGCGCGTCCTGGATCCGGGCGCGCAGTCTAAGGAACGGTGCGATCTCGACGATGCTTGAACATCGGCGCGACCCGACGTTCGGCGGGCGGCTTAGAACCTTCGGCAAATCTCTGGCGCTGCTTGGTGCGTCCATCCCGCGCGGCATCGAACTGTGGAGCAAGAGCGGGCTGGCTGCGGCGGGGCTCTACCACTTCTATGTGGCAATCGGCCGACTGATGGCGGAGTTCGGGCTCGTCAACGAACAATACCGCAACCCTGAAAAAAACTGACGGCCGACGGTTCTCGCAAAAGAGTGCGTCGATAACAACGCCCGGAGCCGTTTGCCTTAGTGGGCGCTGCTCGCCTTCACGGATCCTTCCGGCAGCTTGTCATTGGCGACATTGCCGTTTTTGTCGACGATCGGGACCGGCTTCTGACGCGGCACGTTCTGACTGTTGGCGACGCGCTTGACATCGTCCTTGGTCAAGTACTCCAGCTGCTCGACCAGCACTTCGGTAATCACGTCTTCGCCCAGCTTCTTGTTGAGGCCGTCTTTCAGCGTGACCTTGAAGGTCGGCAGATCGAAAGTGCCGGTGTCGGCGACATCGATGAGCTTCGAACCGACGAGCAGATCGTAGAGTTCATCGGTGACCATCTGGCGCAACGGTGCACGCAGGTTGTTGATCCCCTCCTTGGTCGCGGAGAAGGAGAGCTTGGTGAGGAAGTAGCCTTGAACGGCGCCTTCCCTGATCACCGGAATGGTGATCATCTCACCTGGAACATATTGCTCCGATGCGCGCCTGGCCGCCTCGCCGTCCGAGACGGCTGGCGCCGAGGCGCTTTGCATCGAAAAATAGACCGATCCGAGCGTGACCGCGCAAACCCAGACCCCGGTGAACACGAGCTTCAGCATCAGAAATCGCTATAGCGGAACTGCGCCTCGGAGTAGATGCCGTCCGCATCGGCATCCTGCGCTGCCGTTTTCAGGAGATCGACGACGGCGCGAACCGCGTCGAGATGCGCCTCGACCTTCTGCGAATTGATCGCGAGCTTGTCGCGCAGGTGAAGGGCCTGCGAGGAGAACGCAGGCGAAGTCTCGCCCGGCTGCATGTCGCGATGCAGCATCGTCAGTTCGTAGAGGCAACGGCTCTTGTGCGCGTTCGACGTCTTGATGTCGAATTCCTCATCGACGCCGATGCGGCTGTTCTCGTTGTCGAGGATCATTTCCAGCCGGCCGAGCACGTTCTGGATCCGCACGTCATTGGATGCCACAGCTTCCATGATTCAACTCCCAATTAGGCTTGTTTGTTCTTGTCGTCGTCGGTTGAAAAGCCGGTGAGCGTCTTGCGCTCGTATTCCTGCACGAGGCTTGCGGCGAGGTTTCTGCTATTGCCGTCGAGCGAGGCCTGGACCCGATCCGGGGCATTGTCGCCCACCAGCTGTTCGGCAATGCCGATACCGCCGCTCTTGGAAATGACGTCGCCGATCTGCTCGGCCATCATGCTTTTCCAGATGTCGCCCGCCGTGCCCTTGCCGAAGACGTTTTCGCTCTCGGCCGGCAGCATGGACTTCACGAAGTTCTGCAGAACCATCGCCTCGAACTTGCGGTAGGTTTCCGGAATCTTCTTCTGTTCGACCCGGTTGTTGATGTCGCCGAGCCCGGTGGATCCCGCGGGGGACAAATTGAGCACGTTGACGGCAGCGGCGAAACCGTTGCCGTTCTCCGCAAGGCTCGTCGCCTTGAACGCGGCACGGTTGGCCTTCAGCCGCGCCTGCGCCTCTTGCACCTCGGTGGGGTCCGCGGCACGCACGACATCCATCACCAGATCGCTGGGCGGAGAGATGGCCATGAGGAATCCTCTCAAAATCGAGCCTGGGTCGCAGCATCTGCGGCAACACCCATGCTCGGGCAACAGTCGGGCTCGGTCCCGCTCCATCATCGGAGCAAACCGGAATGCCCTACTATCGCCCGTCAACCTTACCGGAAGCTGGCGCGTTTCCCGTAACGTGTTGATCGATCAGGTCGTAGATGGCGTTATCGGCCTCTTCGCGGTCCTCGGACTGCCGCGCCTCGGTCATGTTTTCCTCAAGGCGATCGGCCTTTGCGCGCTCTCTGAGCATTCTGGCTTCATGCGTCTGCTGGATGCCGAGCAACATCTGGTCCTTCTGGACGAGACGCCCGACCTGGGAGGAGTAGTGGCCGGAGAACATGCGATGCATCGGATGGGCCGAGCCCATGGCATCGACGACCACGTCGATCGTCTCGGCGAGCACCTCGCGCTGGCGCACCATCTCGACGAAATCGGCCTCCGCCATCTGTTCGAGGTGGCGCTGGACAGCCACCAGGCGCTTGAGCTTCTGCGAGCGCGTCTTCATGCACCTATCCTCCCTGCATGACCAGCGCGAAGCCATCGCCGAAGAGGCGCAGCATCGCGGCGATGCCAAGGTAGAGCAGGAACAAGCCACCCATGATCAGGTAGGGCTGCGAGATGAAGTAGACCGGAATTTGCGGCGCCAGCTTGTTCACCATGCCGATCGCGACGTTGAAAAGCAGGCCATAGATGACGAAGGGGCTCGCCAGCCGCAACATGATCATGAATGTCTGCGCAAGCGAATCCGTGAGCGTGATCAGCACGCCCTGAGGGTCGAAGGCGGTGCCGATCGGCATGGCCCGATAGGACTGGACGATGGCTTCGAACATCACGTGATGGAAGTCGAGCATGAACAGCACCATCAGCCCTGTGAAGCTGATCATGCTCGTCAGCTGGTTTTCGGGCGTATCTTCGATCACGTCCGACCCCGGCGGCGAGCTGAAACCCATCAGCATGGTGATGGCCGTGCCGGCAAACTGCAGCCCGAGCACGTAATAGCGGGCGACAAGGCCCATGACCACGCCGACGGCCGTCTCGGCAGCAATCAGATAGATGTAGGTATGTCCCTTGCCGGTCACCTGCGGGTAGATGTCCGTCCACATGATCGGCAGGATCGCCATGGAAATCGCCACGGCGATGAACAGGCGCACCTGCATGGGTATACGCCCACTCGAGAACCCGGGCATGATCATGATGCAGCCGCCGATCCGGCAAAAGGCCGCAAACAACGCCAGCACCGTGCCCTCCGGGTCGGTGATCATGAAATGGAGCCGATGATCTTGATCTCGAGGCCCTTGGCAAGCTCGACATGCGAGAGCACGGGCAAAGTGGCAAAAAGGCGTTCGATGATCATGCGCACATAAGAACGAGATTCGGGCGAACTTACCAGTACGAAGGGCATGCCGCGATCGAGATGTTCACGGATAACTTTCGTCGCCTGCTCGCTGAACTCTTCAAGATGCCGCGGGTCGATGTCGAATTCGACGATTTCACCCTTGGCGTCGCGCTTCAGCGCCTGGTGGAAGACCATGTCCCATTTGTTGCCCAGGCGGAGAACGCGCAGGATGCCGTTGTCGGCAAGATCGCCGCAGAGCTGCTGCGACATGCGCACGCGCACGTGCTCGACGATCTGCTCGGTCTTGCGCACATGCGGCGCGAGCTCGGCGACCGCTTCGAGGATCAGATGCAGATTGCGGATCGAAACGCGCTCGGCAAGCAACAGCTTCAGCACGGCCTGCAAGCCGGAATAGGACATGTGGGAGGTGCAGATTTCGTCGGCGAGCTTGCGGTACTCCGGATCGAGCCGTTCGATCAGCACCTTCACGTCCTTGTAGGACAGCAGATGCGGCAGGTTGTTGCGGATGACTTCGCTTAGGTGCGTCAGCACCACCGAGACGTTGTCGATCGGGTGGAAGCCCTCGCGCTTCAGGTCCTCGGTGAAGGTTTCCAGGATAGACACCGCCGGCATGCCGAAGGCGGGTTCGCGGATCTCGTCGCCCGGAACGCTCGGGCGGCGACCGCCGCCGGTGACCACGAGAACTTCGCCGACGCGCACCGTGTTGGACGCGATCGTCGTGCCGTGGATGCGGATATGGTAGGCCTTGTCCGGGATGCTGATATCGTCGGAGACCTTGATTTCCGGGATGACGAGACCGTACTGGCCGGCAAACTTGCGGCGCATCTTGCCGACCCGGAAGCCAAGCTCCTGATGGGCGCCGAGCAGGCGGGTCGAGACCTGCTTGCCGAGAAGAAGTTCGATCTCGGCGGTCTTCAGCACCGACTTGACCGAGTCCGCCTCGCCCTCCTTGGTCTGCTGGACCTTGGCCGCTTCCTCGGCACGGCGGGCGGCATTGGCGGCCTCGATCTGGCGCGGAACGACCCAGCTCAGGAATGCCATGCCGCCGCCGAGAACGGCGAAGGGCAGGAACGGTAGGCCAGGAACGAGAGCAAGCAGGATGATCAGGCCGGAGGCAACCATCAGTGCCTTCGGATAGCCGCCGAGCTGGCCGACAACGGCCTGGTCAGTCGAACCCGAGGTACCACCGCGCGACACGAGCAGGCCTGCAGCGAGCGAAACGATCAGCGCCGGGATCTGCGAGACGAGACCGTCGCCGACCGACAGCTTGACGAAGACGTCAGCCGCTTCGCCAATCGGCATGCCATGGCGGAGATAGCCGATGATGATGCCGCCGAAGATGTTGATGGCGGTGATGATCAGGCCGGCGATCGCATCGCCGCGCACGAACTTCGAGGCACCGTCCATCGAACCGTAGAAGGAGCTTTCCTCCTCGAGTTCGCGCCGGCGGCGCTGCGCTTCCTTTTCGTCGATCAGACCTGCCGACAGATCGGCGTCGATCGACATCTGCTTGCCGGGGATCGCATCGAGGGTGAAGCGCGCGCCGACTTCGGCGATACGCGTCGCACCCTTGGTGATAACGATGAAGTTTACGGTGATCAGGATCAGGAAGACGATCAGACCGATGACGAAGTCGCCGGACATGACGAGGCTGGCAAAGCCGGAGATGACGCCGCCGGCGGCGCCATGGCCCTCATGTCCGTGCGAGAGAATGACGCGGGTGGTGGCGATGTTCAGCGCCAGGCGCACCATGGTCGAGATCAGAAGGATCGTCGGGAAGGACGAGAACTCGAGCGGGCGCTGGATCCACAGCGACACCATCAGGATCAGCACCGAAAAGGCGATCGAGAAAGCCAGTCCCAAGTCGATCAGGAACGGCGGGATCGGCAGGAAGAGGATCGACAGGATCGCCACGATCCCGAGCGCGAAGCCGACGTCCCGGCCCTTCGGTGCCACTTTCGGGATAATCAGCGCTGCTTGTTGTGCCATGTCTCTTCCGTCTCATCATGAGAACAAGGCAGCATTCACACGCGCTGCCCCACTATAGAGACGGGAATAGCGCGCCAAGCTTGCGCGAGGGTTTCATGGCGCTTCCGCACGTTTGAGTGGCGGGCGGAGGATTCAGAACCCGGACTGGATGCGCGAGAAAATGATGTCGGTAAAGATGGAGATCTGGGCGCCGATGAAGGGCGCGGACACGGCAACCGTGATCATGACGGCAAGAATCTTCGGAACGAAGGTGAGCGTCATTTCCTGAACCTGGGTCAGCGCCTGGATAAAGGCGATGACGACGCCGACGATCATCGCGGCGAGAACGGCGGGGCCCGAGGCCACGATCACGGTCCAGATCGCGGCCTGTACGATATCGAGGGCATCCGCCTCATTCATGGATGTGTCACTTCACCTTGACGCCCGGGCCGATAACCAGCTCCTTGCCGTTATCCAGCACCGCAATGATTCCGTCGGAGTATAGTTTCACTTCCTTAACCACGCCAGTGGTCTTGCCGTCCTCGCTCGTGACGGTCCGTCCGATGACCGCGTCGGCTTCGCTGAGCGACGTGCGCTGCAGCAGGCTCTCGAGGTTCTTGTTCGTCTTGATCGTCTGTTCCACCTGCGAGAAGGTTGCAAGCTGGGCGATCTGCTGGGTCGCATCCATCGGCTGCGTCGGATCCTGGTTCTTCATCTGGGCGACGAGCAGCTTCAGGAAGCTCTCGTAGTTCAGCGACGCCTTGGCGGCATCACCGCCCGAATCCTGGCCCGAAACGATCGGGGTGTAGCTGTTGTTGCTGACGCCACTTACCGCCATGGTGCGATCTCCCTGCGAATCTGTTCGACCGTTGCCGGCGTGATTTCCTGCGTGTTGAGAATACGGTCTTCGATCGCGTAGAGCCCGCGGATCGCCTTCAGCGCCTCAAAGGCGCGCCCGTTGGTCACGAGACCGTCGACGCGCTTCAGTTCGGCCAGAATCTCTTCGTTCTTGAAGCAGTTGAGCAGCATGACGATCGACTTGCGGAACATGGCGGTCGACTGTTCCGCGCCTTCCGGGTTGATGAGGATCATCTGCGCGATGAAATAGAGCTGCTTCAGCGGCGTCGTTGCATCTTCCGGCTGAAGCACGTGGTTCTCGAGAAGGAACGTCACGTCATTCAGGAATTCGACCGCAACCTTGCGATCGACGCGCAGCACCGCGCCGTTAACAAAAATCCGTTCGCCCGATTTCAGCGAAATACGCAGTGTGCTCTTCATTTCAGTCCATCCCTGATGATGGTGGTAATGTCAATTATGCCCTGGAAGTTGGAGGATTCGCGTTTGCGGATCTTCTCCGTCTCGTTGAGTATCCAGATGGCGATCGAAATCAGATTGGCGCGCAGCTCTTCGTTGAGCTGGTTTTCCGGGGCGCGCAGATCTTCGATGAAGCGGATCCACAGGCGCCTGGTAAAGTAGATGGCCTCGATGGCCTCTCTTGAATACCCTTTCTGCTGTTTCGCTGCTTCCATGAGCGCGATCGAGCGATCGAGTACCTGCCGTTCTCGATTCTTGGAGTCGGCAACGCCGTCCTCCATGATCTCGGCATAGGAAAACTGGTACATTCAGACATCCTTCATGTTTGTCCGGCTCCCCATCTTAGAGGAAATTGAGCAAGCTCATCTGCTGTAGTCGCGACGTTAGTGTATAGGACGTTTCCAGCTGCACCTTCAGCGTGTTGATCCGGGTCGATGTCTCGATCGGATCGATGCCCTCGAGGTCGGCGATATGCGTGTTGACGAGCTTGAGTTGCGCGTCGATCGAGGTGCTTGCCTTCTTCACCCGCGACTCGGAGATGCCGAGCGAGCTGCGTTCGGCGTTCAGGCCGGCAATGCCCTGCTCCGCGTATTGGAGCGCCTCGACGCCGATGGCCGCGCGTACCTCCGGGCTCACATTCTTGTCCATCAATTCTGCCGAGATCACGCTTGCCAGCGCAAACATTCGAAAGCCCTTGGCATTGGCGTTGGTCGAGCTCTCGATGACTTCGCTGGCGCTGATCCGGCTCGTCATGTTCTGGTTGGAGGCATCCGACCAGTTGGCGTCCCAGCCCGCGCCGGTGAACATCGGCTCCGCCGTGTTCTTGATGAAGTCCTGGATCTGGGCGACGGTAATCTGGCTGTCGTCCGTGATGCCGTTGGCCGTCTTGAACGTGGCAAACGCGTTGTCGAAAGCGGTCTTTGCGGCAGACGGCGGCGTTGTGCTGTAATCGGCGATCGGCTTGGCGTCGGTGTTGATGCCCGAAAACAGGAACTCGCCGTTGAAGGACGTGTTGGCGGCTGCGGTAAAGGTCTGCAGCGCGCCCATGATCTCGGTCTTCTGGATCTTGAGTTGGCTCGCCGCGTCGTTGCCCTTGTAGGTGACCAGCGTGTCGCGCACTTTCTCGGCGGCCTTCGCCATCGTCTCCAGTGCGCCCTGCGAGCCGGAGAGGCGCTGCGTCACGACGGAGTTGGTGCTCTTCATCGAGTTCAGCCGATCCATCTCCCGCTGGAGATTGAGCGAGCGCGAGGCGGTGGCGCCAAGCGCCAGACCGACATCGTAGTGACGGCCCGTCGTCTGCTCCTGGGTCGCCTTCAACAGGTCCGACTGATTCTGCTGAATCGTCAGCCGCATGGCGCTCTGGATCGCCAGATTAGAAACGTAGGACGTCTTCATGATTACCTCACAGCTTCCATCAGGGCCGCCATCATGGCGTCCACGGTGCTCACCAGCTTGGCCGATGCCTTGTAGGATTGTTCGAGATCGAGCAGCAGCGACAGCTCTTCATCGATGCTGACGCCCGTCTGCTTGCTCAGCGCTTCCTGGGTGCGCGACAGCATCGCCTGCTTGTTGTCGTCGGCGGTCGATGCGGTTTTTCGGGTCTGTTCGAGCCAACCCACCGATCCGGTCGCGAAGTTCAGGAGGCTGCTGGTACCGTCGAGACCCGTTGACGGGTCGAACGACATGTTCTCACCCATCTTGTTGATGAAACCGTCGAGCAGGCCGGTGTAGCCTGGGCTCGGATTTGCAGCACCGCCCGGGTTCGACACAACGCCGTTGAAGCCGCCGTCACGCAAGAGAAGCGGGTTGGCTTTGGCCAGCGCATTGACGGTGATCTTCGAGGCCAGTCCCGGAACGACGGTTCCAGCCGCCGGCATGCCGGCGCCGCCCCAGGTAAAGAGGCCCGGTTGATAGGGTATCGCCGGCGTGCCGCTGGGGTTGCCTTCCTTGAAGAGCTCGACCAGGCCGCGGGCGATCTCGTCCAGTTGCGACTGGAACTTGGGCCCGATGTCGTCGCGCAACTGCACGAGGCTTGCGAGCTTGCCCTTCGCCGTCGTGTCGGCGCCGCTACCTGCCGCGATCGGCACGCCATCGACGAAGATCTTGTTGCCGGTGACGGTCGCGTCATAGGTCGTGGTCGGCGCGAACGTGACCTGGCGCGGAATGTTCTCGAACAGCACCGTGCCATCGGTGGTGAAGATCACCGTATCGTTGTTGCCGCGCGTCACGGTGGAGATGCCGATGATCTCCGACACCTGCTTGAGGATCTTGTCGCGCTGATCGAGCGCGTCGTTGGCGTCCGCACCCGTGGCCGTCGCCGATTTGACGGCATTGTTGGCGCGCTCGAAATCCGCCAGAAGGCTGTTTAGTTTATCGACCTCAAGCGCGATCTCCTTGTCGGCATCCTCGCGCATGTTCTGCACGGTCGCGGAAGTCTTGTTGAGCGAGTCTGCAAGGTCCTGCGCATCGGTTACCGCGGTGGCAGCAATTGTCTTGTTGCCCGGCGTCGAGGCGAATGTCTGCAGGCTGTTGCGGAAATCGGACAGGAGCTTCGACGGCGCGGTCTCGTAGTTGTTGCCACCAAGCGCGGATTTCAGAAGCTCCAGGCCATCACGAAGCCGCGACTGGCCCGAGGCTTCGCCGATGCTGGCGATGCTCTGCTTGAGAAGCGCCTCATTCTGTGCCCGGTAAATCGATACGACCTGCGCACCGTTGCCGGTGCTGCCCAAAAGGGCAAGGCGACGCGAATAATCCGCATTGCCCGCATTCGCGATGTTCTTCGACACGATCGCGGTCTGCTGCGCCGTGTTGCTGAAGGCCTGCTGTGCGATGGATATTGCGGAGGACAGCGACATGACGCGGACCGTATCTCTTTCAATTACCGTTTCAGGTTGACGAGCACGTCAAGCAGGTCCGAGGCGGTCTGGAACACCTTGGAGTTTGCCGTGTAGTTGCGCTGCGCCTCGATCATCGACGTGAGCTCGTTTGCGATATCGACGTTGGAGTTTTCGAGTGCCTTGGACTGGATGTTGCCGAAAGCGCCGGAGCCCGCAAAACCGGTGACGATAACGCCCGAATCTGCACCCTGCGAGTAGACGTTGCCGGACTGCGGCTGCAGCTTGTCCGGGCTCTGCACGGTCGCAAGCGCGATACGGAACTTGGGGATGAGGTTGCCGTCGCCATACTTGACGTAAACGACGCCTTCCTTGTCGATCTCGAAGCCCGACATCTTGCTCGGCTTGCTGCCGTCGATGCCGCCGCCGGTGCTGCTGAAGTCGCCGCCGAGCTGCGTGGTCTTGGTGGTGTCGATCGTGATCGCGCCAAGATTGGCGCCGGTGCCGGGCAGGTTGTTGATGGCCGTCGTCGTGAGTGTCGCGGGGACGGCGCCAATGCGCTTGCCGGCCGCGTCGAACGTCATGGTCTGGGTGCCGACCGTCGTGCCCGACGTACGGTCGACGACGTTCAGGCCCCAAGCATTCGGACCTGTCTTCGTGTAGGTGAAATCGAGGATACGGGTGTTGCCCTGACTGTCATAAACGACCATCGAGGTTTTCGATTGTTCGCCGACAGCCGCGCCGGACGGCAGGTTCGCTTCCATCGTGCCCTTGGTCGAGCCGGCAGCAACCAGGCCCTCGTCCTTGAGCTGGACCGGCACCAGGCCGTCAAAGCCGTTGACGACAACGGTCGGATCGACGCCGGCCTTGTACTCGTAGCCCATCAGCGTGAAGCCGGCGGTGTTGACGAGGTTGCCGTTCTTGTCCGGAACGAAGGAGCCGGCACGCGTCAGGAAATTCTCACCGCCATTGCCCGAAACGATGAAGAAGCCGCCACCGTTGATCGCGAGATCGCTCGCCGACGTCGTGTAGCTGGTGCCGCCCTGCTGGGAGATGCTGTAGCGCACCTGCGTCTCGACGCCACCGGAATTGTAGTTGCCGCCGCCCGAAGGCAGGATCATCGACGAGAACTCAGTGGAGGCGCGCTTGTAGCCCGTGGTGTTGGCGTTCGCGATGTTCTCGGCGACGGTGCCCAGACGGTTGGACTGGGCGTTCATACCGGACACACCCGTTCTCATGCTGCCATAGAGACTCATATCGGATCCTCATTTCCTTGTTACGGCGACACTAGGAAGCGGGCCTTGCGTGAACCTGTCTTGGCTCCCGCCGCGCCCACTCCTACGACGTTCAGTTCCAGTCGATGCAGTAGCCAAGGAAGCGCTTGGAATCGATCGGGTCGAAACCGAGCTTCTTGCGCAGTTTCTTGCGCAGCTTGCTGATGTGGCTCTCGACGACGTTCTCTTCGACGTCCTCGTCGAAGATCCCGTAGATCGCGTTGAAGATCTGCGACTTGGAAACGCGGCGGCCGCGGTTTGCGACCAAATATTCGAGAATGCGCCGTTCGCGGCGCGGCAGCGCGAAGACTTCACCGTTGATCTCGGGATCACGACCGTCTGCGAAGACGCGGATCGGACCGATGTCGGTGTAGTTGTTGATGGCCTTGAGACGGCGGCGGATCGCGGCGACCCGGGCGAGGATTTCGCGGGGATGAACAGGCTTGCGCACGACGTCGTCCACGCCGCAATCAAAGAGTGCAAGCGTGTTTTCGAGGGACGGGGTGTCGCTGACGGCAATGACCGGAGCCATCGACCGGTCGCGGATGGCACGTGGCAGCGCCAAAGTCGCTTCGCCCTGACCGATCAGGAAGGCCTCAACGGCATCGATATCCGAATCAGCTGCCGCGTTTACCCACTCGCCGAACTCTCGGGGATCGAAGCCCGTCGAGGGAATACCTTCACGTCCGAAGAGGGACGTGTACCCGTCCTTCACCAGCTCTCTTTCATCAACCACTACGATCATTCGCCCGCCTCCGAATCAGTATGGCTCCGCACTGATTGAGAGGTACGAATCGAGGGATTCATGAACAACTAGAGGAAGTTACTGGGTGGAATTAATAATTGATTAACCATGTTTCGCCGATTTGATCTATATCTAGTGGCACCCAGCCAGAGATCATACTAAAATAATGTGGAAAAGTTAACGGACGACGACAAATCGCTTGCCGCCACATTCTCCGCGCATTGTCGCCACAATGCGGGTTGCAATGTCAAAATACACTCTTTGGTTGCTTACTGGCAAAACTGCGTGGCGTTCGGCGTCCACTTGCCGTAGCCCGTCGCGACGAGGTTCGCGATCACGCGGCAGACATATTTTTTCTGCGCCGGGTCGTTGTTCGGGCCTGCGTGATAGCGGGCGACCGCCATCGTCCAGGTCTCGTGCCTGGCGTGAAGATTGGCCAGGAAGCGCGCTGCGTATTCGACATTCTTCTGCGGGTCAAGCATCTCTTGAGGCGAACTGAAATGCTCGCCATGGAAGTAATAGTTGATCTGCATGCAGCCGAGATCGATAAGCTTGGCGCCCTGTGCACGCGCGTTGCCGAACTGGGTCAAAACGTCCTGCTCGCTCGAGCCGAAATAGGCCTTTCCCTCGATGTTCATGGCGTAGGGTTGGAGCGAGCCCTTGCGGCCGGTTTCGGTCAGTCCGACCGAATAGAGAATGCCTGCCGGAATGTTGTATTTCGCCGCCGCGCTGATGATCTCGCGTTCGCAGACGCCCGCATCAGCGCTGGCGAAAGCACTACATGTAGACGTGACCAGTGCGAGCGCGCTCAGTGCCGGCAGCCGCGTCTTCCGTCCCGCCATTGCCAACCCACCTTTCCGCCGCCGAAGCCTGGCCGTCATCCTGTCGCTGCTGTCGTCCCTGACCGTTGCCATCGGCGCGCTCACGCCCCTGCTGCCCAGGCTGTGCCTGGGCCTGCTGCTGCGAGCCACCGCCAGAAGCCGAGTCACCGCCCGAATTGAACACGATGTTCACCTGGTCGACGGCAAAGCCCTGCGCGCGCAGCGCCTTGATCATTTCGTTCTGGTCGTCGCTCAATTGCCGGAAGGCCTCGCCGGTCTCGACCTTCAGCTCGACCTGCAGTTCGTCATCTTTCAGCCGCAGCGTCGCGGTGACCAGACCGAGCTCGATCGGGTGAAGCTGGATCTTCAACGTGTTGAGTGTCTTGCCGGCTTGCGTCCAGGCGCCGGGCTGGGCGAGCGCAGCACTCGGCTGCAGGGACTGGGCACCTGCCTCACCCGCAATCGCGTCGGCGACGGCGCTGGTGTTCGGATTCATCGAGATACCCAGATAACGTCGGGCTTCGAGCACGGTAACGTTTTCAGCCTTGGCGGAGGCGTGCGAACGCGCGGCATCGAACGCCGCGTCGCCATCCTTCGACAGGCTCATGGAGACAGCCTGCCCCTTGCCATCGGCGCGAGCGAAGCGGAAGAGGCGATCCTGATCGCCTTCAGTCGCCGCAGCTTCGCCGTTCGCGCCCAGTTCCCCGGCCGCACCAGCCACGCCAGCCGGTGCATCAAGGCCCTGGCCATTGGCGAGGTGGCGGCTGGAAGCGGATGCTCCACCCGGTGCAGTTGCCTGCGCCTGGACGCCACCAAGCAAGGTGAGCAGATCGTCCATCTCGGATTTGGGCGCGGCGTCCGCACCGTCGCTGCCATTGGCGGCATCCAGCTCGCCTTCGATGGCGGCCTGACCGGATGACTGCGCCTTGGCGAGGCTCTGCGAAAGCGCTGCAATGCGTTCGGCAAGCTCTTCCCCACCGACCGCAAGGGCGTTGTCGTTCTGGCCCGCGCCGAGCGTCGCATCGGCCTTGCTCTGGGCCAGGCGCCGTGCGTGGATCTCTCGTTCGATGGTGGGGAGTTGACCATTGGCAGCATGCTCGCCGAACGATGGGTCGGCCTGGCTGATTGCGACGGCGCGCTGCGCTGCCCCGTGGGCCTTGCGCGCCATGGTCTTGGCAATATTGTCTTTGTCGATCAAGGTCCCTGCTCCCGCGTCGCCTTCGGCAGCGTCTCCGTTGCCTGCGCCAGGCTGGTCGTTCGCCTTTTGCCGGCCGGCGTTGGCCACGGCGTCCTCGAAGGCACCAGCAGGCGCGCCGGCCTGCTCCTTGCCGCCAGGTCGCCCGTTGCCCTTGCCAACGGGAGCCGGGGGCAAACCGCGCAGGGTATCGTCAAGAGCCCTCATTTCCCTTCTCCCTTCAGCAGAGCGTCGATCTCTTCGATCTTCGATCGCCCCTTCGCCACGAAGCCGTCATGCGTTGGATCCCCGGTCTCCTGCGGAGCGGAGACCGCTGCACTCTCGGCCACAACCGTCGGGGCCTGTGCGCTACCGAACGGGCTCATACCGCTGCCTGTGTCCTCACTCGCGGCAGAGGCATCCACTTCGACCGGTTTATCGGGTTTAGAGACGAACGCTTGCGTGAGGCTTTCACCGCTAGGTGGCCGCACCACGGCGTCTGCAATCGCCTTTGCAGCATCGCGCAATGCGCGGTCTCGCGGCGAAAGTTCCGCGTCCGTTATCGCTGCCAGGCTCGCTGTCGCCGCAAACACGTCGCTCGAAGGGACAGAAGCGAGACCTGCATAGAAATTGGCAAGGACCTTCGGTTGGGTTGCCCCGTCCGCGCCGAGCGCCTCGGCCCGCTCCGAGGCGAGCTTGGCAAGCGCCTGCTTGCCGGCAATCGCCGCACGGCGCGCAACTCGAAGGTAGACTTCGCGCTGGCGCGGTGCGTCCATGAAGTCGAGGACTTCCGAGATCCGCTCCTGGGCCGCGCCGTCGAAATGGGCGACCGCCAGTTCGACGAACACATCAGCAAACTGGCTGGCATAGGGAGAAGTCAGGTAGCGACGGGCATAGGCTAGCGCGTAGTGGAAGCCCTTGTCCGGCGCACCTGCCTGGACGGCCAAGAAGACCGAGCGACGCAGGGCCGCCTCCTCGATGATCGTGCCCGGCGCCGTCAGGCGCGCCCAGTCGTAGTACGTCATCGCCGCAACCGGATCCTGCTGCGAGGTGGCGTTGCCGAGGATCAGATAGACATAGGGCCCGATCCGGGCGTTGCGGTATTCGGGCGCGGCCTTGGACAGGTTTTCGACGATCAGTCCGCCCTTGCCGTTCAGATACTGGCGCAGAGCTTCGGTGAGCCTGGAATCGAAATTGCCGGCCACGTCGTGGTCCGAAAGGTACTTCAGCGTGTCGGGATTGCCGCCGCTCATCGCATAGACGAGCGCTGCATCCACATTGCGCGGATCGCGAAACACGGAAGCGTCGGCTGCACGCAGGCGCTTATCGATCGCCCCAAGCATGAAGCGCTGCATTTCGATCGCGGAGTGGTCCCCGAGCACGACGGAGTCCTGCACATACTGCAGCGACCGGATCATCTTGAAGGGCGCGAGTTCCTCGATGTCATCGGCATTGGCCGTCCCGCTCGCAAACGGGGCCGCCAGCACGCAGCATGTCATGAGGACGGATCGCAGGCGTCTGAGCATAGCGTCTAACCCGGAGCCGATTGCAACAGGATCTCAATGCGACGGTTGCCCGGAGCGTAGGGATCATCGGGGATCTGCAGCCTTCGATCGGCAAAGCCGCTGATCTGGCTGACGCGATCTTCTTTCAGGCCGCCGCGAACCAGCATGTAGTAAGCGCTCTGGGCGCGGGCTGCCGACAGACGCCAGTTGTCATAGGTGCCGTCCTTGAAGGGGCGGCCGTCGGTGTGACCGCGGATCGCGACGGCGCCTTGGCGCGTGGCCAAAAGGTGGCCGATCTTTTCCATCGCAAGCACCAGTTCCTTCTGCGGCACCGCCGAACCGATGCCGAACATCTGCGCATCGGTGCGCTCGCTGATCGTCACCATGAGGCCGCCCTCGGCCGGGGTCACGACAAGCCCCTCGGCCAGCTGACCCGCCTCACCGGCAAGTTGCTTCTTCAGTTCGGCCTGGAGTTCAGCAGCCTGCTTCTCGGCGGTTTGCTTCTCTGCCTCCGCCGCGGCCGCGTCGGTCTTCGGCTTGTCGCCGGCCGCCGTATCCGTTCCCTTGTCAGAACCCTTGTCAGCCCCCTCGTCAGCCGCCTTTTCGGCGGCAGCGGCCGCTTCGGCAGCCTCGCCTTCCGTCTGCGCCTTGAGTGTCGGCGTGGCTCCGGCGGGCTCGCTCGTCTTGGCGGCGAGCGCGACGTCTTGTTCCGTGGTGTTGCCGGCGTCTTTCAACTCGACCTGCTTCGTCCAGAAGTCGGGATCGAACGGGTCGCGATAGGCTTCACCGCCTTCGGCGCCGGTTGCCGGCCCCGACTGGGCCGCGCCGCCTTCACCCTTGACGCTGATATTGGCCTGCTGGCCAACTTCACTGGCGATCTCGGAAAGCACCGAATAGGGGTTCTCGAAGAAGTCGGCGTCGGAATACTTCGTTTCTTCGCCTGACGTCGCCGTCAGCTGGTCACCGGTCTTGGCGGAACCACCGGACTTTTCCTGTTCGCCGTCAACCTTGGAGCGCTGCTGCGTTTCCTCGCCCTGAGCGTCCTTCGCCGGGTCCTTCAAACCGCGCTCGGCCGGCTTCTGGTCGGTCAGCTGCACAGGATTGAAATAGGAGGCAATCGCCGCCTTCGTCTCTTCGTTGGCAGCGTTGATCAGCCACATGACGAGGAAGAAGGCCATCATAGCCGTCATGAAGTCCGCATAGGCGATCTTCCAGGAGCCGCCGTGATGACCGTCGTGACTGCCGCTGTGGCGTTTGACGATGATGATCTCGTGCTTGCCGTTGTGATGGTTTTCGTCGCTCATGCGAGAACTTTCCGAACTGTATCGGCCCAGGCGGCCATGCGCGTCACAAGGATCGTGCCGTCTATCTCGACGGTGAGATCGACGTCGTCGGTTTCGACGTGACGCAGCAACGGCAGGTCTTCTCCCAGTTGGCGCTTCAACGCCTCGAAGAGAGGCCCTGGGCCCTTGACGATGATGGTGCAGCCTTCGCCAGCGGCGAGGCCTTGCTTCAACATGTGCGCCATGTCGGCGACGGCGCGCTGCATGAGCGCTTCCCCCATGACCGGCGCGAGAACACGGGCAGCTTGGTCGCCGAGCGCAACGGCGAGGCTTTCTGTCATAGCACCAAAGTGTTCCGAGAGGCGGATTACGGTTTCCGCCTCGAAGCGCTGCGTCAGCGCTTCGAGTTCGGCGGCATGGGCTGCCTGCAGCTCGGCGATCTGTCTTTCGTGTTCGAAGACGAGCTCGGCGGTGGCTTCAGCCCGTCCGTCGGCGAAGGCTCGGCGGCGCTCCGCATCGATGTCGATTTCCGGCATGGCTGGTCTCGCGCCGAGGCGATCGCCGTCGGCATAATCGGTATCCAGATCAGGGAAGTATTTCGGCGGCATCAGCGACAGCTCAACCTTCGGCGCGCTGAAGTCCTTGAGATAGCGGGAGAGCATGGCACTCATGACCGGCCTCCCGCAGCGGGGCAGCGGCAAAGCGGCGATCTCAATCGGCTCGAGAGACTGCGCCCCCTGGCGCGGACTTCCATTGCTGCTGGCACTGCTGACATGTCTCCCTCAGGTACGACCGTCGGACACGGCGCACCCAGCATTCTTGACGTACATCGGCAAGATCCGGGGTCGGTGTTTCCCGGAGCGATCCGATGCAGGCGGCGGCGCAAAGGTCATTTTGGCCGGCAGTCATCCGACAGGACTGCGAGGGAAGGCTATTCGGTCAAACTTGTGCGAAAATGAATGTGTTGGACCGCGCCAGGGCAAATAGCGCGGTCCAACCGTTTCCACCGGGTGCCGTGACCGACGACGTGGCAGAA
>NZ_DASYHB010000079.1:0-22900 GCF_035999185.1 Ensifer sp. | reverse complement strand
TTCGTCTTCATCTTGGGCATTTTGCTACTCCATTGTTCTTAAGAATGCGAAACGGACAGACGAGGTCCATTTCCAGCGTTAAGAACGGCCACGGCATGCCCTGCCGGACCGTTCGGACGGGGGCTTATAACCGCACATCCGAAAAAGCGCAACTGGGGAATCAACGATCGCGCAAAGGCGGCGGCCGGCGCACGGGCTATGAACTGATCTATGCCGGTTCGCGCGGTCGGCGACGACGGGTGTGTACATCGAAAACCAGCGCCGCCTCAAGTCCACCAAGGGACGACCGGCCGAGCGAAAGGACCGCCCCATAGGCCTGAGCGATATCGGCGCTGATCGCCAGGCCCAGACCCGAGCCCGAGGCCGACCGGGCGTCTTTGCCGTGTGCCCCGCGGCGCATCACGTGCTCCCGGTCGCTCTCGACAACACCAGGGCCATCGTCACCGACCACAATCCTGACGCGGCCATCCTTTTCTTCAGCGGAAAGACGGATGCGCGCACGCGCCCATTTGGCGGCGTTGTCGAGGAGGTTGCCGAGACATTCGGCGAGATCGGCCGGATCGACGTCGAGTGAGATCGACGGATCGACATCGACCTCCCAGGCTACGCCGCGCTCGGCGGTTACCGGGCGCAAAACGTTGACCAGCTTGTTGCCGAGGAGAGCGATCGAGGTCGTCGCCATGCGCTCGACGCCCATGCGGGCGGCCTGAAGCTGGCGGTCGGCGCGCTGACGCACCAGATCGACCTGTTCAAGGGCAATGGCGCGCTGTTCCTCGGGCAGGCTCTCGGCAAGCTGCGCAAGCACGGTCAGCGGCGTCTTCAATCCATGGGCAAGGTCGCTGGCGCGGGCGCGGGCCTGCGTCAAGGCGATCTCGCGCTCGGCAAGCAGGAGGTTGATTTCACTGACGAGTGGCTGCACTTCGCTTGGGCCCGCTGAACCGAAGTCCCTCTCCTCTCCGGAACGAACGCGGGCTGCCCGCTCTTTCAGGCGCGCAAGCGGCGAGAGCCCGAGGGCGCCTTGCAGCACTGCCGCACCGGCAAGCACTGCAGCGGTCGCCAGCAGCATCAGCCGGATCTGGCCGTGGAAGGCAGACAGGGCATCGTCGAGCTCGCTGCGCGAAAAGCCCGCAGCAACGGAAAACCGCCGGGCATCCTTTCCATCGCCAAGCGTCAGGGATTGCTCGTGGACCAGGATCGGCGTCCCGTCCGGCCCTTCCACTTCGAGGAAACCCAGATAACCCGGCACCGAGGGCTGACGGATGTCGATAACCTTATCCCACAGAGAACGCGAGCGTATGGCAGCGCCGCTTTCGGGGCTGAGCTGCCAGTAGCGGCCGCCGGCCGGAAGGCTCAACCGCGGGTCGGCCGGCTCCCGCGGCAGCACGAACTCGCCGCCGCGGAGCCTCACCTGCGCGGCAATCGTGTCCACGAGCGTTGCCATTTCGGCGCGATAGCGACCGACGACGTAATCGGTGAAGACGCGGCTCAAGGAAAGCCACACCACCAAAAGCACCAGGCCGATGGCGACCGACGCGCCGACCGCGAGCCGCAGCCTCAGCGAGCGCATCATGCAGCGCCATCCGGCAGGACATAGCCGAAGCCGCGCCGGGTTTCGATGGCACCGCTTTCGGTTTTCTTGCGCAGGCGCCCGATCATCGCCTCGACGGCATTCTTGGCCGCATCGTCATCGCGCCCCTGAACGTGGCTCGCGAGCTCAAGCGGCGTGATCACTTCACCCTTGCGGGCGACAAGCAGCGCCAGCATGCGGTATTCGAGCGGGCTGAGCTCCAGTTGCTTGCCGTCGAAAGTGACGCGTCGGCTCGCTTCGTCGAGCGTGAAGCGACCGGCCGCGCGCACCGAAACCAGCCTGGGGCCGGCACGCCGCAGCAATGCTCTCATGCGCGCCAGCAGCTCTTCGGCACGAAAAGGCTTCGGCAGATAGTCGTCGGCACCGGCATCAAAGCCATCGACCCGCTCCATCCAGGAACCCCTCGCCGTCAGCACCAGGACCGGTGTCTCGAGCCCCGCCTGCCGCCAGCGCTTGAGGATCGAAAGCCCGTCCATGCCGGGCAGTCCGAGATCCAGGATGACCAGCGCATAATCGCCGTTTTCGCCGCGCTCCCAGATGTCGGGACCATGGGCAAGCGTATCGACGCCATAGCCTTCCGCCTCGAGCCTGGTTGCCACATGTGCTGCGATGTTGGGATCGTCCTCTGCCAGAAGAATCCGCATGCCACCCTCAAAAGCTGAAGATATTCATGAACTTGCCGGTTCGCGCATCGATGCGCAGGTTGCGGATGGTGCCTTGCCGGTCGCGGGTGCGCAGCCTGTAGATCTCGGCGCCGCCCGAACGCTTGAGATCGACCGCGATGATCGCACCATACTTGTCCTCGTCGACAAGCCGGAAAACATCCTTCAGCGAAAGGATGTCACCCCTTTCGACGCCGGCGCGCGCGCGCTCCTGGTCGCTCCGCCGGCCGCGGCCGCTCCCCTCTCGACCAACATCATCGTCATCATCCGCGTCGTCATCATCATCGTCGTCGTCGTCATCGTCGTCGTTACCATGACCGCTGCTCCCCGAGCCGCCACCATGGCCGCCACCGCCACCCGATCCGTCATCATCCGAATCATCGTCCTTGGCCAAGGCCGCCGAACCGCCCGGCTGCGGCGCAAGCGAAAGCAGCAGCGAGCAGCAAAAGAGCGCGATCAGGTTTCGTCGTGTCATCGCCATGGCTTCATCCAGTCGCACTTGCCTTTCGGTTCGGTTCCGCAACGCCGTTTCCCGGCGCGCCTCAGTCAAGACGACGTGCCCCCGTAAGCTTCGGACATCGATGGACCCGAACCTACGCCAGCCGTGACGACACGGCAACGCGCATACCCCGGCGCCGGGGTTGGCACAGGGGTATGCACTCGTTTGGTCGGCTGCCGGGCGGGCTGATGGCGACCGACCTTTGCTCCGGCGCATGGTGTGGGGCGAATGCGCCGGGGACATTGCGAAAGGTCAGGGCGCCGGGCGGATCGAGACGCTGGCGATCGGTCCCGGGTTTCGGTGGATATCGCTGTCGTGCGGCTCGACCGTCACGACCCGGACGCCGTGCTCGAATTCCACCTCGACCTCGAGCACGCGGCCAAGATTGTCGACCGCGATCAACGATCCGTTGCGCAGGCCGACAAGGCTCTCGTCGGAAACCCGCAATTCCATCTCGTGGGGGTCGCGCGCATCGTCAAAATGGTCGTCATCGTCATCGTCGCGCGCACCTGGCCCGCGATCGTCATCCTGGTCGTCATCATCATCATCATCATCATCATGGTCGCGATCGTTGCGGTCATGGTCGTCATGATCGTCATGATCGCGACCCGAACCGCCGGCGCCGTCGTGGCCATTGTCATCATCGTCGTCATCGGCGAGCGCTGCTATCGACAGGGGATGGTCGGCACCGTTCGCAATCAATGACAGGCCGAGAGGGGCCGACACCAGTCCGCAAACACTGGCGGCAGAAACGAGCAAAACCTTGCGTAACGCTGCGTACATATCTGTGGTCCTTCTCCTGATCTGCGTGAACACCCGGAGAATGGCAGCTGTCGCCTGACAGATCGCTGAGGGCGACTGTCAGCATTCTGTCAGGAAACGGCGAATGCCCCGACAACGAAAAAAGCCGCCCGGAAGGCGGCTTTCGTCAATTCGATTTTCGCGGTGGCTCAGCGCGGCGCCAGAACCATCATCATCTGGCGGCCTTCGAGCTTCGGCTCGGCCTCCACCTTGGCGATTGCCTGGGTGTCGTCCTTGACCTGGAGCAAGAGCTTCATGCCCAGTTCCTGGTGCGCCATTTCGCGACCGCGGAACTTCAGCGTCACCTTGACCTTGTCGCCGTCCTCGAAGAACCGGTTCATCGCCTTCATCTTCACGTCATAGTCATGCGTGTCGATGTTCGGGCGCATCTTGATTTCTTTGATTTCGACGATCTTCTGCTTCTTGCGCGCTTCGGCCGCCTTCTTCTGGTTGGCGTATTTCAGCTTGCCCAGATCGAGGATCTTGCACACCGGCGGTTCGGAGTTCGGTGCGATTTCTACCAGATCAAGACCGGCCTCTTCCGCCATGCGGAGCGCCTGGTCGATCGGGACGTTGCCGATGTTCTGGCCTTCGGCATCGATGAGCTGAACCCGGGGAACCCGGATTTCCTTGTTTGAGCGCGGCCCCTCCTTGACTGGGGCGTCCGCTTTGAACGGTCTGCGAATGGTCGTACTCTCCTCGAGCTGTTTCCAAAAATGTTGTTTAATTCGTTCGCCGGCGCGATCTCAAACGAAGCGCCTGAATGTCACCGACGGCAATGTGTGAATTGCGACGCCAGAGTCAATAGCACGGCTCGCAAGGAAAATCACCACCTGTCGATAGCAAGACGAATCTGTTTTAGAAAGACAATCGCCAACAAAACAGGCCTTTGGAGAGAACGGGCATGCAAAACACACCAGCCGAGACGGAAATCAGCTTCATCGAGGTCGGTGCCGATGCAGCGCAGCGTCCGATCGCGATGCGCGTGTGGCACCCGGAAAAGCCTTCCGGCCAGCCGACGCTCGTCTGGCTCGGCGGCTATCGCTCGGACATGACCGGCACCAAGGCGGTTGAGGTCGAGCGCTTCGCCATGGAGCGGGGTGCCGCCTGCGTCCGCTTCGACTATTCCGGGCACGGCTCGTCCGGCGGCGCCTTTACCGACGGCACGATTTCGCGCTGGCTGGAAGAAAGCCTTGCCGTTGTCGAGCGTGCGACGCAGGGACGCCTCGTGTTGATCGGCTCGTCCATGGGCTGCTGGATTGCGCTGCGGCTGATCCAGGAACTGAGAGCGCGCGGCCAAGGCGACCGCGTTGCCGGATTGGTGCTGATCGCGCCCGCGCCGGATTTCACGGCGGAACTGATCGAGCCCAACCTGACGGAAGCCGAAAGAACCTCGCTAGCCGAGCGCGGTTACTTCGAGGAACCCTCCGAATACAGCCCGGAGCCGAACATCTTCACCCGCGCATTGATCGAGGACGGCCGGGCCAACCGGGTGCTCGACGGAACGATCACCACGGGATGCCCGGTGCACATTCTGCAGGGCATGTGCGACCCCGACGTGCCCTACGCACACGCGCTTCGTCTGATGGAGCACCTGCCGTGCGACGACGTCGTCATGACGCTCATTCGCGATGGCGACCATCGCCTTTCGCGTGAAGAAGACATTGCTAAAATGAAACAGGCAATCGCCACGATGCTTGCCTGAGGCGGCGACAGCGTCCGCCTACCCCTTCTCGACCACCTTTCCTCCCGATGCGCCCATGCGCCGCACAACAGCTGCGGCGCAACGGCTTTGCGCGCGCCACGCCCCGACTTTAACCATAAAGTCCGATGCCGCCTTTGCGGCGATTGACTCCGCCGCCCTGACGTTATTAACTCTTTATTAACGATTAGAGCAGCGCTAGGGGACGACCTAAACAAGCTGACTTCAACTCAGGATTGCGCGAATACGTCCGGACACGAAGAGCCCGGCATACCGCGTCGCAGGGGATTTGTATGGCGTCTTGGACTGGGGTTAAGGGAAGTATCGCGGCTCTCTGCGCACTTTTCATTTCAGCAAACACGGCAATCCCGGCGCAGGCGGGTTCCTCTCCCTGGATGCAGACCGGATCGGCGACCTCGCAGCCGATCGGACATTACGAATTCTGCCAGAAATACAAGAGCGAATGCAACGTGCGCTCCAAGGGCACGGTTGCCCCGCGCGTGACGGAACGCGGCTGGGCCACGATCCGGCAGGTAAATGCTTCGGTCAATCGCGAGATCATGCCGGTCACCGACTTGGAACTGCACGGCAGGGATGAGGTCTGGTCCTATCCCGATGGCGCCGGTGACTGCGAAGACTTCGTTCTCGAGAAGCGCAAGCGCCTGATGCAGAAGGGTTTCTCTGCCAGCGACCTGCTGATCACCGTGGTCCGCAAGCCCGACGGCGAAGGTCATGCGGTTCTGACCGTGCGCACCTCGCAGGGCGACTTCGTTCTCGACAACCTCGAAAACGGCGTCAAGCTCTGGACGCATACGCCCTACCGCTACCTGAAGCGTCAGGCAGCAAACCACAGCGGCCGCTGGGTCACCATCGAGAACGGCGCGGAAATCGTCGTCGGCTCGGTCGGCAACTGACTGCAAAGCTAAGAAGAGCGTTTCTGAGAAGGGCCGGTCGAACCGGCCCTTTTTCGTTTCCGTTGCTCGCCCGTCACGCGTTGCCGATCAGGATGCCCGCCGCCAGCACCAGGCCACCGCCGAGAACCACCTGGAATGCGGCGCGCAGGAACGGCGTTTCCATGTAGCGGTTCTGGATAAAGGCGATCGCCCAGAGTTCGAAGAACACGATCACAGCCGCCGTGACGGTCGCCGTCCAGAAATGCGGGATCAGATAGGGCAGCGCATGGCCGAGGCCGCCGAGCGCCGTCATGATGCCGGAAGCAAGGCCACGCTTGATCGGGGAGCCGCGACCGGAAAGCTTGCCATCGTCGTGAGCGGCTTCCGTAAAGCCCATGGAAATGCCGGCACCGACGGAGGCCGAGAGGCCGACCAGGAACGTCTGCCAGGTATCCTGTGTGGCGAAGGCGGCGGCAAAGATCGGCGCAAGCGTCGAGACCGAGCCATCCATCAGCCCGGCGAGACCGGGCTGAACATAGGTCAGGATGAACTGGCGGCGGGACGTCTGCTCTTCCTCCTCGCGCACGTCCTCTGGCGTATGCTTCTCGCCGAGCCGGCGGGCGAGCGACTCGTGCGATTTCTCGGCGATTGCGAGGTCACCGAGAAGTTTGCGGGTCGCCGCATCCTGGGTTCTCGCGGCCGCCTGGACATAAAAGCGGTGCGCAGTCTCCTCCATCGCCTCGGCCTCTTCGCGCGCCTTTTCGATCGGCATTTCGGCAATCAGCCAATCGGGCTTGCGGTCGGGAAAATCGCGGACATGCTCGCGCCGGATGAGCGGGATGCGATTGCCGAACCGGGCCACATGCAGGTCGATCAACCATTGCCTGTGGTGGCTCTCCTCCTCCGCCATCTCCTCGAACACTTTTGCCGAGTGCGGATACTGCTCGCGAAGCGCATCGGCATAGGCGAGGTAGATGCGTCCGTCGTCCTCTTCCGAGGAGATGGCGAGCGCCAGGATTTCCTGTTCGCTCAGGGAAAGAAACGGGCGCTTGGACCGGGAAAAAAGGCGGGAAAACATTGGGAGGAAACCTTCTTTAGAATAATTCTAAAATAGAAAGCCGATCTGTCGGCGTCAAGGCCAAAGCCATGCAATCATGCAACAATTCCTCGACAGAGTGTCGCGGCTCAGCCACCATGAGGCCGCCCATTACCCCTCTTTCCCCTCCCGGAGCAATCGCCTCGATGAGGACCATCTATTCGCTTTCCGAAAGCAGCGACACGTTTCTGGATCGCCTTGGCGCCAGGCTCGCCGCGCGCCTGCAGACCCAGACCTTGGGCTATGAGCCCTACACGCCTTCCGATCAGGAAACGCTTGCGCGCACGCTCCGGCCGGGCGACGTGCTGTTGATCGAGGGCAACCAGAAGGTTTCCGCGGCGATCAAATATCTGACCCAGTCGACCTGGTCGCACGCCGCCTTCTTCGCCGGCGACCAGATGCCGCTGACGCTCGATCAGGCGACTCTGCCGGTGATCGAGCGTCCGCAGCTGATCGAGGTCAATATCGGCGAAGGCTGCGTCGCGGTGCCCTTGAAGAAGTACGCCTCGTTCAACACCCGCATCTGCCGGCCGATTGCGCTGACGCCCGACGACCGCACCGCCCTGGTCGGTTTCATGATCTCGCGGCTCGGGTTGAAATACGACCTGAAGAACATTCTCGACATGCTACGCTATTTCATGCCGACGCCGCCCGTTCCCGTACGCTGGCGCCGCCGCCTGCTGGCCTTCGGCTCCGGCGATCCGACGCGGGCGATCTGCTCGACGCTGATCGCGGCCGCCTTCGAGCAGATCCGCTACCCGATCCTGCCCGAGGTCACCCGGGCGCCCGGCCGGGCGGCGGCCACCTCGACCTATTCACGCGAGGAAATTCTGCACATCCGGCATCACTCGCTTTATACGCCGCGGGATTTCGACCTTTCGCCGTTCTTCGCCATCGTCAAGCCGACGCTCGAATTCGGCTTCGACTACAAGCGTCTGCGCTGGCAGGGCGATGGCGAACCAACGTTCAAAGGCTGAGCGAGAGGGACTGCTCGCGCGCGATGAAGTCGCGCTGGCGATCGGTGATGTAGTCGCGCACGATCGGCGCGGCATCGCGCGAGCGCGACAGCTGCATATGAAAGACGAGCTGGCTGCCGGTGCGGAACATCATCTCCGCACTGATCAGGTAGAACTCCCACATGCGGGCAAAGCGTTCGTCATAAAGCGCGATCACCTTGTCGCGGTTGGCCTCGAAGCGTGCGCCCCAATGGGCAAGCGTGGTCGCATAGTGGACCCGCAGGAACTCGAGATCCGTCACCCAAAGACTGTTGCGCTCGACGACCTCGAAAACCTCAGACAGCGCCGGCGAATAGGCGCCTGGAAAGATGTATTTCCGGAGCCACGAGCTCGCCATGCCGGGCGGGCTCATGTGGCCGATCGAATGCAGCACGGCGAGACCGTCGTCGGGCATCAGCGCGTTCAGTTTCTTGAAGAACTCATCGTAGTGATGCACGCCGACATGCTCGAACATGCCGACCGAGACGATGCGGTCAAACGGGCCCTGGACGTCGCGATAATCCTTCAGTTCGAAGCGCACCCG
This sequence comes from Ensifer sp., assembly GCF_035999185.1. GTDB lineage: Bacteria > Pseudomonadota > Alphaproteobacteria > Rhizobiales > Rhizobiaceae > Ensifer. The sequence goes on along the minus strand of NZ_DASYHB010000079.1, from coordinate 14,120 downwards.
ATCCGACAGCCCGGCCGCGCGAGCGCGCTCGGAGGCGAGCGCCTGCTGCTCCTTCGAAAGCGTGACGCCGAGAACCTGGACGTCTGCGAGCTGCGCCAGGTACAGCGCCAGATCGCCCCAGCCACAACCGATGTCGAGCACCTTCATGCCCGGCTCCAGGCAGAGCTTGGAAGCAAGCAGCCGCAGTTTGTTGCGCTGGGCTGTTTCGAGCGTTTCGTCCGGCGCTCGGAAATAGGCGCAGGAGTAGAGCATGTTCTCGTCGAGGAACAGTTTGTAGAATTCGTTGCCGAGGTCGTAGTGGTGCGCGACGTTCTCTTGCGCCTTGCCCTTGGGATTGGCCTGCTGGCGCTTGCGGAAGCGCATTTTCACCGCGCGCAGGACTTTCTGGATCGGGTAGGAGCCTAGCGACAGGCGGTTGATCGAAAACAGCGTCAGGAAGTCCCGGAGGGTCGACCCCTCCTCGAAGCGCATGGTGCCGTCCATATAGGCTTCGCCGGCGGCGAGCTCCGCGTTGAAGACGAGGCTGCGATAGAGCTTCTTGTCGGTGAGCCGCATCGTCACTTCGGGTCCCGGCGTGCCGGCAAAGACATGGCGCTTGCCGTCGGCGTCGATCACCGTCAGGCGGCCCTTGCGAATGAACGACTTCATCATATGCGACAATGGGAACATGCAGGCCCTCTCGTAACAAACCGTCGTATCAGCGGCCGCATCCTAGCACCCGATTTTCGAAATGCTCCCCTAAATTTGCGGTTGCCGACCGGACCTTCTACCGCTTGCAGGCTCATCGATTTCGACTGGCCGGCGCCCCGCCTCGGCGTTTGGAAATGCCGCGTGGCGTTACCCGCAAATCGTCGGCGATCGATGAAGTGGCGCCGAAGAAACGACAACGGGGACGGCAGGTTGAACCTGCCGTCCCCGTTGAATGCGATCATAAATCGCGGCGTTCCTTGAACCAGATCAGTCCTTGGCGCGCTCAACGTAGGAGCCGTCCTCGGTCGCGATAACGACGCGGGTACCGGCCTGGATGTGCGGCGGAACGAGCGTGCGAACGCCGTTCGACAGAACCGCCGGCTTGTAGGACGACGAAGCCGTCTGGCCCTTGACGACCGGTTCGGTCTCGGTGATTTCGAGCGTCACGTGGCGCGGCAGGTCGATGGCGATCGCCAGGCCTTCGTGGATCGAAAGAATGACGGCCATGCCTTCCTGCAGGTAGGCCTTGAGATCGCCGATGTCGTCGGTGGTCATGACCAGCTGGTCATAGCTCTCCGGGTTCATGAAGTGGAAGCCTTCGGCGTCTTCGTAAAGGAAGGTGTGCTCGCGGTCTTCGACGAAGGCGCGCTCGACCTGCTCGGTCGTGCGGTAGCGCTCGGAGACCTTCACGCCGTCGGAGATGCGGCGCATGTCGACCTGGGTGACCGGCGTGCCCTTGCCCGGGTGGAAGTTCTGGGCAGTAAGCACGACATAGAGCTTGCCGTCGACGTCGAGAACGTTGCCCTTACGGACAGATGAAGCGATGACCTTGACCATTAGTCTTCCTTGTAACAGAGGTATGCGCGACACGGCGGGTCGCAGATACAGACCCTGAAGGACGCGGAAAGAAGGATTTCGCGCCGCCACTACCCTAATTTCGCGCAAATAGCCAGCCTGAGCCGGCATCTGCGCAAAGAAAGCCTGGACTGAACCGACCATGCCGCATGCCTCACCCTGGTGGACACCGCATGTCCATGCCGACCGGCGCCCGTTTCTTCTCGGCCGCAACCGGATCCAATCGGCGTTGCGCCGGTTCTTCGAGGAACGCGACTTCATCGAGGTCGATACGGCGACGCTGCAGATCTCGCCCGGCAACGAGGCACATCTGCATGCCTTCACGACGGAGGCGCTCAATCACGATGGCTCCGGCCATCCGCTCTACCTGCACACCTCGCCGGAGTTTGCCTGCAAGAAGCTGCTTGCGGCCGGCGAAGAGCGCATCGCCTGCTTCGCCCATGTCTACCGCAACCGCGAGCGCGGGCCGCTGCATCACCCCGAATTCACCATGCTCGAATGGTACCGTGCCGGCGAAAGCTACGAGGCGCTGATGCGTGACTGCGCAGAGATCCTGGCGCTGGCGGCGGAAACCACCGGTACGACGCAGTTCATCTACCAGGGTGAGAGCTGCGATCCCTTCGCCACGCCGGAGCGACTGAGCGTCGCGGAAGCCTTCGAGCGCTTTGCCGGTATCGACCTGATGGCCTCGATCGCGACCAACGGCGAGACCGACCGCGATCGCCTTGCGCAAGCAATGACGACGGCGGGGCTCCGGGTTGCGTCCGACGACACCTGGGCCGACCTTTTCAGCCGCGTCCTCGTCGAAAAGGTCGAGCCGCATCTCGGCTTTGGCCGTGCGACGATCCTCGACGAATATCCGACGGCCGAAGCCGCACTTGCGCGTCCAGCCGCGCGCGACCGGCGCGTCGCCGAGCGTTTCGAGCTCTATGCCTGCGGCGTCGAGCTTGCCAATGCTTTCGGCGAACTGACGGACGCGGCCGAGCAGCGCCGGCGTTTCGAGATGGAAATGACCGAGAAGGCCCGTGTCTACGGCGAGACCTATCCGCTCGACGAGGATTTTCTGGCTGCGCTCGCGGTCATGCCCGAAGCAAGCGGCATCGCACTCGGCTTCGACCGGCTGGTGATGCTGGCAACCGGCGCTTCGCGCATCGACCAGGTGCTCTGGGCACCGGTGGCGGAGACGCAACCGTGAACGTTCATCGCCCGATCAAGACCGCACGCGAACTCGTCGAGACAGGCCTCATCGACAGCGCCGCAGAGCCCGCAGTCGCTGCGGTTGCCGAGCGCTATGCGGTTGCGATCAGCCCCGCCATCGCTAACCTGATCGACGCGAACGACCCGACGGACCCGATCGCGCGGCAGTTCGTGCCGGATGCCGCCGAACTGTTGCTCTTGCCGGAAGAGCGCGAGGACCCGATCGGCGACAAGCCGCATAGCCCCGTCACCGGCATCGTGCACCGATATCCGGACCGCGTGCTCTTAAAGGCCGTGCATGTCTGCCCGGTCTATTGCCGCTTCTGCTTCCGCCGCGAAATGGTCGGGCCGCAGGGGCTTGGCACGCTGACGCCTGCCGAACTCGACGCGGCGATCGCTTATATCGCAGAGCACGAGGAAATCTGGGAAGTCATCCTCACAGGCGGCGATCCGCTGGTGCTGTCGCCGCGGCGGCTCGCCGAGCTTATGGAGCGGCTGAAGCCGATCGCGCATGTGAAGATCGTCCGCTTCCACACGCGCGTGCCCGTGGTCGAGCCGTCGCGCATCGATGCGGCACTGATCGAGGCACTCAAAGCCAGCGGCAAGGCGACCTATGTGGCGCTCCACGCCAATCATCCGCGTGAACTGACGGACGACGCGCGCGCCGCCTCGGCGCGGCTCATCGATGCCGGCATCGTCATGGTCAGCCAGTCGGTGCTGCTCAAAGGGGTCAACGATGATGCCGACGTGCTCGCCAGCCTGATGCGCGCCTTCGTCGAAACGCGGATCAAGCCCTATTACCTGCACCACCCGGATCTGGCGCCCGGCACCAGCCACTTCCGCCTGACGATCGAGGAAGGCCAGGCGCTGGTCTCGGCGCTCCGCGGCCGGGTCTCGGGCCTCTGCCAGCCGACCTATATTCTCGATATTCCCGGCGGACACGGCAAGGCGGTGATCAGCGCGGCCACGATCGCGGCCGAGGGCGGCGGTTGCTACACGGTCACCGATTTTCGCGGCGGCGAACATAGCTACCCGCCGAAGGCCTAGAGCGTCCTTTGTGCGTTCGAAGGAACGCACGACGCTCTAGTGCTCCGCCAAAAAATCTCCACCATTCAACCTATTGAAACTCCTTCAAAATATTCGGGTGATGCATTTCTCCTGGCGTTCCGCGAGAAAAATCGCGCAAGGCGCGTCACAGCCGTCCGGCGTCAATCGTCAACTGGTCATAGGCACCACAACAACGATGGAGTTGAGACCATGACCGATACGAAAGCCGTCCGCTACGAGCAGGAAATCCCCGATGTGCTCGGCGCGCTCGCCGACGTGCACAAGACCATGGACCTGCACGGCCTCGACCGGACCATTCACAACCTGGTGCAGCTTCGCGCCTCTCAGATCAACCGCTGCGGCTTCTGCGTGAAGATGCATACCAAGGAATCGCGCACGGAAGGCGAAAGCAACGAGCGGCTCGATCGCATCATCGTCTGGGACCAGGTCAATGATTTCACACCGCGTGAGAAGGCGGCCCTTGCCTGGACCGAAGCCTTGACCGAACTCGAGCCGCGCACCGATTTCGGCCCCCTTCGCGCCGAGTTGCGCCAGCACTTCAGCGAAAAGGAGATCAGCGTCATCACCGCGACGGTGGCGATGATCAACCTTTGGAACCGCGTCCAAATTTCGAGGCACTGACATGAACGACCGGCAGCATATGCAGATCTTCGAGGAGGCGCGCCCGCGCCTTCTCGGCCTTGCCTACCGCATCCTCGGCTCGCGCGCGGACGCGGAGGATGCGGTGCAGGACACGTTCCTGAAATGGCAGGAAGTCGACCGTGCCTCGATCGAAACGCCGGCAGCCTGGCTGACGACCGCCTGCACCCGGCGCTGCCTCGATCTGTTGAAGGCCGCACATCGCAAGCGTGTCGACTATGTCGGCGCGTGGCTGCCCGAGCCGATCCACACGGCGAGCGACGACAATGCCGAGGAGAAGCTGGCGCTGACCTCGTCGCTGACGACGGCGTTCCTGCTGATGCTGGAACGGCTGACGCCGAAGGAGCGTGCTGCCTACCTGCTGCACGAGATCTTCGGCCAGCCCTATGAGGAAGTGGCCGAAACGCTCGACATGCAGGAGACCGCTGCCCGCAAGCTGGTGTCGCGTGCCAAGACCAACATCGGGCTCGAAAAGGCCCGGCATCAGACACCGCGCGAACGTCAGGACGAGCTGTTGTCGGCCTTTCACCAGGCAATCCATGGCGGCAACGTCACCTCGCTCTCGGCGCTGTTGTCGGCCGAAGTGAAGCTGACCGCCGACGGCGGCGGTAAGGTCGCGACCGTGCTCGGCGTGCTCTCGGGCAAGGAGACGGTGCTCGCCTTCATCATCGACCGGCTCACCGAGTACTGGGCGCACTACGTCTGGGAAATCGGCGACATCAACGGCGGCCGCGGCATCGTGCTCCGGGACGAGGCGAAAAACGAGATCGCAGCGACGGTTGCCTTCGGTTATGACGGCGACGGAAACGTCGACGACATCTTCATCATGCGCAACCCGGACAAGCTTACGCATCTTGGCGAGGCTGCGCTCCACTGACAAATCGGCGCTGCGCGCGAACGCGATCTGCCACGCGGGGCCATCCTCGCGCAGGGCGGCTGCAGCTTGCGCGCGGTGTTGCGAACAACCCAAAGGTCCGGTGCGCGCGTTCGCGTCCGGCCGCCCGCATGAGGTTCAAACATGCTTGAGAAAACACCCGCCCCCCAACCGGAAACCGGCTGGCGCGCACTCCTATCAGGTGGAAATGCCGTGCATTCGCTGATCCTTAGCGGCGGCGTCGCGCTGCATGCGCTCAACATCTACGTCGTCACGACGATCATGCCGTCGATCGTGCGTGAGATCGGCGGACTTGAGTACTACGCCTGGAGCACGACGGTCTTCGTCGCCGCCTCCATTCTTGGCGCCGCCCTTTCGGCACGCCTGCTCGGTATTGCCGGCGCCGGCGGGGCCTATGCGATCGGGGCTCTCGTTTTCGGCCTCGGCACGCTCGCATGCGCCGTGGCCCCGTCCATGGCGGTGCTGCTTGCCGGCCGCGCGATCCAGGGTTTTGGTGGCGGCCTGCTCTACGCGCTTGCCTATGGCGTCATCCGCCAGGTCTTCCGGCCGGAGCTTTGGACCCGCGCTATCGGCCTGATCTCGGCCACCTGGGGAACGGCGACCTTGATCGGCCCCGCCGTTGGCGGCATGTTCGCCGAGTTTGCAGACTGGCGCGCTGCCTTCTGGTCTCTGCTGCCCTTGACGGCATTGCTTGCGGCCCTCGCATTTTCGACGCTGCCGCGCAAGGCAACCGGCGAAGAAGGACGCACACCCCTGCCCCTCTTGCAACTCCTGCTGCTCGTCGGCATTGTTCTGGCGCTTTCGATCGCGAGCACGCTGAAGACCACCATTGAACAGCTCGGCTGCGTCGGCGGCGCGCTCCTCATGTTCCTCGTCCTGTTGCTCGTCGAGCGGCGCGGCACCGGAAAGCTCCTGCCGTCCGGAAGCTTCACACCCGCCTCCCCGCTTGCCGCCCTTTATGCTACGATCACCCTGCTGATGATCGGCCTGCAGCCGGAGATTTACGTGCCGTACCTGCTGCAGGAGTTGCATGACCTGTCGCCGCTCTTAGCCGGCTACATTGCCGCGCTGATGTCGATCGGCTGGACGGCAGGCTCGATGACGAGTGCCCATTGGCATGGCGAACGGGCGAAACGGACGATCTTTGCGGGTCCGGCCTTCGGCTTCGTCGGACTTGCCCTGATCGCCGTGTTCATGCCGATGATGGCAGCGGATTTCCTGGTCATTGCCGCGCCGCTTTGCTTCGGCATCATCGCGGTCGGTTTCGGCATGGGGTTTGCCTGGCCGCACATCGTCACCGCAGTCTACGAGTTTGCGGCTGACGGAGAAGCGGAGAAGGCCTCGAGTTCGATTACCACGGTGCAGCTCTTTGCCGCCGCACTCGGAGCAGCACTGGCCGGGTTGACCGCCAACCTCGCCGGCATCGAAACGCCCACGCAAGAAGGCGTGGCAACGGCGACGTCCTGGCTTTTCTGGCTGTTCGCGCTGATGCCGGCGCTGGCCATACTGACCGCCGGGCGCGTGTGGCGGGCAAGGCGCAAGACCGCCTAGGTCGGGGTGAAAAATGCAATGGCCCGCCCGGGACGGCGGGCCTGCAACTCTGATGGCAGCGGCAGATTTCGCGCGTCGGACAAACGGCGCGCCATCGGGAGGAGACGATGGAAGCCGACGAGATCGGTCTTCGCGGCGTGCAGGAGACGCTGCTGGTGACGCTCCGGGCAAAGGCCGCGGAGAGCGCGCTGCCCGATTCCCTGCTTAAGGATCACTTTGCCGCCGATCTTGTGCGCAGGCTCAATGGCCGGACCAGGGCGCCCAGTGTGGGCCACGACATGACCATCGGCATAGCCGTGCGCGCTTACATGCTCGATCGATGGACGCGCGCCTTCATTCAGCGATACCCGGATGCCGTCGTGCTCAATCTCGGCTGCGGGCTCGACACCCGGGTGCTGCGGCTCGATCCGCCGCCTCGCGTTGCCTGGTTCGATATCGACTTTCCTGACGTGATCGCCTTGCGGCAGAACCTCTTTGCCGATCGCGCCGGCTGCACGACCATTGCGTCGTCGATCACCGAACGGGCGTGGATCGACCGCATCCCGGACGACAGGGCGACGATCGTTGTTGCCGAAGGCGTCCTGCCCTATCTGAGTGAGCAGGAAGTGCGGGATCTTCTGCGACGGCTCACGTCCTGTCTTTCCGGCGGCGAGATCGTCTTTGATGCCTATAGCCGCCTCGGCATCGAGATCCTCAGGTACAACCCGTCCCTTCGGGCAACAGGCGCAGAATTCCGCTGGGGCATGGAGGATGCGCGCGCGCTTGAGCGCGACTTGCCCGGCCTGACGCTGCTTGAGGAAATCAGCCAATACGATGCCGGTCAGGTTGCCCGCCTGTCGCCGATGGCGAGAATTGCCGCCCATGTGGTCAGCAGCTTGCCGATGCTGCGCCGCCTGGGGCGCCTGTTGCGCTATCGTTTCTCCGGCACAGCCGCCTAGATCGATCTCGCCCCGCGCGCAGGATGAGAGACGCGCTCACTCTCCGGACCAGACAGCGGACGCAAAAGGGCCGCGCCTTGCGGCGCGGCCCTTCAAATTGCGCGATGACGTTTGACCAATCAGGCCTTGATCGGCGCGATCGAGATTTCGACGCGGCGGTTCTGCGCGCGGCCGGCTTCCGATCCGTTGGAGGCGATCGGACGCTCCTTGCCGTAGCCCATGGCCGACATGCGACGCTGGTCGACGCCCTGGCTTGCCAGGTAGTTGGCAACGGAAGCTGCGCGGCGCTCGGAGAGGCCCTGGTTGTAGGAGGCACTGCCGGTCGCGTCGGTGTGGCCATCGACGTCGATCATCGTCTTGTTGAACTTGCGCAGAACGATCGCGACCGAGTTCAGCGTGTCGTAGAAGGCCGGGATCACCTGGTCGCGATCGGTCGCAAAGGTGATGTTGGACGGCATGTTGAGGATGATGCGGTCGCCGGCGCGGGTGACCGAAACGCCGGTGCCCTGCAGCTGGGCGCGCAGTTCGGCTTCCTGGTTGTCCATGTAGTTGCCGATCAGACCGCCACCGAGACCACCGATCGCGGCGCCGACGAGGGCCGAGTCGCGCCGTCCCGCAGCACTGCCGCCGACGAGCAGACCGGTCGCGGCACCGAGGCCTGCGCCGATCAGCGCGCCACCGGCCGTGTTCGACATCTTCTGTTCACCCGTGTAGGGATCGGTGGTGGTGCATCCCGAAAGATAGATGGCCGCAACAGCCAGAATGGCGCATTTCTTGATCATGGAATCAGTTGTCCCCATTGGTGCTCGAAGTTGCTTCATACTACTGATTGCGGCAGGAAGATGAAGAGATGTCCCATTCACGCCACGGTTTGCGGGCAATTGCCGCTGCTCCCACGGTTGGCGTGCTGATCGGGTCACACAATAACCGATCCTTCACACGACCTTGATAGGACGGACACCCTGGAGCTGGACGAGGAACTTGCTGCGCGGGTTTCCGCCCCGTCCCGCCGATTGAGAAGAAATGAGGCATTATCCGATGGCAATCGAGTTCGGCGACACGCAACGCAGTCTCAGCGACACGCTCAACGGCATGATTGCCTCCATTCGCGGCGAGACGATTACCCTTCGTGAACTGATGACCGAGATCGGCGAACAGGGCTTTCTGCTGCTTTGTGCGCTGCTGACGCTGCCCTTCCTTTTGCCGGTGTCGATCCCCGGTGTCAGCACCGTCTTCGGCGCGGCGATCATCCTGATCTCCGTCTCGGTCACGCTCAACCGGCTGCCCTGGATGCCGCAGCGCATTCTCGACCGCCGGATCGAGACCGAGAAACTGGTGCCGACGCTGCAAAAAGGCGCGGATCTCGTTTCCAAACTCGACCGCTACGTCCGCCCGCGGCTTGGGTTTCTGACGCAGGGAGCGCTGATGAACCGCTTCAACGGGCTGATGATCATGGCGGGCGGCGTGCTGCTGATGTTTCCGCTCGGCCTGATCCCGCTGTCGAACACCCTGCCGGGGATCGCGATCCTGCTTCTCTCGCTCGGCATCATCCAGCGCGACGGGCTGATGGTCGCCGGCGGCTATCTCTTCCTGGTCGCAACGACCGTCTACTTCACGGTGCTCGCCTACATGGCCTTTGCTGCCGGACAGGGCCTGTCGACGTTCTTCGTTTCCTGACGCGCGCTCGCATCTGGCGCATGGAGCGGCCCGGCACTTGCCGGGCCTTTTCGTTTCAATTCTCGGTCATTGCGCAATTCCGGACTGAAAACCGTTGCGCGCTAGGCGGCCAGACCGCCGAAAGCCCGGTAGCTGGCAAAATCCGTGCGAATGCCGAGCGTCTTCATCAACGCTTCGCGGTCGAGGCCGAGCTGGCGGTCATAATCGACGAGAGCTGCGGCGACCTTCGGCGCGACGTCGGCGCTCGCAAACTCGATCATGGTGATGAAGTCGAACTGGCCGGGACCGGCATGCTGCTCCAGGAACAGGTCCTTTACGTAACCGTCCTGCTTGCGGATGACCGCGAGCGTCTTGTCGACGAGTTCGACGAACTGCTGCCGCGCTTCCAGCGGCACGGTGTACTTGTTGATGCGGTAAAGCGGCGCCACGACGGCCGGCTTCGATTGGCTGCTCATTGCTCTTTTCCTCTTCATCTCTCTTGAACAGGAGCAGTCGTACGACCTCAAGTAAAGTTGAGGTCAATAGAGGTGATCGCGCTTTTTCTCGTGCAGACGCGTCAGCTTGAAAGGCCCTTCAACACATTGGCAACATTGAGCCCGATTTCGGGCACCCCGTAGCCGCCCTCCATGCAGATGACGACCGGCAGGCCCGTGCGCTTCAGCGCCTCGCCCATGCGAATGTAGTCCTCGGACGTCAGCCGGAAGAACGAGATTGGGTCGCGCTCGAAGGTATCGACGCCGAGCGAGACAACCAGCGCCTCGGCGCCGAAGGCTTCGACGCGTGCAAGCGCGTCGGCCATGGCCGCCGACCAGACATCGAAGCCGGTGCGACGCGGCAAGGGGTAGTTCTTCGTGGTGCCCAGCCCATGGCCGGCGCCCTCCTCATCGGCAAAACCGAGAAAATACGGGAAGGCATCAACCGGATCGCCGTGCAACGAGGCGAAATAGACGTCACCGCGTTCATAGAAGATATCCTGGGTGCCGTTGCCGTGGTGGAAATCGACATCGAGCACCGCCACCTTGGCGGCGCCGTGATCCCTCAGGCGCTGGGCGGCGCAGGCGGCATTGTTGATGAAGGAATAGCCGCCATAGAGATCGATTGCCGCGTGGTGGCCGGGCGGACGGCAGAGCGCAAAGGCGTTGCCGTTGCCGGCGTGGACGTGATCAGCGGCCGAAAGCGCGCAGTCCATCGCGGCGCGTGCGGCGGCATAGGTGCCCTCAGTGATCGCCGTTTCCGCCGCAAAGGAATAGTAGCCGAGGGCGCCGTCGATATCCCTGGGCGGGTGCTGGCGCATGCGCCTGGCCGGAAAGCAGGTCGCGATCGCCTCGCCGCGATAGCCATCGGCGACCCAGCGCGACCAGGCGGTTTCAAGGAAATCGAGATAGTCGGCCGAGTGCAGCTTGAGCGCGATCTCGAGACCGTGACGCTCGGGTGCTGCGACGTCATGGAAGCCCGCCTCCTTCACCGCCGCCAAGATCCACTCGGCACGAAACGGCGCCTCGAAGGGTGCCACCAGTTCACCACCGAAGAGTTCGGTTCTGGCGTCGCGAAGCTTGTGGTCTTCGGAATAGTAGATGCGCATGGGAAGGTCCTGAGAAGGCAAGAAGAGTGCGGCTAGCCTATCCAAGCATGCGAGCTTGGCAACATTGGGGGATGCCCTGGATCCGACCGGTGAGGGCCTTGCCCCTCATCCGCCTACCGGCACCTTCTCCCCGCAAGCGGGGCGAAGGAACGTCCCGGCACGCTACGGCGCCCAATCCCCCTCTCACCGCCCGCGGGGAGAGGGGCGGGGTGAGAGGCCGTCACGGCGACATGAGGTGGCAGTCACCGCCGCGAACGTATCGCACCAACGACGCTCGCTAGGCCGCGATCCGCTTGTAGAAAAACGTCGTCGCGCAGAGGCCGCCCTCCGGCCACATGGCATAGTCGGGGATGACCCCAACGCGTTCCCAGCCGAGGCGGGGATAGATCGCCTCGGCCTCGCTGCCGGTTGCGGTGTCGAGCACCAGCAGCGTCTTGCCGCGCGTCGCCGCTTCACGCTCGACCGCCTCCATCAGCCGGCGCGCCAGACCCTTGCCGCGCGCGGCGCGATGCACCAGCAGCTTCTTGAGGTCGCCGCGATGCGGCTGGTTCGGCATCTGCGCGACACCGACCTGCACGGTGCCGAGGACACGTCCCTCCACTTCCGCCACCATCAACAGCGTATCGCCGGCCGCGACCGCCCCGGCGACGCCCTGCCAATAGCCATGCGCGCTTTCCGGCGGGTACGGCTGCATGAAACCGACCGACGCGCCGCCCTCGACGCAATCGGACAGCACGTCCGAAAGCGCTGGGATGGCGGTCACGGCCTCGTTCTCATCAAGCAGGCGGATCTGAATTTCGGACATGGTCAAACCTTGGTGCGGCAGAGGACGACGGCGTAGTGAGCCGGCTCATCGTGCGGATTGTGAAAGATGTGGCCCGCCTCCAGGCCCATGAACAGGCAGTCGCCGGCCTCCAGCGAATGTGAGCCAGATCCGGTCGTGAGTTCCAGCCGCCCCGAGAACAGCCAGAGGTGCTGCGTGATGCCCCGATCCGAAGGCTGTCGCTCGAAGACGACGCGGGCGCCCGGCGGAAACTCGACTTCGACGATATCGACCGGAGATCCTAGCCCATCCGGCGAAACGGAGCGGCGCAGATAGCCGGATTCAGGGTCGCGCCAGAGGCGTTGATCGGCGCGCCTTGCCACGGGCGACGCCTCCTTTGTCTCGAAGGCAAAGAGCGCCGAGAGCGTGGTCGAGAGCGCGCTGCAGAGCTTGGCGAGAAGCTGGGCCGTCGGGCTCGCCTCGCCGCGCTCGATGCGCGAGATCATCGCGCGGCTGACGCCGGAACTGGCGGCAAGTTCGTCGAGTGTGAGGGCCTGCTCCGTGCGCAGCGCCCGGATGCGCTCGCCGATGGCATGTTCAAGTGGGTCGATTGCGTTTTCCATTATTTGAGATTGCATTTCTCATATAATGGAGTCAAGCGTGTTGAAGACTGAAAATACGGGCATACGATGCCGCATTGGCGACAGCGCGACATTGGTCTTTCCGCTATGGTGGCGCCGTTACCGCCGAAAACGAGAAATGCTTACGCTTCAATACTTTAGATAGTTCTCACTCTTCGCGCCCTGCGCGGACCCCATTGACAGGTTGGTCATGACCAAACAGCCCTCCTCGCTGACCTCGATCGCCAGCATCGTCGCCTCGATGACGGCGGTCGCGATCGGCAACGGCATGATGCTCGCCTATGTGCCTTTCGCGCTGACGCGTTCCGACGCGCCGGACTGGGTACCGGGCGCGGCGGTGACGATGATCGCCTTTGGCGGCCTGGTCGGTTGCGTCATTGCCGGGCCGATGATCCGCCGCGTCGGCCATGCCCGTGCGTTCTCGTGCTCGATGGCGCTCGTCATCCTCTCGGCCCTGGCGATCGCACTTGGCATGCACCCGCTGGTCTGGGTGCTTGCCCGCGGCCTTTATGGCGCATCCGGCAACACCAACTTCATCATCGCCCAGAGCTGGCTCAACCATGCGAGTGAGAATCACTGGCGCGGCAAGGCCATGGCGCTGTTCTACATGGCCTATGTCATAGGCCTTGGCACCGGCGCCTGGCTGTTCGGGCAGATCCCGGCGGACGGCAACCTGCCGCCGCTCGTCACCATCTTCTTCACCGCGCTGGCGCTCCTGCCGATCGGACTGACGCGGCTGCCGACGCCGCCGGCGCCGGCCAAGGTCAGCATCGATATTCCCATGGTCTGGCGGAATTCGCCTGTCGCCTTCATCGGCGTGCTGGCGGCCGGCGGCCTGTCGATGGTGGTTCAGGGCTTCACGCCGATCTATGCCGCCGCCAACAATGTCAGCCAGGGCGACGTCGCCAACCTGATGTTCGTCATGCAGTTCGGGCTGATCGCCATTCAGTATCCGATGGGAACGCTGTCTGACCGGATCGACCGCCGCCTCGTCTTGATCGGCACCTGCCTCTTGATCCTTGCTGCCGGCTTCTTCGCTCTCTCGGCCTCGTTCAGCAATCTGATCCTTCTAATGCTTGTCTTCGCGCTCTTTGCAGGTGCTGTCGAGACCGTCTATTCGATCGCCAATGCGCACGCCAACGACCGCACCGACCCGGCCGATTTCGTGCCGCTGGCGAGCACCATGCTCGTCGCCTGGTCGGCCGCAGCAACGGTGGTGCCGCTGCTGGTGACGTTGCTGATGCCGGCCTTTGGACCGCGCACCTTCATCTATGCGGCGATGGTGGTTGCAGCGCTCTACGCGCTCTTCGTGCTGGCGCGCCTCAGGAAACGGGACGAGGTTCCGGTGGCCGAGCGCGAGAGCTTCGAGATCAGGAGCGCGCAGGTGCCCAACGCCGGCGCTCTCGTTGAAGCAGAGGCGAGCGCCGAATAGCCCGATTTATAGTGAACGAAGCCTTCATTTCCCGCTTTGCGGCGGTTGAACGCACTGCTATATGCGGCCCATGAGCACAACATCTTCGAAAACGCCCCTTTCGCATATCCGCAACTTCTCGATCGTGGCCCACATCGACCACGGCAAGTCGACGCTTGCCGACCGGCTGATCCAGTCCACCGGCGGCCTCGC
>NZ_DASYHB010000075.1:0-16472 GCF_035999185.1 Ensifer sp. | reverse complement strand
CGCGCGCGATCTCTGCCAACGGAATTCCTCCCCGGTAGATATGCGCCGAACGGCAATCGTGCCCCAAGGGAGTGACCCCATGAAATTTTTCGTTGATACCGCCGACGTCAAGGAAATCCGCGAGCTGAACGATCTCGGCCTTCTCGATGGCGTCACCACCAACCCGTCGCTGATCCTGAAGTCGGGCCGCGACATCACGGAAGTCACGAAGGAAATCTGCGGCATCGTCGAGGGCCCGGTTTCGGCTGAAGTGACCGCAACCGAATACGCCGAGATGATGAAGGAAGCGGCTGTCCTTTCGAAGATCGCCGACAACATCTGCATCAAGCTGCCGCTGACGCTCGACGGCCTCAAGGCCTGCAAGGCGCTGACCTCGGACGGCCACCAGACCAACGTGACGCTGTGCTTCTCGGCCAACCAGGCGCTGCTCGCCGCCAAGGCCGGCGCGACCTTCGTTTCGCCCTTCGTCGGCCGCCTCGACGACATCGCCTTCGACGGCATGGACCTGATCCGCGAAATCCGCCACATCTTCGACAACTACGGCTACGAGACCGAAATCCTCGCGGCCTCGATCCGCACCGTCAACCACGTCAAGGAAGCCGCCCTCATCGGCGCCGACGTCGTCACCGCACCGCCGGCAACGCTGAAGGCACTGGTCAAGCACCCGCTGACCGACAAGGGCCTGGAAACCTTCCTCGCCGACTGGGCCAAGACCGGCCAGAAGATCGCCTGATCTGTTCGGAAATACTTGGAAAAAGCCCCGCAGCGATGTGGGGCTTTTTTGTTGCCCGCTATTCGTCGTCGTCCATCAGCCCGGTCAGCCGCATGCCGTCGATCCAGGTGGCGCTGTCCTTGCGGATCACCCGGCGCGGACGGATGCCTGAGCGTTGGCGCACTTCGTCGGCCAGCCGCTCCGAATGGGTGACGATCCAGATCTGGCTCTCTTTGGAGGCGCTGGCGATCATATCGGCAAGCGCCGGCAGCATGTCCGGATGCAGGCTCGTCTCAGGCTCGTTGAGCGCGATGAAGCGGGGGCGGCGATAGGACAAAAGCGCGGCCGCGAGCGCCAGGAACCGCATCTGCCCATCGGAAAGCTCGCGCGGCGAAAACGGCCTATTGGGAAAATCCGGGAAAACCAACGAAAACTCGGCGAATTGGCCCGGCTCGGGAACCTCCAGGCGTGCGCCACTGAAGGCATCGGCGACCGCGCGATCGAGATCGACCGTATCCTCGCGCGTGTGCCTCAGCGTCGCAAAGACCGCCGCCATGTTGACGCCGGTCTCGTCGAGCATCGGCGCGGTCACGGCAAGGCAAGGCAGCCGCAGCGGCGAATCGCGATCGGTTCGAAAACCGTGAAAGAAGCGCCACTGGTCGACCGCGCGTCGGAAGGTTCCGACCTCCGGATAGTGGCCGGCATCGCCGAGCAACGAGATCGCCGTCTCCGATGTCAGCGCCTGCTCGGGATAGTCTTCCATCCGCCCGCGCTCGCCGCGCACGAAGATGCCCGGTCCCGACCGCTTCATCATTGTCACCGGCCGGCGGCCCGTCTCGACCGTCAGTTCCTCTTCTTTGACCTGCGGCTCATAGGCGAAACCAGCCGCGGCTACGGGTGGACGCAGTCCCGCCTCGATGCGGTAACGGAAGGTGATCGCGCGCTCCTCGTCCAGAAGCTCGGTTTCAAGCCGGATGCGTGCGGGCTTGTCGGCGCGGCGTCGGCCGCTCCAGAGCGCCGAAGACATGCCGCCCTCTTCCGCGATCTCGCGCGCCAGCGTACCGCGTGACGCCGACTGGATCAGTTGAAGCGCACGATAGAGGTTGGATTTTCCGACACCGTTCTCGCCGATGAACAGGTTGACCCCGGTCAGGTCCATGCGGATCGACCTCAACGAGCGATAGTTTTCGGCAAACATGGATTGTAGCAGCATGGACCAGACCTAACCGATCCACCGCCCAACGTGAAGTCGCGAAGGATCGTTGCTGGCGCACGCCGCGGCGACAACCTTAAATCGCCGTCCCCAGTTGCAGCTTCGGCTGAAAGCGCGCGTCCGCGTCGGCTGCAAGCTCGAACACCGTGTGCCGTTCAAGCGCCTTCGTCACCTCGCCCGCCTCGCCCTCGAGCGCTTCCGGCGGGATCAGGTTGCCAATGCGGAAATCGAAGAGGTCGCCCTTTTTGTTGAGCAGTTCGTGGAACACGGTCATGTCACGCAGCTCGGTCGACCACTTGGCAAACCAGTAGAACAGGCCGGAATTGCGAGCGCTCATATGGACGGGGAGAATCGGCAGGCCATACTTGCGCGCAAACCCCACCGCCGACGTCTTCCATGGCCGCTCGTTGAGGCAGCCGTCCGCCCAGTAGGCGATGCGCCCGGACGGAAAGAGCACCGTCGCCTTGCCCTCGCCGATCGCCCGGTTGGTCACCTGCAGCGTCTCGCGCGCCTTCAGTTTGCTCTTGTATTCCTCGCGCCATTCGACCGGGATGACCATCTCGACGAAGCGCGGATTGACGCGGATGGCGTCGCGATTGGCGAAGAACATCATGTCCGGCCGCCGCGTCTTGAGCAGATCGAAGACAGCGATGCCATCGGCAATGCCGGTCGGATGGTTGCTGACGAGCAGGAAGCCGCCCTTGGCCGGAATGCGCTCGGGGCGATCAACCCGCACCTCCAGCGAAAGCAGCGAACTTAGATGTTCGAAAGCGTGAAAGCCCGGCATGTTGGCGACCGCATCGGCGAACTCGTGCGCCTTGCGATAGTTCAGCAACGCGTAGAGGAAGGGCCGCATCAACGGCCACAGCGGGCTCTTGACGATCCGTTGGCCACGCTCGGCAATCAGGGTGTCGACGATGTGGCCAGGCTGCCCCTGGGAGACCAGGGCGATTACTTCAGCAAAATGCGCGATTCCGTTCACCGAATCCCGTCCCGCCATAGTCCAATCCGTTTGTTTGCGGCTGACCATCGCAATTCTATATGATCGAAGAATGACAAATTCCAAGGGCGCATTAGCAAATACATAAGATGCGTCAGGGCATTGTCGCCGATGGACAAAACCAGGAAAACGACAATGAACGAGCTCCTTGTCATCGGCCATCCGGAGCTGCTCGCAGAGCGCCAGCGCTGGCTCGACGGGCTGATGCGCGAGCGCCGCCTCTCGGACAATACGGTCGAGGCCTATGAGCGCGACACGCGCCAGTTCCTGACGTTTCTGACCGGCCATCTCGCCGGACCGCCTGAGCTTTCCGACATTCGGACGCTGAGGCCGGCCGACCTGCGCGGCTTTCTTGCCCAGCGCCGCAAGGGCGGCGCCGGTGCCCGCACGCTCGGTCGCGGGCTCGCCGGCTTGCGCTCGTTCCTGCGCTATCTCGAACGCAACGGCCTGGCCAACGCAGCCGGGGCTGCAGCCGTGCGTGCGCCAAAGCAGCCGAAATCCCTGCCCAAGCCGCTGACCGATCGCGAAGCTTTGAACGTCGTGACATCGGAGGCACAGCTTGCCGAGGAACCGTGGATCGCCGCACGCAATGCGGCGGTGCTGACCCTGCTCTACGGCTGCGGCCTGCGCATCTCCGAAGCACTCGGGCTGACCCCGGGTGATTTCGCCGGCGCGCCGTCGTCGCTGCGCATTCTCGGCAAAGGCGGCAAGACGCGTATCGTGCCTTTGATCGACGCTGCCCGCGAGACGGTCACCACCTATTTGAAGCTCTGCCCCTACAATCCCGCGACCGACGCACCGCTGTTTCTTGGCGCGCGCGGCGCCAAGCTGCAGCCGGCCATCATCCAGCGCGAAATGCAGAAGTTGCGCGGTGCCCTTGGCCTGCCGGATACCGCCACGCCGCATGCTCTGCGTCACTCCTTCGCCACGCATCTGCTTGCCGGCGGCGGCGACCTCAGGACCATCCAGGAACTGCTCGGCCATGCAAGCCTGTCGACGACCCAGGTCTATACCGGCGTCGATTCGGCCCGGCTTCTCGAGATCTACGACCGCGCCCATCCGCGCGCCTGATTTTCGGCGAACGATTGGATTAACCATGGCTCTTAAGGAAGCCGTGACCGGCGCGCGCATAGACTCGCGCCTCCGACTGTCGGGGAAGAACGATGACCGCCTTTGCGAGACCTGATCGAAACCTGCCGCGCAATCTTTTTGCCCGGCTCGCCGATGGCGCGTTATGGCTGTTTGCCCTGCTGCATGTCGTGCTCGCCGCCAGTCTCGTCGTCACTCTCCTGTTCGTCGCCGATGCCGATGCTGCCGAAGTGGAATGCGGTGGCTCGAACGTCCTGACCGCCCTTGCCAAGTCGGATCCGGCAAAGCTTGCGAGCCTCCAAGCGGAAGCCGCGGCCATCCCAAACAGCAAGGGCATTTTCTGGAAGATCGAGAAAGATGGCATTCCACCGTCCTGGCTGCTCGGCACCATGCATGTCACTGATCCGCGCGTGCTTGCCCTGCCGCCCGAAGCCCCGAGCGCCTTTGCGGCGGCCTCGACCGTCATCGTCGAATCGGACGAGATTCTTGACGACAAGAAATCGGCAGCCGCGATCCTGATGCGGCCCGACCTCACCATGTTTCCGGACAACAAGACCATCGCCGATTTTCTGAAGCCCGGCGATCGCGAGACGCTGGAAGCCGGCCTCAAGGCGCGCGGCATCCCGCTGACGCTCGTTGCCCGCATGAAACCCTGGATGATCGCAAGCTTCGTCGCGCTGCCCGCCTGCGAAATCTCCCGCAAGGCCGCCGGCGCCTCCTTCCTCGACAAGAAGATCGCCGAGGACGCGGTCAGCCAGGGCAAGACGCTGAAGGGCCTGGAGACGCTGGTCGAGCAGCTCTCGGCAATGGATTCGCTTCCGACCGAATTGCACCTGCGCGCGCTGATCGAGACGCTGGCGCTCGGCAAGACGATCGATGACGTCTTTGCAACCATGACCGATCTCTATCTCTCGGGCGACACCGGCATGATCATGCCGATGATGAAGGCGGTGTCGGACAAGACTGCCGAGGATTTCGGCTATGCCGATTTCGAGCAGCGCATCATCGTCGACCGCAACAGGATCATGGCGACACGCGCCGAGCCGATCCTCGATAAAGGCGGCGCCTTCATGGCCGTCGGCGCCTTGCACCTTCCAGGCAAGGAAGGCCTGGTCGAACTGCTGCGCGCCGAGGGCTTCGGCGTTACGCGCGCCAACTGACGGATTTGGTCGACCGGATCCGGCGGCAGCTTCAGCGCAGCGCCCCCACATGAGAGGCTGCTTCGGGGCTGAAGACCGAATTCTGTCAGATGCGATAGGTCAGCGCCCCGACCTGCCGACCCCCTCAAGCAGCGTTGGCACGATCATCTTGTGAAACGGCATGACCGCCGCCAGATAGACACGTCCGAGCGCGTTGTGTCGGCGGATCAGGGTCGTGACACCGACGATCTGGTTGACCGCTGACCCTGCCCTGACATCAACGACGATGCGAAAATCGAGATGCTTGTCATCAAGCCCCAGCACCACCTCGTCATCGCTCTTTTCCAGAACCGGAAAGGCTCCGACCAATCCCAGGCGACCCGGACCGGGAGCCGCCGTCTTCAGGCCGATGATCGAGACGGCACCGTTGCGTATCCGTAGCAGGTTGCGGACCCAGCGGGGTGAGCGACCAAGCGACCGCTCGGCGGCCTCCGCAGCCGTCATTCCCTTGCCGTCGAGGGCCAGCTCGAAGCGATCGGCCCAGTCGGCATTCGGAAGGTGCCGGTTCGGCAGCGGCGCGGCAACGGCTCTCGGTTTCATGGTTCCTCCAGGCGTGTCAGGCATCATCGATCCTGCGTAGGGCCAAATGATCGCGCGCCCTGCCGCCGCTGCACAGGCCGCCGCTTGTCGCAGGCCTCGGGCCAATCGTCACACCCGGTATCGGTGCGGCCAGCAAGACCACCCTTCCCTTCGCTGTCGCAAGCCCGCATAACTCCGATCAGACGTCGACAATCGCATCCAGGCCAGGAGATGAACCATGGAACACAGCCATGACCCGCGTGAACTCGAAATGGTCGTCCTGATGACGCCCGACATGGCGAACTTCAGCGGCAAGGTCCATGGCGGCGCGCTGCTCAACCTGCTCGACCGCGTGGCATTCTCCTGCGCCTCGCGCTATTCGCAGCAATATGCCGTGACGCTGTCGGTCGACCAGGTGACCTTTCGCCAGCCTATCCAGGTCGGCGAGCTCGTGACCTTCCGTGCGGCCGTCAACAATGCCGGTCGGACCTCGATGGAAATCGGCATCCGCGTCGAAGCGGAGAACATCCGCAGCGGCGAGCGCCGCCACACCAATTCCTGTTATTTCACCATGGTCGCCGTCGATGCCGAAGGCAGCCCGACACCCGTTCCGACCCTCCTGACCGACACTGCCGATCGCAAGCGCCGGCAGCGCGCCGCCGAAGCACGCCGCAGCCTCAGGCGCGAGTTCGAGGAGCGCTTCCACGCGGTCCGGTCTGCTTCGGAGGAATAAGCGAGCACCCGCGTCAGAGACGAAAAAACCGCGACGGCAAAGTCGTGCGCGGACGGGAACAAGCGGACAGGGGCCGCAACGACAGTCGGATTGTGCTCGATTTGCCGACTGGAACGAGAGGGCCGCGTTTGCCGCAGCCCTCTCGCATGATCCTTACATGTGGATCGGCTTGAAGAAGGTCGACAGAGCCGCTTCCTTCACAGCTTCCGACATGGTCGGATGCGCGTGGCAGGTGCGGCCGAGGTCTTCCGACGAGCCGCCGAATTCCATCAGAACGGCGATCTCGTGGATCATCTCGCCGGCGCCGAAGCCGACGATGTGGCCGCCGAGCACCTTGTCGGTTTCCTTGTCGGCAAGAATCTTGACGAAACCATCGGTGGCGAGCATGGCGCGCGCACGGCCATTGGCGGTGAAGGGGAACTTGCCGACCTTGTAGGCGACGCCCGCAGCCTTCAGTTCTTCCTCGGTCTTGCCGACGGAGGCGACTTCCGGCTGGGTGTAGACCACGCTCGGGATGACGTCGTAGTTCACGTGGCCGGCCTGGCCGGCGAGGATCTCGGCAACCGCCACGCCTTCGTCTTCCGCCTTGTGGGCGAGCATCGGGCCGCGCACGACGTCACCGATCGCGTAGATGCCGGCAACGCTCGTCTGGAAGTGATGGTCGATCTCGACACGGCCGCGCTGGTCCATGACAACGCCGGCCTTGTCGAGGCCAAGACCGTCCGTATAGGGCTTGCGGCCGGTGGCAATCAGCACGACGTCGGCTTGGAGCGTCTGGGCGTCGCCACCCTTGACCGGCTCGAAGGTCACCTTGGCGCCCTTGCCGTCCTTGACCACGCCCGTCACCTTGGCGCCGAGCTTGAAGTCCATGCCCTGCTTGGCCAGCATGCGCTGGAACTGCTTGGCGACGTCGCCGTCCATGCCGCCGAGGATGGTGTCGAGATATTCGACAACCGTGACCTTGGCGCCGAGGCGGGCCCAGACCGAGCCGAGTTCGAGGCCGATGACACCGCCGCCGACGACGATCATGTTGGCCGGAACCTTTTCAAGCGCGATACCGCCGGTGGACGAAACGATCACCTTCTCGTCGATGTCGACCTGAACGCCCGGAATGCCGGCGACGTCCGAGCCGGTGGCGATCACGATGTTCTTGGTTTCGAGGATCTGCTCCTCGCCCTTGTCGTTGGTGACGGAAACCTTGCCCTGGCCGAGCACCTTGCCGGTGCCCTGGATGCCGTCGATCTTGTTCTTCTTGAACAGGAACGAAACACCGTCGACGTTGGACTTAACGGTCGCGTCCTTGTGCGCCATCATCTTTTCGAGGTTCAGCTTCGGCGCGGCAACCTCGACGCCGAGCGCGTCGACGCCGTGAGCGACCTGATGGAACATCTCGGAGGCATGCAGCAGCGCCTTCGAAGGGATGCAGCCGATGTTGAGGCAAGTGCCGCCATAGGTGGCGCGCTTCTCGACGACGGCCACCTTCAGGCCGAGCTGTGCCGCCTTGATGGCGCAGACATAGCCGCCGGGGCCGCTGCCGATAACGATGAGATCATATGACATTTTGTTGTCCTTCCTTCAGGGGCGGTTACCGCCCGCCGCTGACATTGAGAATTGCTCCCGTCACATAAGTCGCCTTGTCCGACAGGAGGTAGAGAACCGCGTCAGCGACTTCCTCGGCGGTGCCGGGTCGCTGGACGGGAATGGTGTGGGCAAGATCACGGGCGCGATCCGGCAGGCCGCCGGAGGCGTGGATCTCGGTATCGATGATCCCAGGGCGAACCGCGTTGACCCGAATGCCCTCGGCCGCAACCTCGCGCGAAAGGCCTACCGTGAAGGTGTCGATCGCGCCCTTGGAGGCGGCGTAGTCGACATATTGCGCCGACGAGCCGAGCACGGCAGCCATCGAGGAGATGTTGACGATGACGCCGCCGTTGCCGCCGTAGCGTGTCGACATGCGCCTGACAGCTTCGGCAGCACAGCGGATCGAGCCGGTGATGTTGATGCGGAACATGCGCTCCAGCCGATCGACGGACATTTCGTCGACGCGGGCCGTCTGACCGACAATGCCGGCATTGTTGACGAGGCCGTCCAGCCGGCCGAAGGCGGCATCGACGGCGGCAAAGATCGCCAGGATATCGGTTTCGGAGCCGACGTCGCCCTGAACCGCGATCGCCTCGCCGCCGGCCCTCTTGATGGCATCGACAACCGCATCGGCCGCGCCACGGTTCGTGGCAAAATTGACCGCGACGCGCCAGCCTGCTTTTGCAGCACCAAGGCAGATAGCCGCACCGATGCCGCGGCTGCCGCCGGTCACGAGGAGAACGGGGTTTTGGCTCATGCGGCGCATCCCTTGAACACGAAGGCATCCCAGCTGTCGGCGTCCGCCTTGCCCTTGCCCCAGGCCTTCGACGCCCGCAGCGACGGCCCGAAATCGGGAAGCAGAAGCTGTGCTGCCGCAGGCTCGCTTTCGGCGGGGATTTCACTGACCGCACCCGCCTTGTCGAGCGCATAGACGACACCCTGCCACACCGTGCAGGCGCGCAGTTCCTCGCCGGTTGCGTCACCTTCCGGGCAATTGTGCATGATCAACCCGGTCGCGCGCTCCGGTTCACCCGCCGGCATCACGACACCGTCGAGTAGCAGGCCGGGCTTCAAAACCGCCACCTTGAAATGGTTGCTGGTCGCCGCACTCGCCGAACCGACCGGCTCGAAACGCAATTCGTAGCCGCCGTCACGATCGGCATAGATTGCGTGCGACTGCTTGCAATCGGCAGTGGCAGCCGGCGCGGCGAGCGCGCTTGCCAACAAGATCAATGCGGGGCGACTGGAGACCATGATCAGGCAGCCCTCTCCGTCGCGAGCTTCAGGCCGAGCGCGATGAAGACCACGCCGCTCGCGCGGTCGATCCACTTGCTGGCGCGCGTGAAGGCGGCGCGCATGCGCGGCGTCGTCATGAACAGGCTGACGCCGACGAACCACAGGATCAGGCAGGTGGCCATGACGAGGCCATAGCTGAACTTGACGAGGATCGGCGTGTGCGCGCTGACGACCGTCGAGAAGATCGACAGGAAGAAGAACACCGGCTTCGGGTTGAGCGCGTTTGCGGCAAAGCCGAGGCCGAAGGCCTTGGCGGCCGACTGGCCCTTGGCCCGCTCATTGCCGTCCGCGCGCTCCACCTTGATCTCGGTCTGGCCGGCGCGCAGTGCCTTGATGCCGATATAGATCAGGTAAGCGACGCCGCACCATTTGACGATGTTGAAGAGGTAGATCGACTGCGAAATGATCAATCCGAGGCCGAGGATCGTATAGGTCACATGAAACATCAGCGATGAGCCGATGCCGAAGGACGTGATGATCGCCGGTCGGCGGCCATGCACGATCGACTGGCGCATGACCATGGCCAGGTCGGCGCCGGGAGAAACGATGGCAAAGGCAAAGATTGCCATCAGCGATGCAAGCTCGAAAAGATATTGGCTCATGATTGTGCGACCGGTGCGTTGAAGGCCCAGACGTGGCCGAAGGGATCCTTGATGCGCGCGTAGCGTGCGTGCCAGAAGGTATCCTGCGGCTCCAGCACTGTCGATGCCCCGGCAGCGATGGCCTTTGCATAGGCGGCATCGACATCTCCTGGGTTCGGCAGGTTGATGCTGATTGCAATGCCCGTGCCGCCGATCGTCGCCGGCGACAGCACGCTGCCGCCGAATTCCGGGAACTCGTCATGCAGCATGACCTCGCCGCCATAGATGGCGAGATTGGCGTGCATGACGCGTTTGCCATCCTCGGCCATCGCGTGGAACGTGTTCACCGCACCGAGCGCCTTCTTATAGAAGCCGATGGCGGCAAGTCCGTCCTTGACGCAGATATGCGCCTGGATCGGCGGAACATTGGGTCCGAATGCCATTGGACGGTCTCCTCTAGCGCAACAGCAGCGGCGTCAGGCCATCAGCCGCACGATCATCAGCACCAGCGCGATGATCGAAACGAACCAGACGAGCGTGCGCAGCACGGGAACGCCGGCCACATAGAGCAGGGTGTAGACAATCCGTGCGATCAGCCACGTCACGGCGCCGGTCGCGCCGAGACCGCCGGTCTTGCCCGTCACCACCAGCGCAAGCGCAAGCGCGACGAACACGGGATAGGTCTCCAGCATGTTACGCAGCGAGCGCAGCAACCGTCCTGCAATAATGCTCTTTGGGACCTTCTGCTCGTCACGCGGACCGAGCAGGTATTTGAAACCGAGGTCGTGGGCGAGATCGAGTGACGTCGCCTGCACGATGATATGGACGAGAAGGAATACGGCGCTCCAGCCGATCACCCAGATTTCCGTCGACGCTGCTGCAGCTTCCATGACCCCTCGCAAAAATCAGGCCCAGTTTAGATCAGTCTGACAGCTCCGGCCGGGCGCATTGCGCGGCAAACCGGTCGGCGATGGCTTACCATCGCTGCCGCCGTTTCAAGCGGCGATGCATGGGGGCGCCGAGGCACCCCCATGCTCAACAATCTTAGAGGTCGAGAACCAGGCGTTCCGGATCCTCGAGGCTTTCCTTGACGCGGACGAGGAAGGTCACGGCTTCCTTGCCGTCGACGATACGGTGATCGTAGGAGAGCGCGAGATACATCATCGGACGGATGACGACCTGGCCGCCGATGGCGACCGGACGGTCCTGGATCTTGTGCATGCCGAGGATGCCCGACTGCGGCGCGTTCAGGATCGGCGAGGACATCAGCGAGCCGTAGACACCACCGTTGGAGATGGTGAAGGTGCCGCCCTGCATGTCGGCCATCGACAGCGCGCCGTCACGGGCAGCCTTGCCGAGGCGACCGATATCCTTCTCGATTTCGGCGATCGACATCTGGTCGGCATCGCGAACGATCGGAACGACAAGACCCTTGTCGGTACCGACGGCGACGCCGATGTGGCAGTAGTTCTTGTAGATGATGTCGGTGCCGTCGATCTCGGCGTTGACAGCCGGGATTTCCTTCAGCGCATGGGTGACGGCCTTGGTGAAGAAGCCCATGAAGCCGAGCTTCACGCCATGCTTCTTTTCAAAGATGTCCTTGTACTTGTTGCGCAGCGACATGACGGCGCTCATGTCCACCTCGTTGTAGGTGGTGAGCATGGCGGCGGTGTTCTGTGCGTCCTTGAGGCGACGCGCGATCGTCTGGCGCAGGCGGGTCATCTTGACGCGCTCTTCGCGAACGACGTCTTCGGCGGTCGACGGCGCACGGGCCTGGACCTTGGCCGGCTCGGAAGCGGCCGGCGTCGAGATGCCCTTGGCGACGGCCGCAAGCACGTCACCCTTCAGCACCTGGCCACGCTTGCCCGAACCGTCGATCTGGTCGGCTGACAGGTTGTTTTCGGCCAGCAGCTTGCCGGCCGACGGTGCCGGCGGCATCGAAGACGGAGCCGATACGGCAGCGGCAGCCGGAGCAGCCGGAGCGGCAGCAGCCGGATCGGCCTTCTTCTCAGCGGCCGCAGCCGGGGCGGCCGCAGCAGCGCCGGCGGCGATCTGGCCGAGCAGCGCGCCGAGACCGACGGTCTCGCCGGCCTGTGCAACGATTTCGGAGAGCGTGCCGGCGGCCGGCGCCGGGACTTCGATCGTCACCTTGTCGGTTTCGAGTTCGAGCAGGGGTTCATCGGCCTTGATGGCATCGCCGACCTTCTTGAACCAGGTGCCGACGGTCGCTTCGCTGACGGATTCGCCAAGGGTGGGAACGCGGATTTCTGTTGCCATGATTTTTGTTCCGTTGATCAGATATCTGTTTCTGGTGGCTCAGAGCGAGGGGAGCGTCAGCCCCCCAGCGCGTCCTCGAGGAAGGCGGCAAGCTGCGCCTGGTGCTTCGACGCCAAGCCCGTCGCCGGCGAAGCGGCAGCCGGACGGCCGGTGTAGCGCACGCGCTGATACTTGGCGTCGATATGGGCGAGAACCCATTCGAGGTAAGGATCGATGAACGACCAGGCGCCCATGTTCTTCGGCTCTTCCTGGCACCAGACCATCTCCGCGTTGCGGAAGCGGCTGAGCTCGTTGATCAGCGCCTTGGCCGGGAACGGATAGAGCTGTTCGACGCGCAGCAGGTAGATGTCGTCGATGCCGCGCTTTTCGCGCTCTTCGAGCAGGTCGTAATAGACCTTACCCGAGCAGAGCACGACGCGACGGATCTTGGAATCCTTCTGCAGCTTGATCGGACCGTCCTTGATCACCTCGGCATCGTCCCACAGCAGGCGGTGGAACGAGCTCTCGCCGGCCATTTCCGACAGGCTGGAGATCGCACGCTTGTGGCGCAGCAACGACTTCGGCGTCATCAGGATCAGCGGCTTGCGGAAGTCGCGCTTCACCTGGCGGCGCAGGATGTGGAAGTAGTTCGCCGGCGTCGTGACGTTGGCGACCTGCATGTTGTCTTCCGCGCAAAGTTGCAGGAAGCGCTCGAGGCGGGCCGACGAGTGTTCCGGACCCTGGCCTTCATAGCCGTGCGGCAGCAGGCAGACGAGACCCGACATGCGCAGCCACTTGCGTTCGCCCGACGAGACGAACTGGTCGAAAACGACCTGCGCGCCGTTGGCGAAGTCGCCGAACTGGGCTTCCCAGAGGGTCAGCGCGTTCGGACGGGCCAGCGAATAGCCGTATTCGAAACCGAGCACGGCCTCTTCCGAAAGCATCGAGTTGATGACTTCGTAGCGGGCCTGGGTCGGCGCGAGGTTGGCAAGCGGAATGTAGCGATCTTCCGTCTGCTGGTCGTAGAGCACCGAGTGGCGCTGCGAGAAGGTGCCGCGTTCGCAGTCCTGACCGGACAGACGGATCTTGGTGCCTTCGACGCAGAGCGTGCCGAATGCCAGCGCCTCGGCCATGGCCCAGTCGACACCTTCGCCGGTCTGGATCATGTTGGCGCGGTTTTCCATGAAGCGCTGGATCGTGCGGTGCGCATTGAAGCCCGCCGGGATCTCGGAGATCTTGCGGCCAACTTCCTTGAGCTGCTTCATCGGCACAGAGGTCTTGCCGCGGCGCTGTTCGTCCTGGTTGTCAGCCGAGCGCAGGCCCGACCAGACGCCGTCAAGCCAGTCGGCCTTGTTCGGCTTGTAGGACTGGCCGGCCTCGAACTCCTGTTCGAGGTGGGCGCGCCAGTCGGCCTTCATCTTCTCGACTTCGCCTTCGGTAATCAGGCCTTCGGCGATCAGTCGGTCCGAATAGAGCTGGACGACTGTCTTGTGGGCGCGGATGACCTTGTACATCTTCGGCTGCGTGAACGCCGGCTCGTCGCCTTCGTTGTGGCCGAAGCGGCGGTAGCAGAACATGTCGACGACGACAGGCTTGTGGAACTTCATCCGGAATTCGGTGGCGATCTTGGCCGCGTAGACGACCGCTTCCGGATCGTCGCCGTTGACGTGGAAGATCGGCGCCTCGATCATCTTGGCGACGTCGGACGGATAGGGCGACGAACGCGAGAAGGCCGGATTGGTGGTGAAGCCGATCTGGTTGTTGATGATGAAGTGCACCGTGCCGGCGACGCGGTGACCGCGAAGGCCCGACAGGCCGAGAATTTCGGCAATCACGCCCTGGCCGGCGAAGGCGGCATCGCCATGCAGCAGCAGCGGCATGACCTTCGAGCGTTCGCGCAGCGGAATGATGTCGCCTTCAAAGACGGTCGCCATCTGGTCCTGCTTGGCGCGGGCCTTGCCCATGACCACAGGGTTGACGATCTCAAGGTGCGACGGGTTCGCCGTCAGCGACAGGTGAACCTTGTTGCCGTCGAACTCGCGGTCCGAGGACGCACCGAGGTGGTACTTCACGTCACCGGAACCTTCGACGTCGTCAGGCGCGTAGGAGCCGCCCTTGAACTCGTGGAAGATGGCGCGGTGCGGCTTTGCCATGACCTGGGAAAGAACGTTCAGACGGCCGCGATGGGCCATGCCGAGAACGATTTCCTTGAGGCCTTCCTGGCCGCCGCGCTTGATGATCTGCTCGAGCGCCGGGATCAGCGATTCGCCGCCGTCGAGACCGAAGCGCTTGGTGCCCTTGTACTTGACGTCGATGAACTGCTCGAAGCCTTCCGACTCGATCAGCTTCTGGAGGATCGCCTTCTTGCCCTCGGGCGTGAACTCGACGCCCTTGTCCGGACCTTCGATGCGTTCCTGGATCCAGCCCTTTTCTTCCGGGTTGGACATGTGCATGAATTCGACGCCGATCGTCGAGCAGTAGGTACGTTCGAGGATTTCGACCATCTCGCGCACGGTCGCGTATTCGAGGCCGAGCACGTTGTCGATGAAGATCTTGCGGTCGAGATCCTTGTCCTCAAAACCGTAGTTCGACGGCGAAAGCTCGTTGTAGTCCTCGACCGGAGCGGCAAGGCCGAGCGGGTCGAGCTTGGCGTGCAGGTGACCACGGGCGCGGTAGGCGCGGATCATCATGATGGCGCGGACGGAATCGCGCGTCGCCTGATGGATGTCGGCAGCGCTTGCGACCGTGCCGGTGACAGCGGCGGCTTCTTCAGCCTTCGCCTTGACCTTCTTTTCGATGACCTTCTCGACCGTTCCCCAGTCGCCATCAAGCGCGGAGACGAGTTCGCCGTTCGCCGGAATCGGCCAGTTGCTCTTTTTCCAGGAGGCGCCCTTTGCTGCCTTCACGACATCTTCCGGCCGGTCGGCGAGCGCCTTGAAGAAGGCCTGCCATTCGGGCGACACGGACGCCGGGTCCGCTTCATAGCGTGCTTGGAGCTGCTCGATATAGGCGGCGTTGGCGCCGTCCAGAAAGGATGTGAGCTGGAATTGCTCGTTGGCCTCTTGCCTTGTCATGGTCTCACGCGGACGTTTCCTGTCCGCCTCCTGACTGAAGTTGGGTTGCCGGGTATGCCGGCCGTTCATGTTCGTTCGGCGCGATCGGGCGCCGGGCCTTTTTCCTACGGCGCCGCGCATCGAACGGACGCGCCGAGACCACCGTGGCAGTTCTTCGCCGCACGTCCTGACCTTCATTCAGCCAGGGAAACATGCGGGTTGCAGGTTGCCCGGGCCGGATCGCTCCGGCCCGGGCAGAAGTTCAGATCAGCCCTTGAGGACTTCGACGAGCGTCTTGCCGAGACGGGCCGGCGAAGGCGACACGCGGATGCCTGCCTGCTCCATCGCGGCGATCTTGGATTCCGCATCGCCCTTGCCGCCGGAAACGACAGCCCCTGCGTGACCCATGGTGCGGCCCTTCGGTGCGGTACGGCCCGCGATGAAGCCGGCCATCGGCTTCTTGCGGCCTTTCTTGGCTTCATCGATGAGGAACTGCGCCGCATCCTCTTCGGCCGAGCCGCCGATTTCGCCGATCATGATGATCGAGGTCGTGGCTTCGTCGGCGAGGAACATCTCGAGCACGTCGATGAACTCGGTGCCCTTGACCGGGTCGCCGCCGATGCCGACAGCCGTCGTCTGGCCGAGGCCCTCGTTGGAGGTCTGGAACACGGCTTCATAGGTCAGCGTGCCGGAGCGCGAGACGATGCCGACCGAACCCTTGCGGAAGATCGAGCCCGGCATGATGCCGATCTTGCATTCTTCCGGCGTCAGGATACCGGGGCAGTTCGGGCCGAGCAGGCGCGACTTGGAACGGTCGAGGCGGGCCTTGACGCGCACCATGTCGGCAACCGGAATGCCTTCGGTGATGCAGGTGATGAACGGGATTTCCGCATCGATCGCTTCGATGATCGCGTTCGCGGCACCTGCCGGCGGAACGTAGATCACGGATGCGTCCGCACCGGTCTTCTCACGGCCTTCGGCAACCGACGCGAAGATCGGCAGGCTTTCGCCCTTGGAGCCGGTCCAGGTTTCGCCGCCCTTCTTCGGGTGAATGCCGCCGACCATCTGCGTGCCGTAGTAAGCAAGCGCCTGTTCGGTATGGAAGGTGCCGGTCTTGCCGGTCAGGCCCTGAACGAGGACCTTGGTGTTCTTGTTGACGAGAATCGACATGTGGTCTGGTCCTTCAGTTAGCCGTTGATCGCGGCAACGATCTTCTTGGCAGCGTCGTCCAGATCGTCGG
>NZ_DASYHB010000006.1:0-16695 GCF_035999185.1 Ensifer sp. | reverse complement strand
TTGTTCTTCTTGCCCATTGGACCTCCTGCCGAATCCCGTCTCGCACACTTATAACAATACAGCTTGCGATTACGAACTGTATGACTCAAATAACAATTTTACGACAATTGACGTGGAGGATCGAAGAGAAATGTCGATGCCTGAGCCGCGATGGCAGGACAATCCGACCGACCTTCCTGAAGACGCCCGCCGCGACTGGATCGCCGTGCTGCCGCTCGGCGCGCATGAGCAACACGGCCCCCACCTGCCGTTCGAAACCGACACGCTGATTGCCGAAGGGATCGTTACCCGCACGATCGCCGCCCTGCCCGGCGATCTGCCCGTCACCTTCCTGCCGGTCGAGCCGGTCGGCTATTCGATCGAGCACATGGACGTCGCGGGTACGAGGACTCTGACCTACGACGAGGCCGTCCAGCGCTGGCTCGCCATCGCGCAGGATCTCCATCGCCTCGGCATCCGCAAGTTCGTGATGCTGAACGCCCATGGCGGCAATTCGCCATTGATGACAATCGTCGCCACCGAAGCACGCGTGCGTTTCAACATGCTCGCCGTCGCGACGAGCTGGACCCGCTTTGGGCAGCCGGACGGCTGGATCGCGCCGGAGGACAAAACCCTCGACATTCACGGCGGCGACATCGAGACGTCGGTGATGCTGGCGCTTCACCCGGACAAAGTCGACATGACGAAGGCGGGCCATTTCACCTCCAGGCAGCGCGAATTTGCTGCGCGTTTCAAGCATCTGCGCGCCTATGGCCCGCATGCCTTTGGCTGGAAGATGCGCGACCTCAATACCGATGGCGTTGCCGGCAACGCCAAGGCCGCCACGGCTGCGCGCGGCGAGACGCTGATCGCCCATGCGATCAAGGGCTTTGTCGAACTGCTGGAAGACGTCAGGGAATTCGACCCGGCCGATTTCGGCTGAGGACGGAGGCGACAGCCGGCAAACACTTTCTTTGCGGTTTTGCGCTATCACAGGCGCGAAATCGAACGGCAGAGAACCCCATGGCGAAGATCATTGCGCTCGGCGCCTATTTCTACCAGGCCGTGATCGCCTTCGGCCTCTTGATCGTCGTCGCCCATTGGCTGGCGCCGGCCGACTATGCCAGCTATTCGCTGTTCATCTCCATCTGCCAGTTCGCAGCGATCGCAGCGTTCGAATGGGTCCGTTTCGCCTGCACGCGCTTTTACCCGGGCCCCGACGCTGACAGCGAAGCGGCGGAGAGGCGCACCATCCTCGTCGAAGCCATGGCCTGCGCCGCGCTCTGCCTCATCGCCGCAGCGATGGCCCTCCTCTTTGGCGTGCCGCCGGTCGTGGCACTTGTCGGCGGCCTGGTTTCGATCGCGCAAGGGAGCAGCGACCTGCATCTGACGATGCTGCGCTTCCGCCAAGATTTTCGTGCCTTTTCAGTGTTGCAGGGATCGCGCGCCACCATTCTGGCCGCAGGCACGCTTGCCGGCGCTTTGGTTTCGCCAAGCTTCCTGTCGACGGTGATCGGCCTTCTCGGCGGCTACGCTGTCTATGGCGTGCTCGCGTTCCTGCTGTCTCGCCGAGCCTTGACCCGCCCCACAGCCGCACTCGAGAGTGCGCGCATCCGCAAACATCTCGTCTATGGCAGCGTCTCGGCCGGCGCGGCGAGCGCTGCCATGTTCGCACCGCTTGCGCTCAAGGCGCTGCTGACATCCGCGCTTGGCGCCACCGGTGCGGCCGGCTCCCTGCTGGCGCTCGACCTTTTGCAGCGGCCTTTCGTCCTCATCGTTTCGGCGCTCCAGGCGATCCAGTACCCCGAGATTGTCGCGG
Organism: Ensifer sp.; assembly: GCF_035999185.1. Lineage (GTDB taxonomy): Bacteria > Pseudomonadota > Alphaproteobacteria > Rhizobiales > Rhizobiaceae > Ensifer. The sequence goes on along the minus strand of NZ_DASYHB010000006.1, from coordinate 14,897 downwards.
CACACGACCGGGCCGAAGGTCGCGACGACCTGCCGCGACAGCTCGGACACTACTATGCGCTGCTGACGAGCTTTGCGCTGATGATGGCAGCCGGTATCTTCGCCGTGCTCCTCCCGGTAACCTGGCTGGTCATCAGCCCGGACCTGCAACAAGGTTTCCTCGCGGCCGCACCTGCCATCATCGTCCTCTCGCTCGTTCGCACGCTGACGCAGATCATGCTGCCGACGCCGTTGCATCTGAAGCAGCGCCTGGCGCTGATCCTGATGCTCGCCGTTGCCGATTGCGTGCTCCTGAGCCTTGGAGCGCTGGTCGCCCTGGTTGTTGTCGGAGCAGACGATGCCGCTCTCGCCTGGGGCAGCGCCATCGGTGCGATCCTCGCCGCCCTTATCGGCGTGCGGCTGATGTCCTCGCTCGTCTTCGAGTTTTCCTGGCCGCCCGTGCTTTTTGCCGCCGCCGGATTGGTCGCAGCCGCCCTCGCCTTCCTCTTCTCGGGCGAAACCGGCTATGTGACGATCGGCGCCGGCATCCTTGGCGGCGGTTTTCTCTGTTTGCTGGCGCTCAACCAGCTGCGACTGATGATGCGCGGCCCAAGTGCAAACGCAGCCTAGGCGCTAAGAAAAACTGCACGATTTTCCGCTTAGATCACCAAGAAGCAGCAAAGGGCGCATCATGAACATCGTCGTCGGCATAGCGACCGCGGGCCGCCGCGAGGTTCTCTCCGAGACGCTCATGCACCTGACGCGGCAAACACGGCTGCCGGACGTTGTCCTGATCTGCCCGAGCGCGCCCGACGACATCGACCTCGCCAGGATCGATGCCCTCGCCCTGGACATCCGTATCATTGAGGGCAACAAGGGTTCGAGCGCTCAACGCAACGCGATCCTCGACCATGCGGCGACCGCCGATCTCATCGTCTTCTTCGACGACGACTTCCTGCCACGCGACGATTTCCTTGCAGAAACCGAACAGCTCTTTAAGCGTGAGACAGACGTCGTCGTTGCGACCGGACTGGTGCTCGCCGACGGAATTCACGGCCCCGGCATCTCTGTTGCCGACGCCAAGGCGATCCTCGACGCCGATGCCGGCGCTCGGCCCAATGAAGCCGCCGGGCCGGCCTTCAACGCCTATGGCTGCAACATGGCCTTCCGCGCTTCAGCGATTGCCGCCGAGCGCACCCGGTTCGATGAGCGGCTGCCGCTCTACGGCTGGCAGGAAGACGTCGACTTCTGCCGGCGTCTGGCACCACGCGGCCGCATCGTCAAATCGCCGGCCCTGCGCGGCGTGCATCTCGGCAACAAGCGTGGCCGCACCTCCGGCCTGCGCTTCGGATACTCGCAAGTCGCCAATCCGCTCTACCTGCGCAACAAGGGCACGGTCGGACTGAAATGGGCTCTGCGCCTCATGGGTGGCAACGTCGCCGCCAACATCCTTGGCAGCCTCAAACCGCAGGGCCTCGTCGATCGCCGAGGACGGCTTAAAGGCAACCTGATCGCCTTTGGCGATTTTGCCCGCGGCCGCTTGGATCCGACGCGCGTCCTTGATCTCTGACGGCCGGATCAGGCCTGCTGTGCCGTGAGCATGTTGAGCAACACGACAGCACTTCCGTCCCAGGAAAAGCGCCGGGCGTTCTCATGGCCGGCACGCGCGAGTTCGCGGCGCGACACCTCGTCGGCCGAGATCGCCCGCATCGCATCGACCAATGTTTCCGTTTTCAAGGGATCGAAGTAACGAACCGCGTCTCCGCATGCTTCCCGCACCGGCGGAATATCGGCAGCGAGCACCGGGCACCCTTGTGTCATCGCTTCGATCGGCGGAATACCGAACCCTTCGTAAAGGCTCGGAAAGACGAAGGCGACGGCGCGGCGCTGCAGCCCGGCGATTTCCTCGTCGGTCAGGCGTCCCGGAAAGATGAGGTTGCCCCTCGACGTCGGCGCGATATCGCGAAAGACCGTCGGGTCCGTGCCGCCGACGACGACGAGTTTGTGATCGGCTGCGCCAAGCGCCTCGAAGGCACGCACCGCGAACTCGACGTTCTTGTTGGGCTTCAGCGTGCCGACGAGCAGGAAGAAGGGCGTATCAGCAAGTCCGAGCCGCTCGATGATGCCCTCGTGCGGCTGAAGGGCGGCGAAATGATCGGTCGCATTGTAGATCACGTCGATGCCGGCGGCCGGTACCTTGAAGACATCAGCGAGTTCCTTGCGCGAGAAGTTCGAGACGGTGCCGATCTTCGCCCGCCTTGCAAGGATGAAGCCGAGCGCGCCGTGGAACAGCCGATAACCGCGGCCGAACGAGGCGGGATGGCGAAACAGGGTGACGTCGTGGATCACCACCACCTGGTCGCCATGCAGGACCGGGCCGCTGCCGCCGAAGCCGATGAGCGTGTCGCGCCGCGCCCGCCAATAAAGCGCACCCTGCTCCCAGACGTGGCCGGGCCCCGAGCCGAAACGCTCCACCGAAATCGCCTTGAGGCCGAGGTCGTCGGCCGCCTTGTGAGGGGCAAGAAGCCGCCAGCGCACATCCTTCAACGCATGCGGCACCTGGCCCGCGGCAATGCGCGCATCGAGCGCCCGGGTCATCTCGCGAGCGAAGCGCTGCACGCCGGTTAGCGGCTGGGTCAGGAACCGGCCGTTGATGGAAATCGTCTTCACGCGGGAACCTCTTCGATGTGCCCGCACTCTCGCCGATTTTGATGAAAGGACGGTTATCGGCGACCCGCAGCGACCAGTGTTGCGTTCCGGCAAAATCGCCAGCGCCATTTGCGCATCGCCGCTGCATCTCCTATATGAGACGCGACTAGGATGCCTGCTCCCGCATCCGGAAATCCCAGAGGTTCCCATGACCGAAACATCCCCGCAGAAGCCGATCCCCGTCACCGTGCTTACCGGCTATCTCGGCGCCGGCAAGACGACGCTTTTGAACCGCATCCTCAGCGAGAACCACGGTCGCAAGTATGCCGTCATCGTCAACGAGTTCGGCGAGATCGGCATCGACAACGACCTGATCGTGGAATCCGACGAGGAAATCTACGAGATGAACAACGGCTGCGTCTGCTGCACCGTGCGCGGCGACCTGATCCGCGTGGTGGAAGGCCTGATGCGCCGCCCCGGCCGCTTCGACGCGATCATCGTCGAGACCACCGGCCTTGCCGATCCGGTGCCGGTCGCCCAGACCTTCTTCATGGACGATGACGTGCGCGCCAAGACCGAGCTCGACGCCGTCGTTGCCCTGGTCGACGCCAAGCACCTGCCGCTGCGGCTGAAGGACAGCCGCGAGGCTGAAGACCAGATCGCCTTTGCCGATGTCGTGCTGCTCAACAAGACCGACCTCGTCACCCCGGAGGAACTGGAGCGCATCGAAGCGACCGTGCGCGTCATCAATCCGTCGGCCCGCATCTACCGCACGCAGCGTTCTGATATCGACCTGGCGAAAGTTCTCGACCAGGGCGCCTTCAACCTCGAGCGGGCGCTCGAAAACGATCCGCACTTCCTCGACCAGGACGATCACGAACACGATCACACCTGCGGTCCCGACTGCGGCCACGATCATCACCATCACCACCATGATCACGATCACCACCATCATGATCACCACCATCATGATCATGACCACGATCACGACCATCACCACCACCACCATGACGCCCCCTCGCCGATCCATGACGTGACGGTGCAGTCGATCTCGCTGCGCGGCGGTGAGATGAACCCGGACCGTTTCTTTCCCTGGATCCAGAAGATCACCCAGACGGATGGCCCGAACATCCTGCGCCTGAAGGGCATCATCGCCTTTGCCGGCGACGCCGAGCGCTACGTCGTTCAGGGCGTGCACATGATCATCGAGGGCGACCACCAGCGTGCGTGGAAGGACGGCGAGAAGCGCGAAAGCCGGCTCGTCTTCATCGGCCGTGATCTCGACCGCGAGAAGCTCGAGCGCACGTTCAAAGCCTGCGAGGCACAGCCGAACTGATGCCGACTATCGCTCCCCTCGATCTCGAAGGTCACGTCGTCGGCGTGGCCTTTCTCAAAGGCGTTCCCTTCTTCGCCGAAGCCACCGGCGCCATCCACCGCCTCGACCTTGGCCACAAGACGACCGAGGCCCATGAGGGCCTCCTGTCTTTCGTCGTGGATGAAGCGAACGACACGCTTCTGACCGGCGGCGAAGACGGCAAGGTCATGCGCACGGCGGCAGACGGCACGACGTCGCTCGTCGCCGAAGCGCCGCGCAAGTGGATCGCCCAGGTTGCCGCAGGTCCGCAAGGCGCGGTCGGCTACGCCTACGGCAAGACCACCCATGTGCGGCTTGCCGACGGCACGACGAAGGATTTTACCGAGGAACGCACCGTCGAGGGCCTGGCCTTCGCGCCGAAGGGTCTGCGCGTTGCCGCCGCCCGCTATAACGGCGTGTCGTTGCACTGGGTCGGGATGTCCGGCCAGCCGATCGATCTCGAATGGAAGGGCGCCCATACCGGCGTCACCTTCTCGCCCGATGGACGCTTCCTCGTCACGACCATGCAGGAAAATGCGCTGCATGGCTGGAAGCTCGACGCCAAGCCCGGCGCCGAAGCCCGCCACATGCGCATGACCGGCTATCCGGCCAAGGTGAAGTCGGTCTCCTGGTCCGCCAAGGGCAAGTGGCTCGCTTCCTCGGGCGCGCCGGCCGCGATCGTCTGGCCCTTCCAGGGCAAGGACGGCCCGATGGGCAAGGCGCCGCTCGAACTCGGCACCCGAGCCGACATCATGGTGACCTCCGTCTGCTGCCATCCGGCCGAAGACATCGTCGCCATCGGCTATCAGGACGGCATGATCCTCGCTGCACGCTTTGCCGACAGCAAGGAAGTGCTGCTGCGCCGTCCCGGCAAGGGCGCGATCACCGCCATGGCCTGGAACAAGGACGGCCGGCAACTGGCCTTCGGTTCGGCCGAGGGCGACTGCGGCGTCGTCGATATCGCGGGATAACGGACAAGCCATGACCGCCTTGATCGAGACGCAACGCTATGCAGGCTCGCTTGCCGAGCCACTGGCCGATGGTGAAGTCTGGAGCCTCGTTCGAAACGAGGCCGCGAGCCTTGCTGTACGCGAACCGGTCATGGCGCCAGCCTTGAAACTGATCATCGATGCCGGATCCAATGCTGCGCTTCTGGCGGGCGTGCTCGCAGCCCCGCTTGCGTTTGCGCGCGCCGAAGAACGCTCGCTCGCGACGTTGCTGACGGAAACCTTCGACGCCAACCCGGAGATCCTGCTGGCGGCCGAGGCAGACCTCCAGGCTGTCAGGGAACGCGACCCCGCCTGCCCCGGTCTTTTGCACGTGCTCGTCAACCTCAAGGGCTTCCAGGCGCTACAGACCTATCGCGCCGCCCATCAGCTCTGGTTCGACGAACGCCGAGAGGTCGCCAACTGGCTCTCGAACCTCGCGTCGCTGGTCTTCGGCCCTGACATTCATCCGGCCGCCTGCATCGGCAAGGCTGTCATGCTCGACCATGGCTCCGGCATCGTCATCGGCGAGACCTCCGTCATCGAAGACCAGGTTTCGATCCTGCAGGATGTCACGCTTGGCGGCACCGGCAAGGAAACCGGCGACCGGCATCCGAAGATCCGCCGCGGCGTGATGATCGGCGCCGGTGCGAAGATCCTCGGCAATATCGAGGTCGGTGCCTTCAGCAAGGTCGCGGCCGGCAGCGTCGTGCTGAAGCCGGTCCCGCCGCGCACCACGGTCGCAGGCGTGCCGGCAACGGTGGTGCGCATCCATCGCGTCGACGAGGTGCCGGCGGCCGAAATGGATCAGACGATCGTCTGATCCATCTTCATTCGCATCAGATCTTCACCAGCGCCGCCGTCACGTACATGAAGGCGGCGCCGGTAGCGAGACCGGCGAGAACCGGCGGCGTCAGGAACACGTCGCGCCCGCGCTCGCTTTGCCGCATCAGATAAGCCCCGACTTCGATGATCACCTGCAGGATCGCCCCTGCGCCGACCGCGAGCGCCAGCGCCGACCATTGCACCGAGGTCGCAAGGCTCCCGAGCCACATGCCGATCACAGCCGGGCCGCCGGCAAGCAACGTCAGCCCGATGAACACCGAGATGGATGGCCGCTTTTTCAAGATCGGAGCGGCAATGCCGATGCCTTCCGTCACGTTGTGGAGCGCAAACCCGAGCACCAGGAAGGTGCCTAGCCCCGCCGACCCCGCCGCGAAGGCCGCGCCAATCGCCAGCCCCTCGCCGAGATTGTGCAAGCCGATGCCGAGCGCGATGTAGGTGGAAAGCGCAAGCCCGGCCGGCGCACCGCTGCGCCTGCCGATCGCCATCAAGAGCAGGAAACTGCTTAAAGCCGCCAGTACCACCATGACCGGCCCCTGGAAGATTGCTGCCGCCTCGCCGGCAAGTTCGAGCGCCTCGGCGCTGGCATCGACCAGCAGGAAGCCGAGCAGGCCGATCGTCAGCGACAGGAGGAAGGCCATGCCCTCACGACCGACGCCGCGCAGCACCGGATAGAACATCAGGCCGACGGCCACCGGCACGATGCCGACGATGATGCCGACCAGCGCCTGCAGTCGCAGTTGCCCTGTCGTTGCCTGCGGCGTCGGCACGGCGACGGCAATATCATGGGCGAAGGTCGCGCCGGTATTGGTCAGCACCTTCACCGCATGTGCTTCGCCGAGCATCCACGGGAAAGGCAGGCTAAGCCAGGCCGCCTGGCCCCGCGCCATCGGACCCGGCGGGTCCTGGGTGAATTGCCAGTAGGCGTCGTCCACCTGGACCTGCGCCACCGTCATCGATTCCGAACCGCCGGCGCGAACCAAGAGACGCAGTCCGCCGTCGTCAAGCACGGCCCTTTCGAAGGTCAGGTTCTCGATCGGTGGCGCGCCGTTGCGGAAGCCGGACAGCGGATCCGTCGACAGGATCCAGGCGACGGCGACCCCGAAGGCCAGCAGTGGTAGCGCAAGCCACACCAGATTGGTCCTGGCCGCGCGGATCGCGGCCCGCGGAAGCATCTCGTTCATGCCAGCGCCTCCACAACGTCGAACATGCCGACCCAGCCGAGCTCTGTGAACTCGGTCTGGTGGGGATGGAACATGTAAAGACCCGGCTCATGCTCGGCGAAGGTGAATTCGAGGATACCGCGCTGCGCCTGGCACTGGGTAACAAGATCGACGGTCTTCAAGGTCGGCGTCAGCGTCGTGCCCTGGTCGTAGTAGTCGAAGAAATTGGCGTGCAGGTGGAAGGAGTTGATCGGGTCGAACTCGATGACGTTGACCAGATAGATGCGCACCGGCTTGTCCTTCACGATCCGGATCGGCCGCTTCATGAAGGCATGGGCGACAGTGTTGACCGCGTAGAATTCGTTCTCGGCATCGAAGTTGGTGTCGAAGGCGTTCATCACCATGACAAGTTCCTGCCAGCCGGCGTTTTCGGGCGTGCCGAGCAGTCTTGAGCGGGCAACGTCGGCGTGTTCCGGCCGGCGCTCCGGGTCGGGGTCGATGACAAAGGCGCCGTACATGCCCTTGTGGATGTGCCGGCGCAGCGGCATGGCGTGGCAATGATAGAGATGGCAGCCGAACGGCTTGGCATCGAACTCGTAGACGAACTCGTCGCCCGGATCGACCATGCCGGCACCGGGCACGCCGTCCATGCGCGCCGCGTGAATACCGTGAAAATGGATCGAATGCGGGTGCGAGGCGTAGTTGCGAAAGACGATCCTGAGCCGCTCACCCTCCTTTGCCCTGAGTGCAGGCCCTGGAACCCGGCCGTTATAGGTCCAGGCAGGAAATTTGATGCCGGGCGCGATCTCGATCTCGCGATCCTCCGCCGTCATCTCGAAGGTGCGCAGCGTCCGCCCGTCCGGCAGCGTCGTCACTGTCCCCGTGTCCCAGTCGGTGAGCATGTCTGTCGGGTCAAAGCCATTGACGGCACTATCGACGTCGCCAACCGTCATCATGGCGCCATGGCCCATCGCGGGCATGGGCTCTGCACCCACCGCACCTGCCGGCGCCGGATGGCCGGCATGCGTCGCCTGTTGCTGTCCGAGCGCGCCGCTGGTGCAGATCGCTGTCCCGCCGGCCGCCGCCAGCCCGCCCATCAGGAGACTGCGCCGTCGCAGCAGGTCCCGTCTCGTCCCCATACTCATGCTCGACCCTTTGCTCGACCGGCTTTGCGATCGGGTAATGCCCACACACGCGGAAGCGCGCGACCGGTGCACGTATCTTTTTGCAAATCATTCGCAGCTACATGAATAATGCAAATGCAACTCATTCGCAACTAGATCGCAAATGAAACGACCCGCTCTGGGTCGCTCGCAGATCCGCTCCGCAAGTGGCGCCTAAGGTTCTGGTTCCAGAACGAAAAAACGTCCCCGAAGCTTCGCGCTTCGAGGACGTTGACCGGCAGCCGGTTCCCGGGCTCGAAACGAGTGCCCGCATGATCGCAAGCGATGGCGCTACCACTCGAGTTCGAGTTGCGGCCGCCCGTTCGAAGTCTTCTCGACCGTTCGCCCCGTCTCGTCGACCGTCGCCACCACTCTTTGCCGAAAAGCGGAAAAGCTCTCGAAGGTGACGACGTCGACCGGCTCGTCGAACTTCATTGTCAGGCGGTAGCGCCCGGGCTGCGCCGCAAGCGCCTGCACGCCCAGGATCTCGCCTTCAAAGGGCTGGCCCAGATAGTGGCCCTTGACCCGTGATCCGAGCATCCAGGGATTGAAGGGCGGCCGGTTGCCGACAGCGGCGTGAAGCGTGTTCCAATCGCGCTGGCCGTATTGGGCGGCGATCAGTTCGAGCGAGCGGGAATGACTGATTGTTTCGCCTTCGGACGCAAGGCGGGCACGCAGGCGTTTTGCCTGGTCCTTCAGGGCGTCGAGCGAGGGAAGCGTGGTTGATCCGCGCGTCATGAGATGGTCTCCTGCAGCGGCATGCATTTCCTAGAGATGGTGCCCGCATTGCCACCGGTTCGCATGCCGTTTCGGCTGACCGTGTCTCAAAAAAGGGCTTCACCAAAGCATGACGCTCGCGGACGGCAGGGGCCCTCGCCCTGCCCGTTCCATAGGGGAAGCCACCTGTCCTGTCAAATTCGGCCTGGCGATACGGCGGTCGCGCGCGCTCGAGAAGACGATTGCGCACGCGCAAAAGCTGTGGGACGACTACAAAAAACGGGGAGAGACATCATGACCGAGATGACGATACTCGCATTCGCACTGGTTGCCTTCATCGGTATCGCGACGCCCGGCCCGACGGTTCTGCTCGCGCTCACCAACGGCTCGCGCTACGGCGTCAAGCGCGCCACTGCCGGCATGGTCGGCGCGGTGCTTTCCGATTTCGTGCTGATCGGCGCCGTCGCCCTCGGGCTTGGCGCCCTGCTCGCCGCGTCCGAATTCTGGTTCACAGTCGTCAAATGGCTGGGTGCGGCCTATCTCGCCTTCCTCGGCATCATGCTCCTGCGCTCGAAGGGCACGATCCAGGTCGCGAGTGACGACAGCGGCATGGCCACCCCTGTCTCTACCCTTGCCATCTTTCTCAAGAGCTTTCTCGTCGCCGTTACCAACCCCAAGGGCTACCTCTTCTTCAGCGCCTTCCTGCCGCAATTCATCGACGCAACGATGCCGCAAGTCTCCCAGTACGCCACCCTTGCGCTGGTCTTTGCCCTCGTCGATTTCGTGGTGATGCTCGGCTATGCCCAGCTCGGCGCGCAGGCCGCGACCTTCCTCAAGCACTCTGGCGCCGTCTGGCTCGATCGCCTCTGCGGCGGCGCCCTGCTGGCGCTCGCAGGGTCGCTCGCCCTCTACCGCCGCGCCACCGCCTGAGATGCTGTTTCGCCAGGCGGCGCTCGCCGGCATTGCCGGCGGCCGTGTGACCCTTGCCTTTCGACGCTGGACGAAGCCGACCGTCAAGGCCGGCGGCACACTGCGAACGGCGATCGGTGTGCTTGCGATCGATGCGGTGGACGTCATCGACGCGGACGCGATCACAGCGCAGGAAGTCGAACGGGCGGGTTATGCCGATCGCGATACCCTCTTAAGGGAGCTTGCCGCAAGACCGGATGGCCATTGCTACCGCATTGTCTTTCATCTCGCCGGAAGCGATCCGCGCATTGCCCTGCGCGAGACGGCCGCGCTTCGCAGTGAAGATCGTGCGCAGATCGCCCGCAAGCTCGCCACCTTCGACCGCAGCGCCGGAACGGCCTGGACGTTGCCGGTGCTGCAGCGGATCGCCGCTCAAGACGGAACAACGGCCGCCCAACTGAGTACCGCCATTGGCATGGAAAAACTCAAGCTCAAGGCGCAAATCCGCAAACTGAAGGAACTTGGCCTGACCGAGAGCCTGACCGTTGGATACCGCCTGTCGGCCCGCGGCCGCGCCTATCTTGAAGGCGATTGACGCTTTGATGAGCGCCAAAAAGGAGGCGGATGGCGCCGGAGACGCCATCCGCTTTTCTTCTAGGCACATGTGGCCCGCGGCAGAGAAGAACACCCTGAGGCTCTTCCCTACATCCCTGCGTCACAGATCACAGTGCAAGGTTTTGACGGGTGGTCGGTCCGAACGCGTTTCGAAGCGAAACCCTTTGGGAGCGATTGCGGGATATGGGCGGAAACCGCGCCAGCTTTCCCGGCGGCCCTTTAATGGCGGCGCTGCTTGCCACCGTTGTTCGACAGGATGCCGAGACCGAGGTCGACGTCGTTGCCGGAGAGAACTCCGTTCAGCGACTTGTTGAGGATGCTGTTGTCGGAAAGCACATCACCGACATCGACCTTCGGCGCGATGACGATGCCGTTGGCGATGCCGCCGTTGAGGACATTCACTTTCTTGCCGGACAGGATTCCGAGGTTGAGGCCACCGGCCGACGCCTGCGAAACGGTGGCGGCCACAACTGCGATAGCGATGCAAACTGTCTTGATCGTCATGGGTTTACCTCCTGTTGGACGTGTACCTGCTGTACACAACCAAGAGGATACAATTAGCATTTCATTAATCAATTGAGAAAGCGAACTATCATAAACGGTTAAGCATAACATTTGCAATTTTAACGTTTACTACTCACTGCTGCACCTGATGCTCGGATTGCAGCTGCAGAGAAATATTCAACGACGCTAATTACAACATAAAGTTTTATTAACCACGTAACTCCATCATATTCTTATAAAGGTCTCGTTTGAGGAATTGGGGATGCGATCATTCCCGGCGGTTGCAGCTTCAGTTGTCTTCCTCACGACGCCCGCCCCGGCCGCCAGCGAGACCACGTTCGACTACTCAGCCGGCTACGGCCACAGCAGCAACATCTTCGAAGATCCGCAGGTGCTTTCCGGCCCATTTTGGGAAGGCCGGCTGGGCTTGCGTGGCAGCCTTGAACTCGGCGAAGGCAAGCTCAGTTACGGCATCCGCCAGTTCGAGCGACGGATCACCGACTTTCGTTTCGCCGACACCCATCTCACCGGCGGTACGCTCGGCTATGCCTTTCCGCTTGGCCAGGGCCTGCTGGTCGAATTGGAAGCCGCCGCCATCCGCAACGATTCCGGCGACCTCTTCTTGAAGTTGCCCAACAATGTCATCGGCTATCGCACCGTTGACTATTCGAGCCAGGCGGCCGCCAAGGTGACGGCCGAGGGGCTTGGCGGAAAAACCGCCTTCTCGGCGAAATACGACGAGCGGCGGCGGGGCATCGCGGAGTTCACCACGGATCTCATCCAGCCGACCAAGCTCGACCCGGACGTCGCACTCGCAACGTTCGGCGTCAGCCATTTCCGGGCTGTTGCCGGTGGCGAACTCTGTCTTTGCCTGGAATACAGCCGCTCGATCATTCCCGGCAACGAGCAGAACAGCTTCAGCCGTTTCCCGGCAACGACGCTGCGTGGCTCGATCGCCTATGCCCGCCGCTTCGACGACGGCGTTACCCTCATCGGCGAAATCGGCATGATCACGCTGGCGAGCGACAATCTCGGCGACACGAACCGCTACACCGAGCCCTACCTGCGCGCCGAGGCCAAGTGGGAAACGTCAGCCGGTTTCGAAATCGGTAGCGGCTTTCGCCAGGACATCGCCATCGACGACATCGACGACGCCGTCGCCGAACTCACCCGGACCGTCTCCGCCTCGGTTGCCCAGCGCTTCAATCCCTGGATGAAGGCGAGCCTTGGCTACGAGGTCAGCCGCGCCACCTACTACTACTATCTCTACGACCGAAAGGCCGAGACACTGACGGCAAAGCTGCTGCTCGGCCCGGAAAAGAAGCCGCAGCTCGAAATCGAATATGCCCATACGTTGCAGCGGGAAACCGACCCGACGCAGGATTACAGCGCCAACACCATAGTTGCCCGTATCGGCGGCTCGTTCTAGCTCATCCCGCCCGTTCAGCTTCCGACCAGCGTGCGGGTGCGCCGTTGCGTAACTTCGGCGAGTGTGGGACGACTTGCCGCCATATCGGGTTGGCGAGGAGACAGGCATGATTGGCTATACAATGGTTGGGACGACGGATCTGAGGCGTGCGGAACGTTTCTACGATCCGGTGATGGCGGTGATCGGCCAGGAGCGCTGTTACTGCGATGAGCAGGTCTCATCCTGGGGAAGGAAGGACGACGGCAAAGCGCCCCGATTTTTCGCCTGTTACCCGTTCGACAACAAAACCGCCTCAGTCGGCAATGGCGCGATGACCGCATTCCTGGTGGAAAATGCCGGGCTGATCGACCGAATGTTTGAGATCGCGATCGAGCGCGGCGGCAGCGAAGAGGGAGCACCAGGCTTTCGCCCGCACTACGGCGAGGGCTTTTATGCCGCCTATGTGCGCGACCCCGACGGCAACAAGCTTGCCTTCGTCTGCTACGACGCGCGCACGGACAAGGATGCTTGAGTAGCGCCGGATCCGGCCGGTGAGGAGATGGCCGGCATCTGCTCCCTCGCCGATCAAAGGTGACCAGCAAGGGAGCAGCCAAAAACCGCCCCCGCAGGGTTGGAGGCGGAAATGGGTCAGGCGGCGCGACGGACCGGAGGCATCGCCAGCTTGCGGCCGCTGGCGACGATCAGGCCGGCGGCGCCCTCGAGCCAGTTGTCCCTGAGTTCGAGCGCCAGGAACCGGTCGCGCTCGAACGGCCCGGGCATCACCAGATGCTGGGTGCGGCTGGCAAAGAAACCGAAGCGCTCGTAATAGGCGGCGTCGCCGACCAGCAGGACCGCGCCGTGGCCGCGGTTCTTGGCCTCTTCGATCGCGGCGCGCATCAGCATGCCGCCGATGCCCTTGCCCTCGTGATCCGGGTCGACGGCGAGCGGACCGAGAAGCAGCGCCGGCACCGCATGGCCTTCACGGCCGACGCCGGCCTCGACGTTCCACAGCCGCACCGTGGCGATGACGTGGCCGTCGGCGTCGCGGGCGACGAAGGCAAGGCCCTCGGCCGGCACGCGGCCGCTGCGCAGCTTCTCCGAAGACTTGCGGCGGCGTTCCGGGCCCATGGCGCGGTCGAGCAGGTTTTCGCGAGCGACGACATCGCCCGGGTTTTCAGCATCAATTACAAACGTGGACGGCGCAAAGAATGCGCGCAGGGCGTCAACAACAGCGGCCATCGGGGCCTCCCGTCATCAAAACCGCTTCAGGCGGACCGAACGAAAATTGTGAAATGGCGCTCCCGCTTTGGACGGGAGCAGCCGGATCAGATCACATAGGCCTTCAGCGGCTCGAAGCCGTTGAAGGCGACGGCCGAGTAGGTCGTCGTGTAGGCGCCCGTGCCTTCGATCAGAACCTCGTCGCCGATCGAAAGCGTGATCGGCAGCGGATACATGTTCTTCTCATAGAGCACGTCGGCCGAATCGCAGGTCGGGCCGGCGAGCACGCAAGGCTCCATTTCGTCGGCGTCGCGCGTCGTGCGGATCGGGTAGCGGATCGCCTCGTCCATGGTTTCGGCGAGACCGCCGAACTTGCCGATGTCGAGGAACACCCAGCGATGGGCGTCGTTGTCCGACTTCTTCGACACCAGCACCACTTCAGCCTTGATCACGCCGGCGTTGCCGACCATGCCGCGACCCGGCTCGATGATGGTCTCCGGGATGTTGTTGCCGAAGTGCTTCTTCAGCGCACCGAAGATCGCCTGGCCGTAGGCTTCCGCCGTCGGCACGTCCTTCAGGTACTTCGTCGGGAAGCCACCGCCCATGTTGACCATCTTCAGCTCGATGCCACGCTTGGCAAGCTGCACGAAGACGCGCTTGGCATCCGAAAGAGCCGCGTCCCAGGCGTCGAGCTTCGTCATCTGCGAACCGACATGGAACGACACGCCGTAGGATACGAGGCCGTGCTGGTGAGCGTAGACGAGCACGTCGACAGCCATCTGCGGTACGCAGCCGAACTTGCGCGACAGCGGCCATTCGGCGCCTTCGCCATCGGTCAGAACGCGGCAGAATACGCGGGCGCCGGGGGCGGCGCGGGCGATCTTCTCGACTTCCTCGTGGCTGTCGACGGCAAACAGGTTGATCCCAAGCGCATGAGCGCGGGCAACGTCGCGCTCCTTCTTGATGGTGTTGCCATAGGAAATGCGGCTCGGGGTCGCACCGGCGTCGAGCGCCATTTCGATTTCAGCGACGGACGCGCAATCGAAGGAGGAGCCCATGCCGGCGAGCAGGCGCAGGATTTCCGGCGCCGGGTTTGCCTTGACGGCATAGTAGATCGAGCTGTCAGGCAGCGCGTGGCGGAAGGCCTTGAAATTGTTGCGCACGACGTCGAGATCGACAACGAGGCACGGGCCGTCGGGTCGTCGGGTGTTGATGAAGTCGATGATGCGAGCCGTGGTCATGGCCATACTCCCCTGATCCAAGATGCCCCGCTTTCGCGGAGGACAAAGGGCATACGCGCACATGCGATGGAACCAGCCGGTGGAGACCCCGGAACCAAGCATGCGCTCGATGCGCGAACGGTGAATCAAAGCCCGCCTAGGCTTCAATT
>NZ_DASYHB010000116.1:0-25273 GCF_035999185.1 Ensifer sp. | reverse complement strand
GCCATCCGGTCGTGTTTTTCGCGAGAGATCATGACTGTTCCGTTTGCGTTCGGTGGTCAGGGAACGGTCTCTATCCTCCAAAGACCGCGCAAGAAGCGGCTGACACATAGCAGGTGCGCCGTGCGAGTCAATAAATACGGGCCTTCCGCGGCCATTTGACGGCAGGTTGTTCAAGCCGGCGTCCTGCGCTTGTCCCGCAATGCAACAAAGCTTTCGCACTGCCGTTGAATAAAGCCGGCTACGCAATCCATCCACAGCTTCCGCTGTTGTTTGCGATGCTTGGCATTGTTGAGACTTACGTAATAGGTTTAAAAAAGATCGGGCCGAAGCGGCGGATGGGATTCGGGCGATTCGGCCTTATGGGCGAGGTATTCGGAACACATGCCGGCAAAGACTGTCAAAGCGGCGATCGACGAACTGCGCAACGCGCTGCAATCCCTGGAGAATGCGATCGACGGTCGGTTTGACAGGGAGCGGGATTTCAGCGAGTTCGAGGGCGAGGTCAGGCGTGTCAATACCGACCGCTCCAGGCTGGCGCAGGAACTCGATCAGTCGCAGTTCCGGGCAAACCGGCTCGAGGAAGTCAATCGCGAGGTTTCCCGACGCCTCGTGACGGCGATGGAAACCATTCGGGCGGTGCTCGACCGCTAGGATTAATCGACATGGCGCAGGTCACAGTTTCGATCGACGGCAAGGCCTACCGGATGGCCTGCGAGGAAGGGCAGGAAGGTCACCTGACCGAGCTTGCCACGAAGTTCGATCAATATGTCGGGCATCTCAAAAGCCAGTTCGGCGAGATCGGCGATCTACGTCTGACCGTCATGGCCGGCATCATGGTCATGGACGAGCTGAGCGAGGTCAACCGCCGGCTGAAGAACCTCGAAGCCGAGGTCGGCAATCTGACCAATGGCCGCGATGCCGCCATGTCCGATCAGATGAAGAGCGAGGAGGCATTGGCCTCGGCGCTTAGCGAAGTCACGGCCCAGATTCACGGCATCGCGGCCAAGCTCAACGGCCGCACGACCACGCCGACCGGCTGACAAGGTTTCGGCGACGAGCCACTGGCGCGAAGCGCCGAGACACCTTATATATCGAATGCGGTCTGCGCTTCCCGACAGGAACCACAATCCCCGGGGCCATACTCGATCTCAAGGGAGCTGTCCCTGTCCAGGCCCGTGGGTCTGGACACATGGCGCCCACCTACTTTGTAGGCACCCGGGATCGTAAAATATCCATCGGTTGTGTGGATCGCACTTCCCCCCTTTTCAGTTGGCAACTCAATCCCCGGCAAACGCCCGGCGGATGGCGTCCGCCATCGCCTCGACGATCCGGTCCTTGCCATTGCCTGCCTTCGATATGCGCAAGACGACATTTGAGTGGTCGATGACGTCATAGCCGTCGTCTGCCGTCAGTTCTCGACACCCGGCCGGGATGCTGCTGCGGGCAAGCGGCGCGATCGCGAGGCCGGAAACGACCGCCGCCATCAGGCCGCCGCTGGTGCGGCTGACATAGGCGACGCGGTTGTCGATGCGGCTTCTACGCAGATTGCGCTGCGCAAGGTCGTCGCACCAGCCGCCCTCAAGATAGGTGTAGGTGGCGATCGGCACCGGGCGGCGCTCGTCGGTACGATGCTGTTCCGATGTCGCCCAGACGGTCGGATCCATCATCAACACTTCGTTCTTGGTCTTACCGCCGGGCTCAAAGACAACGGCGAGATCGATCTCGCCGGCCTCGAGTGCGGTCACATTGGTTATCGAGGCACCCTGCTGCACCGTCACTTCGACGCCGGGATGGATGGCGGCGAAACTGCCGAGCGCCTTGGGCAGGGTGGAGTTGATGTATTCCTCGGGGATGCCGATGCGCACCGCACCGTCGAGTGCGGGCTGGCGCATGGCCGCGGCGGTGTCGTCGAGCAGGGTTACGATGCGCCTTGCATTGTCGACAAGCCGCAGGCCTTGGGGCGTTGGCACGACGCCACGTGAGTGGCGTTCGAACAGGGCGTCGCCGAGCATGTCTTCGAGCTTCCTGATCTGCATGCTGACGGCCGACTGGGTGCGGCCGACGATGTCGGCGGCCCGTGTGACATTGCCGGTGTCGACGACGGCGAGAAAGGTTCGAAGCAGATCGCTGTCCAGCGGAAGGGACATGGTGAACACCATCAGAATTTCTGATGGCAGCTATGCTTGCAATTCGTTTGTCAGATGTCAACGCGCGGACGAAGATCGGTCGGTCACATCATTCTGCGCAGGGTCATTCGCCATGAGCGTGCTTGCCGTTTTCGCCTTCTCCGAAACATCAGTCGCCGCCCGTCTGAGGGTGGCGCGATGGATGGCTGCGCTTTTGTTTCCGGTGGCGCCCGTGCAGGTGCCTTCAGGTCGGCCGCGCCTTCTGCGCGATGCGGGGATCATGTGCGCTGTCGCCGATGTGGCGCGCGAGCAAAGATCGATGCGTGAGATGGTCTACCGGTCTCACTGGCTCACGTGAGCGCCCGGGAGGCGCCGGCCTCATGAAATGAGATCGAGCCTTGCTGCCCGAAAGACCGCCTCTGCGAGGTTGCCCGCCTGCAGTTTGCGCATGGCGTCTTCGAGCGCCCGATCGATGCGATCAAGCGGAATGTCTGTCTCGCGCATCATGTCCTGGCGCGTGCGACCGCGGGCGGCGAGCGTTAGGCAACGCAATTCCAACGGTTCGAGTTCGTTCATCTGGTCCCTCATGGACGTCGGCTTTTCCACTGTTGCCTGCAGGAGCGCGTCCATACATCGAACGCGGGCATTAGTTCCTGCTAATTATTTGAAATCGTGCCCTTATTTGCACGGCGTTCCTCACTGGCGAAAGCGGAACCCTTGGCCATGATGAACGGAACGCTAAAACTGTTCCGATCTGGGAGGGGCGCTTCCAACTGTCGCAAAACGCCGCAAATGTGGCGGTGGCGGCGATCGGTTCATGGGCGCCAATGCGTAAACAGGCTGGCAGAAGGGCTAGGAATCAGCGAGAAACAGAGCTTCTGTGCCATTTTGGGAGCGTCATCCCGTTCAGAAGCGATGGCAGCGGCGAACTGGCAGGAGAGGACCGGATGTCACCGAAGGATTTGAAGGCGGCGTTGCGCAAGGAGCGGCTGGCATTGCGTGATGCGATGTCTACGGAGTTTCGGATCGAAGCCAGCCTGACGATGGCCGACCACGCCGGCGACGTCATCGCGCTTGATCCGGGGCACATCGTTTCGGGCTTCTGGCCAATCCGCTCCGAAGTCGACATCCGGCCGCTGATGGCGCGGTTGAAGCAGCGGGGCGCCCGGCTCTGCCTGCCTGTCATCATGGACAAGCAGACGATCGTCTTCCGTGAACTGCTCGATGGCATCGACATTATCTCGACCGGCTTCGGCACGACGGGGCCGGGGCCCGAGGCGCCTGAACTTGATCCTGATATCATGCTGGTGCCGCTTTCGGCCTTCGATGCGACGGGTCACCGGATCGGCTACGGCGCCGGCTATTACGATCGGGCGATCGACCGGCTGCGCAACAAGGGCCATCTGCCGAAGCTGATCGGCATCGCCTTCGATTGCCAGGAAGTGGAGTCCGTTCCGGCCGAAGCCCACGACGTCGCGCTCGACGCGGTGCTGACGGAGAGCGGCTTTCGGCATTTCTAGACCTTCTGCATGCGGTGGATGGTTGCACCGCGAAGGCGGAGCCGCGGCAAACATACCGGCCCAGGCGCTGAATGACCTTGTATTAGGCCGTTTCCTGCAGGGCTCGGATCGTGTAGACGCTCTTCTTCTTCTTTTGTTTATGCAGTACCGGACGCCAAAACCGCTGACGCGCTTCCGCCGGAACTGCCCTGGTGGGATTGAGCGAGCATGAGGCTTCTGTTTCTGGGAGATATGGTGGGCAAGACGGGCCGGACGGCGGTCTGGGAGCGACTTCCAGGACTGATCGGCGACCTCAAGCTCGATTTCGTCATCGTCAACGGCGAGAACGCTGCCGGCGGCTTCGGTATCACCGAGGATATCTTCCTTGAGACGATCAATGCCGGTGCGGACGTGGTGACGACGGGCAATCACGTCTGGGACCAGAAGGAAGCCGTGGTCTTTTGCGAGCGTCACGACCAGTTCCTGAGGCCCGCCAACTATCCGGCAGGCACGCCCGGCCGCGGCTCCAACCTGTTCTTCGCGCGCAATGGCGCCCGCGTGCTGGTTGCCAATGTCATGGGCCGCGTCTTCATGCATCCCGAACTCGACGATCCCTTCAAGTCGGCGGAGGCCATCCTCGATGCCTGCCCGCTCGGCGAACAGGCGGATGCGATCGTCTTCGATTTCCATGCGGAAGCGACCAGCGAAAAGCAGTGCTTCGGCCATTTCGTTGACGGACGCGCGAGCCTCGTCGTCGGCACGCATACACATGTGCCGACCGCCGATCACCAGATCCTCAATGGCGGAACCGCTTACATGAGCGACGCGGGCATGTGCGGCGACTATGATTCCTCGCTCGGCATGGACAAGGAAGAGCCGCTCAACCGCTTTATTTCCAAGATGCCGAAGGGACGCTTCGAAGCTGCCTCCGGTCCTGCCACCATCTGCGGCCTCGGCGTCGAGATCTCCGATCGCACCGGGCTTGCTGAGAAGATCGCGCCGCTGCGTCTTGGGCCGAGACTGGCCGAAACGATCCCGGATTTCTGGGTTTAAGGCTAGGAAAGGCGATATCCTCAGCTCACCGCGCAACTCCGGACGAGCAGCTTCAGCCGTCTCGTATCGCCTTATCGGAATTGATTTTTTTCAAGGTGACAACCCCATCAAATGATGGCAGGTTATCGCCCGATCACGCCGGGCCGGGGCGTGATGTACTCGTGCGTTTGACAGATTGGAAGAGTGTCCGCAGTCCTGGATTGCGGGCCTGCAATGTTGTCGCCGGGCAACGGGAGCGTTTCCCCACGCCTGCGATTTTGACCCGGCAGCGTCGTCGGCCTTTCGGCGGAAGCTGCACCATTTGACTGCTTGTTTGATTTTGGCTGTCGGATCGTTCCCGATCCGAGGATTTGTACGGAGCGGAGCGGCGTTGCGACGATCGTTTGCCAATCGCCCGCTCTGATATGTTCAAGGCGATCGCGCTGACCCGGCCTCATGGCTCATCATCGTGATCCAAGTGCATTCGGAGGGCATGCATGTTGTCTAAGTGGCATTTGCCGATGATCGTCGGCGCTTCTCTTTCCCTTCTTTCGGTCGCCGGGGCCAAAGCGCAAGAGGCACAATTGCCTGCAGTGACCGTCGCCAAGCCGGTCGTGCGGGATGTGGTCGACAGCGACGAGTTCATCGGCCGTTTCGAGCCCGTTGACGAGGTGCAGGTTCGCGCCCGCATCGGTGGCTATCTCGACGAGGTGAATTTCACCGACGGCGCCCTGGTGAACAAGGGCGACAAGCTCTTCGTGATTGACCAGCGACCCTACCGGACCGCGCTCTCCCAGGCCGAGTCGACCCTAGAATCGGCACGATCGACGCTGGAATTTGCCGAGTCCCAGTTCAAGCGGACACAGTCGCTGACCGGCACCGGCACGCTCTCGGTCTCGACGCTCGATGACCATCGCCGGGAACTGCTTTCAGCACAGGCGCTGGTGCGTGGTTCGGAAGCGGCCGTCGAGCGCGCCAAGCTCGACCTCGACTATACGACGATTACCGCGCCGCTCAGCGGTCGCGTGGACCGGCGCCTGCTGTCGCAGGGCAACCTCGTGCAGGCCGACCAGACCGTCTTGACGACGATCGTCTCGCTCGACCCGATCGATTTCTATTTCGACGTCGACGAGCGGCGCTTGCTCTCCTACGCGCGGGTCGCCCGCGAGCGCGGCAAAGCGCTGCAGGAAGGCGGCGGTTCGCTCGAGGTGCTTGTTACGATTGCCGATTCCAATGAAGAGCCGTTCAAGGGCAAGCTCGACTTTGCCGAAAACCGCGTGGATCCGCAGAGCGGCACCATGCGCGTGCGGGCGCGCCTTGAAAACCCGAAACTGGTGCTGCAGCCGGGCCTCTTCGGCCGCGTGCAGATCGAGGGCTCGAACACCTACAAGGCCGTGCTCATTCCGGACGAGGCGATCGGCGCCGACCAGAACGAGCGCATTGTCTACGAAGTCACCGCCGACGGCACCGTTGTCACTAAGCCGGTGCGGCTCGGCCCGAGATTGCACGGCTACCGCGTCATCCGCTCCGGCATGACCGGTGACGAGACCATCGTTGTCAACGGCCTGATGCGGGCACGCCCCGGCACCAAGGTCAAGCCCGAGACGATCCAGCTTCCGCCCGAAGGACCGTCCGCCGCGGCGCCAGCCACGGGAGCGGCGCAATGAGGTTCGCTCACTTTTTCGTCGACCGGCCGATCTTCGCATCGGTGCTTTCGATCGTGCTGTTGATCGTCGGCAGCATTGCCTATTTCCAGCTTCCGGTGGCGCAGTACCCGGAAATCGCCCCGCCGACGATCGTCGTTCGTGCCGCCTATCCGGGTGCCGACGCCGAAACCGTCGCCAACACCGTTGCGACCCCGCTCGAGCAGGAGATCAACGGTGTGGAGAACATGCTCTACATGTCCTCCTACTCGACCGCCGACGGCGCGATGGCGCTGACGATCACCTTCAAGCTCGGCACCGACCTCGACCAGGCACAGGTGCTGGTGCAGAACCGCGTATCGATCGCCGAGCCGCGGTTGCCGGAGGAGGTCCGGCGCATCGGTATCACCACGGCCAAGAGCTCGCCCGACCTGATGATGGTCGTGCATCTGCTCTCGCCGAACGAGCGCTACGATCAGCTCTACGTCTCGAACTATGCGCGCACGCGCATCCGCGACCTGCTCGTCCGACTCGACGGCGTCGGTGACGTCATTCTGTTCGGCGAGCGCGAATACGCGCTGCGCGTCTGGCTCGACCCGGAAAAGCTCTCCGCTTACGGCATGACCGCCGGCGACGTGGTGCAGGCGCTGCGCGAACAGAACGTGCAGGTGTCGGGCGGTTCGATCGGCGGCCCGCCGGCCCCCGGCGACAGTGCTTTCCAGTATACGGTCACCACCGACGGCCGCTTCAGCGATGCGCGGCAGTTCCGCTACGTCATCGTCAAGGCGACGGAAAGCGGCCGTCTGGTGCAGCTGCAGGACGTTGCGCGTGTCGAACTCGGTGCCCGCGAATATGTCAACAACAGCTATCTCGACGGCAGCCCGGCGGTGGCGCTCGGCATCTTCTCGCGGCCCGGCACCAACGCACTCGATGCGGCCGAGCAGATCCAGAAGGTGATGACCGACGTCTCGCGCGACTTCCCCGACGGGCTCGAGTACCGGATCGTTTATAACCCCACCGAGTTCATCTCGGAATCGATCAACGAGGTCTACAAGACGATCGCCGAGGCCGCGGTCCTGGTCGCCATCGTCGTTCTCGTCTTCCTGCAGTCGTGGCGCACGGCGATCATCCCGATCGTCGCGATCCCGGTATCGCTCGTCGGCACCTTCGCCTTCCTCTATGCCTTCGGCTTCTCGCTGAACATGCTGACGCTGTTCGGCCTGGTGCTGGCGATCGGCATCGTCGTCGACGATGCGATCGTCGTCGTCGAAAACGTCGAGCGAAATCTCGCGCGCGGCATGACCCCGCGCGAAGCGGCGCACGTCACCATGGACGAGGTGGGGGCGGCGGTCATCGCAATCTCGCTGGTGTTGACCGCAGTCTTCGTGCCGACGGCCTTCATTCCCGGTATCGCCGGTCAGTTCTACCTGCAGTTCGCCGTGACAATCTCGGTTGCGACAGTCATTTCCGCCTTCAACTCTTTGACGCTGTCGCCGGCGTTGGCGGCGATCCTGTTGAAGCCGCACGAGAACGGTCATCACGAAAGCCGCAACCCGCTGACGCGCTTCGGCAAGGCCCTGGCAAATGGGTTCAACAACGGTTTCGACCGGATGGCCGAGGGCTATGCGTGGATTGTGCGCAAGCTGGTATCGACGAAGACGGCATTGGCCGCGGCATTGCTGGTTTTCGTCGGCCTGCTCGGGGCAACCTGGTACATGGCGCAGATCGTGCCGCGCGGCTTCGTGCCGACCATGGACCAGGGCTATGCGATCGTGGTGATCCAGTTGCCGGACGGCGCCTCGCTCGAGCGCACCGATGCGGTGGTCAACCGGGCCTCGAAAATCATCCAAGACGTTCCCGGCGTGAAGAGCGCCGTCGCCTTTGCCGGTTTCAACGGTGCAACGTTTACGAATGCCTCCAACTCGGGCGTGGTCTTTGCCTCGTTCGAAAGCTTCGAAGAGCGGTTGAAACACGGCCAGGGTGCGAACCAGATCATCGGCCAGCTCTATGGCAGCCTGCAGAGCATCCAGGAGGCCTTCATCATCGCCGTGCCGCCGCCGTCGGTGCGCGGCATCGGCAACTCCGGTGGCTTCAAGATGCAGATCATGGACCGGCAGAGCGCCGACATGCGACGCGCGCTGGGGCTGACCTATCAGATGATGGGTGCTGCCAATCAGACGGAAGGGTTGACCGGGGTCTTTACCACCTTCTCGGCCTCCAGCCCGCAATATTTCCTGGCGATCGACCGCGACAAGGCGCGCACGCTCAACGTGCCGATCCCCAACATCTTCGAGGCGCTCTCGATCAACCTCGGCACATCCTACGTCAACGACTTCAACGCCTTCGGCCGCGTCTACCAGGTGCGGGCGCAGGCGGACCAGCAGTACCGAGTCGAGCGTGACAACATCCTGGCGCTGAAGGTGCGATCGGCGACCGGAGCTCTGGTGCCGATGGGCACGCTCGTCGAAATCCGCGATACGGCCGGCCCGACGCTGGTGCAGCGGTACAACATGTATGTGTCGGTGCCGATCCAGGGCAACCCGGCGCCCGGTGTTTCGACCGGCACGGCGCTGGACAAGATGGAGGCGCTCGCCGCCCAGATCCTGCCGCAGGGAACGACCTTCGAATGGACGGAACTTGCCTTCCAGGAACGCCAGACGGGCAACACCGCAGTGTTCATCTTCGCGCTTTCGGTCGTCTTCGTGTTCCTGGCGCTGTCGGCCCAGTATGAAAGCTGGGTGCTGCCGCTGGCAATCATCCTGATTGTGCCGCTCGGAGTGCTTTCGGCACTCGTCGGCGTGTCGATCCGCGGCCTCGACAACAACGTGCTGACGCAGATCGGGCTGATTGTTCTCATCGGTCTTGCGGCGAAAAATGCGATCCTGATCGTTGAGTTCGCGCGACAAGGTGAAGACGAGGGCAAGACGCCGATCGAGGCGGCCGTAGAGGCGAGCCAGCTGCGCTTGCGCCCGATCCTGATGACGGCGTTTGCCTTCATCCTTGGTGTCGTACCGTTGATGATCGCGACCGGTCCCGGTGCGGAAATGCGCCAGTCGCTCGGCACGGCCGTGTTCTCGGGCATGCTGGGGGTCACCTTCCTTGGCCTGTTCCTGACACCGGTCTTCTACGTGGCGCTCCGGTCGTTCCGTCGGCGCAGGCCGGCGACGGCGACCGAGCCGGCGCCTCACCCCGCGGAGTAGCGGGAGCCAACCGCAAAGTCGCAACGCCCCGGCAGCAATGTCGGGGCGTTGACGTTCGACGGGACAGGTTTGCCTGTTGTCGCTGGGGCGGTGACGCAAACGTGAGCACGACAGGTTGTTTGTAACTGGACGTGGCCAGGCGCTTGAACAATTCTCTCCCTGCCCGTGACGCCGTGGTTCGGCCGAGCGAAGGCAAAGGCTTCCATTCGCTGTTCAACACCTTCCAGGCGCGCGCCCCCTCCGGGTCGAGGCCTCGTGGTCAAAGTGAGAGAGGTGAAGGCTGATGCTCCGCTACCTTGTCTACACGTTTGCCGCCATCTGGCTCATCCACGTGTTCTGGCCGTCGGTTGCGCATGCGCAGCAGCAGCCCGTTCATGCCAGTCAATGCCAGGCAATTGCTGAGGCCATACCGCAGGCGACCTTCGCCAGCTTCACACCGGCTGCGGCTACCAAAGGGCAGACCGCGATTGGCGAGGTGACGATCAGCTATCTCGGGCACTCCACCTTCCTGATCGAAACGCCGGGCGGTGTGTCGATCGCGACCGATTACAACGGGTGGTTCTCGCCTGCGACGCCGCCGACGGTCGCGACGATGAACAAGGCCCATTCCAGTCACTATACGCTGACGCCGGATCCGGCGATCAGAAACGTGCTGCATGGCTGGAGCGACAACGGCATGCCGGCGCGGCACGATCTTGTGGTCGGCGACGCCTATATCCGCAACGTGACCACCGATATTCGCGCCGCCGGTGGAATGGAGCACGACGGCAATTCGATCTTCATCTTCGAGGTCGCGGATCTCTGCATCGGCCATCTCGGGCATCTTCATCACGAGCTTGACGACAGCCACTATCGCCAGATCGGCAGGCTCGACGTGCTGATGGTGCCTGTCGACGGCGGCCTGACCATGGGCGCGGAAAGCATGAGCCGGGTGGTCAGCCGGCTGCGCGCCTCGCTGATCTTGCCGATGCATCGACGTGGTCCGCCGATCGACGCCTTCCTCGACATGTTCGGTGACGGCTATGACAAACGTTTCGCCGACAGCGCCAGCATTAAAGTCTCGTTGCGTTCCTTGCCAAGCAAACCACTGATTTATATTCTGAAGGGCGTCTGAGTTTCGATGTGTCGCATGTCGTTGTCGCAAGACCGCTCCGGACTTTTGCGCGACATGCCTTGGGATCGCCCGATGAAGTTGCTTGTGGCTGGCGTTTCGATCTTCCTTTGCCTTTCGACCCTGGCGCAAGCGGGCGGCGCGCCGCCGCCGCGGTTGCCTTCACCCGAAGGACAACAGCAACAGCAGAGCCTTCCGGAGACGACGGCCGAGCCTGCGGGTGAGCAGGAGATGTTCATGATGCCGTCGGGCAATATCGGCTGCGTCTACACGCCGGCCGGCGGCACCGCGGTTTATCGGCCTGCCGACGGCGGGCCGGAGCTTGCCTGCGATATCGTCTCGCCGCGCTATGTTCGCGCCACGCTTGGCCGCGCAGGCGCTGCCACGCTCGACCACGCCGTTGGCGATCCGAGCTGCTGCTCGGCGGATACGGTGCTCGATTACGGCCAAGGCTGGGAGCAGGGGCCGTTCTCCTGCGTCTCCGAGCGTACCGGTCTTTCCTGCCGACGCGATGATGGGCACAGCTTCCTCCTGAGCCGGGCGCAGGTGTCGGCCGATTGAAAAGCCGCGCCCCGGCTGGACGGAAAGCGGCAATAAAACTATAAGGCGCCCCATTCCTACATAATCATGCATGCAGAGGGTGCCATGGCTGGCCATTCACAGTTCAAGAACATCATGCACCGCAAGGGCCGTCAGGATGCGGTGCGCTCGAAAATGTTTTCCAAGCTCGCGCGCGAAATCACGGTTGCCGCCAAGTCCGGTATGCCGGACCCGGCGATGAACGCGCGCCTGCGCCTGGCGATCCAGAACGCCAAGGCGCAGTCGATGCCGAAGGACAACATCGAACGGGCGATCAAGAAGGCCTCCGGCGGAGACTCGGAGAACTACGAAGAAGTCCGCTACGAGGGCTACGGCCCGGGCGGCGTCGCCGTCATCGTCGAGGCGCTGACCGACAACCGCAACCGCACCGCCTCCAACGTGCGCTCGACCTTCACCAAGGCCGGCGGCGCACTCGGCGAAACCGGCTCGGTTTCCTTCTCCTTCGACCGCGTCGGCGAAATCACCTACAAGCTCTCGGTCGGTGACGCCGATAAGGTGATGGAAGCGGCCATCGAGGCCGGCGCCGACGACGTGACCACTGATGAGGACGGTCATACCATCATCTGCGGTTTCGAAGCGATCGGCGACGTTTCCAAGGCGCTCGAAGACACGCTCGGCGAAGCCGAAACCGTCAAGGCGATCTGGAAGGCCCAGAACACCGTGCCGGTCGACGAAGAAAAGGCACAGTCCCTGATGAAGCTCATCGACATTCTCGAGGACGATGACGACGTCCAGAACGTCTATTCGAACTTCGAAGTGTCGGACGAGATCCTGGCGAAGCTCTCGGCCTGATCGGACGGTCGAAGGGTTCGGAATTGTCTACCCGTGTCCGAAAGGGCACGGGTATTTCTTTGTGTGGTGCCGATGACCTATGACTTCGCGATCTTCGATTTCGATGGCACGCTGGCCGACACGGCGGCAAGCTTCATGGCCGCCTGCAACAGTGCTGCAAGCCGCTATGGCTTCCGCGAACTTTCCGTCGAGGAGTTCCAGTCGCTGAGAACAATGGGCAGCCGCGAGATCATCGCGCATCTCGGCGTGCCCATGTGGAAGCTGCCGCAGATCGCCACGTTCATGCGCCGCGCCATGGCAACGGAGGCCGCATCCGTCCGGCTGTTTCCGGGGGCTGCCGACCTGCTGCGGCGGTTGAAGGCAGCAGGCATCGGCATTGCGATTGTCAGTTCGAATGCGGAGGAAGGCATTCGCTCGGCACTCGGTGATGCCGCAGCGACCGTCGATCTCTATGAATGCGGCGCCGCACTGTTCGGCAAGGCGCAGCATTTCAAGCGGGCGATCCGCCATTCCGGTCTTGATCCGGCGCGCGTTCTCGCGATCGGCGACGAGGCGCGTGATATCGAGGCTGCGCGCAAGGTCGGTGTGGCCGCCGGCGCTGTCGCCTGGGGCTATGCCGATCCGGGCTTCCTGCAAGGTCTCGGGCCGGACCGGTTTTTCGCGCAGATGGAGGAGATCGCTCCGGCTTTCGGAGCGGTCTGATTGCTGCCTTACGCGGCGCTCGCAAGCTCCTTCTGCGCGTCTGCAAACAGCTTTAGCGAATGCAGCCGTGCGTCCATGTCGAAGATCGGCATGGAGATGATCAATTCGTCGGCCTTCGTCTGTTCGAGGAACGTGGCAATCTTCCGACGGATCGTCTCCGGGCTGCCGACGACCGCATACATCATCGAATGGTCGACGAAGATCTTCTCGTCATAGCTCCAGAGCCCGTCCATGGATTGGACCGGCGGCGGGAATTGCCCGCGCGCATTGCGGCGAAGGGCGACGAACGACTGCTGCATCGAGGTGAAGAGATGGTTGGCCTCTTCGTCCGTGTCGGCGGCGACGCCCATGACGCCGACCATGGCATGCGGCTTGTCGAGGGTCTCCGATGGCGTGAAGCGCTCGCGGTAGATCTCAAGCGCAGACAAAAGCATGTCCGGTGCGAAATGCGAGGCAAACGCGAAGGGCAGGCCGAGCATCCCGGCGAGGTGCGCGCTGTAATGGCTCGAACCGAGCAGCCAGATCGGCACATTGGTGTCGGCGCCGGGAACCGCGATGATCGCCTGATTTTCGGCGACAGGCCCGAGCAGTGCCTGCAACTCGACCACGTCGTTGGGGAAGTTGTTGGCGCTCGCCTCCATGTTGCGGCGAAGCGCCTGGGCGGTGCGCATGTCGGTGCCGGGGGCGCGGCCAAGGCCGAGATCGATGCGGCCGGGATAGAGCGCTGCCAGCGTGCCGAACTGCTCGGCAATGACGAGCGGCGAATGGTTCGGCAGCATGATGCCGCCGGAGCCGACACGGATCGTCTTGGTGGCGGCCGCCACGTGCGAGATTACGATCGAGGTCGCCGCGCTGGCGATGCCCTTCATGCCATGATGCTCGGCGAGCCAGAAGCGCTTGTAGCCGTTTTCTTCGGCAGCCTGGGCCAGGCGTCGGGTATTCTCGAGCGATTGGGCGACGCTGCCGCCTTGCGTGATCGGCGAGAGATCGAGGACGGAGAAAGTCGCCATGGCACGTGCCTTTATTGAGAGAAATTGATGAAAGGCTATGTAAGCTCAATTTTCCTCAATCCAAGGGTGGCGGAGAAGAAAACCTGACAGGCGTTCTCAGCTGTGCGTATGTTTTTGTTTTGTTCACTTTTTGCTGGCAGCGTCCAGGCTCTAGTCATAGGGTGAAATTCATGCAGACCACGATTCGCATCATCGGTATCGACCCAGGCCTGAGGCGCACTGGCTGGGGCATCATAGAGACGCTCGGCAATTCGCTGCGTTTTGTCGCTTCCGGCACCGTGACATCCGACGGCGACCTGGATCTCGCCTCCCGGCTTTGCCAGCTGCACGACGGGCTCGCCGATGTGGTGCATAGCTATCAGCCGCACGAGGCCGCGGTGGAGCAGACCTTCGTCAACAAGGACGCGACCGCGACGCTGAAGCTCGGCCAGGCGCGCGGCATCGCCATGCTGGTGCCGGCGCGCGCGGGCCTGAGGGTCGCCGAGTATGCGCCCAACGCCGTCAAGAAGGCGGTGATCGGCGTCGGCCATGGCGAGAAGCAGCAGATCCACATGATGATCAAGGTTCTGATGCCGAAGGTCGAGTTCAAGGGCAACGATGCGGCTGACGCGCTGGCGATCGCCATCTGCCACGCGCATAACCGGCAATCGGTGACCAGCCGGCTTGCCGCATTGATGGCGTAGTTGCGCCCGACATAGTTTTTTCAGATGGTCTATCGACCATCACAGCCCACCGCGAGAGACGCCACATGATCGGCAAACTGAAGGGTACCATCGACGAGATCGGCGAGGATCACGTCGTGCTCGACGTGCATGGCGTCGGTTACGTCGCTTTCTGTTCGGCGCGCACCCTGTCCAAGCTCGGATCGGCGGGTGAAGCGGCGGTGCTTTTCATCGAGACCTATGTGCGCGAAGACCAGCTGAAGCTGTTCGGCTTCCTCTCGGCACTGGAGCGGGAGTGGTTCCGGCTGCTGCAGAGCGTGCAGGGCGTTGGCTCGAAGGTGGCGCTTGCCGTGCTCTCGACGCTGACGCCGGGCGAGCTTGCAAACGCGATTGCGCTGCAAGACAAGACCTCGGTCTCGCGCGCGCCGGGCGTCGGACCCAAGGTGGCGGTGCGCATCGTCACGGAACTCAAGAACAAGGCGCCCGCCTTTGCCGGTGAAATGTCGGCGTCGATCGGGCTCAAGCAGGAACTCGGCGAAGGGGTCGCCTCGGCGCCCGTGTCCGATGCGGTTTCGGCGCTGACCAACCTCGGCTACTCGCGCGACCAGGCGGCGAACGCCGTTGCTGCGGCGCTGAAGAATGGCGGCGAAGGCGGCGACAGCGCCAAGCTCATCCGCCTTGGCCTGAAGGAACTGGCGCGATGAGCGCTTGCGTTGAACGGGTCTGCAAGGCAGAACGCACCATGCCCGGCATGATGGCGGGCCGCAGCGCGGGAGCTGCCCGATCGATTGGAACGAATGCATGAGTGACGCCGCACGCCTGATAACGCCGGACAAGCGCGGTGAAGATCTCGATGCGACCATGCGGCCGCAGACGCTTGATGATTTCACCGGCCAGGCGGAAGCGCGTGCCAACCTGAAGATCTTCATCGAGGCTGCGAAAAACCGCGGCGAGGCGCTCGACCACGTGCTGTTTGTCGGGCCGCCCGGCCTCGGCAAGACGACGCTCGCGCAGATCATGGCCAAGGAACTCGGCGTCAACTTCCGCTCGACCTCTGGCCCTGTCATCGCCAAGGCCGGCGATCTCGCGGCTCTGCTTACAAATCTCGAAGAGCGCGACGTGCTCTTCATCGACGAAATCCACCGGCTCAATCCGGCGGTCGAAGAAATCCTCTATCCGGCGATGGAAGACTTCCAGCTCGACCTGATCATCGGCGAAGGTCCGGCAGCCCGCTCGGTCAAGATTGACCTGGCGAAGTTCACGCTGGTGGCGGCCACGACCCGCCTGGGCCTTTTGACGACGCCGCTTCGCGACCGCTTCGGTATTCCGGTGCGGCTCAATTTCTACACGGTCGAGGAGCTGGAATCGATCGTTCGGCGCGGAGCCCGGTTGATGGGTCTCGGCATGACCGACGACGGCGCGCGCGAGATCGCCCGTCGTGCCCGCGGCACGCCGCGTATCGCGGGGCGGCTTTTGCGACGGGTGCGCGATTTCGCCGAAGTGGCGCGTGCGGAAGCCGTCACCAAGGAGATCGCCGACGAGGCTTTGACGCGGCTGCTCGTCGACAATATGGGTCTCGACCAGCTCGACCGCCGCTACCTTTTCATGATTGCGCAGAATTTCGGCGGCGGCCCCGTCGGCATTGAAACCATCGCTGCCGGCCTTTCCGAGCCGCGCGACGCGATCGAGGACATCATCGAGCCCTATCTCATTCAGCAGGGTTTCATCCAGCGGACACCGCGCGGCCGTATCTTGACCGCAAATGCCTGGAAACATATCGGCCTCAATCCGCCGAAAGAAGTCGAGGCGGCGCAGTTCCGTCTGACGCTCGAGGATGAATAGATGATCACACGCCGCGGATTGTTCAAAGTGATCGGCGGCGGGATCGCCAGCATGGCAGCGCTCGGAGGATATGCCTTCGCCGTCGAGCCCTTGGCCCGGTTGAACGTCACCCGTTACAAGCTGACGCCACCCGGCTGGACGCCGGGGCTGAAGCTGCGCGCGGTCGTGCTGACGGATATCCACGCCTGCGAACCCTGGATGCCGGCGAGCCGCATCGCCTCGATCTGCCGCCAGGCCAACTCGCTTGGCGGCGACATCACGCTTTTGCTCGGCGACTATGTGGCCGGCATGAACCTCGTCACCCGCTACGTGCATTCCAGCGAATGGTCGAAGGCGCTCGCGACGCTTGAAGCGCCGCTCGGGGTGCATGCCGTCATGGGCAATCACGACTGGTGGGAAGACCGGACCGCGCAGAAGAATGGCGGTGGGCCGACCTTCGGGCACAAGGCGCTTCAGGACGTTGGCATCAACGTCTACAGCAACCGAGCAGTTCGGCTGGAGAAGGACGGGCAGGGTTTCTGGATCGCCGGCCTCGAGGACCAACTCGCGCTCGTGCCCGGCAAGAAGTGGCAGCGCAAGCGCATGAGCGGCCTCGACGACCTCGACGGCACGCTGGCTCAGGTGAGTGACGGCGATCCCGTTATTCTGCTGGCGCACGAGCCGGACGTTTTTCCGCGTGTGCCGCAGCGCGTCGCATTGACGCTTTCGGGCCACACCCATGGCGGCCAGGTGCGGGTTCTTGGCTACGCGCCGGTCGTTCCGTCGCGCTTCGGCGACCGTTATGCCTATGGGCACGTCACCGAGAACAACTGCAATCTGATCGTTTCCGGTGGTCTCGGTTGCTCGCTCGCGCCGGTTCGCTTTGGCGTTCCACCAGAGATCGTTGTCATCGATCTCGGCTAGGGCTGATTTCCCAGCCTCGCGGCTTACCAGGAAAAGAGCCTGGCGTAGAAGGGACGCCAGGCTCCTCTGTTTTCGGCAGTTCAGTTCGCTGAACCGGGCAAGGCGTCGTGCGTCACGCCGCCTTGACTGCCCCTTTCTGCAGCGCGCTGCGCAGCCCGCTTGCGACTTCGTAGGTGTCGGTGACCAGCAGCAGCCCATCCGCGCACTCGAACCATTCGCCCTGAAGCCCGGCGATGGTCCTCACGGACGCGCTGATCGCGCCCAGATTGACGGAACCCGGCGGCGTGCTGATGACCCGCTCCGCCACCCACGTGTCGAGCCAGATCTGGTTTGCCGGTGAGACCGCCTCAAGTGCGGTTTGTGGATGTTTGTCGAAGTACTGCTGAATCGCCTGGTTGGTGGGCGCAATGACGATCTGATCCAGATTGCTGTCGCCAAACGCATTGATCACCCGAGACCCTTCCAGGGCCATGAGGAAGGTGTCGGTCTTGCCTTCCCGGCCGGTCGTTGCAGCGAGTGACCGCAGCGTCTCCAGGATCGTGGGAAGCGGCTGTTCCAGCAGTGCATCGTCCGCGCCCGTCGTCACCAGGGATTGATAGACGAGCTCGATGCCGGGAGTGAACGACCGCTTGCGGATGCCACGTGTCCAATTGTATTCGAAGTCCACTTCAAAGCGTCCTTTGAGATTGGGCACGACGCCTTGTGGCACCTCGATGATCGCGGCCGCGTTCCAGATGTAGCCGGCATAGGACGGGCGACCGGGATTTGCCGGCACTCCCGGCGACACCCAGCCGACATGCGGCAACCTGGCCTGCCACTCGATCGATTGCGTGGCCGGTCGTGCGGCAAAGGAGACCTCCGAGGCGGTGAAGCTGACACCGACATTGGCGCTCAGCGATGCGCCTCCCTTCGGGCCTTCCTTGCTGTATTCCGCGCTGAGCTCGCCGCCGATCGAGAAGCTGATCGTCGCCTGCTCGACGGTGCTGTTCGGCCCGAACGTCATCAGTCTGGCCTGTGTCGAGGTCGCTTCGAGGTTCAGTTTCATGTGGTTGGCGTAAAAGCCGACCGAAACCCAGTTGGACGACGGGTTGGAGGGCGAGCCCTGGACGCCGTGATAGACATCCCCGGCAACGAGGTAGTAGTCGCGCGTCAGGTTCTGGTTGCCGCGCATGAGTTTGTAGACCGAAAGCAGGGCGTTTGCGGTCAGGGTCTGCGATGAGGTCTTGACCGTACCCCAGCCGAAGTCCTTGCCTCCATTGGATTTCCATTGACCGTTCAAAGTACCGACAAGCTTCCAGACTTCGGGATTCAACGTCTCGATAGGCATGTTTGATTTCCTTCGAAGCGCCGTCGATCGACGGGAGGGTTGAGCTTAGGCACGGGCCGGAACCGACCCGCGCAGCCACCATAGCTCGGATTTTTGATAGCAACCTGAGGTATTGGTAGGTGAATTAACGCTCTTTAAAGGAGTCCTTGATCGATACACAACCGGGCCTGTGTCGTGCCTGGATGATGTCAGGCAAGGAGGTTCTCGATCGTTTGCCGCAGGCGCGCCGCGCCACCAGGCTTCCAGCCCAGAGCGCGGATCCGTTCTGTGTTCATCGCATTGAAATCGGCGAGCGCGGCCGGCTCGGGAAGCGCGTTCGCGCATCCCGTGACATCGCGAACGATGGCCAAGATCGTACGGTTATCCACGAGGAGATCGGAAACGTTCAACACTGGCGGGTGTAGATGCCGATGGTCCGTTTCGAGAGCGAGGCGAACGGCTGCTGCGACATCGTCACCGTGAACCTCTGTTCCGGCGCGCGGCGCGACGCCGCGGCCTTCGAGATAGTCGCTGAAGAGCTGCTGCCACTTGTGTGTGGCGCCCACTCCGGCCGCTCCGTAGACGCCGGTCACGCGCAGGCTGATTGTCCTGAACGCGTCGGCGGAAAGCGCGCCGAGCGCGCCTTCGGCCTTCAGCTTCAGTTCGCCATACAAGTTTTCGGGCTGGCAGAGCATATCTTCCGCAAGTTCGGCCCCCGGCGCCGAAGCACCATAGACTGCACGGCTCGACAGGAAGACGCAGCGCCTGACGCCTCGGTCGCGAGCGGTGCGAAACAGATGGAGGGAGCCGTCGAGGTTGGCGCGGCGAAACCCTTCCGGATCGTTGCCTTCTCCGCCTCGATAACGACCGGCAACGTGCTGGAACGCGGCATGGACGAAACTGTCGATAGCCTCGAAAGCCGCGCTCGCGTCGATATCCGGATCCAGCGACATCGGGGCGAAGTCGACCGGCTTGGAAAAGAAGTCCGGGGCGGCTCGCGTGCGGCCGCCGATCACGACATCGTAGCCGTGCTCGATCAGATGCTCGACGATGAAGCGTCCGACGAAACCCGTGCCGCCGGAAACCAGCACGCGGGTCATGACCGCACCGGGTTGACAAGCGAGGCGATGTCGGGAACGTCCTTGCCGGTGAGATAGGCGAACCAGAGATCGATCAGCGGCTGCAGGGCGCTGGCGCGAGGATGGTCTGTCTCCCAGGGCTTTTCGTACTGGTAGTGCAGCACGCCGATCGAGCGCCAGTCCCAGAGCTCCGGCAGGTTGAACCAGACATATTGCAGCATGTTCATCGTCACCGGCAGGCCGTGCCAGTCCGGGAAGAAACTCTGCAGGAACGTTTGGTCGGTGCGCGGCCAGAAGGCATCGGGCGCGTCGAGACGGATGAGCATGCTTTCGAATGTCTCGAGCGACGGTTCGGCGACGAAGACGCCCGAGTTCAGCCGGTGGAAGTCGGAGAGGCTCTCGTAGACATTGGGGGCGGCCGAAAATTCCGGATAGAAGAACAGCCGGTCGATGTTCTTGAGCACGATCGCGTCGGCGTCGATGAAGACGCAGCGCCGATACTCGGTCAGCTGCCAGAACCGGAGCTTGCAGAAGTTGTCGAGCGGCGAGTGGAAGTCCGGCTTGCGGCCCTTGGTGAAGGGTGCCTTTTCGTGCACGTTGCGGCGGGCGTGGCGCTCGTTGAAGGCATCGGAGAGCGGCAAGAGGTCCGCTTCGACCAGGCGGCATTCGAATTCAGCCAGCGGCGCCAGAGCTTCGTGCGAAACGCCGCCGGTGTGGAGTATCACGATATCGGCCGCGGTGCCCGTCAGGCGTATCGAGCGCGCCAGTGCGCGGGCGCCAAGCGCGTAGTCGGCATTCGTGACGAGGGTCACGAAGGCATGATCGGCAGATGGAAGCGAGGAGGGGCGGAGCCCCTCCAAAGGATTGTTCGCTATCATGAAACGGATTTCAGCCGCTTGCCCTCTGGGTCGTGGTTGATGAGCGGCGCTATATCCTTGGTCCAGGCGGAGACGGCCGGAACGCGCGTGCGGTCGACACGATAGGCGAACTTCTTGGCGACATCGACGATTTCCGACAGCAATCCGTCCTGCAGCCGTGTCGGGTTGAGGCCAAGGCCCAGGAACTTCTCATTGTGCACGACGAGTTCGTTCTCGGCTGCCTCCTTGCGCGGGTTCGTCAGCCAGGCGATCTGTGCGCCGCTGATCGATGCGATCATTTCGGCGAGGTCGCGCACCCGATGGGTCTCGGTCATCTGGTTGAAGATCTCGACGCGGCTGCCGCGGGCCGGCGGGTTTTTCAGCGCCAGCTCGATGCAGCGCACCGAATCCTGAATATGGATGAAGGCACGGGTCTGGCCGCCGGTGCCGTGTACGGTCAAGGGATAGCCGATTGCCGCCTGGATCAGGAAACGATTGAGGACCGTGCCGTAGTCGCCGTCATAGTCGAAGCGGTTGATGAGCTGGGCATGGCGGCGCGTCTGTTCGGTGTGCGTGCCCCAGACGATGCCCTGATGCAGATCAGTGATCCTGAGGCCATCGTTCTTGGCGTAGAACTGGAAGAGCAGCTGATCCAGGCACTTGGTCATGTGATAGATCGAGCCGGGATTGGATGGGTAGAGGATCTCCTGGCTGACGGTCTCGCCGCCCATCGTCTCGATCCCGACGGGCAGGTATCCTTCGGGGATGGCTGCGCCGATCGTCGAATAACCGTAGACGCCCATGGTGCCGAGGTGGACGAGGTGCGCATCGAGGCTGAGTTCGACCAGTGCATTCAAGAGATTGTGCGTGGCGTTGACGTTGTTGTTGACCGTGTAGTTCTTGTGGCGGTCGCTCTTCATCGAATAGGGCGCGGCGCGCTGCTCGGCGAAATGCACGATCGCATCCGGGCGGTGCTCGGCTAGCCAGTTTTTCAAGAGCTCGTAGTCGCGGGCAAGATCGATCAGGTTGAAATGGATGCGGCGGCCGGTCTCGGCATGCCAGATGCGCGTGCGTTCCTGGATCGAATCCATCGGCGTCAAGGATTGCACACCGAGTTCCGTGTCGATCCAGCGGCGTGAGAGATTGTCGAGAATGTGAACGTCGTGACCGGCATCGGACAAATGAAGCGCCGTAGGCCAACCGACGAAACCGTCGCCGCCGAGAATCGCAATCTTCATGCACGTTCTCCTGATCGAGGGAAGGAAGTCCGTCACGTGATAGGATAGGATTGTGACAGCGCTGCAATGCTTGCAAATGGCTTTTTGTTCCTGCACAGGAAACCGGATGTACTTCCCGGAGAACAGCATGTCCCAGATTTCGCTCGCAGGCGAACTGACCGAAAACGGCCACCGGCTGATCCAGCGCGTCTATTACGAAGACACCGACTTTTCCGGCGTTGTCTATCACGCCCGCTACCTGCATTTCATGGAGCGCGCCCGCACCGACTTCCTGCGCCTGCTCGGTGTCGAACAGGCGACGCTCGCAATCGAGGGCGACAGTGAGGGGCTGGTCTTCGTTGTTCATCGCATGGAGATCGACTTCAAGGCGCCGGCCCGCATGGACGATATCCTGACGATCACCACTGTCACGGAGAAGGCCGGCGGCGCCAAGATGGTGCTGCAGCAGGAGATCCGTCGCGGTGAGCAATTGCTGATCGCCGCCAAGGTGATCATTGCCGTGATCAACAGCCAGGGTCGACCGCGCCGGCTGCCGGAAGCGCTTGCCTACAAGTTCCACCACGCCAAGGAAAGCGCTGGGTAGGCGCCTCCCTCAATTTGGATGCTCCCGTCGAAACGCCCCTTCGTGGGGCGTTTTTCGTCGGTCGGTGGGTGTTTTCGTGTCGGGCGATTTCGATGATTGACAATAATACGTACGTACGTATTATTCGCCATGTCCAGAAAATCGATACGCGAAAATCTTCTGAAAGCGGGCGATCAGCTCGTATGGAACACAGGCTACGCCGGGACCGGCGTACGCGACATCGTCGAGGCTGCGGGCGCAAGGCCGGGGTCCTTCACCAACCATTTCGCTTCCAAGGAAGATTTCGTCATCGAGGTGCTCGACCGCTACTTCGCCTATGTCTCGGGTCTCGTCGAAGAAGCACTCGCTGACGGAAGCGTGCGCCCGGTCGATCGGCTGCGCCGCTACATCGACCTCATCACCGGCAAACTTGCCGACGCCGACTACAGCCGCGGCTGCATGATCGGCAATCTCAGTCTCGAGGCCTCCTTCGACAACGAGCGGCTGCGTGCGCATCTGTCGCGCTTGTTTGAGGTTTGGCGCGGCCCGTTCGAGGCCTGCATCGCCGAAGGGCTGGAGAAGGGCGAGATCGCCCCGCTTGGGTCCGCGGCCGAACTTGCCGATTTCCTGCTCAGCGCCTGGCAGGGGGCGATGCTGCGCATGAAGGTCGATCGAAGCGCGGCGCCGCTTTTGACATTCAGGAAGATCGTTTTTTCAACCGTGTTTGATGGAGGAAGGCATGCGTGACGAGACATTCGCTACCGGCAAGACGTTCGTCGATATCCTGGGATCGTCGATGGCCTATGTCGAACAGGGTTCGGGGCCGACGGTCCTGTTCCTTCATGGCAACCCGACATCGTCCTACATCTGGCGCAACATCATTCCGCATGTCGCGCCGATCGGGCGCTGCGTTGCGCCGGACCTGATCGGCTATGGCCACTCGGCCAAGCCTGATATCGACTATTCCTTCCTCGACCAGTTTCGCTACCTCGAAGCCTTCATCGAAAAGGTCGTGCCCGGCCCGCTCTTCCTGGTCGCGCAGGATTGGGGAACGGCGCTCGCCTTCCACCTTGCGAGCCTTTACCCGGAAAAGGTGCTGGGGCTCGCCTTCATGGAATTCATCCGGCCCGCCGAAACCTGGGACGCCTTCCACCAGAAACCGCAGGCCCGTGAGCTCTTTAGGGCGTTCCGTACCGAGGGTGTCGGCGAGCGGCTGATCCTGGAAGAGAATGTCTTTGTCGAACGGGTCGTGCCGAATGCGATCCTGCGCAAGCTGACCGACGAGGAAATGGATGCCTACCGCGCACCGTTTCCGGACGCAGCGTCGCGACGCCCGGTGCTGCGGTTGCCGCGTGAGTTGCCGATCGAGGGCGCGCCGGGCGAGTTTTTTGCGATCAGCACCGCAGACCACGTCGCGCTTCGTGCCTCGCGCTATCCGAAGCTTCTGTTTTCCGGCAATCCCGGCGCGTTGATCTCGCCGGCCGAAGCGGAGGCCTATGCCGGCGAACTGACAGATTGCCGTCTGGTAAGGCTCGGTGCCGGGGCGCACTACCTGCAGGAGGATCACCCCGATGCGATCGGTACATCCATTCGCGCCTGGATCGAGGACCTGAGGCGGGAGGAGGCGGCTTAATCCGCCGCTCTCGCTCCAACCTTGTCCAGCAGATCCTGGGTGAGGATTTGTTTGACCCCGTCAAGGTCCCTCCACGGATCGTCCGTCCTTTCGATCCGCGTGAGGATGTCGGGGATGCGGAAGCTGCTGGCGGCCCGGAGCCCGTCAAGCTCGTCCCAGCTGACAGGCGTGGCGACCGGGCCGCCAGCGCGTGCGCGGACCGAATAGGGGGCGATCGCGGTGGCGCCGCGCTCGTTCCGCAGCCAGTCGATGAAGATCAGCCCCTTGCGCTTCTCCTTCGACATGGTGGCGATGAACCTTTGCGGTTCGCGTTCAGCAAAGCCCTGGGCAAAGGATTTTGCAAAGGCCTTGGCGTGCGACCAGGTGGCGCGCGCTGTCAGCGGCACGATCACGTGAATGCCCTTGCCGCCGGTGACCATCGGCACCGACTTCAATCCCAGCGCCGAGAGGGCGTCCCCCATGGCTGTGGCGGCGGCCTTGACGACCCCGAAATCAAGGCCCTCGTCGGGGTCGAGGTCGAAGACCAGCCGGTCGGGTGTTTCAAGCGTATCGAAGCGCGAACCCCAGATGTGGAATTCGAGCGAGCCCATCTGCACTGCGGCGACCAGTCCCGCAGCGTCGTGCACATACATGTAGTTTTCGGTTTCGCCGGAACTTTCCGTGACGGGAATTTCCTTGATCTCTGCGGGAAAGCCATCGCCGGCATGCTTCTGGTAGAAACGCGGCCCCTTTATGCCTTGCGGCGCGCGGACGAGTGACAGGAGATGGTCGGCCGCGTGAGGCAGCATGCGATCGGCGACCGCCGTGTAATAACGGGCGAGGCCCACTTTGCTGATGCCCTGGTCCGGAAACAGCAGCCGGTCGGGATGGGTGATGCGGATGCCGAGAACGGTCTCTTCGGCGGGTTCTGTATGTGGTTTCGCGCTTGCTGCGCCGGAGGCCTTCGGTGCCTTGGTGGCCAGCTTCCTGCTGCCAGGGGAGATCGATGCATTTTTGGAATCGGTCATTCTGCTCACCCGTAACGCAATTGGACGGCCTTGGCCTCTTGGTCGACGCCGATATTGGCGCTGTCATGACGCCAGGTCCAGATGGCCGCGAGAACGGCGCCCCGTCGCAACGTTTGGTCGTGGGGTGGCCGGGAAACGTGTCGGGCGCGGGTAAGTTCCGTCGTGCCTGCGATGCTGTCCGGTGATGCTGCAAAGACACAAGACGGTAACGGTCTCTTAACCATAATGGTGTCTTAATCATCGCATCAGGATTTGTGCAGGGCACGTCATCCTTTGACCAAAATTGACGGCAAGAAGGCAACCTAAAGCTAATTAAGGTCGCGATGGCGCGATCTGCGGCGGTGCCGGGCACTCTTGCAAACAGGACGTTTGGGCTACCCGGTCACGAGCATGAACCGCTCTTGCCGGGTGTTTGGATTCGGGGACTGAAGACGATGGAACAGGTTGGATTGGCCGCGGCGACGCACGA
>NZ_DASYHB010000068.1:0-5540 GCF_035999185.1 Ensifer sp. | reverse complement strand
TTTTTCACGATCGCAGTTGGCGGGCTCTGTCTCTTCGCCATCCTGAAGATCGCTTTTGCAGGGTAATTTCGCCATGGCATCGAACAGTTCACCCGCTGCAAACGGCAAGGCCTATCAATATGTCGATCACGCCTTCGACGTGGTCGTCGTCGGCGCCGGCGGCGCAGGCTTGCGCGCGACCCTCGGCATGGCCGAGCAGGGTCTGAAGACCGCCTGCATCACCAAGGTCTTCCCGACCCGCTCGCACACGGTTGCCGCCCAAGGTGGTATCGCTGCGTCGCTGCAGAACATGACGCCGGACAGCTGGCAGTGGCACCTCTACGACACCGTCAAGGGTTCCGACTGGCTCGGCGACGTCGACGCCATGCAGTATCTCGCCATGGAAGCGCCGAAGGCGGTCTATGAGCTCGAGCATTACGGCGTGCCGTTCTCGCGCAATGCCGAAGGCAAGATCTACCAGCGGCCGTTCGGCGGCCACATGCAGAACTACGGCGAAGGCCCGCCGGTGCAGCGCACCTGTGCGGCTGCCGACCGTACCGGCCATGCCATCCTGCACACGCTCTATGGCCAGTCGCTCAAGAACAATGCCGAATTCTTCATCGAGTATTTCGCGCTCGACCTGATCATGTCGGATGACGGCCGCTGCACCGGTGTCGTCGCCTGGAACCTCGACGACGGCACGATCCACCGCTTCTCCGCCAAGATGGTGGTGCTCGCGACCGGCGGCTACGGCCGCGCCTACTTCTCGGCGACCTCGGCGCACACCTGCACCGGCGATGGCGGCGGCATGATCGCGCGCGCCGGCCTGCCGCTGCAGGACATGGAGTTCGTCCAGTTCCACCCGACCGGCATCTATGGCGCCGGCTGCCTGATCACCGAGGGCGCACGCGGCGAAGGCGGCTATCTCGTCAACTCCGAGGGCGAGCGCTTCATGGAGCGCTACGCGCCATCGGCCAAGGACCTTGCCTCGCGTGACGTCGTTTCGCGCTGCATGACGATGGAAATCCGCGAAGGCCGCGGCGTCGGCAAGAACAAGGACCACATCTTCCTGCACCTCGACCACCTCGATCCGGCGGTTCTGCACGAGCGCCTGCCGGGCATCTCGGAATCGGCGAAGATCTTTGCCGGTGTCGACGTGACCCGCGAGCCGATCCCGGTTTTGCCGACGGTGCACTACAACATGGGCGGCGTGCCGACCAACTACTGGGGCGAAGTCCTGAATGCCGATGCCCAAAATCCGGAGCGCATTGCGCCCGGCCTGATGGCCGTCGGCGAGGCCGGCTGCGCCTCGGTGCACGGCGCCAACCGCCTCGGTTCCAACTCGCTGATCGACCTCGTCGTCTTCGGCCGCGCCGCCGCCATCCGCGCCGGCCAGGTCATCGACCGCAACGAGGCGGTGCCGGAACTCAACAAGGCCGCCTGCGACCGGATCATGGACCGCTTCGACCGCCTGCGGAACGCCAATGGCTCGACGCCGACGGCGGTGCTGCGCGAAAAGATGCAGCGCGCCATGCAGGAAGACGCGGCCGTGTTCCGCACCCAGGAATCGCTGGAGTCGGGCTGCAAGCGCATCTCGGCGATCTGGAAGGAACTGCCTGACATCAAGGTAACCGACCGCTCGATGATCTGGAACTCCGACCTCGTCGAGACGCTGGAACTCGAAAACCTCATGGCCAACGCCATCACGACGATCTACGGCGCCGAGGCGCGCAAGGAAAGCCGTGGTTCGCACGCCCGCGAGGACTTCACGGAAGGCCCGCTCGGCGGCCGCGACGACGTCAACTGGCGCAAGCACACGCTTGCCTGGGTGAACGAAGCAGGCGACGTCAAGCTCGACTACCGCCCCGTCCATACCGACCTGATCGCCGACGGCATCGATCCCAAGAAGATCGAGCCCAAGGCCCGCGTTTATTGAGATAGATGTTGGCACCCCGCAGCGTCCCGCTCATCGCCTTGGTAGCAAGCGCTTCGACGCTGACGGGATGCTCGTACCTGTTTAAGAGTGGAGTTGAGGGTAGCTTCACCGAGACCGGACGTCCGCTGGTTGGCTACGTCATGTCGCGGAATGAAAAGGAACGCGGCACTCTCAATCTCGGTTCGGCCGAAAAGCAGGAGTGCAAGGGTCGGTACGAGGTATCGCAAGCGGGCACGTCCGTTCTTGGTCTGTCGATCAAGGATCAAGTCTATAAGGGACAGATCTATTGCCTCGATGGCAGGGTGGGTCACTTTGAGCTTGTGTCGGCGAAAAAAGGCAGAACAGGTTCGATAGCGGGTGAGATTGGCGGCAAGACATTTCGGGCCGATCTGATCGAGCAGAGTGGCAATGAATGTGAAAATGACGAATGCCGCCGGGGGGTGAAGTGGACGTATGAGAGCGAGCGCAGAGACCTGCACACCTACATCAAGGTTGAGGTCGAGCATAAAGCGCGGCTTGGAACCCCAGTCACTTCCGACGCAATTTTCTCAGCTTATCTTATGTAAGGACTAAGACAGATGGTTGAACTCGCTCTGCCGAAGAATTCGCAGATGACGGAAGGCAAGGTCTGGCCGAAGCCTGCCGGCGCGACCAACGTTCGCGAATACCGCATCTACCGCTGGAA
Organism: Ensifer sp.; assembly: GCF_035999185.1. Lineage (GTDB taxonomy): Bacteria > Pseudomonadota > Alphaproteobacteria > Rhizobiales > Rhizobiaceae > Ensifer. The sequence goes on along the minus strand of NZ_DASYHB010000068.1, from coordinate 2,940 downwards.
CCCGGATGACGGCGCCAATCCGCGCATCGATACCTTCTACATCGACGTCGACGATTGCGGCCCGATGGTGCTCGACGGTCTGCTCTACATCAAGAACAAGATCGACCCGACGCTGACGCTGCGCCGCTCCTGCCGCGAAGGCATCTGCGGCTCGTGCGCCATGAACATCGACGGCACCAACACGCTCGCCTGCACCAAGGGCATGGACGAGGTGAAGGGCGCGGTGAAGGTCTATCCGCTGCCGCACATGCCTGTGGTCAAGGATCTGGTTCCTGACCTCACCAACTTCTACGCCCAGCACCGCTCGATCGAGCCGTGGCTGAAGACGGTGACGCCGACGCCGGCCAAGGAATGGAAGCAGAGCCACGAGGATCGCCTCAAGCTCGACGGTCTCTACGAGTGCATCCTGTGCGCCTGCTGCTCGACCTCCTGTCCGAGCTATTGGTGGAACGGCGACCGCTACCTCGGCCCGGCCGTGCTGCTGCAGGCCTATCGCTGGCTGATCGATAGCCGCGACGAAGCGACCGGCGAGCGCCTCGACAATCTCGAGGATCCCTTCCGCCTCTATCGCTGCCACACGATCATGAACTGCGCCCAGGCCTGTCCGAAGGGTCTGAACCCGGCCAAGGCCATCGGCGAGATCAAGAAGATGCTGGTCGAGCGCCGCGTCTGATCGGTTTGGTCACTGCGAATTCGGAACGGCGGGCATGGCCCGCCGTTTTCCGTTCAGCGATAGCGGAACACCGCTTCGTCTTGAGCAATCCTTGATTGTGGCTGGTGCGACGGGGAGCGGAGCCGGTGTCGTGTGCCCCCGCTCCACATGCCGCGAGCCGATTGTTTCGATCCGTCGGACGTTTCAATCCTGCAACAGGTTGCAAGGAATCGTCGTCCCTTGATTTGTCAGGTGGTTTTGCTGTATTTCGGCCTATATTATCGCGTTGCATCATGGTTCGCGACACGAACAGGAGTAGGGATATGCGGGTAATTCATGCGGCGGCGGGGCTGGCGGTTGTGCTTGCGCTGACCGGATGCCAGCGGACATCGATGGGCGGTTTCAGTTCCCAGGATGCATCACCCGCTCCCATCCAGGCCGCACCGGTTCCCTCGGTTTCGTCGAACCAGCTGCCGGCGCCAAGCGGCAACACCTCGCAATTCCCGGCTGCACCGGCGACCGGTACCGCAGTTGCCGGCGACGCTACCCAGCAGCCCGGCACGCAGGTCGCGGCCGCCGGCGGCGGACTTGATGTCACCAAGGAATCGATGGTCGGCAACTGGCGCGTGTCCAGCGCCGGCGCGTCCTGCGACATGTTCCTGACGCTTACCAATCTCGGCTCCGGTTCGCGTGGCGGCACGCGTGGCTGTGCCGGCGAGCTGACGACCATGGGGTCCTGGGAAGTGGCCGGCAAGCAGGTGGTGCTCAAGGATCGCGCCGGCAACGCCATTGCCCGCCTCTACAAGACGGCCGATGCCCGTTTCGACGGCTCGACCAACGGCGGCCAGCCGGTCAGCCTCAGCCGCTGATGCTTTTCCAAGCCCGGTCTTGTGCCGGGCTTTTGTTTTCCGGCTCCTCTCGGGTGAGACGTGCTCAATCCTGACGACAGTATCTACCGCAAACTCGAAACGCTCGTCGCGAGCGGCGAGCGCAAGCGTGATCCGGCGCAGTTCTCGATTGCCCGGCGGTTCGACCATCTTTCCGCGGAGCTGCTTGCCAGCCGTCCGTCGCGCAAGACCAATGCGCTCGGCTGGCTGTTTGCCTCGCGCAAGAAGGACCATCCGCCGGTCAAGGGGCTCTACATCCACGGCGGCGTCGGTCGCGGCAAGACGATGCTGATGGACCTGTTCTTCGACACGGTCCCGATCCAGCGCAAGCGTCGGGCGCATTTCCATGAATTCATGGCCGATGTGCACGATCGCATCTACAAGCACCGCCAGAAACTGAAGAACGGCGAGACCAAGCAGGCTGACCCGATCCCGCCTGTGGCATCGGAACTGTTCGGCGAGGCGCGACTGCTCTGCTTCGACGAGTTCTCGGTGACCGACATCGCTGATGCGATGATCCTCGGGCGGCTTTTCGGCGAACTCTTCGCCAAGGGTTGCGTGCTGATTGCGACGTCCAACGTTGCGCCTGACGATCTCTATCGCGACGGTCTTAATCGCGGCCTGTTCCTGCCCTTCGTCGACCTGCTCAAGGCGAATGTCGAGGTCATCTCGCTGGACACGGATACCGATTATCGGCTGACGAAGACCGATGGCAGCCCGGTCTGGCTGTCTCCGCTTGGACCGGAGGCGGATGCGGCCATGGCGCACGCCTGGGCGCGGGAGGCCGGGAATGCGCCGCCAGCTCCGGCCGAGGTCCCGCGCAAGGGTCGCAAGATCCACGTGCCGGCCGCCGCCGGCAAGAGCGCTCGCTTCCGCTTTGCCGATCTCTGCCAGCAGCCGCTGGGCGCTGCCGACTACCTGGCGATCCTCGAGCGTTATTCGACGATCTTCGTCGATCACGTGCCGCAACTCGGGCCGCACATGCGCAACGAGACCAAGCGATTCATTCTCCTGGTCGATACGCTCTACGACAACGGCGCACGGCTTTTCGCGTCTGCCGCGGCAGAGCCGCAGGACTTGCTGACCCAGAAGAAGGGCACGGAAGGCTTCGAGTTCGATCGCACTGTTTCGCGGCTGATCGAAATGCAGAGTGAGGAATATGCTGCTGCGCACCCGGCCAACGGTGCTGTTTCATGACGCAATCGTGACGCAAACTCTTACGTTTACGTAAGAGTTTTATGATCTAACCGATTGAAATTACTTCACCAAAAAGTATCGATTGATATTTTAACGATTGCCGTTTAATGGCTTCCGCGAAGGTTTGGCGTTTGCCGCGTTTCAGGCCTCGATCATATTGGGATCACAAAGGAAGCACTTTCATGGCTCGCAACAAGATCGCAC
>NZ_DASYHB010000052.1:0-7187 GCF_035999185.1 Ensifer sp. | reverse complement strand
GCGAGGGGCTGGCAGCCTGACTCCGCCATTATACACTGATTTTAAATGATGATTCGAAACGAACCGCGTAAGCTCCAGGCAGGGTAAGTCAGCCAGGATGGATGTGAGTTCAGCAATCATAGTGTGATTTTAATCGGTGTTGGGTTTGCAGCGTTGCGTCGTGTGAGCGTGATGACGCATGCCTGGGCCACACCTATGCAGGGTGATGCATGAGCCTTTTGGAAATGGAAGTCGAGCGCCAATCCAACCCGGTCGATATGATCGAGTTCGTGGCTGCGAATAACGACTGGTCGTTCGAGCGATCCGGCGAAGACGAAATCGCCATGACGGTCGAAGGCAAGTGGGCGGACTACCACGTTTCCTTCTCCTGGATGGAGGAATTCGAGGCGCTGCACCTGGCCTGTGCCTTCGACATCAAGGTTTCGGAAAGCCGGGTCAACGAAGTCATCCGCCTGCTCTCGCACATCAACGGGCAGGTGCTGATGGGTCACTTCGACCTGTGGCGCCAGGAAGAGGTCGTGATCTTCCGCCAGTCGCTGCTGCTCGCCGGCGGGGCCGAACCCACCAACCAGCAGGTCGAAGTTCTGCTTTCGAGCGCACTCGACGCTTGCGAATCCTATTATCAGGCGTTTCAATTCGTCGTCTGGTCCGGCATGGACGCGCAGCGCGCGGTCGATGCCGTGCTGTTCGAAACGGTTGGAGAGGCCTGATCATGGCAAATGCCGCTTCCGGTCCCATCGTGCTTGTCGGCGCCGGTAACATGGGCGGCGCCATGCTTTCCGGCTGGCTGAAAAGCGGCGTCAAGGGCGCCGACGTGCTCGTCGTCGATCCCGGCCCACCACCGGCCATGGCGCAGCTGATTGCCGACAACAGCGTTACCCATGCGGCTGTGGCTCCGGCGGGCGTTCAGGCAGGCGTCATCTTCCTCGCGGTCAAGCCGCAGGTGATGGACGTGGTGCTGCCGCCGTTGAAATCGCTCGTCGGACCCGACACGGTCATCGTCTCGGTCGCAGCCGGCAAGACGCTCGCCTTCATCGAGACCCATCTGGGTGCGGCGGCGACCGTTCGTGCCATGCCGAACACGCCGGCGATGATCGGCCGCGGCGTCACCGGCGCCTTTGCCAATGCCCGCGTCAGCGAGGCGCAGCGCGCGCAGGTTCATGATCTCTTGAAGGTCAGCGGTCCGGTCGAATGGGTCAGGACCGAAGCCGAGATCGATGCCGTCACTGCCGTCTCGGGCAGTGGTCCGGCCTATGTCTTCTACCTCGTCGAGTGCATGGCGGAAGCGGGCCGCAAGGCCGGCCTCGAGGCGGACCTCGCCATGCGGCTCGCGCGGGAAACCGTCGCGGGGGCTGGCGAACTTTTGCACCAGTCCCCCGACGAGGCGGCGCGGCTGCGCCAGAACGTGACGTCGCCCGGCGGCACGACTGCTGCGGCTCTTTCCGTGCTGATGGCCGACGACGGCATGCAGCCACTTTTCGACAAGGCGATTGCAGCAGCGCGCAAGCGTGCGGAAGAACTGGCTGGCTAAGCCTATCGGTTGCCGGCGCCGCGATGGCGTCGGCCTCAACTTCGGCCCGTTAATGGGCGTAGCGGCGCTTCCCCTGAGCATCCGCCACGGTCATCGCGTGGCAGCCGGCCGAACGACAAGCTCCCGATCATGATCATTGCCCGACGGCAGGCGTCGCCGACCGCAACGCTGCGCTCATGTCGCGCCCAGGAATGCAGCTCGTAGCTCACAGGCACGTCGTTGCGCTGTTCATCCATGTCCGTTGTCCTCGACACGTGGTCATTGAAGTACCGGATTAGGCTACAACCTATCGCTTGCTGCGATAATCCATGATAAATTCCTGATATCTGTGACGAAATGGAATAGATGCGATGGATCGGCAGGAAGCCATGGCCGTGTTTCTCGCAGTTGTCGAGGAGGGGGACTTTTCTGCGGCCGCGCGCAGGTTGCGGATGACGCCATCGGCCGTCAGCAAGATCATCGGGCGCCTTGAGGCCAGGCTCGGGGTGCGCCTGCTGCAGCGTTCGACGCGCAGCATCAGCCTGACGACCGAGGGCATTGCCTATGCGGAATCGAGCCGTCGCATCCTTGGCGATATGGAGGATGCGGAATTTGCGATCCAGCCGGGTGCCGAGCCGCGTGGCCGTCTGCGTGTCAGCCTGCCGAGCGCTTTCGGCCATCGGTTGATCGTGCCGATGTTGCCGGCCTTTATCGAGCGATACCCTGACATCGAGCTTGAACTCGACTTCAGCGACGCGATCGTCGACCTGCTGAATGGCGATGCGGATATCGCCGTCCGGGTGGCAGAGCCGACCGACACCACGCTGGTGACGCGGCGGCTCGCCGCAAACCGGCGGGTGATCTGTGCGGCACCGGGCTACCTCGAAAGGCATGGCATTCCAGAGACGCCCGATGACCTGCAGCGGCACGTGTGCCTTGCCATTACCGCGCATGGCCGCCTCAATGTCTGGGAGTTCGACGATGAGGGCGGCAGGCGGGCGATCCGTGTTCGGGGCCCGGTCGAAGCCAATAGCACCGAAGCGCTGCGTCGTCTGGCGCTCGCTGGTATCGGCATCGTCCGCCTCTCTGAGATCCTCGTCGGCGACGACATCAAGGCTGGCCGGCTGCGCCCACTCCTGACGAACCACAACCGCGCCGAAGCGGAGCCGATCACCGTGGTCTATCCGCACCGGCGGTTTCTGCCGCCGCGCGTGCGTGTGTTCATCGATTTCCTCGCCGAGGAGTTTGCGCGCCGTCCCTGGACCGAGGCAAGATTTCGCGTGAACGCCGCCGAGGCCGACACGCTTCCGGAATCTCGCCCGATGCTTTAAGCCACGTCGGCGGAGAAGGTTTTCATTTAGGGAATAGCGATGGCTGATACGATTGAGTTTGCTGATTTCGAGCGCGTCGACATCCGGGTCGGCACCATCGTCGAGGCCGAACCGTTTCCGGAAGCCCGCAAGCCCGCCTTCAAGCTGAAAATCGATTTCGGCCCGGAGATCGGCATAAAAAAGTCATCAGCGCAAATCACGGTTCATTATAGCCCGGAGGATCTCGTCGGGCGACAGGTTCTGGGCGTTGTCAATTTTCCGCCGCGCCAGATCGGCCCTGTCCGCTCCGAAGTGCTGACGCTGGGCTTTGAAGACGAGGCCGGCGCGATCGTGCTGGCTGCCACCGAAAAGCCGGTTCCCAACGGAAAGAAGTTGATGTGATCCCCGATGACCATTGCTTTTGAAGTGATCCCTGAGCGCGTCAAGGTTTCCTGCCTGTGGCGCGCTGCCGATGCGGCGCGCGACTGGCGCGCAAGCCATGTGCTCTCGCTGCTCGACCCCGAATTGCCCGAGACGAACGTGCCCGTGATTGCCGGCGCGAGCCACCGTGTGGTGCGCATGCGCGACCAGGAAAACCCGAATGCCACCCAGCATTTTCCGGATCTGGTGCTCGAGGTGTTCGAGGCGATGCGGCCGGCTGCCGAAGACGGCTCAAGCCGGATCCTCGTGCATTGCCACGCCGGCGTCAGCCGCTCGACCGCCTTTGCCTATGGGCTGATCGCCCATCAGCTTGGTGCAGGCCGGGAAGAGGACGCCTTCCGGGCGCTGTTGACGATCACCCGCAAGCCCTGGCCGAACCGTCGGATCATCGAGATCCTCGATGCAGCGCTTGGCCGTGAGGGTCGGCTGCTTGCGCCGCTCGATGTCATGCGCGCCCGCCACCCGCGCCGCATCGACGCCTGGCACCGCTTCAACGAGCGGCGCGGACTGACGTCGATCTACCAGCGCTAAAGCATTTCGCGCAAATGTGTGCAGCACCGATATGCGAGGATCAAAGGCTTAAAGCGCAAGGAGCGGATCTGAAAGATCGCGACGCGCTTTAGGGATTACTCGCCCGGTGCCAGGGTCTCGGCGTAACGCTTGAGCGAACGGTTGTAGCGGGGCAGGTGCCTGGACAGGCTTTCGAGCGCGAGCCCGGTCGCTTCCTTGGCGCGACCGACATCGACCAGGCAGAGGGCCAGGAAGGCGTTGACGGCGTCGTCGAGCTCGTCCGACGGCATGGTCCGCTCGGCTGCAAGCAGCGCAACGCCTTCGTCCGCACGGCCGAGATTGCGCAAGGTACTCGCGAGCTGGATGGTCGCCCGGCGGCGGCGGATGCCCGAAAGGCCGGTCGCGAGCGCCTGGCGATAGAGAGGCTCGGCCCTGGCCTCGTGACCCGTCGAATCCTGGGCACAAGCCCTTTCGAACAGGCCGATGGCATGCTCCGGTGGAAGCTCGGCTGCGAGCGCTTCGATGCGCGCTATGAAGGTTTCGGCGTCGGCCTTATCAAACGTCGCCCATAGCGTCGCCAGTCGCCGTTCCCATTCATCCCAATTGATTTCCGGCACTGCTCACTCCCTGGCTTCCCCAGGGCGAGCAGTGGCCTCTCAAGACGCACAGGTCAAGCGGGCACGCGCACCGTTGCCCTTAAGCCCCCGAGCGGGCTGTCGCCAAGCGTGACGTTGCCGCCATGGCTACGCGCGATGTCGCGGGCAATGGCAAGACCGAGCCCGGTGCCGGAACTGTCGAGATTGCGCGCCTCGTCGAGGCGGAAGAACGGCTTGAACACGTCCTCGCGCGACCGCTCGGGAATGCCCGGGCCATCGTCGTCGACGGTGATGGTGACCCACTTGGCGCTGTGGCGGGCGTCGATGTTCACCGTGTCGGCATAGCGGTAGGCGTTCGAGGCAATATTGGCGACCAGACGGGTAAAGGCGTTCGGCCGGACGCGAACCTCGTCCTCGCCCTCGACCGAGGTCGTGAGCGTCTTGCCGAGCAATTCGGCCTCCGCCGCAAGCCGGACCATCAGATCGCTGAGCTTCAGCTGGCCGACATCCTCTTCCGCCTCGCCGCGCGCAAAGGCGATATAGCCTTCGAGCATGTTCTGCATGTCCTCGACATCCTGGTTGAGGCCTTCGAGGTCGGGGTTGTTACCGGCCAGCGCCAGCTGCAGCTTGAAGCGCGTAAGAATGGTGCGAAGGTCGTGGCTGACGCCGGTGAGCATGGCCGTGCGCTGCTCGATCTGGCGCTCTATACGCTCACGCATCAGGATGAAGGCGAGACCGGCGCGGCGGATCTCGTCGGCCCCGCGCGGGGCGAAATCGTCGATCTTCTGGCCTTTGCCGAAGCTCTCGGCCGCCTTGGTCAGCGCCAGGATCGGTCGGATCTGGCCACGCAGAAAGAGCACCGCGATGGTCAGCAGCACCAGCGATGCGGCCACCATCCAGACGAGGAAGATATGGGTGTTCGACGCATAGGCCTGGTTGCGCCGGGCGTAGACCCTGAGGATGCGCCCGTCGTCGAGCTTGATGCGGATCTCGACGAGCTTGGAGTTGCCGACCGTATCGATCCAGAAGGGGCGTCGGACCTGGTTTGAAATCTCCTCGCCGAGAATCTGGTCGAGAATTTCGAAGAACGGGCTCGGCCGCGGCGGCGGAAGTTCGCCGGGCGGATCGACCGAAATGCTGAGATCGAGCTGGTCGCGGGCGATGCGGATGATCTCGGAGATATCGCGATCGGCGGGGAAGGTGTCGATCAGGTCGACGATCGCGGCAATGTCGCTCGTGACGGCGGCCGACAGGCGCTGAGTCACCAGCTGCCAGTGGCGCTCCATGAAGATGAAGGCAACGACCGACTGCAGGAGCACCATCGGAATGATGACGATCAGCAGCGAGCGGGCGTAGAGGCCCATCGGCAGGCGACGGCGCAGCCAGCGGGTAAAGCGCCTCCAGGCGTTGTCGCTGGAGCCCGTCGCCCCGCGCTCTATGCCATCAAAACTTGCCATGGTTTGCCGCGCTCATCGGAAGGCCTGCCATCTCAGTCCACGCTCAACCGGTATCCGATGCCGCGCACCGTCTGCAGCCAAACCGGATTGGACGGATCATCCTCGATCTTGCGCCGAAGGCGATTGATCTGCACGTCGATCGTGCGCTCGCCCACCTCGGCATCGTCGCCGATCAATTCGTGACGCGGGATGGTCTCGCCGGCGCGCTGCGAAAACAGCGTCATGATCTCCTGTTCGCGGTCGGTGAGGCGGATATGATCGGCGCCGCGCCTAAGTTCCTTGCGCACCACCGAGAAGGTGTAGGGACCGAAGATCACCTGGTCGACCTTGGGCGCCTGGGCCGGCTGGTTGCGGCGCAGGATGTTATTGATGCGCAGCACCAGTTCGCGCGGCTCGAAGGGCTTTGACAGATAGTCGTCGGCGCCGGCTTCGAGACCCTCGATGCGGGAGTTCGATTCCGCCAGCGCCGTCAGCATCAGGATCGGCACGGTCTTGATCTGGCGCAGGCTGTGCGTCAGCGAGATGCCGCTTTCGCCCGGCATCATCACGTCGACGATCAAAAGGTCGAAATCGAGGCCGACGAGCTTGCGCCGTGCTTCATCCGCGTCGGACGCGGTCGTCACGCGAAATCCCTGCTCGACCAGGTAGCGGTTGAGCAGATCGCGGATGCGCCGATCGTCGTCGACGACCAGGAGGTGAGCCGCATCGTCCGAGACAGTCGCTTTTGTCGTCATTCCATGCTTCCCCAGTAGCTGCGCTGCCCGGTTGTCCGCCGGCGGCGGGCCTCCTTGTCAGTCTGCGGCGTTGTTCTTCATGCCGGCAAGAAAGCGCTTGATGGTTTCGCGCGCGCCCGGACCGGTTCTTGCCAATGCATCGGCTATGCGGCGGGACTGTGGCTCCGCCAGCGCCCGCGCCAGAGCCTGTCCTTCCACGGTGGTGTAGAGCATGCGCTGGCGCCGGTCTTCCGGCCCGGTCTCCTGGCGGATGTACCCGGAATCGATCAGCTGCTTGAGCACGCGCGCAAGGCTCTGCTTGGTGATCTTCAGCGTGTCCAGGAGATCCGCGACCGTCATGCCCGGCTCCCGATCGACGAAGTGCACGACACGGTGATGCGCCCGCCCGAAGCCGCTCTTTTCAAGGATGGCGTCGGGATCGGAGGTAAAGTCGCGATAGGCAAAGAAGAAGAGCTCGATGATCTCGAAATCGATCGTGTCGTCATCGACAGCGGCATCGCTCAGATACCGGGTGTTCTCTTTGGATTGGCCGGCCACGCGGTCATTTCCTTTCAGCCAGATTGCAGCTTGCGAAACATTCGAAAAAATATGTCAGCTTTGTTGACATATTTTTACCATAGCATTAGCGT
>NZ_DASYHB010000047.1:0-16291 GCF_035999185.1 Ensifer sp. | reverse complement strand
GGGCTGCACGATGAAAAAAACCATTCTCGGTCTCTTTGCCTTTTCGATGATGTCCGCGACGGCTCTGGCCGCCGACATCAAGCCGGCGATCATCTACGATCTCGGCGGCAAGTTCGACAAATCCTTCAACGAGGCTGCCTTTAACGGCGCCGAGAAGTTCAAGACGGAAACGGGCGTCGAATACCGCGAGTTCGAAATCGCCAACGATGCACAGCGCGAGCAGGCGCTGCGCCGCTTTGCCAGCGACGGCAACAGCCCGATCGTCATGGCCGGCTTCAACTGGGCGGCTTCGCTCGAGAAGATCGCGCCGGAATATCCGGATATCAAGTTCGCGATCATCGACATGGTCGTCGAGAAGCCGAACGTCAAATCGGTCGTCTTCAAGGAACAGGAAGGCTCCTACCTCGTCGGCGTTCTCGCTGGTCTCGCTTCGAAGTCGAAGACCGTCAGCTTCATCGGCGGCATGGACGTTCCGCTGATCCACAAGTTCGCCTGCGGCTACGTCGGCGGCGCCAAGTCGACCGGCGCTGACGTCAAGGTTCTCGAAGCCTACACCGGCACGACGCCGGACGCCTGGAACGACCCAGTCAAGGGCGGCGAAATTGCCAAGTCGCAGATCGACCAGGGTTCGGATGTCGTCTACCACGCCGCTGGCGGCACGGGCGTCGGCGTCCTGCAGGCAGCGGCAGATGCCGGCAAGCTCGGCATCGGTGTCGATTCGAACCAGAACGGCCTGCAGCCGGGCAAGGTTCTGACCTCGATGCTGAAGCGCGTCGACGTCGCCGTCTATGAAGCCTTCACGGCTGCCAAGAACGACAAGTTCGAGTTCGGCATTTCCAACCTCGGCCTCAAGGAAGATGGCGTCGGCTACGCGCTCGACGACAACAACAAGGCTCTGGTCACGCCCGAAATGCTCGATGCGGTGGAAAAGGTGAAAGCCGAAATCATTGCCGGCAAGGTCCAGGTTCACGACTACATGAGCGACGAAGCCTGCCCCTACTAAGGCTCGCCGTCAGGTAACAGAAAGGCCGCCGGTTCGTTCGACCGGCGGCCTTTTTCTTTTCTCGTCTTGTCGCTGTACCCGGCTCAATAATGCGGCGGCCTCGTGATCGCCGGCGCTTCGAGCGATTGCTCCTCGAGCGACAGAAAACGCTCGGTCAGCCGGTCGAGCTTGGCGCGCGTCTGCTCCACCACCTTCCATTGCTCGGCGAGCTGATCGGAAAGCTCCTCGATGGTCTTTGCCTGGTGGGCCACCGTTTCCTCGAGATGGGTGATCCGTTCGTCCGTCTTGCTCATGTCCGCAAACTCCATTTGCCGGCAGATTGGCCATGGCGAGTGTCAAGTCAAGCAAACTGCTTTACGCCCTCGCGGCAGCGCCGCCCGCCAGCGAAAATCCAGGATCCTTTGCCGAGAGCCTTTTGTGCAGATGGACCATCAATCCCGCAGCAAAAAGCGGTGTCAGCAGGTTGATGAAGGGCACCGCCAGGAAAGCCGCAAGCAGAAGGCCGGCGAGAAACACCGTCGAGCGATGCTTGGCGCGGAAGAGCCGCGCCTCGGCCGGCGGGCGATAACGCATCGCCGCGAACTCGAAGAATTCCCGTCCGAGCAGATAGCCGTTGACGAGAAAGAAGGCGACGAGATTGACGCCCGGAACGAGCAGCAGGAAAAGCGCCACCAGGTTGCCGAGGATGACGACGCCGAGGAACTTCAGCGATCCGGCAATCGCCTCGCCGAGCGGCAACGGCCGGCCCTGCGGCTCGTTCGGATAGTCCCGCTTCTCGATAACCTCGGCGACGTCGTCGAGAAAAAAGCCGGCAATCAGGGCGGTGACAGGAGCCAGAAGCAGCGCCAACGCCAGCGCCAGTCCAAGGCTCGCGAAGATGCCGACGACAAATGTGAGCCAGCCGGCCCATACGGGCGTGCCCGGCATCAGTGTGTCGATCCACGGCAGCGCCAGCCAGACGAACAGTTCGCGCACGGCAAACCAGAGCGCGACGAGCGCGAGGATCGTCAGCCCAAGCACCTTCCAGAAGACCGAGCGGGTCTCCGGCGCAAGCAGATTGGCAAGCGAAAGCCGTGCCGCGTCCAGTATCATCATCGCTCTCCAGTATGGGACAGGGTTCGATGACGCATGTAGGCAGAGGCGCTTCCGCCGACAAGGCATTCCCGGCACGGCCAGCGTCTTTATGCAAGATTCATCCGACTGGTCTATGTCGAGCATGGAAAACGCCAATGGCGGCGATATTCTAGAACACGTGGGTGATTGCCGACGACAGGCAATGACGGTGACGCGCGGAGGATGACATGACAAGACCAACAACACTCGCCAGCCTCTCGGTGCTCGTGCAGGAGGGCAAGCTGGACCCCGTCGATCTCGCCGAGCAAACCTATCAGGCCATCAATGCGCATGGCGACCATGCCATCTTCACCGAGCTTACGCGTGATCGTGCGAAGCGCGATGCCGAGGCCGCATCGCGCCGGCTCAAGGCGGGCCGGTCGTTCGGCCTGCTCGACGGTCTGCCGGTTGCCTGGAAAGACCTGTTCGACATGGCCGGCAGCGTGACAACCGCCGGCTCGACGGTTTTGAAAACGAACGCCCCGGCAACAACCGACGCGCCTGTTGTCGCGGCCGTCGCGGCTGCCGGCATGGTCAGTGTCGGGCGCACCAATTTGAGCGAGTTCGCCTTCTCCGGCCTCGGCATCAACCCACACTACGGAACACCGAGAAATCCCGCCGCGACCGACGTCGAACGCATTCCGGGCGGTTCGTCCGCAGGCGCGGGCGCGGCCGTTGCGGCCAGGCTGGTGCCAGCGGCCATCGGCACCGACACCGGCGGATCGGTTCGCATCCCCGCGGCATTCACCGGTATCGTCGGCTACAAGGCGACCCGCGGCCGCTACGCCATGAAGGGCATCTTTCCGCTGGCGGAAAGCCTGGATTCGCTCGGGCCGCTCTGCCATACGGTTCAGGACGCAGTCTGGGTCGACGCTGCCATGCGTGGGCTGACGGCACCGACCGTGCGCCGCGCCGACCTTTCGGGCGTCGCGCTGGTGATCCCCGAAACAGTGGTGTTCGATGATGCGGAACCGGAGGTGGTCGAAGCCTTCGAGGATGCGATCAAGCGGCTCGAAAAGGCCGGCGTCACCATCAGCCGGCGCGCTTTCCCGAGTTTCTCCGCCATCTTCGGGCTGATGGCCCGCCACGGTGCGCTGGTGACGGCGGAAGCCTACGCGCTTCACCGCCAGCGGCTCGCCGGACCCGAAGCCAACGCCATGGACCCGCGGGTCGTCGCGCGAACACGGCTCGGCGAAAAGATCACCATGCCCGACTACATCGCCCTGCTCGACGCCCGCGACCAGCTGATCCATGAAACCGTGGAGAGTCTGAAGCCCAACGAGCTCATCGCCCATCCGACGCTGCCGCATGTGGCCCCGCCGATCGCGCCGCTGATTGCAGACGACGAGCTGTTCTTCAAGACCAATGCCAAGACGTTGCGCAACACCTCGATCGGCAATTTCCTGGACTTCTGCGGCGTCTCCATTCCCTGCGGGCTGGGAGCAGCCGAGATGCCCGTGGGCCTCCAGCTTGCCGCCCCGCATCACCAGGACGACCGGTTGCTTTCGGTCGCGCTTTCCGCCGAAGCGATCATCCGGGGTGAGGCATGATCGTCTGTTTCGACATCGGCGGCTCGGCGATCAAGGGGGCGATCGTGCATTCGCGCGAGCGGATCTTCCCGCTGCCCCGTCGAGCAACCCCGCTCACCAACTTCAGCCAGTTCGTCGAGGTTCTCGAATCGGTGCTCGACGAAGCCGGCGGCCACCCGGACTGCGTGGCGATCTCGATCACCGGCGTCATCGATCCGGAGACGCGACGGATCAAATGCGCCAACATTCCCTGCATTGACGGGCGCGAACTGGTGGCCGAACTCGAAGCGGCGCTGCACCTGCCGGTCAGGATCGCCAACGACGCCGATTGTTTTGCGCTGGCTGAAGCAGGCGCCGGCGCCGGTCGCGGCCACCGTATCGTCTTCGGTGCAATCCTCGGCACCGGTGTCGGTGGCGGCCTGGTGATCGATGGCCAGCTGATCAACGCCGACGGTGGCTTTGCCGGCGAGTGGGGGCACGGACCGGCGATCGCGGCCGAGGCCGGCAACCCGCCGATTGCCATTCCGCCCTATGACTGCGGCTGCGGCCAACGGCGTTGCGTCGATACGGTCGGCGGTGCGCGTGGTCTGGAGCGCCTGCACCAGACGGCGCATGGCAAAACGCTGTCGAGCCATGAGATCATCGAAGCGTGGCAGGCAGGCGATGCGGAGGCGAAGCGCACGGTCGAGCTCCTCGTCGATCTGGTCAGCTCGCCGCTCGCGCTCGTGATCAACATCACCGGCGCGACCATCGTGCCGGTCGGCGGCGGTCTGTCGAATTCCGACGAATTGCTCGCCGAAATCGATAAAACGGTGCGTAGCCGGGTTCTGAGACAATTCAACCGCCCGCTGGTGGTGCGCGGCGAATGTCGGGTCGAGCCCGGCCTGATCGGCGCCGCACTGCTCGGCCTCGGAGAGGAAAAAGCATGAGTGACATCAAACTGGAAGTCTGCGTCGATGACGCCGACGGGCTTTACGCTGCGATCGAGGGCGGCGCCGACCGGATCGAACTCTGCGCAGCCCTCTCCGTCGGTGGCCTGACGCCCAACCCCGGGCTGATGGCGCTGGCCGGCCCGCCGGCCGTGCCCGTCTACGCGATGATCCGGCCGCGGCCGGGCGATTTCGTCTTCTCGACCGGGGATCTCGACGTGATGCGGCGCGATATCGACGCGGCGCGTGCGGCCGGTCTCGCCGGCGTGGTGCTCGGCGCCTCCCTTGCCGACGGCAGCCTCGATGCGGCGATGCTGACCAAGCTGACCGGGCACGCGGCCGGACTTGGCATGACGCTGCACCGCGCTTTCGACCTCGTTCCGGAATTCGGCGAGGCGGTGGAGATTGCCGTCGAACTCGGTTTCGAGCGCATCCTCACCTCGGGCGGCGAAAGAAGCGCGCCGCAGGCAGCCGATCAGCTCGCCGAAATTGTCGCGCTCGCAAAAGGAAGGCTATCGGTGATGCCGGGGTCCGGTGTCACGCTCAATACCGTCGACGCACTCCTTGAGCGGGTGACCGTGAAGGAGGTTCACTCCTCGTGCTCTATTGGTGAGCCGGCTCACGATCGGCGACTTGTCGACATGGGCTTCGTCTCGGCCGAACGGCGCCGCACCGATGTCGCGACGGTGCGGGCGATGAAGGCGAAGCTCGCGTCCCGCTAACATGCTGATGATGTCGCGCCTCTCAAAAATCGCGGGGCGCACTGTAGCCGCTGCCCGAAATGATTAAGCCCCGGAAAGCGATTGCGCTGTCCGGGGCTTTTATTTGGTGGCAATTGCTAGGTCTGCCGGTCAGGCCGTGTAGACCTTGGTGCCGCCGATCCAGGTGGAGCCCATGGCGAGTTCCGGCGTCAACAGCACGAAATCGGCATCCGCGCCGGGCTTCAGGCGTCCCTTGTGGGTGGCAATCCCCATGGCGTCGGCCGGATAGGCGGAAGCCATGCGCAGCGCTTCCTCGACGGGCAGGCCCAGCTTCTCGTGCACGAAGCGGACCGACGACAGCATGTCGATGTCGGCGCCGGCAAGCGTGCCGTCGGCAAGCGTCAGTCGACCGCCTTCGCGCAAGATCTCACGGCCATTCAGCTGGAAGCTCTTCATGTCGGTACCGATCGGCGACATGGCGTCGGTGACGAGGAAGATCTGGCCGGGACCAACCTTCGCACGCAACGCCACGCCCATGGAGGCGGGCTCCACGTGGTAGCCATCGGCGATCAGCCCCGCATGCAGCGTGCCGGTGGAAAGTGCGGCGCCAACGACGCCGGGCTCGCGATGGCCAAGACCGCTCATGGCGTTGAACAGATGCGTGACCGTGCGGGCGCCCGCCTTGGCATAGGCAACGGCAGTGTCATAACCGACATCCGTATGGCCGAGGCTGACGACGGCGCCGGCATCGGCAAGTGCTCGCACCTGCTCCTTCGTGGCGTTCTCCGGTGCAACCGTCACCATCAGCACACCAAGCGCCTTGGCGCAGTCGAGCATCTCGGCGAGATCGGCGTCATCCATCGGGCGGATCAGCTTTGGATCGTGCGCGCCCTTGCGCGCGACCGAAAGATGCGGGCCTTCGAGATGAAGTCCGAGGAAGCCCGGCACGTTTTGTGCCTTCGCTTCAAGGCCGGCCTTGATCGTTGCGGCGCGAACCTCGCGCGTGTCGGTGATCAGCGTCGGCAGAAGCGCCGTGGTGCCGAACTTGGCATGGGCCGAACAGATCTGCCGGATGCTCTCGACGGTCGGCTCCTCATTGAGAAGCGCGCCGCCGCCGCCATTGACCTGCAGATCGATGAAGCCCGGCACGAGCAGCATGCCGTGCGCATCGACTTTTTCGGCATCAGCCGGAGCGTCAGCCGCAGCCACGATCGCCTTGACGCGGCCCGCCTCGATCACGAGGGCGCAACCATCGTGCCATTCGACGCCGTCGAACAGGCGGGCGCCGGTGATTGCCTTCCTCTCGCTCATCTCGTCTCCGTCACCTTCTTGAGGCTCGCCGGCGCGTCGGGGTTGAGACCGCGCGAGCGCGACCAGGCCTCGACAAAGCCGTAAAACGGCAGGATCAGCGTCAGCGCGTCCGTGATCGGATGGCCCGTCTCGACGAACGGCAGGCGCTTGGCCTTGGCAGCAAGACCGGATGTAACATGCACCACCGCGCCCTTTTCCGCCATGCCGTCGGCAATGCCGGCAACCGAGGTTTCCGCGGCGTCGCGCGCAGCAAGCGTCAGCACCGGGAACTTGGCGCCGACCAGCGCCACCGGACCGTGCAGCACTTCGGCGGCCGAATAGGCTTCCGCATGCATGCCCGAGGTTTCCTTGAACTTGAGTGCGGCTTCGCTGGCGATCGCCAGTGCCGGGCCGCGGCCGAGCACGTAGAGCGATTCGGCCTCGCCCAGATCGTCGGCAAAGGCCTGCCAGTCGAGCTTCACCGCCTTGGCAAACTGGTTGGGCAGATCGGCGACCGCGCGCTTGAGGTCGGCGTCGCCGGTCCACTCGCCGAGCACGGCAAGGCCCGCAACGATCGAGTTGACGTAGGACTTGGTAGCGGCGACCGCGATTTCTGGGCCGGCGAGAATGTCGAGCGGGTTGGTGCAGGCCTCCGAAATCGGCGAGGGCAGCGTGTTGGTGAGCGCGATGGAGACCGCGCCGGCATCGGTTGCGGCCTGTGCCATGGCGACGATGTCGGGGCTCTTGCCGGATTGCGAAATCGCGATGGCCGCTGCACCGCCGAGCTTCAGCTTGGCGCCATAGATCGAGGCGAGCGACGGGCCGAGCGAGGCGACCGGGCGACCGGCCTGCAACTCGATCGCGTATTTCAGGAAGAGTGCTGCATGGTCGGACGAGCCACGGGCGATCGTGACCAGGAAGGCAGGATCCTTGGCGCGCAGAGCCGCGCCCGCGGCCTTCAGTTGATCGGCGGAACGCTCCAGCAGGCGCGCTGCGGCTTCGGGGATCTCGTCGATTTCTCGGCGCATGTTGGTCTGCATGGTCAATTCCTTTCTTGGCGGGGCCGTCGCACTTAGGATTCCGACAGCGTCAGTTCCGCGACAAAGTCATAGGCATCGCCCCGGTAGAGCGAGCGGGTGAATTCGACGACGCGTCCCGATGCGAGATAGGAGACACGTTCGATGGAAAGGCCGGCCGAGCCGACGGCAACGCCGAGCATCGAGGCATCCGGATCCTTGATGTTGCAGGCAGAAATGCGCTGTACGGCGCGAACCGGGCGCGAGCGCGTCTTGTCGAGCGCCGAATAGAGCGACGAGGTGACGGCCAGCGGATCAGGCAGAAACTCGGCCGAAATGCTGGCGCGCTCGATTGCAAGCGGCATGTCGTCGGCAATGCGCAGGCGGCCAAGGCGGGCAACCAGCGAATCCGCGGGCAGACCGAGCGCCATCATCTCGTCAGGCGAGGGATGGAACAGGCCGCGCTCCAGCCAGCGGGCGTGCGTGTTGAGGCCGCGGCGGGCCATGTCTTCCGTAAACGAGGTGAGACGCGACAGCGACTGCTGTACCTTGGAGACCGGTTTGACGACGAAGGTGCCCGAACCGTGGCGACGAACCAGCAGTCCGTCGCGGACGAGATCGTCCACCGCCTTGCGCACGGTCACGCGGCTGATATTGGCGTAGTCGGCAAGGTCGCGCTCCGGCGGCAGCGCGTCGCCATGATTGAGCTTGCCCGACTGGATCGCATCTTCGAGCGATTGGCGCAGTTTCAGATAGAGCGGGCCCGAGCCTCCGGACTGCAGGCCCTCGAGCGGCAGAATGGATGCGAGCTGATGCGTCATGCGCCTGCCCTCGCCTGAGCACCGAAGCGCTGCGCGGCAACCGCGACGGCCCCGGTCAGCGCATCGGCTTCCGCTTCCACGATGAGCTTCTGGTGGCGTTCAGAAAGCCACGGGCGATAAAGCGGCGCCAGTCCGCCAAGCAGGCAAAGCCTCTCGCTTCCCCGTGCGACCACAACGTCGAGCGCTTCGTCCACGGTGAGGGCTGCGGCCTTCAGGATGCGCACGGCAACGGGATCGCCGGCAACAGCCCCTTCGAAGACACGCGGAGCATAGCGACCGAATTCGCCGGGCTTTGCCAGTCGGGCAAAATCGACGACATCGCGCGGATCATCGTTGAACTCTGCCATGACGGATGCGGTGACATCAGAGCCTTCACGTATGTTATCGAAGGCAAGCAGGCTTTCCTGGAGAAGCGCGTGGCCGATGCGTGCGCCGCTGCCGTGATCGCCGATGGTAAAGCCCCAGCCGCCGATATAGCTCACGGCCTCGCCCTGGCGCAGGATATAGATGGTGCCGGTGCCAAGGATGGCGACCGCGCCATCCTGATTGCCGAGCGCGCCCTGAAACGCGATCAGGCCGTCCGATTCGATATCCGCGGCGGCAAACGGCAGGCGGCGCTTCACGTAGTGAACGGCATCGCCAACATTGTGTCCGGCCACGCCGACGATTGCCTTTGCTGACGCTATGCCCTGGGGATCGAGGCCAGCCTCTTCGAATGCGGCGCGTGAGGCTTCCGTAATGTTGGCGAGTGCCGTTTCCGGATCGGTCAGGATATTGGCAGCCCCTGCCTTGCCGCGCCCGAGGATGCGTCCATCGACCGAAGCCACGGCAGCCCGGCAGCTCGTTCCGCCGCCGTCGATTCCTATCAGGTAATTTGTCATGAGCACCTCCGCACATTGAGGATACCAAAAAAATACCAATAACCAAGCCTGAATCCATCCGCACTTTCGATTTCATTGCAATACGTTGAATTTTATAGGCTAATTTAGCTGATTTGTTTTTTCGGACGCCAAAAGTTAAATTCCGCTGGACAATTGGTATTTTTTTGGCATTAATTTCAACCGAGAGGAGACACGACCCATGCCGTCAGTGAAGACCGAAGAGCGTCACGACAACGCCAAGGGCCTGGATCTCATGCATCCGGCGCTAGCGCTTCGCATGCTCGCATCCGGGCAACAGGCCGCCGCCAAGGCGGTTGATGGCGCAATTGAGTCGATCTCCGCGGCCGCCTCGATCGCGGCGGAAAGCCTTTCGTCCGGCCGGCGTCTCGCCTATGCCGGCGCCGGCAGCTCCGGGCTGATGGCGATGGCCGATGCGCTCGAACTGCCCGGCACCTATGGTATTGCCCAGGATCAGATCGTCATTCTGCTCGCCGGTGGCGCTGCCAGCCTCGCCGACCTTGCCGGCGGCTACGAAGACGATATGAATCTGGCGCGCGAGGACGTTCGCAAGGCCGGCCTCGGCGCGGGCGACTGTCTGGTTTCGGTTTCCGCCAGCGGCTCCACGCCTTACGCACTCGCGGCGGCCGACGAGGCTCGCAAGCTCGGCGCCAAGGTGATCGCCGTCGCCAACAATCCGGGCGCAGCGCTCTTCAAGGACGCCGATGTCGCGATCCTCCTGCAGACGCCGCCGGAAGTGATCTCCGGCTCGACCCGCATGGGTGCCGGCACGGCGCAGAAGATCGCCTTCAACATGTTTTCGACTCTGGTCGGCATTCATCTCGGCCACGTGCTCGACGGCCACATGGTCAACCTGCGCGCCGACAACATCAAGCTGCACGGCCGCGCAATCCGCATCGTCACCGACATTACCGGTATCAGCGCCGCCGAGGCCGGCCGGCTCATCACCATGGCCTCAGGCTCGGTCAAGGTAGCGATACTTCTCGCCTCGGGCGCGAAGGACGTCACGGCGGCGGAGGCAGCTCTGAAAGAGACCAAGCAGAATCTGCGCCGGGCGATCGACATCGTCTCGGCCTGACAAAAGACTGGGATTCAAACCGCGCCAAAACGGCGCACATAAGAGGGAGAAGCTAAATGACCCGTACGACTATCAAGGGGCTGCTGCTTGCGTCGAGCATTCTCGGCTCGGCCGGTCTGGCGCACGCCGAGGACGTGACGCTGACCATCGAAAGCTGGCGCAACGACGACCTCGCCATCTGGCAGGAAAAGCTGATCCCGGCCTTCGAAGCCAAGAACCCGGGCATCAAGGTCAAGTTCGCCCCGACGGCGCCGACCGAGTACAACGCCGCACTCAACGCCAAGCTCGACGCCGGTTCCGCAGGCGACCTCATCACCTGCCGTCCGTTCGACGCCTCGCTCGAACTCTACAACAAGAAGCACCTGGCCGACCTCACGGCACTTCCGGGCATGGAGAACTTCTCGCCGGTTGCCAAGTCCGCCTGGACGACGGACGATGGCTCGGCCACCTTCTGCGTGCCGATGGCTTCGGTCATCCACGGCTTCATCTACAACAAGGACGCCTTCGACCAGCTCGGCATCCAGATCCCGACGACGGAAGCGGAATTCTTCGCAGCCCTCGACAAGATCAAGGCCGACGGCAACTACATCCCGATGGCGATGGGCACCAAGGATCTCTGGGAAGCCGCGACCATGGGCTACCAGAACATCGGCCCGACCTACTGGAAGGGTGAAGAAGGCCGCGCCAAGCTGATCAAGGGCGAAGAGAAGCTGACCGACGCTGCCTGGGTCGAACCCTACAAGGTGCTGGCCAAGTGGAAGGACTACCTCGGCGACGGTTTCGAAGCCCAGACCTACCCGGACAGCCAGAACCTCTTCACGCTCGGCCGCGCTGCCATCTACCCGGCCGGCTCGTGGGAAATCGGCCTGTTCAACACCCAGGCCCAGTTCAAGATGGGCGCCTTCCCGCCTCCGGTTAAGAACGCCGGCGACGCTTGCTACATCTCGGACCACAACGACATCGGTGTCGGCCTGAACGCCAAGAGCCCGCATGCCGAAGAAGCCAAGAAGCTCCTGACCTGGATTTCGTCGCCGGAATTCGCCGAAATCTACGCCAACGCGCTGCCGGGCTTCTTCAGCCTGAACTCGACCCCGGTGAAGATGGCCGATCCGCTCGCTCAGGAATTCGTCTCCTGGCGCGAAAAGTGCAAGCCGACGATCCGCTCGACCTACCAGATCCTGTCGCGCGGCACGCCGAACCTCGAAAACGAAACCTGGGTCGAATCGGCCAACGTGATCAACGGCACGGATACGCCGGAGGTTGCTGCCGAAAAGCTGCAGAAGGGCCTCGACGGCTGGTACAAGCCGGCGAAGTAAGACTGACGTAAGCGCAACAGGTTCCCTCCCCTTGCCGGGGGAGGGTCGGCCCTCCCCACCGCGCGTCACGGACGCGCAAACAGCACCTCGGATCGCATGATCCCAGGGATGCGGGCAGGGACCGGGCGGGGCGACATGCCGGATGTGGCACTCCCCCAGCCGAAGCGTCACCGGCCTCCCAGAGTGGGAGGCCACCGACGCAGTCGTTTGCAAAAGAACGCGATAGACTTAACCTTCGTCATGAGCCCCCACCAAGGGCAGATGGCATACGGCGAGACCGGCCGTGTGGCGTCGGAGCGCATCGTGATCGCAATTGTGATTGTCTGGGGAACCGGTCTTTAGAAACGGATGGACCAATGAGTGACGCTCTTTCAGTGCAAGACGGACAGCCGACCGCAAGGCGGCCGAAACGCTGGCACATCCTCGTCTTCCTGCTGCCGGCCTTCCTGATCTATTCGGCGGTCATGATCCTGCCTTTGATCGAGACGCTCCGGCTGTCGCTGTTCAACACCGTTGACGGCCAGTCGACCTTCGTTGGCCTCGCCAATTTCCAGACACTGTTCGGCGACGAGCGCTGGGCGCACGACTTCTGGAACGCGCTGAAGAACAACGTCCTCTTCTTCATCATTCACATGTGCGTGCAGAACCCGATCGGGGTTGCGCTCGCCGCGATGCTGTCGATCCCGAAGCTTCGCTTCGTCACTTTCTATCGCACCGCGATCTTCCTGCCGACGCTGCTCTCCTTCGTGATCGTCGGCTTCATCTGGAAGCTGATCCTGTCGCCGATCTGGGGCGTCGCCCCGTGGATGCTTGATCTTGTCGGCCTGAAGTCGATGTTTGCGCCCTGGCTCGGAAAGCCCGGTTCGGCGCTGATCGCCGTGTCGCTGATTTCGGTCTGGCAATATGTCGGCATCCCGATGATGCTGATCTATGCCGCGCTGCTCAACATTCCCGACGAGGTGATCGAGGCCGCCGAATGCGACGGCGTCACCGGCTGGAGCCAGTTCTGGAAGATCAAGCTGCCGCTGATCCTGCCGGCCATCGGCATCATCTCGATCCTGACCTTCGTCGGCAACTTCAACGCCTTCGACCTGGTCTACACGGTGCAGGGCGCGCTTGCCGGCCCTGATGGCTCGACCGACATTCTCGGCACGCTGCTCTACCGCACCTTCTTCGGCTTCCAGCTGCAGCTCGGTGACCGCTCGATGGGCGCGACCATCGCCACGGTGATGTTCCTGATCATCCTTGCCGGCGTGTCGCTCTACCTGTTCGTCATTCAGCGCCGCATGCGCCGCTACCAGTTCTAAGGAGACCGGCGATGTCGAAAGCACGCGATTCCATTCTCCGCACCGGCTTCGTGCATGTGGCGCTGATCGCCTACACGCTCGTGTCGCTGTTCCCGGTGTTCCTGACGATCATCAACTCGTTCAAGGATCGCAATGCGATCTTCCGGGCGCCGTTGACGATCCCGACGCCGCAGACCTTCAGCCTGATCGGCTACCAGACCGTCCTCGGGCAGGGTGATTTCGCCACCTACTTCCAGAACAGCTTCATCGTCACGATCGTCTCGATCGCGCTGGTGCTCTTGTTCGGGGCGATGGCCGCCTTCGCGCTGTCGGAGTACCGCTTCCGTGGCAACACGCTGATGGGCCTTTATCTGGCGATCGGCATCATGATCCCGATCCGGCTCGGCACCGTCGCCATCCTTCAAGGGATGGTCGCTGCCAACCTCGTCAACACCCTGACGGCGCTGATCCTCGTCTACACGGCACAAGGGTTGCCGCTCGCGATCTTCATTCTCTCGGAGTTCATGCGAACGGTCTCCGATGACCTGAAGAATGCCGGGCGCATCGATGGGCTGTCGGAATACTCGATCTTCTTCCGTCTGGTGCTGCCGCTGGTCCGGCCCGCCATGGCGACGGTCGCGGTGTTCACGATGATCCCGATCTGGAACGATCTCTGGTTCCCGCTGATCCTGGCGCCGGCAGAAGCCACCAAGACCGTGACGCTCGGTTCGCAGATCTTCATCGGCCAGTTCGTCACCAACTGGAACGCGGTTCTGGCAGCGCTCTCGCTCGCCATCCTTCCGGTCCTCGTCCTCTACGTCATCTTCTCGCGGCAGCTGATCCGCGGCATTACGGCAGGAGCAGTCAAGTGAGTGCAAGCAGCAAACCGGTTCGGGTCCTCGTTGCGGGGCTCGGCAACATGGGGCGCAGCCACGCGCTCGCCTATCACAACAATCCGGGCTTCGAGATCGTCGGCCTCGTCAATCGCTCGAAGGTGCCGTTGCCGGAGGAACTGAGCGGCTACACGATCCACCCCGATTTCAAAACGGCACTTGCCGAGCTGAAGCCGGATCTCTGCTCGATCTGCACCTATTCGGACAGCCACGCGGACTTCGCGGTGATGGCGTTCGAGGCCGGCGCCGACGTCTTTGTCGAAAAGCCGCTCGCAACCACGGTTGCCGACGCCGAGCGCGTCGTCGCGGCTGCCAAGCAGCACGGCCGCAAGCTGGTGATCGGCTACATCCTTCGCCACCATCCCTCGTGGATCCGGCTGATTGCCGAGGCACGCAAGCTCGGCGGTCCCTACGTGTTTCGCATGAACCTCAACCAGCAGTCGAGTGGACCGACCTGGGAGACGCACAAGTCGCTGATGAAGACGACGTCGCCGATCGTCGACTGCGGCGTGCACTATGTCGACGTCATGTGCCAGATCACCGACGCCAAGCCGGTGGAAGTGCGCGGCATGGGCCTGCGCCTCTCCAACGAGATCGCGCCGGACATGTACAATTACGGACACCTGCAGGTGATCTTCGAGGATGGTTCGGCCGGATGGTACGAAGCCGGCTGGGGGCCGATGATTTCGGAAACCGCCTTCTTCGTGAAGGACGTGATGTCGCCGAACGGCTCGGTCTCGATCGTCATGGACCAGAACGCCAAGTCCGACGACATCGACATGCACACCAAGACCGCGGTGATCCGGCTGCACAATGCCGAAACCGGCCCGGACGGCCGCTTCCTGAAAGCCGACGAGGACCTGAAGATGGACGGCGAGCCCGGCCACCAGGAACTCTGCGACCGCGAACAGGCCTATGTGCTGAAGGCCATCCGTGAAGACATCGACCTCGACCGTCACATGAACGATGCCGTCCAGTCGCTCCGCATCTGCCTTGCCGCAGACGAGAGCGTGCGCACCGGCAGACCAGTCAAACTCTAAAGGGGGCAACCAGGTGGGATCGCTTCAACTCAAATCCATCCGCAAGGCCTATGGTAGCCATGAGGTGCTGAAGGGCATCGACCTCGAGGTAAAGGACGGCGAATTCGTCATCTTCGTCGGCCCGTCCGGCTGCGGCAAGTCGACCTTGCTGCGCACCATCGCCGGCCTTGAGGACGCGACCTCGGGCAGCGTGCAGATCGACGGCACCGAAGTCGGGCACGTCGCACCGGCCAAGCGTGGGATCGCCATGGTCTTTCAGTCCTACGCGCTCTATCCGCACCTCTCGGTGAAGGACAATATGGGGCTTGGCCTCAAGCAGGCCGGCAAGCCGAAGGCGGAGATCGAGGACAAGGTCAGCAAGGCCGCAAGCATGCTGTCACTCGACCCCTACCTCGCCCGTCGCCCGGCCGAACTTTCCGGCGGCCAGCGCCAGCGTGTGGCAATCGGGCGCGCGATCGTGCGCGAACCGAAGCTCTTCCTGTTCGACGAACCGCTGTCGAACCTCGATGCGGCGCTGCGCGTCAACACCCGGCTCGAGATCGCCAGGCTGCATCGCAGCCTGAAGGCGACGATGATCTACGTGACCCACGACCAGGTGGAGGCGATGACGCTCGCCGACAAGATCGTCGTCCTCAATGCCGGCCAGATCGAGCAGATCGGCTCGCCGATGGATCTCTACAATCGGCCCGCCAACATCTTCGTTGCCGGCTTCATCGGTTCGCCGCAGATGAACTTCATCGACGGCGCGCGGCTCGGCGACGCCAGCGCCAAGACGATCGGCATACGCCCCGAACATATGGCGTTGTCTCGCGAGAGCGGCGACTGGAAGGGCAAGGTGGCGCATGTCGAACACCTGGGCGCCGACACCATCGTCTATATCGATTCCGAACATGTCGGCACCATCACCGTCCGGCTCTTCGGCGAACACCGCTATGCGCCCGACGACATCGTCTATGCCACGCCGATGGTCGGCGCGATGCACCGTTTCGGCGCCGACGACCGCGTCCTCGCCTGATCCATACCGGGGCCGGTCGCCCATCACAGCTCTGTGAAAATCAGCCGCCACGGGACTAAACCACTGTGGCGGCTCATTTATTTTTTGATTCGCCGTCCGCCATGACTCTGTTGCGCTGCAGCGCGATTTAACATACATTTGTGTTTGTATATTAGCTTTCCGGTATTTTCCCAAGCCGATACCGGTTCCGCTTCCCTTCACTTCCGGACCGCACGGGCCCCTTGCAAGACGCACCGGCTGCCTGCGGCCACCGAATATGGACATCGCTATGCGTATGAACCGACCGACACTGGCCGCCGCCTTGGCAACCGCGATTCTTCTTTCCGGTTGCCAGAAAGAGGACGAGCAGCCGGCTGCCGCCG
>NZ_DASYHB010000043.1:0-3558 GCF_035999185.1 Ensifer sp. | reverse complement strand
GTCGATCTTCTTGAGGTCGTTGGTGAGCTCGATGCCGTCGACGACGATCTTGCCCTTCTGGTGCTCTTCAAGGCGGTTGATGCAGCGGATCATCGTCGACTTGCCGGAGCCCGACGGGCCGGCAATGACGATGCGCTCGCCGCGCATGACCTTCAGGTTGATGTCACGAAGGACGTGAAAGTCCCCGTACCACTTGTTCATTCCAGTGATTTCGACCGCAACATCCGTTGCAGATACCGTCATTTTGGAAGCAGTGGCTGCGTTTGCCATGCGATCCTCCCCTCATTTTATCGTTTATGGGCCGTGTCGAGCACGCGTTCCATGAAACCTGAATAGCGCGACATACCAAAGCAGAAAAGCCAGAATATGAAGCCAGCGAAAATTAGCCCCGAGATCGGCGTCACCGACGAGGCCCAATTGGCATCGGTGAAGTTGAAGCGAACGATGCCGAGCAGGTCGAACATGCCGATGATCGATACCAGCGACGTGTCCTTGAAGAGGCCGATGAAGGTGTTGACGATACCCGGGATCACCAGCTTCAGCGCCTGCGGCAGCACGATGAGGTTCATCTTCTGCCAGTAGCTGAGCCCAAGCGAATCCGCCCCTTCATACTGGCCCTTCGGAATGGCCTGCAGGCCGCCGCGCACCACTTCGGCCATATAGGCAGAGGCGAAGAGCGAGACGCCGATCAGCGCGCGCAAGAGCTTGTCGAAAGTGACGCCCTGCGGCAGGAACAAGGGCAGCATGACGCTTGCCATGAACAGCACCGCGATCAGCGGTATGCCGCGCACCATTTCGATGAAAGCGGTGCAGAGCATCTTGATGACAGGCATGTGCGACCGGCGGCCGAGCGCCAGGAGAATGCCGAGCGGCAACGACACGGTGATGCCGACGAAGGACAGGATGAGCGTGACCATCAGGCCGCCCCAGAGCGGCGTTTCGACGAAGGTCAGCCCGAACCAGCCACCGGGCAGCAGGATGAACGCGATGAGCGGCAGCACGGCAAAGAGCAGAATGGCGTTGATGCCCTTGTAGGGAACCTTCGGCATCGCCATGGGCACGAGGAGGAGAACGAAGAGGATGCCGACCAGAGTTGGCCGCCAGCGTTCTTCGATCGGGTAACGCCCGTAGGCGAACTGGTCGATCTTCGCGTTGACGAACGCCCAGCAAGCGCCGCTCCAGCCTTCCGGCTGCGTGCCCCCTTGCGCGACCGTCGCGCAGACACCACGCCCGCCACCGGTCCAGGCGGCGTCGACAAACAACCATTGGATGGCCGGTGGCACCAACCATGCCAGCAGAAGCAGGCTGATGATGGTGAGAACCGTATCCTTCGGCGTGGCGAAGAGGTTGGCGCGCAGCCAGCTAAAGAGGCCACCTTCTGCGACAGGCGGTGCAGAACCCTCGATCATCGAGGTTCGGACAAAAGTTGCCTGGTTCATCGTCTTATCTCTCCACCAGGGCCATGCGGGCATTGAACCAGTTCATGAACAGCGACGTCGCAAGGCTCAGCGATAGGTAGACGATGATCCAGATCGTCACGACCTCGATCGACTGGCCCGTCTGGTTGAGGATCGTGCCGCCGACGGCCACGAGGTCGGCGTAGCCGATCGCGACGGCAAGCGACGAATTCTTGGTCAGGTTCAGATATTGGCTTGTGAGCGGCGGAATGATGATTCTCAGCGCCTGCGGTACCACCACGAGGCGCGTCGTCAGTCCCGGTCGGATCCCGAGTGCGTTCGCTGCCTCAGTCTGTCCCTTCGAAACGCCGCGAATACCGGCGCGCACGATTTCGGCGATAAAGGCGGCCGTATAGAACGAGAGGGCGAGGTAGAGCGACAGGAATTCCGGTCCGATGACCGAGCCGCCGGTCAGGTTGAACTTGCCTGCAACCGGCACGTCGAAGGTGATCGGCGATCCGCTGGCGAGGAACGTCAGCAGCGGCAGCCCGATGACGAGAGCGAGAACCGTCCACAGGAGCGGGAAGCGCTGTCCCGTGGCCTCCTGCTTCTTGCGCGCGTAGTGCGCCACGAAGAAGCTGGCGACGATCGCGACGACGAAGGCCAGAAGCGTGTACAGCGAGCCGTCGCCAAAGATCGGTTTGGGGAAGGCGAGGCCGCGATTGTTGAGGAACATGTTGAGCGGCAGTGCGGCCGATTCACGCGGCTGCGGCAGGATCGCCAGAACACCGCTGTACCAGAAGAAGATGACGAGCAACGGCGGGATGTTGCGGAAGACTTCTACGTAGGCGAGCGACAGCTTGGCGATCAGCCAGTTGTGCGACAGTCGCCCGATGCCGACTGCAAATCCGATGACGGTGGCAGTCACGATACCGCAAACGGCGACGAGCAGCGTGTTGAGCAGGCCGACGATGAGCGCGCGCTGATAGGTGGAATCGCTCGTATAGGCGATCAGCGACTGACCAACGTCGAAACCGGCGCGTCCTTTCAGGAAGTCGTAGCCAGAGGCGATATTCGCCCGCTTGAGGTTTTCGATCGTATTGGCGGCGACCCAATAAACGAAGGCCGCGAGTACGATGACAGTGATAACCTGATAAAAGACCGCGCGCACTTGCGGGTCGTTGATAAACGACCCCGACGGTTTCGTTTTCTCAGGCGTAGTTGTGACGCCAATCGCCATGCAATGCCTCTTTTCCCCTTTTCACCCTTTTGGGTGTTCTTATCGTTGGGATGGGGAAGCGGTGACCCGCTTCCCCCAGTCATGTCGGATCGCCTTAGCGAACCGGCGGAGCGTACTGGATGCCGCCCTTGTTCCACAGCGCGTTGAGGCCGCGCTCGATCTTGAGCGGGCTGCCGGCGCCGATGTTACGATCGAAGACTTCGCCGTAGTTGCCGACGGCCTTGATGATGTTCACGGCCCATTCGTTGGTGAGGCCGAGGTCGGTGCCGATCTTGGTGTCAGCTTCGACGCCGAGGAAGCGCTGAACGTCCGGGTTGGTGGACTTCTTCATTTCTTCGACATTGGCCTGGGTGATGCCGAATTCTTCAGCCTGGATCAGCGCATAATGGGTCCAGCTGACGATATCGAACCACTTGTCGTCACCCTGGCGTACGGCCGGGCCGAGGGGCTCCTTCGAGATGATTTCCGGCAGAATCATGTGATCGTCCGGCTTCGAGAGGGTCAGACGCAGCGAGTAGAGACCCGACTGGTCAGTTGTGTAGACGTCGCAACGGCCAGCGTCATAGGCGGCGTTGACCTCTTCAAGCTTTTCAAAGACGACCGGATTGTACTGAAGGTTGTTCGCCTTGAAGTAGTCGGCGAGGTTCAGTTCGGTGGTGGTGCCGGTCTGCACGCAGACGGCCGCGCCCGAAAGCTCGAGGGCCGACTTGACGTTCAGGCTCTTGCGAACCATGAAGCCCTGGCCGTCATAGTAGTTGACCGGGCGGAAGTTGAAGCCGAGTGCGGTGTCGCGGTTGATCGTCCACGTCGTGTTACGTGCAAGCACGTCGACTTCGCCGGACTGCAGCGCCGGGAAGCGTTCCTTGGCCGACGTGGGCGTGTACTTCACCTTGCTGCCGTCGGCAAAAATAGCGGCGGCAA
>NZ_DASYHB010000037.1:0-22721 GCF_035999185.1 Ensifer sp. | reverse complement strand
AACAGGGCGGCGAGCGCGAACAGTTTCACGGCCGGGGGGGATTTCTTCTGGTCGGGCATTTCATTCTCCAAGGCGGGCATTCTTCATGGCTGACGGCAATTCCGAGACGAAATCCTCCAACCAGATGTGGGGCGGTCGCTTTGCCTCGGGTCCGGACGCGATCATGGAGGAAATAAATGCCTCGATCGGCTTCGACAAGAAGCTCTATGCCCAGGACATCCGCGGCTCAATAGCGCATGCGACGATGTTGGCGCATCAAGGCATCATTTCGGCTGAAGACAAAGACAAGATCGTTCACGGCCTCAACACGATCCTGTCAGAGATCGAAAGTGGTGCGTTCGAGTTCTCTCGCCGCCTCGAAGACATCCACATGAACATCGAAGCGCGGCTCGCAACGCTGATCGGCCCCGCCGCCGGCCGCCTGCACACCGCCCGCTCGCGCAATGATCAGGTGGCGCTCGACTTCCGCCTCTGGGTCAAGGAAGAGCTGCAGCGGACCGAAAAGGCGCTGACCGGGCTGATTGCCGCGTTCCTCGACCGCGCCGAAGAACATGCCGACACCGTCATGCCGGGCTTCACCCATCTCCAGACGGCACAGCCCGTCACCTTCGGCCACCATTGCATGGCCTACGTCGAGATGTTCGGCCGCGACCGCTCGCGCGTGCGCCACGCCATCGAGCACATGGACGAAAGCCCGATCGGCGCTGCAGCCCTTGCCGGCACCGGCTTCCCGATCGACCGGCACATGACCGCCAAGGCGCTCGGCTTTACCGGCCCGACCCGCAACTCGATCGACACCGTGTCCGACCGCGACTTTGCGCTCGAGTTCCTGTCGATGGCCTCGATCACCGCCACGCATCTGTCGCGGCTTGCCGAAGAGATCGTCATCTGGTCGACGCCGCAGTTCGGCTTCATCCGTCTGTCGGACGCCTTTTCGACGGGCTCCTCGATCATGCCGCAGAAGAAGAACCCCGATGCCGCCGAATTGGTGCGCGCCAAGACAGGCCGTATCAACGGTTCCTTGATCGCGCTGCTGACGGTCATGAAGGGTCTGCCGCTCGCCTATTCCAAGGACATGCAGGAAGACAAGGAACAGGTCTTCGACGCCGCAGAAAGCCTCGAGCTCGCGATTGCCGCGATGACCGGCATGGTGCGCGACATGACCATCCGCGCCGACCGCATGAAGGCGGCTGCCGGTTCCGGCTATTCGACCGCGACCGACCTTGCAGACTGGCTTGTGCGCGAGGCGGGCCTTCCTTTCCGGGACGCCCATCACGTGACCGGCCGAGCCGTGGCACTTGCCGAACAGAAAGCCTGCGACCTGGCGGATCTTTCGCTTCACGACCTGCAGTCGATCCATGCCGATATCACCGACAAGGTCTTCGACGTTCTGACGGTCGAAGCGTCCGTTGCCAGCCGCACGTCCTTCGGCGGCACCGCCCCCAACGAGGTGCGCAAGCAGATCGCCTGGTGGCGCGCCCGCAACTAGGCGAAATGCGGACATTTGCGGGCGGTTTCCGCCCGCAGAAACAGGGTGCACAAGCGCCTGAAAAATCGGTAAGACATCGCACCTGCATCAGTTCCCGCGAAGGAAAATCACGATGACATTCACGAAGGCGGCCCGGCTTGCGCTGCTGCTGGCGATCCCCGGGCTGGTTCTTGTCGGTTGCGGACGCAAAGGTGACCTTGATCGCCCCGGCTCGGCCGCGCCGATCAACACCCTGGCGCCGGCCGGCACCGTCGAGCAGAAGGAAAAAGCGGACGACCGTCCGTTCCTGCTCGATCCCATTCTCTAGTTCATTTGCAATTACGCAATTCCGGACGGAAAACCGTTTCATGCTTTTCCTGGAATTGCTCTAAGCGAGCTTCATGCCGTGAACCACTTCCAGTACCGCGACGGAATCCTTTATGCCGAAGACGTGCCGGTGACAGACATCGCACGCGCCGTCGGCACGCCCTTCTACTGCTACTCGACGGCCACGCTTGAGCGCCACTACACGGTCTTTTCCAACGCCTTCTCGGATGTGGAAGCGATGGTCTGCTACGCCATGAAGGCCAATTCCAACCAGGCGGTACTGAAGACGCTCGGCCGCCTCGGCGCAGGCGTTGACGTTGTCTCCGGCGGCGAACTGCGCCGCGCGCTTGCGGCCGGCATTCCGGCAGAGCGGATCATGTTCTCCGGTGTCGGCAAGACGCCGCAGGAAATGGACCTGGCACTGGAAGCCGGTATCTATTGCTTCAACGTCGAGTCCGAGCCGGAACTCGAAGTGCTGAACCAGCGCGCCGTGCGCGCCGGCAAGCGCGCCCACGTCTCCTTCCGCATCAATCCGGATGTCGACGCCGGCACCCATGCGAAGATCTCGACCGGCAAGAAGGAAAACAAGTTCGGCATTTCGTGGGAGCGCGCCCGTACCGTCTACGCCCATGCCGCCACCCTGCCGGGCATTCAGGTCACCGGCATCGACATGCACATCGGCAGCCAGATCACCGAGCTGCAACCTTTCGATGCCGCCTTCAAGCTGCTGCGCGAACTGGTGGACACGCTGCGCTCCGACGGTCATTCGATTGACCACGTCGATATCGGCGGAGGCCTGGGCATTCCCTACAAGGATGACAACAACCCGCCGCCGCTGCCCGACGCCTATGCGAACATCGTCAAGAGCCAGCTGCAGTCGCTCGGCTGCAAGATCGTCACGGAACCCGGCCGTCTGATCGTCGGCAATGCCGGCATTCTCGTGACCGAAGTGATTTACGTGAAGGATGGCGGCGACAAGACCTTCGTCATCGTCGACGGTGCGATGAACGATCTCATCCGCCCGACGCTCTACGAGGCCTATCACGAGATCCGCCCGGTTCGCATCTCGGCCGCCAACGCGCCGCGCATTCGCGCTGACGTCGTCGGCCCGGTGTGCGAGACCGGCGACTACCTGGCCCTTGACCGCGAGATGGCGATGCCGAAGCCTGGCGATCTGTTCGCGATCAGCTCGGCCGGAGCCTATGGCGCCGTGCAGGCCAGCACCTACAATTCCCGCCTGCTGATCCCCGAAGTGCTGGTCAACGGTGACCGTTTCCACGTGATCCGTCCCCGCCAGGACTACGATGCCCTGATCGGCCTCGACTCGGTTCCCGACTGGCTCGATTGATCCGGCCGGCGCGAACGACGACAATCTGTGGATCGGCCGTCCGGACGATCACGATTGTGTTTGCGCCCTCGTCTTCGCCACAAACGATGGTATCCTTCAGGTCAGCAGGATGAGCGAAACCGCGCGCCGTTTTCCGGAAGCGCGTTCGCCTTTACTATATTGGGTCAGCCACGCGCGTTAATGGGCGACCGAAAGGAAACTTGGGCGGATGACGCAATTCCGGCAGGATGAAACGCCACAACCAAAGCCGTTTTCGAGAACCCTGGCGCTGAAAAGATGGCTGGCGCGCTCGGTGCTGGTCGCCGAGCAAATCCTGCCGCGCATCCTTTTGCCCGGCTCCGTCGCACTTCTGTTTCTCGCCTTCGCCTGGCTTGGTTTCTTTCGCACGGCACCGCTCTGGTTGCATGCCGTGGTGCTCTTTGTCTTTGCCATCGGCTTTGTCGCATCCCTCGTTCCGCTGACGCGGATACGCCTGCCCCAAAATGCCGATGCCGATCGCATGCTGGAAGAGCGCAACGCCCTGCCGCATCAGGCCATCCGCGTCCAGGATGATCGGCCCGCAACCGACAATCCGCTTGGGGAAGCGCTGTGGCGTGAACATCAGGCGCGTATGGCGCGTCTGATCGGCGCCCTCGACGCCGGACTGCCACGCCCCGATATCGCCCGGCACGACCCCTTCGCGCTGCGGGCCGTGCCCGTTCTTCTGGCCTGCCTCGCCTTCGCCTATTCCTACTCCAACCGTGCCGGGCTGCTCAGCGACGCCTTCCGGTTGCCGCAGGGTTCGGTGGAGGCCGCCAACATCCGCATTGATGCCTGGGTGACCCCGCCGCCCTATTCCGGGCGCGCGCCGATCTTCCTCACTGGCAAGCCTGAATCCGCCGCTGCGGCGGAGAATGCCGGAGCCATCACCATTCCGCAGTTCAGCGACCTGACGGTGCGCATCACCGGTGCTGGACCGGATGCGGCTGTCCTCTATGCCGAGACCGGTGCGGCCGAGCCGATCGCCATTCCTTCGGTCGGTGACAACGCCAAGGAAGAGACGCCCCAGTCAAAGGCAGCCGACAACACATCTCAGGGCACCCAGCGCAACCCGAATGCCGTGCGCAACCACGTGTACAAGGTCGTCAAGGATGGTGAGCTCGTCGTCGGAGGCCAGCGCTGGGCCTTCAAGATCACGCCGGATGGCGTCCCGCAAATCGCGTTCGATGGCGTCCCCCATCCAACCGTCAATGCCGCACTGGAAGTGACTTTCGCCGCGACTGACGACTATGGCATCGCTCAGGCCTGGGCCGAGATCAAGCCGCTCGATCAGCCTGCCGAAGGTGCGCGGCCGCTCTACCCGCTGCCGGAGTATCGGCTTGACCTGCCGCGCCGCAACGCACGCGAAGCCAAGGGTACGACCAGCCGGAACCTCAGCGAACATCCGCTCGCAGGCAAGCGCGTGCAGATCACGCTCGTCGCCCGTGACGCCGCCGGACAGGAGGGCCGCAGCCCGCCGCAGGACATGATCCTGCCGGCCCGCCAGTTCCTGCAGCCGCTCGCAGGTGCTGTCGCCGAACAACGCCAGGTCTTCGCTCTCAATGCCAACGACCTGCCGCGCGCCATCGACCTCAACGACGCTGTCACCGCATTGGCGGAAAACTGGATTCCGAACCTCACCCATTTCCTTCTGCTGAAATCCGCGCGCACGCGCATGGCGCTCGCCTATAACGACGACATGCTGCGCGATGCCGCCGGATACCTCTGGGAGATCGCGCTCGGTATCGAAGACGGTGACCTGTCGCTCGCAGAGCGGCGCCTGCGCGAGGCACAGCAGGCGCTGTCGGATGCCCTGGAGCGAAACGCCTCCGACCAGGAGATTGCCAAGCTGATGCAGGACCTGCGCCAGGCGATGCAG
Source organism: Ensifer sp. (assembly GCF_035999185.1). Classification (GTDB taxonomy): domain Bacteria; phylum Pseudomonadota; class Alphaproteobacteria; order Rhizobiales; family Rhizobiaceae; genus Ensifer. The sequence goes on along the minus strand of NZ_DASYHB010000037.1, from coordinate 17,681 downwards.
GAATACATGCAGGCGCTGGCCGAGCAGGCGATGAAAAACCCGCGCATGACCGGCAAGCTCGACCCCAACAACATTATGCGCCAGCAAGACCTCGAAAACATGATGAACCAGATCGAGAATCTGGCGCGGTCCGGTGCCCGCGACGAGGCGCGCCAGATGCTGTCCGAGCTGCAACGCATGATGAACAACCTGCAAGCGGGCCGCAGCCAGCAGCAGATGGGCGAGCAGAACGACGCCATGCGCCAGCAGATGGACAAGCTCGGCAAGCTGCTGCAGCAACAACAGCAGCTCATGGACGAAACGTTCAAGCTCGACCAGGCGCTGCGCGACAGGATGCAGCGCGGCGATCCGCTGCAGGGCGAGGACAACGAGCTTTTCGGTCAGGATATGCCGCAGGAGCCGGGACAACAGGGCGACCCGAATGGCCAGCCAAACCCGCTCGACGACATGACGGCCGAACAGTTGAAGGATGCGCTGAAGCAGCTGAAAGAGCAGCAGGACGCGCTCGGCAAGCAGCTTGGCGAACTGAGCCAGGGCCTTGAAAGCATGGGCATCAAGCCTGGCAAGGGCTTCGGCGACGCCAAACGCGAAATGGACGGCGCCTCCGGCGCGCTCGGCAAAGGCCAGGGCGAGCAGGCGGTCGGCAACCAGGGCCGCGCGCTGCAGGCGCTGCGCGAAGGCGCGCAGGACATGATGAACCAGATGCAGGGCCAGGGTCAGGGCCCCGGCATGGGCGTGCCGCAATATGGCCAGAACGGCCGCGACCCGCTCGGACGGCGACAGCAGAACCTCGGCCCGAATTTCGGCGATCAGGTCAAGGTTCCCGACGAGATCGACTCCCAGCGGGCCCGACAGATCCTCGAAGAGATCCGCCGCCGGCTCGGCGACAACCTCTCGCCGGAAGCCGAACGTCAGTATCTCGAGCGCCTTCTCGACATGCGCTAAGCAGGCAACCGGTCAGCAACCTGACCGGTTCACGGAAACGCCACCTGTCAGCACGTTGCAGCCACGACGCATGGGAGCCTCCCATGCGCCGGAAAGAGACGTGCGTTCAGTCTCGAGTTAGCCTGGTCGCCTCAGGCGGCGAGCGCCAGCGCCACAGCCTTGCGGATATCGGGAAGGGAAAAAGGCTTGGAGATGACGTCGACGATCTTGTCCGTCAGGTCATCGGCCCGCTCGCGTTGCTCGGCATAACCGGTCATCAGCAGGATTTTCATTGCCGGAAAGGCGACAGAGGCCTGGTGCGTGAGCTCGATGCCGTCCATGACCGGCATGCGGATATCGGAAAGCAGAAGGTCGAAAGCCTCTTCATTGAGGCAGGCAAGGCCGTCGGCGCCGTCGCCCGCCTCGACCGTCTCGTGACCATCGAGCCTCAGGGCCCGCGCGACGAAGGAACGCAATGCATCCTCGTCCTCGGTAATCAGGATCTTCGCCATCATGGCCTCCGCGTTCGCTTCCGAGTCCGGCGTTCACGCCGGCACCCGCACCTGATCCAAACGTACAGCGGGCGTGGGTCATTAAGGGACGCGCTACGCTGCAGCACCGCCGAACCCATCGGCGAATCACAGGCGGTACGCCCCAAAACAACCAGCTTTTCGTTTGTGTTCGGTAAACGCGGAACGACCGGATTTCAGGACAGACGCCCCAAAACGATACAGCTTACTCGGCGTCGCCGGTGACAACGCCGACAAACGGCAGCTCGCGGAAGGCATAGGCGACGTCCATGCCGTAGCCGACGACAAAGTGATCAGGGCATTCGAAACCGACATAATCGGCTTCGAGATCGACCTTGCGCTTGACCCGCTTGTCGAGCAGCACGGCGATCGTCACATTGCGCGCGCCACGCTCGAACATCAGTTCCTTGGCAAAGCGCAGCGTCCGGCCGGATTCGAGAATGTCGTCGATCAGAAGCACGTCGCGGCCATGCACGTCGCTGTCGATATCCTTCGTGATCTTGACGCCCTGCGAAACGGTGCCGGTGCCATAGCTCGACAGCGTGATGAACTCGACTTCCGGCGCAAGGCCAGCCGAATGCATGGCGCGGATCAGGTCCGCGGCGAAGATGAACGATCCCTTGAGCACCGCGATCACCAGCAGATCCTGATGCGGACCCTTGACGATCATGTCAGCGAGTTCGCTGTTGCGTGCGGCAATCGTTTCGGCCGTATAGAGGGGTTCGATAGTCTTACCGCGAACGACAGGCATCCAGGCTTCTCCAGCGTTTCTTCCGGAAGACTTGCGCCTTCCCATCCGCGCCGCTTAGCACAATCAGCGCGGCGAAACACCGTTTTCGGTGAAGGAAACCGTCACATCGGGCATTTTTCCACCTGCATAGGGCAGCTTTGTCATGAAATGGCGGCTCTCGCCGGGCGCAATCGCCGCCCCTTCCGGCATCACGCGCGTGCTCGTCACTTGACGTCCGTTGGACGCGACCCCCACCACGACCAGCGGCAATCGCTGCTCGACGTCGGAACGGTTGTCGATCGAGCCGTAGACCGAAAGCACGCGCAGGCCGCCCGAATAATCAAGCGTGCTCGTGACGCCCGTTATCGCCAGCGGCTCGACGTCGGCCTGCCCATCGCCGGCAAAGCCCACGATCGCCAGGAAGGACGCAAGAGCAAAGCCCGCCACCAGCCCGGCGAAGCGACGCGCGGGCATGTCGCGAAGCCGCGTTTCGGCAAGGCGCATGAGCCGGGTGGCAGCTGAGCTTCCGTCCGTCACGACCGTCAGCGTCGGTCGCGCTCGATGGCCCGCCTTGGCACTGTCGTTGAAAACCGGATAGGGCGTTCGACGCGACGAGGCGGAAACCACCTCGAACTCCGCATCGACATAGTCGGTCCGTCTCGGCGCTGCCGCGCCATTGCGTCCGCCGCGCTCGGGCGGCAGAAAATCAGCATAGGCGCTCGCGCCTGCGGTCTTGCTGCGAAATGCCTGCATGATCATTTCCTCCTGTCCCGCAAGAGGACGCAGCGCCAGCGGCCTGCCCCGATCCGCGAAACCATCGGGCAATGCTCTGACCCCCGCGGTGCAAGAATCTGGGCATTGCATCAAATCTTTCCGACACGTAAACCGGAATGGTTAATGTTTCGGAAAGACGTCGTGAAAGCGGCACCTTTTCATGAAAAATTAACCATCGCTTAACCATGATTCCGCTGGCGGTTTTGCCTTTCGTGGCTGGTCGTCCTATGCGCGGAGGACCGGAACCGGCTGTCGGTTGCAGGGCCGCAAGAGAGACTGGGCTGCCGCTTGATTCACTTTGAGAACGTCGGACTGCGCTATGGCATGGGACCGGAAATCCTCCGGGACCTGACTTTCGACATCCCGCGCCGTTCGTTCCAGTTCCTGACCGGCCCCTCGGGCGCCGGCAAGACCACGCTTCTGAAGCTGCTCTTCCTTTCGCTGCAGCCGACGCGCGGCCTGATCCGCATGTTCGACCGCAACATTTCGTCGATCCCGCGCGAGGAATTCCCGATGCTGCGCCGCCGCGTCGGCATCGTCTTCCAGGATTTTCGCCTGCTCGAACATCTCACGACCTATGAGAATGTCGCCCTTCCCCTGCGCGTGCGCGGCAAGGAAGAGGCGAGCTACCGGGCCGACGTGATCGAACTGTTGAAGTGGGTCGGCCTTGGAGAGCGCATCAATGTGCTCCCGCCGGTGCTTTCAGGCGGCGAGAAGCAGCGCGCGGCGATTGCGCGCGCGCTGATCGACCGGCCGGAGATCCTGCTGGCGGACGAGCCGACCGGCAACGTCGATCCGCCGATGGCGCGCCGCCTTCTCAATCTCTTCCTCGAGCTGAACCGGCTCGGCACGGCCGTCGTCATCGCCACGCACGATCTGTCGCTGATGGACCAGGTGGAAGCGCGGCGTATGATCCTCTCCCAGGGACGGCTCGACATCTATGAGTGACAGCCGCACCAAGCGCGAGATCAGCGCCCCTGAAGAAAAACCGGAACAGCAGCAGCGCCGGACGGAAATGCGGGTCCGTCCGACCGGGCCGATCGTGCCCTCGGCCAATGTCTCCGGCAACGCGCTGATGTGCGTCATCGCCATCATGTCGTTTCTTGCCTGCCTGACGCTCGGCGGCGTCAGCATGGTGAGAGCCACGGCCCAGAGCTGGCAATCCCAGATCTCCCGCGAGATCACCATCCAGATCAAGCCCGACGACAATCTCGACATGGAAAAGGCGCTTGCCGACGCCCGCGACCTGGCGCTGACCTTCAGCGGTACGACCGATGGCAAGATCGTCGACCGTGCCGCCACGGCCCGCCTGCTCGAACCCTGGCTCGGCGAGGGCCTCGACCTCGACGAATTGCCGGTGCCGCGGCTGATCATCATCACCATCGACGAGAACAACCCGCCCGATTTTGCCGCCATGCGCAAGGCGCTGACGGAGACGATCCCACAGGCCTTCCTCGACGACCACCGCACCTGGGTCGACCGGCTCGTCGCCATGGCCAACACCACCGCAATGATCGGCACCGGCGTCCTGACGCTCGTCTTTTCGGCCATGGTGCTGACGGTGGTGTTCGCCACCCGCGGTGCGCTGTCGGGCAACCGCCACATCGTCGAAGTGCTGCATTTCGTCGGCGCCGAGGCTGGCTTCGTTGCGTCGGAATTCCAGAAGCATTTCCTGAAGATCAGCCTCAAGGGTGCCGGCGCCGGCGGCCTTCTTGCGGCGCTGTCCTTCGCACTTGCCGGCTTCTGGCAATCGCGAACGCTCGCCACGCCGCAGACCGATCAGGCAACCGCGCTTTTCGGCACGTTCACCATCGGTTACGGTGGATACCTTGGCATTGCCGCGATCATCGTGGTCATCGCCATCCTGACCACTTTGACGGCACGCCTCACCGTCATGCGCACGATCTACGAGATCGACCTCATCCGTTCCGACCCCGGCCGCACCGACCTCTACCAAAGCTGAACCGCCCGATGTTTCACCGCTCCTCGATCTATTCCTTGCCGCAATCTGCGGCTATGTGAAGAGAATCATGATGGCGCGAGAATTACGCGGGAGCGGCATGGCCGGAGGAGGCAAATGGCAGGAGGGAGCCGACAATCGCCGGCGGTCCCGCAGCCTGCTGCGCAAAATTCTCCGCCGGACGTTCTTCGTCCTGCTCCTGCCGCTTGCGATCCTCGTCGCCGCCTTCCTGAATTTCGCAGACACCGTCGCGTCGCTGCAGCCCCCCACCCATCCGAGAGCCGATGCGATCGTCGTTCTGACCGGCGGTTTCCAGCGCATCGACCAGGCCGTCGATCTCTTGAAGTCGGGTGCAGGCAAGCGCTTGCTGATCTCCGGGGTGCATCCGACCACGACGGGCCGCCAGATCCGTCGCAACACCCAGAGCTCGGCGGATCTCTTCAAATGCTGCGTCGATATCGGTCATGAGGCGATCGATACCATCGGCAATGCCACGGAGACGGCGCAATGGATCCGGGATCGCGGCTATACCAGCGTGCTCGTCGTCACCAACAACTACCATATGCCGCGCAGCCTGCTGGAATTGCGCCGCACCCGTCCGGAAACGGAGTTCATCGCCTACCCCGTCGTCAATTCCGACCTCAAGACCACGAACTGGCTGCGCAATCCGATGGTGTTGAAAGCCATCCTCCTCGAATTCGGGAAATACTCGGTCGCGTCGCTGCGCGATCTTGCCGGCGCTCGCCCGACCAGCGGCCTGCGCACCGACCCCTCGCGCGCCACGCCGGCCGAAGAATAGGGCAAACGCGAGACGCTTCGCCCGCAGCAAAGTGAAACAGGGCGGTTTTCCTTCGGCGTTTATTCGTGTAGGCAGCGATCAGTCGGCCTCAAACACCGGTCCCCAAGAACTCGCCTACGAGAGCGTGCCCGATGATCGTCTTGCGTTCGATCCTTTTCAACGTGGTCTTCTACGCCAATCTGATCGTGCAGATGATCGTCTTTACGCCGGCATATTTTCTGCTGCCGCGCAAGAAGGCGTGGTTCGTGCCGAAGAACTGGGCGCGCAGCAATCATTGGCTGCTTGAGAAGATGGTCGGCACGACGTTCGAGGTCGAAGGCCTCGAGAACATCCCTGAGGTGCCCTACATCTTCGCGCCCAAGCATCAGTCTTTCTGGGACGCCTACGCGCTCTTGCCGTGGCTCAGCGATCCCCTCTACATCCTCAAGCGCGAGCTGACCTGGATCCCGCTTTTCGGCTGGTACGTCCTCAAACAGCGCATGGTGCCGGTGAACCGCGCGGCGCGCGGCAAGGCAATGACCGGCGTGATGAACCGGACCAAGCAGGAACTGGCGACCGGCCGCGAACTCATCATCTATCCGGAAGGCACCCGCCGTCCGCCGGGCGCACCGCCGGAGTACAAATACGGTATTGCCCGCCTCTACCGTGACCTCAATGTGCCGGTCGTTCCGGTTGCCATGCATCCCGGCCTCTTCTGGCCACGCCGCAAGTTCCTGCGCTTCCCCGGCCACTTCAAGGTCCGCATCCTGCCGCCGATCGAGGCCGGCATGGATCCCGACGCCTTCCTCGCCAAACTCGTCGAAGTGACTGAGAAGGCCAGCGATGAGTTACTGATTGAAACAGTGAGAGACAATCCGCACCTGCCGCTGCCGCCGACGGCGGAGCAGCGGCTGCAGGAATTGAAGGCGGCGGGCAAGGCCTGAACCGTTCAAGCCTCGGCGCGTGGTCGCGTCTCTTGAAGTAGTCCGACCACCTCTTCCAGCCAGTGATCGCGGATCCCCATCTCTCTCAAGTGGGACAGCGTGTTGAACACGTACTCGCTGTTCGGCCCGGATTTTCCGGTCGAAACCGCCACGATGCCGGCAGCCTCGGCCGTGCTCAGCGTGCCGGCATATTGGACATGGTCGCGGTCGATCACGTAGGCGAGTGCCGGCACCCGTCGCCCATCGGCGAGCAGCACCGGCATCGTGCGCTCCTTGTAGACATGCGTCACCAGTTCGCGCTCACGCAGATAGTCGACGACACTTGCCTGCTGCGCGCGCTCGACGCGAAATGCCGTGCCGATGCAGGAACCGCCGCGGTCAAGCCCGAGGACCAGCCCCGGCCGCTGCTCGGTACCGCGGTGAACCCAGGAATGCACGCAGAGTGAGCGGCGAAACCCGAACGCGCGCGCCGTCAGCTTTTCCTCAAACGCGAAGCCCGGGTTCCACATCAGCGACCCGTAGCCAAAGACCCAAAATTCGTCCATATCCACTGTCATTCAACCCGCGCTGTCTGCTCTCGCCGCCGAATCACGATCGGCCCCATGGGACGGTCAGCCATGTCGGTTTCTACGGCACAGCATCCCGGCACGAAAGAGACAAGGTCGTCCTCGTGCACCCGAAGAAAAGAATAGTTTTGCGGATTGACGGCGCCACCCGAAAGGCAGCCGCGATCCGGATCAGAGTGAGGTAATCGCGCCCATGTCGGCAACCGCAACTTCCAACCCCTCACCGGTGAGCCGGAAATTTCGCTGGCTGACGGCAGGTGTCGTGCTTGTCGCCGGCATCTATTCGGCCGGCTGGTACCTGGCGGCCGATCAGGTCGAAAAGCGGTTGGCGGCCCGCCTTGCCGACGGCCAGGCCGCCGGGCTGAGCGGCGAGTGCGCGAACATGGACGTGCGCGGCTTTCCGTTCCGCATCGGGCTCTTCTGCGACAAGGTGCACCTCGACGATACGCGCCACGGGACCTCGGCCTCCTTCGGCGCGCTACGCACGGCCGCCCAGGTTTACCAGCCTGGACATGCGGTGATCGAGCTCGACGGACCGGCCGAGATCCGGGCCTCCCCGGGCCTCAACATCTTCGCCGACTGGACCCTGTTGCATGCGAGCGTGCGCGCGACCTTGTCCGGTGTCGACCGGACATCGCTGACCTATGACAATCTCACCGGTCGTGTGCGCCTGCCGCTGTCCGGCGACGGTCTTGGTTTCGGCGCCAGCCACGGCGAACTGCATCTGCGCCAGAACGGCGCCGATCTCGATGCCGCCCTGAGCGTCGACAAACTCGATCTTCGCCCGGAAAAAGGTCCGAGCTACGCGCCACCGGCGACCGTTGCCGCGGACCTGACTTTCACCGACAAGGCCGGATGGATGAAGGCCACGCCGACACCGGAAATGTTTCGCGGCAGCAAGGGCGAACTCAGGCAACTCACCCTTGACCTCGGCGCCGGCATGAACGCCAGGCTCTCCGGTCCGTTTTCCGTCAATGATCAGGGGCTGATTTCCGGGGAGTTCTCGCTGACGATGACCAATATCGAGGCCTGGCGGACCAACCTCGTCACCCTGATCCCCGACAATGCCAACCTCGTCGACAACACCGCCAACATGTTGAAGGCGCTCGCCAACGGCAAGAACGAGGCGACAGTGAAGCTCAATGTGCGCGACGGCACGGCGTTCCTCGCCTTCATCCCGATCGGCGAGTTGCCGACGCTCTAGGCCGATTGTTTCTTTAACCTCACAGTTTTCCCACCGGTTTCGAGCGGAAAATACGCCTGATCTCGCGTGTTTTCCGCACGGCCTCCTGCCGCCAGGAAGGATGGGGCTCGCCGCCGAAGCGGTCCCAGCGCCGATAGTGGGGTACCTCGCTCAGAAGCGTCAGAATTGCCAAGGGGATGGCGAGATAGCTCCTTCCGACCTGGAGTTGCCGCCGCCGCAGTTGAATTCGCGACCGTATCCCGAACGACAGTGTAGAAGCGCTATCGATTTCGAACAGCGCAAGCGCCGTGAGGATTTGAGCGTCTACCGCGTTTCGTTCGTAACCGGCAGCAAACAACGACCGCAGTTCCCCCCAGGCGACATCGTCGAGACGGGCAAGCTTCACGATGTCGAGCAAGTGGCGCAGATCGATCAGGCCACGCCAATAGTCGCCGTCCTGGAACTGATCATGGAGGATTAGAAAGACAATCTGCACGAAGGCAGACGGGAGATAGACGTGTTTTCCTGCCAGGGTGATCCGCCGGCTGCGGCCGTACAGCCATTCGATATCGCCAAAGGAAGCCGGACCTTTCGGCCGGCAATGAAGATCGATACCACCGACATCGGCGGGGCGCTCCAAAACGGCCGGCAAGTGGTATCTGGGGTTTCCTGGCCAGGAGCCGCTATCCAGCCGGATCTCGTAGCCGATGGCCTCGAGCGCTGTTATGGAGACGCGCATATCGGCTGGGCGAACGAATATGTCGAGATCTGTCAGCATTCGCGCACCGATCTCGTCGGGCGCTTGCGCAAGCAGAATGGCTGCCCCCTTCATGACAACGGGCTCGACACCGGCACGGTTGAGATGCTCCACCGCCTCCATCAATTGTGCCAGCAATCGGCGATTACGCTCAGCGTTTCGATCGTGGATCACCGTCAGGTACTCGCACACGTCCTGCGGCAGGTTCGGCGCGTTTCTTGTCGCCAAGGCGAGTGAAGAAATGGTGAGGCTCTCATTGGCCAACGCGATGATATCGTCCCAATTCATGTCGTTGGGCGGATTGCCATCGAGGCAGGACGCGAGTGCAACCAGGTTTCGATAACTATGCCGCTTCATGGTGCCGACTGAGCGCCTCCACGGCTTCGTCGAGTTGCGAATAGGAAAATTCGATAATGCGCGCACTGCGCACGGCGCCGAGCAGGGTTTCGAACTGCGCGCGGTCTAGGCGCCTGGCCGGCGTGAAGGCGCCGGAAAGAAGTTCTGACAGGACCTGCGCCGGTTCGACGGCGGACATTGACACCGCGCCTTTCTTGCGGCGACGAAGCAGCACGATGCTTCGAAGCGCGACCGCTTCCTTTGGCGCGTGAAGCGACGCGAGATAGCGAACACGCTTCTTGTCGAGGCGCCGGTGGATCGGGGCCGCAGCGATCGTTTCTCCCATCGCGTCGATCAGGCCCCACGAGCCCGGCTTGAGCGCTGCGGCAAAAGGAACGCCGCGCACGAGCCCATCCTCGCCCAAGAGCGCAATATCGTCCCCGCCACAGGCAAAACCAGCGCTGAGAAGAGCAAGCGCCAGCGTCGTCTTGCCGGCCCCGGGCGCACCACAAATGAGCAAGCCCTGGCCGTTCTTCACGAGTAGCGCTGCATGAAGCGCCACTTGCCGCCTCAGGCCTGCGAGCACATCGTCCGTCAGCATGGCCTTCAGCGTGGGAGCAATCTCGTTGACCGCGACCGTCATTCCACGGGAGCGATTGCGGCTGATGCAAGCTCCTCTGCCGAAGGCTGCCACCTCGTAGACGATCGAAGGCTGTCGCTCCGCTACCCCCAGATGCTCGAAGACGGGCAGGACAAGCTCGGCAAGCGATCTGTCGTGATAAGCGATCGAGACGGCCGTCCCCGCAAGATCAAGCACCTGGTCACGCACAGGCGGGCCATCCTCACCGTCGATAAGAATGTCGAGCAAGCCTTTTCGGGACCAGCACGTAAGGTATTTCCGCACGGAGCGGCGCGCCGTCTCACGGGTGGCGCCGCGCGCCACGAGCGCCGTCTCCAATTGCGTCAAAGACGCTGGCTCGGAGAGCGCACACGTTAAAAAAGCTGTGAGGTCATCAACCTCAAAGATCTGCTGCGACGATTCGACAAAAATCGTCTTGCGCTGCCCCAGCAGAAAGAAACCCGCTTCCTCGGAGACGCGGAACTTCATTCCAATCCCCTCGCCCACCGTCGCCAAAGGCGACTCCCACGCTCAGTTCCCCAACATGCGTGCCTACTTGTCGCCGAAAATCCTTGCTGCGACCAGCCCTCGACGCCAGTGAAATGGCAGCATGACACGTAATAAAAGCCAGTCATGGTTTGTGACCAGATATAGCCCCAAAGCGCTACATCCCTTATTCAATAATTTACTGTATGATTTATTTCTAATGAAAGGGGGAAGTTGCACATGGAGAAGGGTAACAACGAAAAATCTCTCGCGCAGGAGGACAGGCGCGAGTTTTTGAAAGCTTGTGGCCGTTTCGCGGCAATCACACCACCTGCGGTGACGATGCTGCTTTCGACCAGCCTGACATCCGAGGCGATCGCGAAATCGGGCAGCGGCGGCGGTTCAGGCGGAAATAACGGCAACAACGGTAATAACGGCAATAATGGTAACAACGGGAACAATGGCAACAACGGGAATAACGGCAACAACGGCAAGGGTAAGGGCAAGCCCTAACCCCAACCCCTAGCGACGCCCGCTGCGACCGGTTCCTCAATGCGGCAGCCGCGCCTCCTCGATTCGATGGCGCGCCTGACGCTCGGTAACTCCGGTCGCCCGCCACGGCGCAAAGGGACAACGAACGCGTATCTGCAACTGCCGTTACGTCGCTACGGTCAGGCGCCCTGGCAATCCCCCGGCTATTTTTGGTCCATGGCATGCCGGCCGAAGTCCGGCATCGCGGTATCCTGGCCTGCCTGGATGATCGAGCGGCGGATGGCGCGGGTGCGGGTGAAGAGGTCGAAGAGCTTGTCGCCGTCGCCCCAGCGGATCGCCCGCTGCAGATAGGCGAGATCTTCCGAGAACCGCGCCAGCATTTCCAGGATCGCATCCTTGTTGTGCAGGCAGACGTCGCGCCACATCGTCGGATCCGATGCCGCAAGGCGGGTAAAATCGCGGAAACCCGACGCGGAATACTTGATGACTTCGGACTCGGTCACCGTCTCCAGGTCATCGGCAGTGCCGACGATGTTGTAGGCGATGATGTGCGGCAGGTGCGAAACGATCGCTAGCACCTTGTCGTGATGCTCGGCGTCCATTTCCTCGACCATCGAGCCGAGCGTCTCCCAGAAGCGACGGAGCTGCGCAATCGCTTCTTCGTCCGCGCCTTGCGGTGGCGTCAGGATGCACCAGCGGCCACGGAAGAGCCCGACGAAGCCGGCGTCCGGGCCGGAATGCTCGGTACCGGCGATCGGATGCCCCGGCACGAAATGGACAGTGTCCGGCAGGTGCGGCGCCATCTGGGCGATGACGGACCCCTTGGTCGAGCCGACGTCGGTGACGATCGCACCGGCCTTCAGATGCGGTGCAATCTCGGCAGCAACCGCGCCGGATGCACCGACGGGAACCGAGACGATCACGAGGTCGGCATCGCGAACGGCGTCTGCCGCCGACAGCGTATAACGATCGCCAAGGCCAAGCTCCTCCGCACGCTTCAGCGTCGCCTCGCTGCGCGTGGACACCACGAGCGTGCCGGCAAGCTGCTTTTCGCGGATGTCGCGGGCGATCGACGAGCCGATCAGGCCGATACCGATGAGGGCAATTGTCTCAAACTGCTGTACCATTACTTCCGTCCCATGAATTCGGTCAGCGCCGCGATGACGCCCTCGTTGGCTTCCGCGGAGCCGATGGTCATGCGCAGCGCGTTGGGGAAGCCATAGCTGCGCACGGCGCGCAGGATGTATCCACGGCTCGTCAGGAACGCGTCGGCCTCTTCGGCGCGCTTGCCGTCGGCTTCCGGAAAGTGGATCAGCACGAAGTTCGTGACCGAGGGCGTGACCCGAAGGCCGATCGCAAGAAGCGCCTCGCTGACGCGATCGAGCCAGGTGAGGTTGTGATCGACCGCCGTTGCGACAAGGGCCTGGTCACGGATTGCGGCAGCACCGGCGGCGATCGCCGGCGCACTGAGGTTAAACGGCCCACGGACACGATCGACCGCGTCGATCACGTCGGCCGGCGCGTACATCCACCCGATCCTGAGGCCCGCGAGACCATAGATCTTCGAGAAGGTGCGGGTCATCACGACGTTGCGGCTCGCCGAGACAAGCTCGAGGCCGGCGGCATAGTCGTTGCGGCGCACATACTCGGCATAGGCCGCGTCAAGCACCAGAAGCACACCCTCCGGCAGCGCTGCATGCAGACGACGCACCTCGTCGACCGGGATATAGGTGCCGGTCGGGTTGGCCGGGTTGGCGAGAAAGACGATCTTGGTGCGCTCGGTCACAGCTGCCAGAATGGCGTCGACATCGACGCGCGCGTCCTTCTCCTTGACGGTAATGGGCGTCGCCCCTGCCGCCTGGATCTCGATCTTGTAGACGAGGAAGCCATGCTCGGTGATCAGCCCTTCGTCACCGGGACCCAGATAGGTGCGGCACAGCAGCCCGAGCAGCTCGTCGGAGCCGTTGCCGCACATGATGTTTACCGGGTTCAGGCCATGGACGGCGCCGATCGCCTCACGCAATGCTTTCGCCTGGCCATCCGGATAACGTTCCAGGTTGAAGGCAGCCGCCTGGAAGGCCTCGATAGCCTTGGGACTGGCGCCGAGCGGCGTCTCGTTGGATGAAAGCTTGTGCACCTTGGCAACGCCCGGCGCATGCTCCTTGCCCGGGACGTAAGCGGCAATGTCCAAAATACCGGCACGCGGCGCAGGGCTCTTCGAGGCAAGGCTCATCGGATCAGCTTTCTATGGCCATCAAAATGCTACAACGACCTTTGTCGCGCCCAGGAAGACGCGCCGCGCTGTAGACGGGGAAAGAGGTCAAGCCATTACCGGCGCACGCGGCTTTTGTCGAGGGTCCGCCGCGATGGCAGCATGGTTCACCGCGGCGATCGCGGCCGCTCGCGCGTGCTCGGCACGCCCTGCGGCGCCAAGACCGGCACGAAGACCCGGCGGGAAGCCCGTGCCGCGACCGGTAATCCCTGGTAAAGCCGCTTCTGCGCCTCGACGACGATGACGCCGGAGAAGACCGGCCAGAGCCAGCGCCCGAGCCGCTCGAAGCCGCGCCTGAGGCGAAGGATCATCTTGAGCTTCGACGGCGGAAAGAACAGAGCCTCGGACGATGCGCCGGGCGTAAAATTCGTTTCTCGCAGCAGCGCCGTCAACTGGCTGCGCGAATAGGGCCGGCCCGAGCCGAAGGGCGTGTGTTCCATGCGCGCCCAGACGCCGCGGCGATTGGGCACGACGATGACCAGACGGCCACCCGGCGCCAGCACCCGCCAGATCTCCTTCATGGTCTCGCGGGGACTTTCGGCAAACTCCAGCGAATGCACCATCAGCACCCGGTCGATCGAGGCGTCCGGCAATGGCAGCTCCTCGTCAAAGACCAGGGCCGTCGACGAAAGCTCGGCGACCGGCCAGTTCACGGCCCCCTGCCCCGCCGGCATGAAGGCGAAGGTGCGCTCCGTGTCCTTGCGGAACCGCTCGAGATAGGGAACGGCATAGCCAAGACCGACCAGCCGCTCATCCGGCAGGCGGGCCCAGACGGACGAAAGCGCCATGGTGACGGACTGCTCCGCCATCCGGCCAAGCTCGGAGTGATAGAATTCGCGAAGGTCGACAATATCGGTGTGCATTCGCAACATGTTAGCTTCGAAGCGGTAGACTTCAAGGTAAGGCTCGCTACATTCGGCAGCATCCCCTCTCCCTCGACCGGAGGACGTGCCATGGCCGCGCTCGAACTCGACCTCTTTCTCTGCCGCACCGACAATTTCGGCGTGCTGCTCCATGATCCCGAAACCGGCCTGACCGCTTCGATCGACGCACCGGAAGAGCAGCCCATCCTCGAAGCCCTGGAGCGACGGGGCTGGACACTCACCCACATCCTGACCACGCACCATCACGGCGACCACGTGGCGGCCAACGATGCGCTGAAGCAACGCTACGGCGCCACGATCATCGGCCCTGCCGGTGAAGCCGCGAAAGTACCCGGGCTCGACAGATCGGTTCGCCACGGCGAGCGCTTCGAGTTTGCCGGCCACCCCGTCATGGTCATCGAAACGCCGGGACACACGGCCGGGCACATCTGTTTCCATTTCCCGGACGACAAGCTGCTCTTTGCCGCCGACACGCTGTTTGCGCTTGGTTGCGGCCGCCTGTTTGAGGGAACGCCTGAAACGATGTGGCAGTCGCTTAGCCGATTGATCGCGCTGCCCGACGACACGACGGTCTATTTCGGCCACGAGTATACGCTTTCCAATGCCCGCTTCGCCGTCACGGTCGACCCTGACAATGCCGAGCTCAAGACGCGCGCGGCCGAGATCGAGGAAACGCGCTGCGACGGCGGCTTCACGGCACCAACGACCATCGGCCTGGAAAAACGTACCAATCCGTTCCTGCGTGCCGCGGACCTAGGCATTCGTGCACATCTCGGCCTGCTCGACGCCAGCGATGCCGCGGTCTTTGCCGAGATCCGCAAGCGCAAGGATAATTTCTAGTGGCCGGCGCACAACCGGCTGCAGAGATCATCAAGGCGCTCGGCCTGGCGCGCCACCCGGAAGGCGGTTGGTATATCGAGACCTTTCGCGACCCCTCCGGTGGGGCGCGTGGTCATTCGACGGCGATCTACTATCTTCTCGAGCGCGGCGAGCGCTCGCATTGGCACCGTGTGCGCGACGCGGCTGAGGTCTGGCACTATCACGCCGGTGCGCCGCTCGAACTTGGTATTGCCGAAGATGGGAAGCCGGCGGCGACAGTGCGGCTCGGGCCAGACATTCTGAACGGTGAGCGCCCCCAGGCAATCGTCCCGGCCGACTGGTGGCAGTCGGCCGCTTCGCTCGGCGACTGGACCTTGGTCAGCTGCACGGTCGCGCCGGCGTTTGATTTCTCGGCCTTCGAGATGGCGCCGCCGGGCTGGCGGCCGCCCGGTTCCTAGGAATGCTCCGGCCTATTCGGCCGGCTGCGCCGCCGCCGAGCCCCTTCGGAAAATCACATCCTGGGCGGCAAGGGCTGCACCACCGGTAACGAACAGGCAGGCAAGCGCGATGCGCCAGGACGGCTCCGCAAAGCCGAACAGGATCAGGATCAGCGTCGACAGGACAGGCGCCGCATAGCTTGCCACGCCGAGAAGCTGGATGTTGCCGTTCTTCACGCCGAAGTCCCAGGCATAGAAGGCGGCCCCGACCGGGAGCAGCCCAAGACCTGCGACCGCCAGCCATTCAAACGTCGTCGTCGGCCAGACGGTCGTCTCCAGCGCAAGATGGCAGGCGAAGGACAACAGCGAGGTGGCAAGGCAAAAGCCGGTGACGACATCGGTCGAGACGGCCTCGAAGCGACGCGTGATCAGCGAATAACCGGACCAGGTGAAGGCGCATAGCACCGCAGCGCCGTAGCCGAGCAGATAGGCTTCATCGAAGGCGACGCCGTCGCGTGCCACGATCAGGACCGTGCCCATGAGACCGGCAAGCGCACCGGCCACGTGATACCACCTGAGCCGCTCTCCGGGCAGAAACGCCGAACCGACGACGATCAGCAGCGGCCAGAGATAGGCGATCAGCCCAGCCTCCACCGGCGGCGCGTTGCGAAGCGCGGTGAAATAGAGGAAGTGATAGCCGAAAAGCCCGGCAATACCGGTTATCCAGACCTTGGCTGGCTGCTTCAGAAGCGCCATGCGCTGCGGCTTCAGCGCCAGGACGACCAGCCCCGGCAGGCTGCCGATCAGGAAGCAGATCGCCGAAAGCTGGAACGGCGGCATCTTGCCCGACGCCGCCGTGAACAGGGCGAGCAGCGACCACATCAGGATCGCGGAAAAGCCGATCAGCGTTGCCTTGAATTTCATAATTATCCCCCCGCGCGATTTCTCTGCCGGAAACCTGCGCCGATAAATCGCCCGCCAGTTGAAATTTAACCTTTTAGTTAAGCGCCAGTGCGCGTCAACCACCAAATCGCGTGGCCGAGACTGTCACCGGCCCGAGCTTGGTGGGGATGCGCACATAGACGGGCGCATAGACGTTCACGGCCTGCGCCTTGGCGAACCAGATCTCCATCGTCTGCAGCCGGCGCAGATACTCGACATCCTCGCGCCCCTTCCGGTAGCCCGCCTTTGGGACGAACCGGATGCCGCACACGATCACGTCGCCCTCGAATCCCTTCGTCTTGAAGGGTCTGGTACCCTTCGACGAGAGCTTGATGTCGAGCCGCGACTCGCCATCGAAGATCGGCAGGGTATTGGGGCAAACGCGCGCCTCGGCGGGAATGATGAGGCCCGAAAGCGGATCGAGAACGTCGCGCATGTCTCGCGACGTGACCGGCACCCAGTTCTTGGGCAGCGGCGTGCGCTTCGGCGTCATGCTTGCGCGCACCACGTCGCCGTTGCGATAGGTGACGCTGATTGCCCTGCTCTTCGAGCCGCTGCGGTAGGACATCTGATATTGCGACGCGTGCAGGTAATCCTTGCCGACGACGCCCGATACCCGCGTCTGGCCGGAGGTGCGGCTGATGATGTCGAGCAGGCCGGCCGAATTCAACGTTCCTGAAATCGTGTATCGATTCTTCTGGAGCTCCGTATGGAACGAGGCACGCGCCACCGGCAGCCCGGCAAGCGAGATGCTGTAATCCGTCAGATGCTCGACATCGGCGGCCGACGATGCTGTGGAAAACAAGACCGCGGAAAGCAACGCCGCCGCACGAAAGCCAGTTCGCAACTTCATGCCCTGAAAAATCCATCACTTGAAAATCGCTGCAATACCCTGAAATGCAGGGTGTTTGCGGCTTTTCTGCGCCACGTTTTCTGCCGCCGGCCACCGGGGCGATCATATCACCGATACCACCCGTCACGCGTCCTCATTGCAAGCAATAGCCCATAGCAAAACCGCTTGGAATGGGTCCTGGGTGCTATTATGCTTGTCCAAATAGCCCCTCAGAACTGCAGAACCAGCGGGAAAAACCGCGGTTTTCCGAGAATGCAAGAGGTTTGGCTTGACGGGCGGGCCGTCTCTGACTATAGAACCGCGACTTTCCAATAATGGCCTAGGAACGCGGCCTGGGCTCTGGGCCCGCTACCGCATTGTCCGGCGGCGATAAAGAAATAGGTGTACCATGTCCC
>NZ_DASYHB010000029.1:0-46513 GCF_035999185.1 Ensifer sp. | reverse complement strand
GCCTCGTCTATCTCGCCATCCTCAAGCCCTATCTGGAGAAGCACAAATGAGCGTGCGCACTCTCAAGGGAAAAGGGCGCTGGCTGGCGCTCGGCGGCTGCCTCATCTGGCTCGCCATCACCTTCTTTCCGCTCTACTGGGTGCTGATCACCTCGTTCAAGACACCGATCGCCGTCGTCGGCGGTCCGACCTATCTGCCCTTCGTCGATTTCGAGCCGAGCTTGACGGCCTGGAGCGAGCTTCTGTCGGGCCAGCGCGGGCAGTTCTTCAACACCTTCTGGGCGTCGACGATCATCGGGCTTTCGGCATCGATTGCGGCGACCTTCATCGGCGCGATGGCCGCCTATGCGCTGGTGCGCTTCACCTTCCGCTTCAAGCTGCTGTCGACACTGATCTTCGTGGTCATCGCCTTCGGCGGCTTCCTTCTCGGCCGTCATGTGCTGGGCTACGGCCAGGGCATCTCGCTGGTCTATTCCTTCGTTGCAGCGCTCGCGCTTGCGGTCCTTTCCAGCCGATTCCGTCTGCCGGGGCCGGAGCTCGGCAACAACGACATCGTCTTCTGGTTCGTCAGCCAGCGCATGTTCCCGCCGATCGTCGCAGCCTTCGCGCTCTACCTGATGTACACGGAGATGGGCAAACTCGGCTTCAAGCTGGTCGACAGCTACATCGGCCTCACCTTCGCCTATATCGCGTTTTCGCTGCCGATCGTCATCTGGCTGATGCGCGACTTCTTCGAGGCGCTGCCGGTCGAGGTCGAGGAAGCGGCCATGGTCGACAACGTTCCCTCCTGGCGCATCTTCTTCGGCATCGTCCTGCCGATGTCGAAGCCGGGGCTGATCGCCACCTTCATGATCACGCTCGCGTTCGTGTGGAACGAGTTCCTGTTCGCGCTGTTTCTCACCAATTCCAAATGGCAGACGCTGCCCATTCTCGTTGCCGGCCAGAACAGCCAGCGTGGTGATGAATGGTGGGCGATTTCCGCTGCCGCGCTCGTTGCCATCATCCCGATGATGGTCATGGCCGGGCTTCTAAGCCGGCTCATGCGCTCCGGCCTGCTTCTGGGAGCAATCAAGTAATCAACCGCTTTGGCATGAATTCATTCAACAGGAGGATAGAATGAGGAAATTGCTACTGGCATCTGCATCGCTTGCCGCACTTGCATCGGGGAGTGCCGGAACGGCGCTTGCCTGCGATCCGGATTACACCGGCGTCGAACTGACGGCGACCACCCAGACCGGCCCTTACATCGCCTCGGCGCTGCAGCTTGCGGCCAAGGGCTGGGAAGAAAAGACCTGCGGCAAGGTCAAGGTCGTCGAGTTCCCGTGGTCGGAACTCTATCCGAAGATCGTGACCTCGCTGACATCAGGCGAAGACGCCTTCGACGTCATCGCCTTTGCTCCCGCCTGGGCGCCCGACTTTACCGACTTCCTGTCGGAAATGCCGGCGGACATGCAGAAGGGCGCAGACTGGGACGACATAGCCCCGGTTTACCGCGAACAGTTGATGGTCTGGAACGGCAAGGTTCTGTCGCAGACGATGGACGGCGACGCCCATACCTACAGTTACCGCATCGACCTCTTTGAAAACGCCGATAACCAGAAGGCCTTCAAGGAAAAGTATGGCTACGACCTGGCGCCGCCGAAGACCTGGAAACAGTATCTCGACATCGCCGAATACTTCAACCAGCCGGCCAACAACCTCTGGGGCACGGCGGAGGCCTTCCGTCGCGGCGGCCAGCAGTTCTGGTTCCTGTTCAGCCATGTCGCAGGCTATACCAGCCACCCGGACAATCCGGGCGCGATGTTCTTCAATCCCGAGACGATGGACGCTCAGGTCAACAATCCCGGCTGGGTTCGCGGCCTCGAGGAATATATCCGCGCCTCCAAGCTCGCGCCGCCGAATGCGCTGAACTTCTCCTTCGGTGAAGTGAACGCCGCCTTTGCCGGCGGTCAGGTGGCGGAATCGATCGGCTGGGGTGACACCGGTGTCATCGGCGCCGATCCGAAGCAGTCGAAGGTCGCCGGCAATGTCGGTTCGGCGTCGCTGCCGGGCTCCGACGAGATCTGGAACTACAAGACCAAGAAGTGGGACAAGTTCGACCACGTCGTCCAGACCTCGTTCATGGCCTTCGGCGGCTGGCAGGCGGCGGTGCCCGCAACCTCGACCAAACAAGAGGCAGCCTGGAACTATATCCAGTACCTGACGAGCCCGGCCGTTTCCGGCCAGGCGGCGATCACCGGCGGCACCGGCGTCAACCCCTACCGCATCTCGCACACGACCAACCTCGATCTCTGGTCGAAGATCTTCTCCGAGCGTGAGGCGAAGGAATATCTCGGTGCGCAGAAGGACGCGGTGACGGCCAAGAACATCGCGCTCGACATGCGTCTGCCCGGTTACTTCTCCTACACCGAAGTGCTGGAAATCGAGCTTTCCAAGGCGCTTGCCGGTGAAGTGACGCCGCAACAGGCGCTCGATAGCGTCGCCGAGCAGTGGAACAAGCTGACCGACGAGTTCGGCCGCGACAAGCAGCTCGCCGCCTATCGTGCCTCGATGGGCCTGCCACAGCAGTAACATGACCACGCCCGCCCCGAGACGATCGGGGCGGGCGCCACCGTCCCGGTGCGACCGGGCACCGACAGCAGCAAGGGTTTTCGCATGTCACAGGTCCGACTGGAGCAGATCACCAAGTCCTTCGGGAACGTCACGGTCATTCCGCCGCTCGATCTTCAGATTGCCGATCGCGAGTTCGTGGTGCTCGTCGGGCCGTCCGGCTGCGGCAAGACGACGACGCTTCGGATGATCGCCGGTCTCGAAACCGCGTCGTCGGGTTCGATCCGGATCGGCGATCGCGACGTGACGGATCTGCGCCCCGGTTTGCGCAATTGCTCGATGGTGTTTCAGAACTACGCGCTCTATCCGCACATGACCGTTGCCGAAAACATCGGCTACGGCATGAAGGTGCGCGGCACGCCCAAGGCAGAGATCGACAAGGCCGTGGCGGACGCCGCGCGCATTCTCAATCTTGGCGCATATCTCAACCGCAAGCCGAGCGCGCTATCGGGCGGCCAGCGCCAGCGCGTCGCGATCGGCCGGGCGATCGTGCGCCAGCCGGATGTCTTTCTGTTCGACGAGCCGCTGTCCAATCTCGACGCCAAGCTGCGCATTGAAATGCGCACGGAAATCAAATTGTTGCACCGACGCCTTCAGACGACTGCCGTCTACGTCACGCACGATCAGGTGGAAGCCATGACCATGGCAGACCGGGTCGTCGTCATGAACCAGGGGCGCATCGAACAGGCGGCCGATCCGATCACGCTCTACGAGCAGCCCGCCAATCTCTTCGTCGCCGCCTTCATCGGCGCGCCCAGCATGAATTTCATCGAAGGTCGGCTTGAGCGCGGCGACGGCGGGTTGACGTTCCGGGCGGAGGGCGATGTTGCAATTGCGGTTCCGCAGAGCCGCGCGGAAAAGCTCGCCACGTTTGCCGGCAAGGACGTCGTGCTCGGTATTCGTCCTGAGCACACGATGGCGGCGGATATTGGGGCGCCGACCGTGAAGCTCACGGTGCGCGACGTCGAGCCGCTCGGGCCGCACACGCTGGCGCTCGGCAGGGTGGGACAGGGCGCCTTCACCGCACAGGTTCACGCTGCGTCACGTATCGGCCCCGACGATCAGATCGAAGTGCCGATCGAGGCGGAAAAGATGCATTTCTTCCTGAAGGAAACAGGGACGGCGATCGGTCGGTAGAGCAGTTCCAGGAAAAGTTTGAAACGGTTTTCCGCCCGGAATTGCGTCTTTTCAAAGAGATAGACTGGTTCACTGTTCCGAAGAAGCAATGAAACAGTCAGACCGAAAGACAGAGCCGAAGGCGGTGATGCCTTCGGCTCTGAATATTACTTCTGCTCGGCGCGCGCGGCGGCGAGGAAAGCGAGCTTCGCCGGCATTTCCAGGTGCTTGGAAAGCGCCACGCGCTCCGGCGTGTAGTGGTGCTCTACGTCGAGGCAGTTGACCGTGCCGAGCAGTTCGCCACCGACCACGACCGGGATATTGGCGACCGAGCCGCAGCCGAGCGACCAGATGGTTTCGTGGTCGCCGAAGACCTTGGAGATGTCGACGATCGTGTTGGCGACGAAGGTCTGGTGCGCCTTGTGCACGATGTCGAACCAGCTGTCGTAGCGGATCGGCTTGGTGCCGGAGGTCGGATATTCCTCGGGATGTGAGGTGTAGGCGCGGCGGGCGACTTCGTTGACCATGTCGACCGTCATGATGGTGAAGAGCTTGGCGCCGATGATCTGGCGGCTAAGCGTCTGCAGCGCGGTCCATACCGCATCGGCATCGGTGGTCTTGGCAATCGCCGCGTCGAATTCCGCCAGCGCGGCAGCGATCTGTTCACTGTTCATGCTATGTCCTTGCAGTTACTCGATTTGTAGGGCGGATCTACGATGTCCCGCTCTAGTTGGCATGCGCGGCGCTGATCTGCATCAGCTCGCGCGAATAGGCTTCCTTCAGGTCGCCGCGCTTGAGATCGGCGACGTCGGCGACTTCGACGATGCGGCCCTGACGCATGACGGCGAGGCGGTCGCAGAGGAAGGAGACGACGGCCAGATTGTGGGTGACCATCAGGAAGGTGAGGTTCTGTTCGCGCCTCAGGCGCTTCAACAGGTTGAGGATTTCGGCCTGCACCGAGACGTCGAGCGCCGACGTCGGCTCGTCGAGCAGAAGCACCTTCGGCTTCAGCATGAGGGCGCGGGCGATCGCGACGCGCTGGCGCTGACCGCCCGAAAGCTGGTGCGGAAAGCGGAAGCGGAACTTGCGGTCGAGGCCGACCGACGTCATCACCTCCTCGATCCGGGCATTGCGGTCGCCGATGCCGTGGATCGTCAGTGCTTCGCCGAGGGTCGCGTCGACGGTCTTGCGCGGATGCAGCGAACCGTAGGGGTCCTGGAACACCATCTGGCACTGGCGCGAGAAAGCGCGGTCGATGCCGTGGCCGCGGGGTGAACCGAGCACTGTGATTTCGCCCGACCATTCCGGCGCGAGGCCGGCGATCGCCTTCAGCACCGTCGATTTGCCCGAGCCGCTTTCGCCCACAAGGGCAAAGCTCTCGCCGTCGGCGATGTCGAGATTGACGTCGTGGGTGATCTGCACGTCGCCATAGGAGATGTCGAGGTTCTTCAGAGAAAGCGCGGTCATGACTTGGCCCATGCGCTGCGGTCAAGCACCGGCAGCTCGTCGCGTGTTTCATCGAGGCGCGGGATCGAGGCGATCAGCCCGCGCGTATAGGGGTGCTTGGCTGCCATCAGCTCGCCGGCCTTGCATTCCTCGACCACCTCGCCGGTGTTCATCACGAGAATGCGGTCGCAGTAACTGGAGACGAGGTTGAGGTCATGGCTGATGAAGATCAGCCCCATGCCCTTGCGCTTCACCAACTCGTCAATGATGTCGAGCACCTGCGCCTGGACCGAGACGTCGAGCGCCGAGGTCGGCTCGTCGGCGATCAGCAGGTCCGGCTCGGGGATCAGCATCATGGCGATCATCACGCGCTGGCCCATGCCGCCGGAGACTTCGTGCGGATAGAGCTTGGCAACGCGCTCCGGATCGGCGATGCGCACCGATTCCAGCATGGCGAGCATGCGGGCGTTGACCTCGCGGCGCGGCAGCTTCTGGTGCGTCAGCAGCGCCTCGGCAATCTGCTCGCCGATGGTCATGACCGGGTTCAGCGAGAACTTCGGGTCCTGCATCACCATCGAGATGCGGGCACCGCGGATGGCGCGCATCTGTCGCTCGGACTGCTTCAGAAGGTCAATGCCGTCGAAGACAAGCTTGTCGGCGGTGACCCGGCCCGGCGCGCGGATCAGCTGCAGGATCGACCGGCCGGTCATCGATTTGCCCGAGCCGCTCTCGCCAACGATGCCGAGGCGCTCGCGGCCGAGCGTGAAGGAAATACCGCGTACGACGTCGAGATCACCACGGGGTGTGGGGAAGGTGACGCGCAGGTTTTCGACTTCGAGAAGGTTTGTCATCAGCGCTGCTCCCCGCTCTTCGGATCGAGCACGTCACGCAGGCCATCACCGAGGAAGCAGAACCCGAGGCTGACGAGGATGATGGCAAAGCCCGGCATGGTCGCAACCCACCACTGGTCGAGAATGAACGAGCGGCCGCGCGAGATCATCGCACCCCATTCAGGCAACGGCGGCTGGGCGCCAAGGCCGATAAAGCCGAGACCCGCGGCCGTCAGGATGATGCCGGCCATGTCGAGCGTGACACGCACGATCATCGAGGAGGTGCAGAGCGGCAGCACGTGGCCGAGGTTGACCCGCAGGCTGGAAGCACCCAGCAGACGGACCGCCGAGATGAACTCGGAGTTCTTGAAGGTCAGCGTTTCGGCGCGCGCCACCCGGGCATATCCGGGCCAGGAGGTGATGGCGATGGCGATGATCGCGTTCTCGATGCCCGGACCGAGGGCCGCAACGAAGGCAAGTGCCAGGATCAGCTTAGGCAACGACAGGAAGACGTCGGTGATGCCCATGAGGATGCGGTCGACCCAGCCGCCGAAGTAGCCTGCGGCAACGCCGATCACCAGACCGGCGGGTGCTGCGAGCACGGCGACGAGCGTGACGATCGCCAGCGTGATGCGTGAGCCGTAAACGACGCGGGACCAGATGTCGCGGCCGAGCTCGTCGGTTCCCATCCAGTGGGCGGCACTCGGCGGCAGCAGGCGTTCGCCGAGCGACTGGCGCAGCGGATCGTGGGTTGCGAGCCACGGGGCAAAGAGGGCGGTCAGCACCAGAACGAGGATGATGACGCCGCCGACGACGGCCAGCGGATTGCGCATCAGCGCGCCGAAGATGCGGTAGAAGCGGCCGAGGCGTGCCTGCATCGGCGAGGAGGGGCTGTCGTCGATCAGCCAGTCGCGAAAAGTGGTCATGTCCGCCTCCTCCTTAGCGTGCACGCGGATCGAGCACGCGGTAGAGCACGTCCGAAATCTTGTTGATGCCGATGAAAACCGCGCCGATGACAAGGGTCGAGCCGAGCACGGCCGCCATGTCGGCGTTGAGCAGGGCGACGGTCAGGTAGTTGCCGATACCGGGCCACGAGAAGATCGTCTCGATCATGACGGAGCCTTCAAGCAGGCCGGCATAGGAGAGCCCGATGACGGTGATCAGCGGCACGCGGATCGGCCGGAAGGCATGACGCCAGATGACCAGGCGCTCCGGCACGCCCTTGACGCGCGCCGTTGTCACATATTCCTGGCTCAACTGGTCGAGCATGAAGGAGCGCGTCATGCGGGCGATGTAGGCGAGCGAGAAGAAGCCGAGGCAGGAGGCCGGCAGGATCAGGTGCCAGACGGCGTTGCGGAAGATCTCCCACTCGCCGGCGATGATGCTGTCGATGAGGATCAGGCCGGTCACCGGCGAGACCATGCCGTCATAGAAGATATCGACACGGCCCGGGCCGCCCACCCATTTCAGCTTCGCGTAGAAAACCGCAAGGCCGACGAGGCCGAGCCAGAAGGCGGGCACGGAATAGCCGAGAAGGCCGATGACGCGGATGCCCTGATCAAGCCACGAGCCGCGGCGGGCGGCGGCAAAAACGCCGAGCGGCACGCCGATCAGCACGCCGAGAATAATGCCGAGCGTCGCCATTTCGAGCGTCGCCGGGAACACGCGGGCAAGGTCCTCGATAACAGGTTTGCCGGTCGAGACCGAGGTGCCGAAATTACCCGTGGCGACGTCGCCGACATAGCTCACGAACTGGGTGATCAGCGGCTGGTCGAGACCCATTTCCTGGCGGACGCGCTCGTAAACTGCGACCGGTGCACGGTCGCCGACGACAGCCAGAACCGGGTCGATCGGCACGATGCGGCCGATGAAGAAGGTGATGGCGAGCAAACCGAGGAAGGTCACCGCGAGGGTAACAAGAAAGCCTGCCAATGAGGTGAGGCGCTGCCGGCTCCGGCTCGGTCTCGCGGCGCGGCGTGCCGGCGCGGCTGCTGTCGTGCTGTCGTTTGCCACGTGGCGATTCCATCCCTTCTCGCTTGCGGTCTGAATTGTCGATACCGCAAAAATTCGCTTGGAGTATATAAATAAGTTTGCTTAAATCAAAAAAATTTTACTGGGGCGGAAATGGGAGGGATGACCGCTGTGAGCGATGCGTCGGAGGATGCGCAGGCCGTTTCAGGTAAGTCCGTGGCAGGGCAACCGAAGGTGGGTGCCCTGGTGCGCACGCGCCGGCGGCAGATGCATATGACATTGCAGTCGTTGAGCGACGCGGCGGGCGTTTCGGTCGGCTATCTCAGCCAGATCGAACGCGATCTCGCCATGCCGTCGCTCGGTACGCTGGCCCAGATTGCTCAAGGGCTGGGCGCCGAACTCAACCATTTCATCCTCGCGCCGGCGATCGACACCGGCCTGTCGCGTGCAGAAGGGCGCATGGTCTTTTCGGTCGGAGGCTCGCCGGTTTCCTATGAGCGGATCGGTGCGGATTTTGCCGGCAACCAGCTTTCGAGTTTCGTCATTACCATCCCGCCGGGGCACCGTTCGGAGGTCTTCAGCCATGAGGGGGAAGAGCTCGTTTACATGCTCGAGGGCGAAATCCTGTTCGGGCTCGACGGCGACGACACCATGCTCACGCCAGGCGATGGCCTGCATTTCCGAGGTATCCAGCCCCACTATTGGTGGAATAAGACGGACAAGCCCGTGCGGCTGATCTGGACCGGCACCTTGCCGCTGTTCCGGCCGCGCGCTTCCCAATCCAACGAGACCGGCGCGCCGCAGGCGCTCCCGAAGCCGGCGACGACAAAAACCAAGCCTCATCGAAAATAGGAGAATGATGATGAGAATGTTCAAGGCCGCGGCTCTCGCGGCGTCCCTTATGCTGAGCGTGGCGCCGGCCGCACTCGCTGAAACCCCGGCCGAAGTGCTGGTCGTCGCCCAGAACATCGACGACATCGTCAGCATCGACCCGGCCGAAGCCTACGAGTTTTCCTCCGGCGAATACGTCACCCAGACCTATGACCGCCTGGTACAGTACGATGCCCCCGACGTGAAGAAGCTGGCGCCGGGCCTTGCCTCCGAATGGACGGCCGACGATGCCGCCAAGACGATCACCTTCACGCTGCGTGATGGCGTCACCTTCACCTCCGGAAACCCGCTGCGCGGCGAAGATGTCGTCTACTCCTTCAAGCGCGTCGTCGTGCTCAACAAGGCACCGGCCTTCATCCTGACGCAGCTCGGCTGGACGCCCGAAAACATCGACAAGATGGTGACCGCCGACGGCAACAAGGTCACGATCAAGTACGAAGGCGACTTCTCGTCGGCCTTCGTTCTCAACGTTCTTGCCGCCCGTCCGGCCTCCGTCGTCGATGCGGAAACCGTCAAGGCTAACGAGGCCGATGGCGACTTCGGCAATGCCTGGCTGAAGGCCAATTCGGCCGGTACCGGTCCCTTCGTGCTCAAAGCCTTCCGCGCCGGCGAACTCTTGAACCTTGCCAGCAACCCGACCTACTTCGGCGGCGCTCCGGCGATCAAGGGCGTCATCATCCGCCACGTGGCTGAAGCGGCCACCCAGCAGCTGATGCTGCAGACCGGCGACGTCGACATGGCGAAGAACCTGACGCCGGACCAGGTATCGGGTCTCGAAGGCAAGGACGGTGTGAAGGTCGAATCCTACCCGCAGGCGGCCGTGCACTTCCTGTCGTTCAACCAGAAGGACGCGGCCCTGCAGCCGCCGGCCGTCTGGGAAGCCGCCCGCTATCTCGTCGATTACAAGGGCATGACCGACAGCTTCCTCAAGGGCCAGATGGATGTCCACCAGGCCTTCTGGCCGAAGGGCTTCCCGGGCTCGCTCGACGAAACGCCTTATAGCTACGACGTCGAAAAGGCGAAGAAGATCCTTGCCGACGCCGGCATCAAGACGCCGATCAAGGTGACCCTCGACGTCATCAACTCGACGCCGTTCACCGACATGGCGCAGTCGCTGCAGGCGTCGTTCGCCGAAGCCGGCATCAACTTCGAGATCATCCCGGGCACCGGCAGCCAGGTGATCACCAAGTACCGCGCCCGCACGCATGAAGCCATGCTTCTCTATTGGGGCCCGGATTTCATGGACCCGCATTCGAACGCCAAGGCCTTTGCCTATAACGAAGACAACGCCGACGACAAGTATCAGTCGACGACCACCTGGCGTAACGGCTGGGCGGTTCCGGCCGAACTCAACGAGGCGACCAAGGCAGCGCTCAAGGAAGCCGATCCGGCCAAGCGCGACGCGCTCTATGTCGACCTGCAGCGCAAGGTGCAGGAAAAGTCGCCGATCGTGATCATGTTCCAGGCCGCGACCCAGGTCGCGATGAAGGACAAGGTCGAAGGCTACGTCAACGGCGCCACTTCGGACTTCGTCTTCTACCGCCTGGTGAAGAAGAACTGATCCACTTGCGGTCACCCTTGCGCCGATCCCAAAAGGCGCACATATCAAACGCCCTGGGCCTTGCAGCCCGGGGCGACGTGTTTCTACCGATCGGTTTTGAAAGTTCTGGAAGGTTTTGTGAAATGGCGGATGTGAAGGTTAGAACGCGGGAAACCGGGGCAACGGCGGTCGTCGGCAAGACGGGCTTTCCGCATGTGACCTCGGTGACTGGCGGTGAACTCGATATCGTCACCGGCCCGTCGCAGGCCGGTTATGGTCCGCTCGACCTGCTCTATGCGTCGCTCGCAAGCTGCCTGGTGCTGAGCGCACGCATCGCTGCCAGCCGTTACGGCGTGCTCGATCGGCTGACGGAGGTGAGCGCCAAAGTGACTGGCGAGAAAGCGCATGACGAACCGTCGCGTGTCGCCACGTTCAAGATCGTCTTCGACATCAAGGGCGACTTCGACGATGCGGTCCGTCATGCAATTGCGGAAGCGGCCGAAAACGAGATCTGCACCGTCAGCAACACCATCCGCGGCAATCCGGAATTCGTGACCGAGTTCGTATCCTGACCATGAAAAAGAGCCGGCTGCTTTGGCGGCCGGCCCTTTTGACGTGCGCTCGCACAAATTACGCGGGTTGCGCTGCCAGCCCTGACGGTTGGCGCCGGCCGATGGTGAGCACCAGTAGTGCTGCGACGACACAGAGCGCGCCGGCGGCCAGCAGCGCCGGCGTATAGGTCTCGAGCGACGTCCGGCTCGCACCTGCCAGGAACGCGGCGCTGGCTGCACCAAGCTGGTGGCCGGCAAAAATCCAGCCGAAGACAAGCGCGGCCCGTTCCGGGCCGAAACGTTCGGCCGCAAGTTTGACGGTTGGCGGAACCGTTGCGACCCAGTCGAGGCCATAGAAGACCGCAAACAGCGACAGGGTGTAGATATTGAAGCCGCTGAACGGCAGGAACATCAGCGACAGGCCGCGCAAGCCGTAGAACCAGAACAGCAGCCAGCGATTGTCGTAGCGGTCGGACAGCCAGCCGGAGCCGACGGTGCCGATCAGGTCGAACAGGCCGATCAGGGCGAGGAAGCTGGCCGCACCGACGGCAGCAATGCCGACGTCACCGCAGATCGACACCCAATGGGTCTGGATCAGGCCGTTGGTGCTGAAGCCGCAGACGAAGAAGGTGGCAAAGAGCACCCAGAAGGTGTTGGTCTTTGCGGCATCGCCGAGGGCTCGAATCGGCGCCATCAGCAGCGCACCGAAATTCTGGGCCCTTGCCGGTGCGGGAACGACCTGCTTGCCGCCGTAGGGCGCAAGGCCGAGATCGCTCGGCCGGTCCTGCATGAACAAGAGCACCAGGGCGAAAGCGGCCGTCAGAACGACGATGACGAGCGTCAGGGCCGAGCGCCAGCCGATCGTTTCGGTGAGGGACGCAAGCAGCGGCTGGAAGACGAGCTGGCCGGTGGCGTTGCTGGCGGTCATCAGACCGACGACGAGCCCGCGTCGCATGTCGAACCAGCGCGTGGCGATGGTGGCGCCGAGGACCAGCGCGGTCATGCCGGTGCCGACGCCGAGGACGACGCCCCAGAGCGCAACGAGATGCCAGAGTTCCGTCATGTAGAACGAGGCGGCGATCCCCGCGAGGATCAGTATGAGCGCGGTGGAAACGACTTGCCTGACGCCAAAATGGTTCATGAACGAGGCGGCAAACGGGCCAAGCAGACCGAACAGGCAAAGCCGGATCGCCAGCGCCATCGAGATCTCGGCGTTCGACCAGCCGAATTCGGTTTCAAGCGGCTTGATCAGCACGCCGGCCGAGCCCATGGCGCCGGCGGTTGACAGCATGACGAGAAAGGTGACGGCGGCCATGGCCCAGCCGTAGTGAATGTTGTGTCTGGCAAGATAACGCGCAAGCGCCGGACCGAGCATCGTCGATTTCCTTCTGTCCGTGTTTTTAGGGTGCGCGAAAGGGGTGCGCAGGCTTTCGCAGCGCATTTCGCACGCTCATGCTTGGTTTGGCGGCGTATTACCGGCTCCTGGCAAACCAGGATGTCGAACGCCTTCGCGCTCAAGTGCGATCACTTGATGCGGGAAAAGTCTATCGGTTCAATGCGTTAGAGTGCCAGCAGCAGATCTTCCAGCTGGGCGGCCGCGTCCGGCCCCAATCGCGCCTCGATCTTGTCCTGTGCCGCCTGCCAAAGCGGAGCGCCGTCAATGAGAATCTGGCGGCCGCTTTCGGTCAGTCCGACAGTGGCCTCCCTTTGGTCCTTTCCGCTGCCCGTTGCCGCCAAGCCCATTCCTTCCAGAACCTTGACGTTACGGCTGACCGTCGAGCGCTCGAGTTCGATCTTGCGGCCAAGCTCGGTCATGGAAATCGGCTCGTCGCGCGCGATGTGCCGAAGCAGACTGAACTGGGCGAGGTTGAGGCCAACCGGTTGCAGCGCGTCGTCGTAGATCGACGTCGTTCTCCGGGTAGCCTTGCGTAAGAGTGCACAATAACAACGAGCCATGACGTGTGTATATACACGCATTGGCGAGGCGTCAAGCATTCGGTTGAGAAGATTGGAGCACGGATCGTCGCGCGCTAGGCGTTCACAGCGCGCTCTTTTTCAAAGGAGAACCGCAGAACGTCGTTCAGATAGGCCTGGTCGCCAATCCGGAAATGGGTTTCCCCGACCTTCTCGAAGCCGTTCGCAAGGTAGAAGGATGCGGCCTTGTCGTTTTCGACGTTGACCGCGAGCCAGGTGCTCGGCCGCTCAGCGTCCCGGCAGAATTCAAGGCCGGTCGCAAGCAGTCTCTTGCCCACGCCGCGACCGTGGTGGCGCGGCTGCACATAGAGCGTTGCAATTTCGAGGTCCGAGGCAACGTCGACCGGGGCCGTGGAGTTCAACGACATGCGCAAGAAGCCGTCGATCCCCACCTTGTTCTCAGAAACCCACAGGATCTCGGTTTCGCGGGACAGAACGTCCCTGAAGCGCCCGGCGGTAAACGCCTCGAGCGCATAGTCGGCAAAGAACGCGTTGACGCCGTCGCGGATGTAGGTGTTGAGCCAGACCTCAAGGCTGATGGCGGCGAGGCTGGATGCATCCTCAAGCGTTGCGCGTCTGATCACGGTCTCGACTTTCAGGTTCTCGGCATTGGCCAATGGGAGGGACGGCAGTCCGCCTGTCAGTCGACAAACGGTTCGAGTTCCCTATCGAACTCGACCTCGACGACATTGTTGAAGAGGGCGGTCGCGACCATGATGCCGGAGAAGGCGACGAGGTCGACCAGGGCCTTGGCGTCGTATCGCGCCTTCAGGCCGATCCAGATCTCCTCGGGGACGGCATTGCTGTCGGCAACGATCGCATGGCCGAAGGCGACCAGCCGTTGTTCGTCCTCGGTCGGTTGGACGGTGTGAAAGTCGATACCGGCGTTGGCGAAGGCGCGACGGAAGAAACCCATGGCGATCGGGGATTTCATTGCTTCGGAGATCGAATGGGAGAGGAACCAGATCTCCCGGTCGTTGAGGGCGGGTCGCAGTTCCTCGCGCAGCGTGAACCATTCCGCGTAAATGCGGTGCGCAACCGGCGAATGCAGAAGTGTGCGCTTCATGTTGGTCATGCGTCCACGCACCCGCACTTCCTCGTCGTGGGCGGCGCGGATTTCGTCTGATGCGGTGTCGTAGTCGATGTGCGGGATATGGCTCACGGTCTTGCCTGTCTTTGAATGCTGCGCGGCTGGCGCGCTTGTGAGAATGGGATCAAACGGTGCTGAGCAGGATGCTCGTCTCGCTGTTCGACACGCCGTCGACATCGCGCACTTCGCGCAGGATGCGGTCGAAATCGCTGAGGCTGTTGGCGCGGATTTCGGCGACAAGGTCCCAGCCGCCATTGGTCGTGTGAAGGGCGTAAAGTTCGGGCAGGCCGCGCAGGTACTTGATCACCTTGGTGGTGTTGCGGCCGCTGACCTCGATCATCATGATCGCACGGATGGCGCGATCGTCATAATCCTGCCGCACGCGCAGGGTGAAGCCGAGCACCGCTCCGCTTTCGAGCAGCCGATCGATCCGCGTCTGCACGGTCGCCCTCGAAATGCCAAGCACGGCGGCGATCTTGGAGTAGGGCGCGCGGCCGTCTTCTCGCAATAGCGAGATGAGCTGGTGATCGAGGTCATCGAAGATATGCATGAAATCTGTATATTACGATTGCGCAAATTGCTCAATATCTCCGTCAATTTTGAGCAAGTTTAAAATTTCAACTCACTTCTTGCCTGCCTAGGCTGACTTCATCGAATTTCTCCGATGGAGTTTTAAACGTGGTTCAGTATGTCGGTGTCGGCAACGTAATCGAGCTGGTCAAATCGATCGGCATTGAGACGTTCCTTGTGGGTCTTGCGGAATACATCGAGGATGATTTCCGCCGGTGGAACGCATTCGAAAAAACGCCGCGGCTTGCGAGCCATTCGAAGACCGGCGTCATCGAACTGATGCCGACGTCGGACGGCGAGCATTACGGCTTCAAATACGTCAATGGCCATCCGAAGAACCCGAATGTCGGGTTGCAGACGGTCACTGCCTTCGGTGTCCTCTCCGACGTCAGCACCGGCTATCCCTGTCTCGTTTCCGAAATGACGATCATGACGGGCCTGAGGACGGCTGCCACCTCGGCGCTCGCGGCCAAGTATCTCGCGCGGCCCGACGCCCGTTCGATGGCGATCATCGGCCTCGGCGCCCAGTCGGAATTCCAGGCGCTCGCATTCCGCGCCCTTCTCGGCGTCAAGCGGCTGCAGGTCTTCGATATCGACGCGGAAGCCGCCGACAAGTTCTGCAACAACCTCGCCGACATGGATTTTGAGATCGTCGTTGCCGCCACCGCTGAAGAAGCGGTATCCGGCGCCGACATCATCACGACGGTCACAGCCGACAAGCGTAACGCCACGATCCTCTCCGACAACATGGTCGGTGCCGGCGTTCACATCAACGCGGTCGGCGGCGACTGCCCAGGCAAGACCGAATTGCAGGGCGACATTCTCCGCCGCGCCGACGTCTTCGTCGAATATCCGGAGCAGACCCGCATCGAGGGCGAGATCCAGCAGATGGCGCCGGATTTCCCGGTGACCGAACTCTGGCAGGTGATTGCCGGTGAAGCCGAAGGCCGCCGCTCGAGCGCCCAGATCACCATCTTCGATTCCGTCGGCTTTGCCACCGAAGATTTCTCGGCGCTGCGCTTCCTGCGCGACAAGATCCAGGGCACCGCGTTCTATACCGAGCTCGATCTGACGACCCAGCCGGACCATCCGCGCGATCTCTACGGCCTGTTCCGGCAGCAGCCGGCGGCCCCTGCCGAGCGGAGCGCTGCATAACATGAAGAGACTGTCCGTACAGGCGCCGAAGGGCGTCGTGATGATCCGCCCCCACCATTTTGGCCCGAACCCGATGACGGCGAAGGACAACGCCTTCCAGGCGACCGACGAGGCACGACAGCCGACGGCGATCGCCAAGGCCGCCTTTGACGAAGTCAGCCGTATGGCCGACGGGCTTTCGGATGCC
The DNA here is from genome assembly GCF_035999185.1 of Ensifer sp. Lineage (GTDB taxonomy): Bacteria > Pseudomonadota > Alphaproteobacteria > Rhizobiales > Rhizobiaceae > Ensifer. The sequence continues at coordinate 30,583 of NZ_DASYHB010000029.1, read as the reverse complement.
GGCGTTGCGGTCCATCTCTTTGAAGATGAGACGACGACCCGTCCCGACTCGGTTTTCCCGAACAACTGGTTCTCGACCCATGCGGGCGGCCATGTGGCTATTTATCCGATGTATTCGGAAAGCCGCCAGAGCGAGCGCCGCGCCGACATCATCGAGATGCTGAAGACCGAGTACCGTGTTCAGGACGTGATCGACTATTCCGGCCTCGAAAAGGACGGCGTCTATCTTGAAGGCACCGGCGCCATGGTTCTCGACCATATCGGCCGCGTCGCCTATGCCGCGCGCTCCAACCGCACCAACGAAGTGGCGCTGGAGCGTTTCTGCACCCACTTCAATTTCGAGCCGATGATCTTCGGTGCTGTCGACCGCCAAGGCAACTCGATCTATCACACCAATGTCCTGATGTGCATCGGCACGGAGTTTGCTCTGATCGGAACGAGCATGATCCCGGACGTCGCCCGCCGCCAGGAAATCTGCGCGCGCCTCGAGGAAACCGGCCGCCAGGTGATTGATCTGACACTCGATCAGATCGAGAATTTCGCCGGCAACGCCATCGAGCTGGATGGCGCCGACGGTCGCGTCGTGGTCATGTCTGCCCGCGCGCTCGCCTCGCTCCGCCCCGACCAGATCAAGGCGCTCGAAGCGTCCGCCTGCGTCCTCGCGTTCGACGTTCCGACCATCGAGCTTGCCGGCGGTTCCGTGCGCTGCATGCTCGCCGGCGTTCATTTGTCACGAAGAGAACCGGCCGGTACGCAAAAGCTTTACGCCGCCACATCCGATCGATAGAAGCACCTCATCCAAGCCAAAGGTCCTACAAATGTCGCAGTCACGCCCCGTCTACCAGTTCAACAACATCATCGTTCGCACCCCGTCGAAGTCGGTCGTCAACGGCCTGCGTGCCGACGATCGCGGCAACCCCACCTTTGAAGGCGTGAAGGCCGAACACGACGCCTACATCGCGGCGATGAAGGACGCGGGCGTGAAGGTGACGGTGCTGCCGGCGCTCGAAGCTTTCCCGGATTCGATCTTCGTCGAAGATCCCGCGCTGGTCTTCACCGAAGGCGCAATCCTGCTGCGTCCGGGTGCGGAAACCCGCGTCAAGGAGACGCCGGAAATCGAACCGACTCTGCGCGCCATGTTCGAGACCGTGCTCGATCTGCCGGGCAACGGCTTTGCCGATGGCGGCGACGTTCTGACCACCCGCGAAAGCGTCATGATCGGACTTTCGGCCCGCACCAACAAGGTGGGCGCCGAAGCATTGCAGGCTTGCCTTGCCAAGCTCGGCCGCAAGAGCGAGATCGTCGCGACCCCGGAAGGCGTTCTGCACTTCAAGACCGATTGCTCGCTGCTCGACGACGAGACCGTGCTTTCGACCGCACGCCTTGCCAAGTCCGGCGCTTTCGAGCGCTTCAAGCAGGTGATCATTCCTGAAGGCGAAGAGCCGGCGGCAAACGCGCTGCGCGTCAACGACGTCGTCATGGTCGGTTCCGACTTCCCGCGCACGATCGAGATGCTCGACAAGCTCGGCTACAAGGTCGTGCCGATGAAGACGACGGAGATCGGCAAGATCGACGCAGGTCTTTCCTGCATGTCGCTGCGCTGGTTCAGCAACACGCTCTGATCCGACGCAATCCCCGAGGAGGAAACAAAATGAAGACGTTGAAGACCGCCCTGTTCGCAGGGATCGCCCTTTCCATGGCTGCAGGCAGCGCATTTGCCGAGGACACGCTGCGCCTCGGCATGACGCCGGAACCCTACATGCCCTTCACCCAGGTGAACTCTGGTGGCGAATGGGAAGGCCTCGAAGCCGATCTTTCCCGCGCACTCTGCGAAAAGATGGCCGTGAAGTGCGACATCAACCAGATGGCATGGGATGGTCTCATCCCGTCGCTGAAGGAGAACAAGGTCGACTTCATCATCGGCGCCTTCTCGATCACCGACGAACGTCGCCAGGTCGTCGACTTCTCGACGCCCTACTACACCGAGGGAACGTCTTTCGTTGGCTCTAAGGGCGACACCAGCGAGATCAAGACCGCCGACGCGGCTGACGGCTCGGGTAAGATCATCGATCCGGCAAGTGTCGAGGGCAAGATCATCGGCGTCCAGACCTCCAGCGTGCAGTCGGCCTACGTCGCCAAGTACCTCACGGGTGCCGAAGCCAAGAGCTATGACACCGCCGACAACTCTGTCGCCGACCTCATTGCCGGCCGTGTCGACTACGTGCTGATCCCGGACCTCTACATCCAGACCCTCCTGAAGTCGCCTGAGGGCGCCGACTACGAGGTCAAGGTCGAGGTGCCGAAGAACGTCACGCTCGGCGAAGGTGTTGCCTATGCCGTGCGCAAGGGCGACGCGGCGACGCTCGACAAGGTCAATGCCGGTCTTGCCGCGCTTGAAAAGGACGGCACGACGCAGAGGCTCGTCGACAAGTGGATCTTCGGCAAGAAGTAAGCCGTATTTCCGAGGGCGGCGGCCAGCTCGCCGCCCTCATTCGCCACAACCGGCCGCAGCGCCGGGGCATCACCGCGGCCACTGCGATGGCGACCTCTGCTCGGACGGGCGGCGCCGGGCTGACGTGACAATCGGGAACAGGTAACGACGGATGGACTATTACTGGCAATTGCTTGCCTGGGGCGGCGAGGGCTGGGGCGACGATTTCGCCTGGGGCCTCTTGATGACCCTGCAGGTCTCCGTGGTCGCCTATGCGGTTGCGGTTCTCTTCGGTTTCCTGGGGGCGGCGGGCAAACTGTCGAAGCACCGGTTCCCGCGGTTCCTTGCCGATATCTACACGACGGTTGTGCGCTCGCTGCCCGAGCTGCTCGTCATCCTGCTTCTCTATTTCTCGGTCGCAAGCGGTGCGGAACGCCTGTTGAAGCACTTTGGGCTCGTGGCTGAAACCTTCCAGTTCAGCTCGTTCTGGGCTGCGATCATCGCACTCGCATTCGTTTCCGGCGCCTTCATGACCGAGGTGCTGCGCTCGGCCTATCTCGCCGTGCCGCCGGGCCAGATCGAGGCCGCCGTCTCGATCGGCATGAACAGGCAGAAGATCTTCACCCGCATCGTCTTCCCGCAGATGATGCGCCACGCCGTGCCCGGCATGGGCAATCTCTGGCTATCGATCACCAAGGAAAGCGCCATCATCAGCGTGCTCGGCTCGTTCAGCGAGCTGCTCTACACCGGTTACCGCGCGGCCGCAGGCACCAAGCAATACATCTTCTTCTACGGGCTGACGGCCATCCTGTTCCTGGCGATCACGCTCGTTTCCGTCCTGGTGATTGCTCAGATCGAGCGCCGCCTCAATCGGGGGCACAACTGATGGAAACGATCTCCAACGTCATCGGCTTCCTGCCGGCGCTGATCAAGGCGACGCCGCTGACCCTGCTTCTGACGGCCGTTGCCGGCGTCTTCGGCCTCGTCATCGGCACGCTCGTGGCGCTCGCCCGACTGTCCGGCCGCCGGGTCCTCTCGGTCCCGGCCTATGTCTTCACCTTCGCCTTCCGGGGAACGCCACTGCTGGTGCAGATCTATCTGATCTACTACGGCCTCGGGCAGATCCTGCCCGGCACCTGGGTGCGCCACAGCTTCCTCTGGCCCTATCTTCGCGATGGCCTCTGGTATGCGATCTTCGCGCTTAGCCTCAACCAGGCGTCCTATAATGCCGAGGTCATCCGCGGCGCGATCAAGGCGATCCCGCGCGGCCAGATCGAGGCGGCAAAGTCGATCGGCATGCGCTCTTCGATGATCCTTCGTCGCATCACCTTGCCGCAGGCGCTCCGCTCGTGCCTGCCGGTTTTGACGGGTGACCTGATCATCCTGTTGAAGACGACATCACTCGCCTCGACCATCACCATCCTCGAGGTCATGGGCACCGCCCGCATGCTGCAGCGCCAGTCGCTTCTGATCTTCGAACCGTTGATTGCCGCAGGCATCATCTATTTCACCGTCGTCTTCATCCTGACCCGCGTCATGGGCGTGGTCGAGAAGCGGCTCACCCGCTACCGCACGGCGAAGGCTTAACGAGGAGGAACGGACATGGCTGCAATTGCGCTTTCCGTAGACAATATTCACAAGAGCTTCGGATCCGTCGAGGTGCTGAAAGGCGTATCCTTCGAAGCAAAGTCCGGCGACGTCATATCGCTGATCGGCAGCAGCGGTTCGGGCAAGAGTACGCTTCTGCGCTGCATCAACTATCTGGAGACGCCGGACGAGGGGCAGATCTCCGTCTCGGGCGAGGTGATCCGCACCGTCAAGGGCAAGGACGGCAAGTTCCACGCCGCCGACAAGCGGCAGCTCGAGCATATCCGCACTCGCCTTGGCATGGTGTTCCAGAGCTTCAATCTCTGGTCCCACAAGACCATTCTCGAAAACATCATCGAAGGGCCGATCCATGTGCTCGGCATGGCCCGCAAGGACGCGATCGGCGAAGCCGAGCTCTTGATGGAAAAGGTCGGCATCACGCCGAAGCGCGACCATTATCCGAACCAGCTCTCGGGCGGCCAGCAGCAGCGCGCGGCGATAGCCCGGGCGCTGGCGATGAAGCCGGAGGTCATGCTCTTCGACGAGCCGACTTCGGCGCTCGATCCGGAGCTCGTCAACGAAGTGCTGCTCGTCATCAAGAAGCTTGCCGAGGAAGGCCGCACCATGGTGATGGTCACCCACGAAATGTCACTCGCCCGTGATATCTCCAGCGAAGTCATCTTCCTGCACAAGGGCCTGGTCGAAGAACGCGGCGCGCCGTCGCAGATGATGCGTGACCCGCAATCGGCGCGGCTGCGCCAGTTTCTGCAGATGGCTTGAGGAGGCCGAAATGCGCGATGCCAGTTTTTCTGAGTTCCTGCCGGAACTCGTCAATATCCGCCACACCCTGCACGAAATGCCCGAGATCGGCCTGTCCGAAGTGAAGACCTCGGACTATGTCGCAGGTCTGCTGCAGTCCTGGGGTTTCGAGGTCACGCGCGGCCTTGCGACGACGGGCATCGTCGCGACGCTGAAGCGCGGCAACAGCAACCGCGCCATCGGCTTTCGCGCCGACATGGACGCGCTGCCGATGCAGGAAGAAACCGGGCTTGCCTATCAGAGCAAGCATCCGGGCGCGATGCATGCCTGCGGTCACGACGGCCACACCAGCATGCTGCTCGGCGCCGCCTGGGCGCTGTCGAAGGACGAAAGCTTCAACGGCACGGTGCATCTCATCTTCCAGCCGGCCGAGGAGAATTTCGGCGGCGGCAAGCTGATGATCGAGGACGGTCTGTTCGAACGGTTCCCCTGCGAACGGGTCTACGCGTTGCACAACTGGCCGGGCCTGCCGGTTGGCCAATTCTCCAGCCGCGCCGGTGCGATCGCCGCGTCGATCGACGTGCTGACGCTGACCATCAAGGGCAAGGGCGGGCATGGCGCGCAGCCGGAACTGACGGTCGATCCTGTTGTCGTCGGTTCCAGCGTGGTGATGGCGTTGCAGACGTTGGTCTCGCGCAACATTTCTCCGCACCAGCCGTCGGTGCTGACGGTCGGCTCGTTCCAGGCGGGCTCTGCCTCCAACATCATCCCCGATACGGCGGTGCTCGAAATCAGCATGCGCGCGATGGATCCGACGGTTCGCAAGCAGTTGCAGGAGCGGGTCGAACAGATCGCCCGCCTGCAGGCGGAAAGCTACAATGCCGAGGCCACGTTCGACTGGCAGGTCGGCTATCCCGCGACGATCAATGATACCGAGGCGATAGACGACGCGCGTTCCGTGATCGCCGAGACATTTGGCGCCGATGCCTATGTCGAATTGCCGGAGCCGCTGATGGGCAGCGAGGACTTTTCCTTCCTGCTGGAGAAAGTGCCCGGCGCCTATGTGCTGATCGGTAACGGCGACAGCTCGGGACTGCATACCACCCGCTACGACTTCAACGACGACATCCTCGAGCGCGGCGCGACCTATTTCTACAATCTCGCGCGCGCCGCACTGGTCTAAATCGGACCGGAATCGGATCGACCCGGCCGCTCAGGTGGCCGGGTGCAGGTCACCAAACACCGTCGGGATAAGCTCCGACACGGTCGGATGGATGTGCACTGCATGGGTGATCGTCGTGTAGGGTTTCCCGGCATACATCACATCGAGGATGCTCTGCACGGCCTCGTCGCCGCCGGTCCCGAGGATCGAGGCGCCGAGGATCTCCTTGCTGTCGGCGTCGACGATCACCTTCATGAACCCCTCGGTCTCGCCCTTTTCGACGGCGCGGCCGACACGGCTCATCGGTCTGGTGCCGATCATAAGCTTGCGCCCTGATTTCCGCGCTTCCGTCTCCGTCATGCCGGCGCGGCCAAGCGGCGGGTCGATGAAGAGGCCGTAGGTCGAAATGCGATCGCTGACCTTCCTGGTTCCACCGTCGAGCAGGTTTGCCGCGATGATCTCGAAGTCGTTGTAGGCGGTGTGGGTAAAGGCGCCGCGACCGTTGCAATCTCCCATGGCAAAGATGTGCGGGACATTGGTCCTGAGCGTTTCGTCGACCTCGACATAGCCGCGGCCGTCGGTCTTGACGCCGGCGCGGTCGAGATCGAGATCATCGGTGTTCGGTCGGCGACCGGTCGCCAGCAGCAGATGGGAGCCGACGATCTCGGGCGTCCCCGCGGTGCAGTCCACGCCGGCGATAACGTCGTCGCCGCGCTTGGCAAAGCGGATGCACTCGGCGTTGAGCCGGAAATTTATGCCTTCTTTTTCGAGGATCGCGAGGATCGCGTCGGAGACGTCAGCATCCTCGCGGCCTATCAGGCGCGGTCCTTTTTCGATCACTGTCACCTCGGAGCCGAAGCGGCGGAACATCTGCGCGAATTCGAGCCCGATGTAGCTGCCGCCGACGACGATCAGGTGGCGGGGCAGGGCGTCGAGATCCATGATCGAGACATTGGTGAGGTAGGGTACGTCCGCCACCCCGGGAAAATCCGGTGTTGCAGCGCGACCGCCGACATTCAGGAAGATCTGGTCTGCCGAAATGAGGTCGCCGCCGATGCGCACCTCATGCGGGCCTTCGAACCGTGCATGGCCCTCGAAGACCGTGATGTTCTGCATTCCCTTCAGCCAGTTTTCGATGTTCTTGCGCGAGGTGAACCGCACCGTGTCCTTGCGTGCCATGACGCGGGCAAAATCGATGGAGACGGGCCCGGTAGAGACGCCGAAATCTTCACCACGACGCGCCAGATGCGCGGCATAGGCACTGGCGACCATCGCTTTGGTCGGCATGCAACCGGTGTTGACGCAGGTGCCGCCGAAGTGCTTGCGCTCGACGAAGGCAACGGTCTTGCCTGCATCCGTCAGCCGGCCGGCAAGCGAAGGGCCGGCCTGGCCGGACCCAATGATGATCGCGTCGAAATGTTTTGTCATGACACGGAGGACACCACCCAAAGTGCGAGGAGAACGGCAACGACATCCTCGAGAAGCGCAATCGGCAGGTCCTTTCCGCCGGTGGCCGCGACGAGGCGCTTGCGGGCTTCATAGCCGCCGAGCGTGCCGATAACCGCACCGATGACGCCGGCGACCAATCCTTGCAGCATAGCATGTCCGGTCAATCCGAGCGCGGCGCCGCAGAAGGCGCCGCTGACGACGCGGGCGCCGAACTGTTGCGGCACCTTTCGGCTCGGTGTGCTCGGCAATTGGTCGGTGACAAACTCAACCAGGGCCAGAAGGCCAAAGATGTAAGGCGTGAAGCGAAATCCCATGAAGGCTGCCCAGGTGGTGCCAAGCGGCAACCAGCCGGCGGCGGCCGCAATACTGACCGCGGCAGGGGCGGTCATCGCCCGAAGGCCAGCGACCACGCCGATAATGAGCGTGAGAAAATAGATCGACATCGTGTCCCCGAACGTTCGCCGGGCGAACCCAAGCCACCAGCCCCCAAGCGGTTCGGGTCGAGCGGCATCGCAACCAAGAGTGAAAGCGGATGTTTCTGGCGGGCCGCGATCAGAGTGGCCGACAATGCCGTCGATTGCAACGCCCAATCAGCTACCGCAATAAACGGTAGTCTATGCTTTCGATCGTGTTTGTCGATGTAGGAAAATATTCGCCTGCTGCAGTCTCTAGGTGCAACCCTATTTTTCGCTGGGGGCTGACATATATGGAATGGCTTGCCCGGACGCGGCGGATTTTCCGTGATCAAACTTGCGGAGCGAATTTCGAGGGAGAAACTCATGCGCTTGACTAGACTGCTTATCGGAACTGCCTTTGCCTTTACACTGACTGCTGCTGCGGCGAGTGCCGACGTGGTCGTCTCCTCGAAGATCGACACCGAAGGCGGCGTGCTTGGCAACATCATTCTTGCCGTGCTCAACGCCAACAACATCAAGACGGTCGATCGCGTCCAGCTCGGCGCGACGCCGGTCGTGCGCAAGGCGATCGCCGCCGGCGAGATCGACATCTACCCGGAATATACCGGAAATGCCGCCTTCTTCTTTGAGAAGGCTGATGACCCGGTCTGGAAGGATGCTGCCAAGGGTTACGAAGCGGCCAAGAAGCTCGACTACGACGCCAACAAGATCGTCTGGCTGACGCCGTCGCCGGCCAACAACACCTGGGCGATCGGCCTGCGCAAGGATGTGGCGGACGAAAACAAGCTGAAGACGCTGAGCGATTTCGGCAAATATGTTGCTGGCGGTGGCAAGGTCGTGCTTGCGGCGTCGTCCGAATTCGTCAACTCGGCCGCCGCCCTTCCGGCGTTCCAGACCACCTACGGCTTCACGCTGAAGCAGGACCAGCTCATCACGCTTTCCGGCGGTGATACGGCGGCGACCATTGCGGCTGCGGCCAACCAGACGAACGGCGCCAACGCGGCGATGGTCTATGGCACCGACGGCGGCATCGCGCCCTCCGGTCTCGTGGTGCTCGAAGACGACAAGTCGGTGCAGCCGGTCTACCAGCCTGCCCCGATCATCCGCGAAGCGGTGCTGAAGGAGAATCCGCAGATCGAGGAACTGCTGAAGCCGGTGTTCGAAAAGCTCGATCTCGTCACGCTCCAGGATCTGAACGGCCGTGTCCAGGTCGGCGGCGAGCCGGCCAAGGCTGTCGCCGAGGATTTCCTGAAGAAGAACGGCTTTCTGAAATAGGTTGACGGATAACCGGGGCGCTGGTCCGATGGCCAGCGCTCCCGGCCTATGCCTGCAGGTGCCGGGAACGCGCCGGCACAGGCGGGGAGGGTATGCAGTTTGAACGGACTCCGCTTTGACAAGCTCGGAGCGATTGTTGCGGCCTTGGCGCTCGGTGGCGCGTTTATAGCGCCGTTCGCGACGTTTCGCGCCAATCGCATTGTCGCCGGTGAGGCAAAGACAATCGTCGAGTCGCTCCCGCAGATTTGGAGCGCGGGCCTGCTGCTTGTCGTCCTGGCCGCTATCGCAGTCGCCGCTTTGCGGTCCCCGGTCGCTCTGCGCCTTGCGGCGGCCTTCGCGGCGCTGGCCGTTCTGGCGCTCGCGATCGGCGTTGCTGCCGGGTTCCTTACGCCCGAAGGCAACAGTTATGCCCGCATCTCGCCGGCCTCCGGCTTCTGGATCATGCTCTTTGCCTTTGGTCTTCTCGCCGCCGACGCCCTGACGCGGTTGCGCCCAACACCTTCCGTGCGCATCGGCGTGCTTGCCGCCGTGCTTGCCTTTGCCGGCGTCATCCTTTTCTTCGGCGCCTGGGACGAACTGTCGATCCTTAGGGAATATGCTGGTCGTGCCGATACGTTTTGGGCCGAAGCCCGCAAGCACGTGACGCTGGCGCTCGGTTCGCTCGCCGCTGCGACGATCGTCGGCCTGCCGCTCGGCATCCTGTGCCACCGGGTGGCTCGTGTGCGCGACGGCTTGCTTGGCGTCCTCAACGCCGTCCAGACGATCCCGTCGATTGCGCTTTTCGGCATTCTCATCGCACCGCTCGGCTGGATCGCCGTCAACGTTCCGGGTGCGGCTGCGATCGGCATTCGCGGCATCGGCGTCGCGCCCGCTTTTGTTGCCCTCTTCCTCTATTCGCTGCTGCCGGTGGTTGCCAATACCGTCGTCGGCCTTGCCGGCGTTCCGAGGGATGCAAACGACGCGGCTCGCGGCATCGGGATGACCGACTGGCAGCGGTTGGTTGGTGTCGAGTTTCCGCTGGCCTTCCCGGTGATCCTCACCGGCATCCGCATCGTTCTCGTCCAGAACATCGGTCTTGCCACCATCGCAGCGCTCATCGGCGGCGGCGGCTTCGGCGTCTTCGTCTTTCAAGGGGTGGGCCAGACCGCGATGGATCTGGTGCTGCTCGGTGCTGTGCCGACCGTCGTGCTCGCCTTTGCCGCAGCCATCGTGCTCGACGCCCTGATCGAGATGGCCAGGCCCAACAACAGACAGGCAGAGGCCGCATGATCGAGATCGAGAACATCACCAAGCGCTATGGCGAAACCGCCGTTGTCGACGACGTCAGTCTGACGATCGCGCCACGCACGGTTACCGTGATCGTCGGCACCTCCGGCTCCGGCAAGACGACGCTGCTGCGCATGGTCAACCGGCTGGTGGAGCCGACGTCCGGAGCGATCCGCCTCGACGGCGAGGACAATCGTTCGTTGCCGGGTTACGAGCTGCGCCGACGCATCGGCTACGCCATCCAGGGCCACGGCCTGTTCCCGCACCGCACCGTCGCCCAGAACATTGCGACGGTGCCAACGCTGCTCGGTTGGGAGCGGTCGCGTATCGACGCCAAGGTGACAGAACTCCTGAACCTCTTCCAACTCGATCCGGCATCGTTTGGCCCGCGCTTTCCACACGAGCTTTCGGGCGGCCAGCAACAGCGGGTCGGGGTCGCCCGTGCGCTCGCCGCCGAGCCGAAGGTCCTGCTGATGGACGAACCCTTCGGGGCGCTTGATCCGATCATCCGCGCCAAGGCACAGGACGATCTGCTCGCGATCCAGAAGCACTTCGAGACGACGATCATTCTCGTCACCCACGATATGGAGGAAGCCTTTCAGCTCGCCGATCACATCGCGGTCATGGACAAGGGCAAGCTTGTGCAATACGCCACGCCGACAGAGATGCTGCGGCAGCCCGCGACGCCCTTCGTTGAAAGCCTGATCGGGGCGGGCGAGCGGCCGTATCGCCTGTTGGCGATCGCGCCGGTCGCAGGTGCCGTGGAGCCGGGTGCGGCCGAGGGGGCACCGATATCGAGCGCGCTTACCCAAAGGGAGGCGCTCGCCGCGCTGCTGTGGTCCGGCCGCAACGCTTTGCCGGTCGCCGGCCCCGACGGTGCAATCATAGGAAAGATCAGCCTCGAAGGGTTGGCGCGACGGGCGGCCGGGCCGACGTGATGCTGAAACTGCCTGTTCTTCTTCGCCTCGCGGCCTTCGTCGTGCTGATGGCTTTTCTGCTCCAGCCCCATTGGTTCGAGCCGGTGCTGCGGCCGCTCGTCCAGGATAATGCGCCGGTTATCTATAACCAGGGCAGCCTGCTGCAGCTGACGCTCCTGCATCTGCGCACCGTTGCCATTGCGACGGCGGCCGCCACGGTTGTGGCTCTGGCCCTTGCCATTCTCGTGACGCGCGCGTCGGGCGCGGAGTTCCTGCCGCTGTCGCGCAGCCTGGTGAACATCGGCCAGACCTTCCCGCCGGTTGCGGTGCTCGCCCTTGCCGTTCCCATCTTCGGCTTTGGCGAAAAGCCGACTTTGATCGCGCTGTTCCTCTACGGCCTGCTGCCGATTTTCGAGAATGCCTTGACGGGGCTGACGACTTTGCCGCCCTCGGTGATGGAGGCGGCGCGCGGCGCGGGCATGACGGGTGCCCAGCGCCTCGTCAGGGTCGAGCTGCCGCTTGCCATGCCCGTGATCCTCGCCGGTATCAGGCTGTCGATCGTCATCAGCCTCGCAACGGCGACGATCGGATCGACGGTCGCGGCGAAGACCCTGGGCGAAGTCATCATCGCCGGGCTGCAATCCAACAATCTCGCCTTTGTCGTTCAGGGCGGACTGATCGTCGCTGTTCTTGCCGTGTTGCTGCACGACGCGCTGCAGGCGGTCGAGAGAAGGCTCGCCGTTCGAATGGGCCGCTAGGCGTCCGAGAAAGCCGGCAGCGACAAATGCCGCGGCGATGGCGCCAAACGACGATAACGCGTGCTAGGATGGCCCATGCTTTATCGCGGCGCAAAGAGCCCTGTTGTCAGGGATATGGGCGGGTTCAGGGTTAGGCTGAACATGCCCGGCTGGCTGCTGCCGTGGCCGCGCGACCATGGCTACGGGCCGCTGGCAATGGTTGCGGAGACGATGCTGGATCCGGGCCGGTTGGTCGCCATGCACGAGCACCGAAACGATGAAATCCTGTCCTGGGTGCCTGACGGGGTCATGCGCCACGATGACCGTGCGACCGGTCGCTTGATCACCGATAGCGCACACCTGATGGTGATGAATGCCGGACAGAGCTTTTGGCATTCGGAAGAGACTTTGCCGAGCGATCCGCCATTGCGGATGCTGCAGATACTCGTGCGCCCGTCGGCCCCCGACCTTCCGCCGAACATCCAGCACGGTCCGATCGTCACGGTGCCTGTCAATCAGTGGCGCCATCTTGTCGGCCCGGAAGGCGGCACCGCGCCGTTTTTCATGCGCAACGCTGTAGACGTGTTCGACCTCCGGGTCGAAGCCGGGGCGCACTTGGCGTTTCCCCGGGCCGAGGGGCGGCATCTCTATTTCCATGTCTTTTCGGGCGGAGTCGATGCTGGAGGCATCAGGTTCGGCGCGGGAGATCAGGGGCTTTATGTGTCTGACGCCGCCCTGGAACTCCGTGCCTTCGCTGCTTCGCTGATCGTCGCGTTTCTGATTGACCCGCACGCGCGGGTGGTGCGGCAAGGCACGATCGGGGACCATCCGAAGATCCCACCGCCCCTTCTTGCCAGGCCGTTGCTGCGGCTGCTCGCCTGGCGCAATCGCCTGCGCGGACAAGGTTGACTGGATCAGCAGCCTCTCACGCAACGTGAAGTGGTCTGGACCGCTTTCCTCCTGCTGTAGAGTTGCGGCAATGGCACCCTTCTTGGTTGTCCGTAAAATGCCTGCTTTCTCAGCATTTGCCTTCTTCATGAAAATGAATTTCACAGTTTTACAAAATATGCGGATTTGAGTTGACGGCCTGAAAAAACTGTCCCAGTCTGCGAAAATAAATTACGCCAAAAGGCAAGGGAACAGTGCGAGCATGAAAGTCGGCATCATCGGACTCGGATTCCGTTTGGGTTATCTCGGCTATGTCTTCAAAGCCATGGACGAGAGCTTCGAGATTGCGGGTTATGTTGATCCGAATCCGGCCGGATTGCCCACGCTCACGGAAAAAGGCATCTCTGCCGGCAAGGCCTATGCGACGCCCGAGGAACTGATCGCCAACGAGAAGCTCGATCTCTTGATGATCGGCTCGCCCAACCATATGCACCTCGACCATATCCGTACCGGTCTCGAGGCGGGCCTCAAGGTCTTCAGCGAAAAGCCGATCGTTACGACGGTCCAGGAAAGCCTGGAACTCGCTGGCCTGATGGCGAAGTTCGGCCACGAGCGATTGATGGTCGGTCTCGTGCTGCGTTACGCGCCGATGTACCGCGACCTGCGCGCAGCCCTTGCCGAAGGCAAGCTCGGCCAGGTCGTTTCGATCGAGGCTTCGGAGCATATCGAGCCCTATCACGGCGCCTTTTTCATGCGCGACTGGCGTCGCTACGAGCGCTACTCCGGCAGCTTCATGCTGGAGAAATGCTGCCACGACCTCGATCTCTACAATGGTGTCGTCGGTGCCCGGCCGGAACGGGTCGCAAGCTTCGGCGGCCGCAAGAGCTTTATTCCCGCCAACGATCCGGCGCGCGAAGGCATCAACGATCTCGAACTCTTCCACCGCAAGCCGAGCGGATGGATGGGTTCCGACAAGGTCTTCGACAGCGACGGCGACATCATCGACTACCAGGTGGCGATCGTCGAATACGCCAACGGCGTCGGCATGAACTTCCACACCAATCTCAACGTGCCGGACCAGTTCCGCCGCTTCTGCATCATGGGGTCGCGCGGCATGGCCGAGGGCGATTTCATCCGCGGCTACTTCGACGTGCACGAAATGCTGACCGGCAAGAAGGTCGTCGAGAACAAGTACGCTGCCACGGAACTGTCGCAGCATTACGGCGCCGACGAGCAGATGGCGACCGATATCATCGGCCATGTCCGCGACGGCAGGCCGTTGCCGGTATCGACGCTTGATGCGTTGGAGGCAGGTATCCTGGCGCTCTCGATGGACGAGGCACGACGCAAGAAGAGCGTCATCGACCTTAGGCCCATCTGGGACCGTTTCGACGAAGCCCTGCATTCCCGCGCGGCGTAAGGGGAGGCGAGGGATGAGTGTTCAACGCAGCACGGTCATCTTCGCCTGGATCCTGCTTCTTCCCGCTGTCCTTTACGTCACGGTGATCGTCGCCTATCCGCTGGTCGATACGTTCATCCTGTCGTTTACGGACGCGTCGCTGAAGAAGACGACCAACTGGGTCGGCTGGACCAACTACGACAAGATCTTCAACGAGACCTTTGCCGAGGTCATCTTCCGGACCTTCATCTGGACGTTCTTCTCGGTGTCGATCAAGATGATCATCGGCGTGTTCGGCGCGACCATGCTGAACGCGGCCGTGCCCGGCCGGGCGCTTTTCCGCCTGCTCACCATGCCGCCATGGATCGTGCCGATGGCCATCGGCATCTTCATGTGGGGCTGGATGTACAACGGCCAGTTCGGCATGATCTCCGGCGTGCTGCAAAACCTCGGCGTCGTCGATGGACCGGTCGCCTTCCTTGCCCGCGGCGAGACCGCGTTCTGGGCGACGATCATCACCGACGTCTGGATTGGCGTGCCGCTGGTGACGCTCTACATGCTAGCGGCCATGCAGGCGATCCCGCAGGATCTCTACGAGGCCGCCTGGACCGACGGGGCGGGTCGTTTCTACCGCTTCCGCCGCATCACGTTGCCGCTGCTCGTGCCGTCGCTGATCACCATGTCGATGCTGTCGCTGATCGCGACCTTCAACTCCTTCGACATCATCTGGATTCTCACCCAGGGCGGCCCCAACGGCGAGACGACCACGATGATCATCGATACCTATCGCACCGCGATCGGGTCGAAGAAGTATGGCGAAGGGGCGGCGCGTGCGGTGCTGATCTGCATCTTCCTGTCGATCTTCTGCTTTGCCTATTTCCGGGTCACAAGCCGCCTTTCTCAGGGGGAACAGAAATGAGCCAGCCTGCGCTGATCAATCGCTACCGCTGGTACGAACTTGTGGGCATCTATGCCGGCATCTTCCTTTTCCTGTGTTTCATCCTCGCGCCCTTCGTCGAAGGGTTCCTGGTGTCGCTGAAGCCGCTCGGGCTTTTGTTCTCCTCGCCCTATCGCTTCTGGCCGGAAAACGGCTCCTTCACCGCCTACTTCACGATGTGGGAAAGCGTGCCGGGTTTTGCCCGCTACATCTTCAATTCCTTCTTCATCTCCACCATCGTCACGGCCATCGTGCTGGTGCTGGTCATTCCCGCCGCTTACGCTTTCGCCCGCTTCAACTTCCGCGGCGCCGGCGTTCTTCTCGGCGCGTTCCTGGCCGTCAACATGTTTTCGGGCGCGGTGCTGCTCATACCGCTGTTCCGGCTGATGCGCACCTTCGGCGTGCTCAACACCTATCTTGCGATGATCGTGCCGGGTGTCGCCTTCCTGATCCCCTCGGCGATCTGGCTGTTGCGCACTTACATGATGCGTATCCCGCGTGAACTGGACGAGGCAGCCTTCGTCGACGGAGCCAGCCACTTCTACACGCTGCGCCGGGTGATCCTGCCGATCGCCATGCCTGGTATCACCGTGGTGGCGATCACCACCTTCATCGGCGCCTATGCCCAGCAGTTCATCTACGCGCTGACCTTCAATTCCAAGAGTGAGTACATGCCGCTGCCGGTCGGCCTCTTCGCCTATTTCGGACGCCAGGAAGTGGTCTGGAACGAGCTGATGGCCGCAAGCTTCGTCGGCATTGCGCCGGCCGTCGTCGTGATCTTCCTCTTGCAACGCTATCTCGTCAGCGGGCTGACCGCGGGCGCGGTGAAACAATAAGACTTAAGTCAACCACCAGAGAACGGGAGCTTAAAAAGTGTCTATCCAATTCAAGACGGGGGTACTCGCCCTTGCCCTGCTCGGCTCGACCGCGCTCGGCGCAGTGACCGCCAAGGCGGCTGATCAGGAGATCAGCTGGATCTATTGCGGCGACACCATGGATGCGGTGCACGAGAAGTACATCAAGCAGTGGGAAGAGAAAAACCCGGGCTGGAAGGTAACCCCGGAAGTCGTCGGCTGGGCCCAGTGCCAGGACAAGGCCACAACGCTTGCTGCCGCCGGAACACCGGTCGCCATGGCCTATGTCGGCTCGCGCACGCTGAAGGAATTCGCCCAGAACGACCTTATCGTTCCGGTGCCGATGACGGACGACGAAAAGAAGACCTACTATCCGAACATCGTCGATACCGTAACCTTCGACAACAACCAGTGGGGCGTTCCGATCGCGTTCTCCACCAAGGCGCTGTACTGGAACAAGGACCTGTTCAAGCAGGCTGGCCTTGACCCCGAGACGCCGCCGAAGACCTGGGCCGAAGAAATCGAGTTCGCCAAGGCTATCAAGGAAAAGACCGGTATTGCCGGTTACGGCCTGCCGGCCAAGACCTTCGACAACACGATGCACCAGTTCATGCACTGGGTGTACACCAACAACGGCAAGGTCATCGACGGCGACAAGATCGTTATCGACAGCCCGCAGGTGCTTGCAGCTCTCCAGGCCTACAAGGACATCACGCCCTACTCGGTCGAAGGCGCCACTGCCTACGAGCAGAACGAAATCCGCGCCATCTTCCTCGATGGCAAGGTCGGCATGATTCAGGCTGGTTCGGGTGCGGCGACGCGCCTGAAGGAAACCAAGGTCAACTGGGGCGTTGCGCCGCTGCCGCTCGGCCCGGAAGCCAAGGGCGAGGGCACGCTGCTCATCACCGACAGCCTGGCGATCTTCAAGGGTTCGGGCGTCGAGGAGAAGGCAATCGAGTTCGCGAAGTTCATCACCTCGCCGGGTCCGCAAGGCGAATATGAACTCCAGGGCGGCGCCGGTCTGACGCCGCTGCGTCCGTCGCCGATGGTCGACGAATTCGTCAAGAAGGATCCCTATTGGAAGCCGTTCATCGACGGCATCACCTATGGTGGTCCGGAGCCGCTCTTCACCGACTACAAGGGCTTCCAGAACGTCATCATCGAGATGGTCCAGTCGGTCGTGACCGGCAAGGCCGAGCCGGCGGATGCCCTGAAGAAGGCCGCTGGCGACCTCGAAGAATTCAAGTAAAGCCATCGGGCCGCGGGCTTTAGGGTTCGCGGCCCCTACTTTGTTTTGCTATAAATGAGCCGCTTCTCGCCGGTGGCCGGAGACAGTTTCTTGGGACAGCTCAATCTCAACAAGGTTCAGAAATTCTACGGGACGTTCGAGGTGCTGAAAGGCATCGATCTCGAAGTCAAGAACGGTGAGTTCGTCGTTTTCGTCGGACCCTCCGGTTGCGGCAAGTCGACCTTGCTCAGGATGATAGCCGGCCTCGATGAGACCAGCTCGGGGGACATCCTGATTGAGAACAAGCGCGTCAACGATCTGCCGCCGGTCAAGCGCGGCATCGCCATGGTCTTCCAGTCCTACGCGCTCTACCCGCACATGACCGTCTTCGAGAACATCGCCTTTCCGCTTCGGGTGGAAAAGATGGCGGAGGACAAGCTGAAGGCAAAGGTGGAGCATGCCGCGCGCATCCTGCACCTGGACCAACGCTTGCAGCAGAAGCCGGGCATGTTGTCCGGCGGCCAACGCCAGCGTGTCGCGATCGGGCGAGCGATCGTGCGCGAGCCGAAGATCTTTCTCTTCGACGAGCCGCTGTCGAACCTTGATGCGGCCCTCAGAGCGGACATGCGCATCGAACTGGCGAAACTGCACCGGCAATTGAAGGCAACGATGATCTACGTCACGCACGACCAGGTCGAGGCGATGACGATGGCGGACCGGATCGTCGTGCTCAATGCCGGTGAGATTGCCCAGACCGGCGCGCCGCTGGAGCTCTATCACAAGCCTGCCAACACCTTCGTTGCCGGCTTTATCGGCAATCCGAAGATGAACTTCCTGCCGGTCACCTGCAAAGCGGTCAGCGATGCAGGGGTTGAGGTGGATTACAAGGGGCAGACCGCAGTCATCCCCGTCACGCCGCGGGGCAACCTCGTCGGACGGACGCTGACGCTGGGGGTGCGGCCGGAGCACATTGTGCTCGGCACCGCCGATCTTGCCCTCAAGGTGACGCCAACGGTGATCGAGCGCCTCGGCGCTCACACGGTCGCCTATGCGGCGGTCGGCGGTGAGGGCGAGAATTTCTGCGCCATGTTGCCAGGCACCGCGGCCATCCGGCCGGAAGAGACGGTGCAGACCGGCATTCGCGCTGCCGATTGCCACCTCTTTGACGAGGCCGGTCTTGCGCTCGAGCGCCGGGTCGAACTGACCGACATCGACATGGGCGTGCTGGATCCGGCTGCGGCCTGATTGCGGCGTTCAGAAAAGGAAATGGACCGCTGTCCTTGACGAGATGGCGGTCCATTCATTTTTAGTCTTGAGACCGTCGCAGCACCGGCGAAGCGCGGTGTCTGCACGCGACTGCACGTTTCTTGTATTCGTAGAGCGACAGCGACCTTTGCGTGCCTGAGAAAGACGCGCGGCTCCGTAGAAACGGATCAGGCCGCGCCCTTTTCCGTTTCGTGCGGATTGGCGACCTTGGGCCAAATATCCTTGCGGGCCCGCTTGTAGTCGGTCCTTGCCGGGTTGTTCGGGTAGGGCGTTCCGGCCGAACAATAGAGGATCTCAGACGCGATCTTCGAGAACGATGCGTAGAAGTGATTCGTCGACTTGATGACCAGGATCTTCATGGCTGTCGGGTCGATGCCCATCACCGAAAATAGGCTCGGATCGAAGCTCTGCGCGCGGGTGGAATTGAGGATAATGTCGATGCCATTGAGGTGGATGTGAGCGGCATCGCCGAAAGGCGCGAAACTCTCGCCGAAACGCATTTCGGCGTCACGTACGAGCTTGACCACCTTGACCGTTCCATCGACCGGATTACCGGTTCCGGGCGCCGACTTGGCGCCGAAGCGCAGCGGGATCTCGGCCCCTTCGCCAGCTGCCATGCAGATCTGCACGGCCATCGGATCCCAGATCGTGCCAACGGCGACGTCGGTTGCGCCCCGCGCCAGCAGTTCCTCAAGCAGAACCGTCGCGTCGCCGGCCGTGCCGCCGCCTGGATTGTCCCAGACATCGGCGATCACGACAGGACCCTTCGATGCAGCGAGCGCCTGGGAAACGGCTTCCTTCTCGTCGATCTGCGGCATGATGAAGGTTCCGCGATGGGAGAAAAGCTCGAGCCCCAGCTCACGCGCCAGGCTTGCGCCCTTTTCCGGCTTGCCGTTGGTGACGGCAAGAAGCTTCGTGCCCATTTCCGGCACATCGCCCGCCATGAATCCATGGATGACGGAGAGCGAAAGGACGTCCTGATCTTCCTTCTCGATCCGCATCAGCTTGTCGACGAAGGACCGCATCGGCTCACGCGAGGTCGGGTAGACGTCGATCATCCGACAGTCAAAGATCGACATCACCGGATTTGCCCGGCCCTCGAGTGTCGCGACAACAATCCGCCAGAGATCCTCGGCACGATCGACGAAATCGGTGTGCGGAAACTCTTTGAAGTAGACGAAAAAGTTCGACGCTGCCGCACGCTTGGCCGTCAGGTGGCTGTGGGGGTCAAGTTCGGCGCAGACGAGGATATCAGGCCCGACGATCTCGCGAACGCGCGAGAGCAGGTCACCTTCCGGGTCTTCGTAACCGTCGGCGACCATGGCTCCATGCAGACCGAGAACCACGGCGTCGACGGGCATGGCTGCCCGCAACTGACCGAGGATTTCGTCGCGCAGGCTCTCATAGGTCTCTCGGTTGACGAGGCCGGCCGGGTCGGCCCAGGTCGCGGTGCCCTCGATCAGCGTCCAGCCCTTCTCTGCGCAGACGCCGCGGCCGACCGTGATCGGCGCGGTGCAGAGCGTCGGTGTTTCCGGGTGTTGTCCGGGAGGCGCATAGAGCGAGGCTTCGAACGCCCGGCGGTCGATGCAGATCGGTGAGAAGGTATTGGTTTCGGTCGCGAGCGCCGCTGTGAAGATCCGCAATGCCATTGCCTTTTTCTGTGCCGCGTCGCGCTTAGGCCGCGCCCATCGGGTTCGGCAGGTAACCGGTGAAACCGGCAATCTTCCAGCGCCCTTGATGGAAGCGGCAGTAATAGACGGTCTGCCATTTCAGGACGTCGACACTGCCGTCCGACTTCTTGAGGCTTCCGTCGAACTTCTTGCGCGCGAGCGCCTGGTCGCCGTTGATCTCGATGTCTTCGAGCGTCGTCGTCGTGAAGATCGCGTTGCGCGGATCTTCGGCGAAGCTCTCCTTCGCGAAGTCGTTCGCCTGGCGCAGCCACTCGTCGCGATAGGCGGCAAGCGACGGGAACGTCAGCCGCCAATTGTCCGGATTGGTTTCGCGGCGGCCGTCGATGCCGATGAAGCCCTCCTCGACGAAATCGCCTGACACCATCGACCAGTCCGCAGCCAGAAAAGCGGTGATGTCGCGCGAGACAAGCATCTCCCAGATCGAATGACGTGCGACGTCGGAGGAGGGGAATGGGTTGAGGAAGGGATCCCGCATATTCTCGCCCTGGATTGAAATTCTTTTCATGAACGGTGTTTTTCGCTGGTCAAATTCCGCTTTCTATGGTCACTTGTCAACGATCGAAGAAAATAATTTGCACGAAGGCGGACATGACCATCAAGAGATACGGTACTGTGCAAGTCGGTGCTGGCGGCAAGCCCTTGCCCTTCGCACGTGCAGTCGAGGCCGACGGTTGGCTCTATGTCTCCGGGCAGGTCGCCATGGAAAACGGCGAGATCATCGAAGGTGGGATCATCCCGCAGACGCATAAGACGATCGCCAATGTGCTGGCCATTCTCACGGAGGCCGGGTACGGTCCGGAACATGTGGTTCGTTGCGGCGTCTGGCTCGACGACCCGCGTGATTTCTGGACATTCAACAAGATCTACCAGGAGTATTTCGGTGCACATCCGCCGGCGCGGGCCTGTGTCCAGTCGTCGATGATGGTCGATTGCAAGGTTGAGATCGACTGCGTCGCCTACAAGCCGAAGGAAGGCTGATCAAGCAAGGCGTAAGCGGGCGATGGACATCTTCGCGACACTGCAGGAAGAAAAAGGGCGGCTCTCCCAATCGGAAAACCGGATTGCCGATATTCTGCTGAATGACTTCGAGTTCGCGGTAAACGCCTCCATCATCGAGCTCGCGAGCAAGGCGGACGTGTCTCCGCCGACCGTCACCCGCTTCTGTCGCCGGCTCGGTTGCGACAGCTTCTCCGACTTCAAGGTGCAGCTCGCCCGCACGGCCTATATCGGCATGCGTTACCTCAAGCCGGAGCCGAAAAGCCGCGAAACCGGCGATGTCGCCCAGGACATCATCACCAAGTCGCAGAACGCGCTGTTCCTGCTGCATCGATCGCTCGATCTTGCGGCGATCGAGCAGGCGGTCGAGCGCATTGCTGCAGCGGAAATGATCTACGCCTTTGGTTCCGGCGGCAATTCCTCGATGATCGCCGGCGAGCTGCAGAACCGGCTCTTTCGCTACGGCCTGCGCATTACCGCCAGTTCAGACCACAGCATGCAGCTGATGATGGCGGCGGCGGCACGGCCGACGGACGTGCTCATCGGCTCGTCCTTTTCCGGTCGCAACGCCGAGCTCGTACGCGCCTTCACGCTGGCGCGCGAATTGAAGGTGCCGACCATCGCATTGACGCAGAGCGGCAGCCCGGTTGCAGCTGCCGCCAGCATCACGGTTCCGGTCGATTTGCCCGAAGGCAACAATATCTACCGTCCCACCTCCACCCGCATCGCCTATCTGGCTTTGCTCGATATCCTCTCCAGCCTCGTCGCTTACCGCGTGCAGCCGCAGGCGACCACAACACTTCGGCGCATCAAGCAGCAGCTGGTGACACACCGCGACGGTGACGATCGCCAGTTGCTCGGAGACTGACGTGCCGCGAAAGGTCCGCCCATGACGCAATCGCTTGCGATCGTAACCGGTGCAGCCGGTGATATCGGCCGTGCCATCGCCCGGCGCCTGTCCGACGATCATGATGTTATCCTGCTCGTGGACATCGATGCGGAGGCGGCGGAACGGGCGGCGCGCGAACTTGGCGGCGGCCCGCGTTTCATCGCCACGCCGTGCGACGTGACCAATGCCGAGAGTGTCGCGGCGATGGCGGCAGCTGCGAAGGGCGGAGGCGCGGTTCGCACGCTCGTCAACAATGCGGGTGCTGCCCGCGCCGTCAGCCTGCAGGACACGACGCCCGAGATCTGGCGCATGGACAATGCGCTGAACCTCGAAGCGGCGTTTCTCACCTTTCGTGCAGTCGAGGACATGTTGAAAGAGACACGCGGATCGGTGGTCAACATCGCCTCGGTCAACGGTATGAACGTCTTCGGGCATCCGGCCTATAGCGCGGCAAAGGCGGGGCTTTTGCATCTGACCCGCCTTATCGCGGTCGAGTACGGCAAGTTCGGCATCCGATCGAACGCGGTGGCGCCCGGCACGGTGCGGACCCAGGCCTGGGAGGCGAGGGCTGCGGTAAATCCTGAGGTCTTCGAGGAGGCGCGCCGTTGGTATCCGCTGCAGCGGATCGTCAACCCGGACGATGTGGCCAATGCCGTGCATTTCCTGGCGGGGCCGCTCGCCGCTGCGATATCGGGCGTCTGCCTGCCGGTCGATTGCGGCCTCACCGCCGGGCAGGCGGAGCTGGCGCGGACATTCTCACAATCGAGCCATTACTGACATCAGCATTCGGAGGACGTGCATGCATCCGGTTTCCTATCGTCTCGAGGCCTCCTGGCAGCCGGACGGCGGGCCGTTCGGGCGGTTTACCTTCACGCTCTACAATTTCTCCGGTGGCCCGTTGTCGGGTTTCACGATTGCCTATACCTCGCTGACACGCGTCATCGATCCCAAGGCTTGCGAGAATGCGGTCTTCCTGCGGCGCAATGCCAATTTTCACGAATTCGCGCCGCCTGCGGGCCTGATGATCGAAAACGGAGAAAGCTGGGTCTTCACGGTCAGCGGCCTGCATCGCAACGCGCGCCATTGCACCGACGGTGCGAAGTCCGCCTATCTGACACTTGGCGATGGCCGGCATGTGCCGGTCGCGGTTTCCGACCTGCTGCTGGAAAACGCCGTCAGCGAGCCGCCACCTCAGCGGCTGCCGGAGGGCAAACTCGACCAGCCCTACGCGCTGCAACCCTGGCCGGCGACACTTGCGCTTCGCCCAGGGCAGGGCTTTCCCGTGGTTCTCTATCCGGCACACGGCACCGATCGCGAAGCGATCGCAGCGATCGACACCGTCCTTGCGATGTTCCATCGGCTGTTTCCTGCCGCGCACGCACCCTTCAGCCTGTCTGCTTCCGCCCAGGGACGCCCGGTCGTGTTCACCTCGGACAAGTCCCTGCCGAGTGACGGCTATCGCCTCGATTTTTCGGCGACCGAGATCCGCCTAGGTTTCGGTGGCAGCGCCGGTCGGCAATACGGCCTGACGAGCCTCGTCCAACTCCTGGATGGCGCGCGCAAGCATCCCGGCACGTTCCGCTTTCCCGAGAGCGGCACGATCTCGGATGCGCCGCGCTATGGTTGGCGCGGTTGCCATCTTGACGTATCGCGCCAGTTCTATCCGGCTGCCGATGTGGCCCGACTGATCGACATTCTCGCCTGGTTCAAGATGAACGTCTTCCACTGGCACCTGTCGGACGACGAGGCCTGGCGCCTGGAAATCAGGGCTTTCCCGGCCTTGACGACGCTCGGCGTCCTGCGTGGCCCGGACGAGCCACTCTTGCCGCAACTCGGCAACGGCGCAGAACCGGTCGGCGGCTTCTACAGTCAGGCGGACGTCAAGGCGATCGTCGCACGGGCAGCAGCACTTCATGTCGATGTCGTGCCGGAGATCGACATTCCCGGTCATTCGACGGCCACGCTCGTCGCGCTGCCGGACCTGACCGACGGCCAGGAAGCGCCGGAGAGCTATCATTCGGTCCAGGGTTATCCGAACAATGCGCTCAACCCGGCCGTTGCGTTTACCTATGAGTTTCTCGAGAAGGTGTTCGACGAGATGGTCGAGCTCTTCCCAAGCGAATACATCCACATAGGTGGCGACGAGGTCGCCAACGGTTCGTGGCTCGCCTCGCCACTGGCCAAGAAGCTGATGGAACGGGAAGGCATTTCCGGTACATTTGCGCTGCAGTCATACTTCCTCAGGCGCATAAAGGCGATGCTGACGGCGCGCGGACGCAAGCTGGCCGGCTGGAACGAAGTGGCGCATGGCGGCGGCGTGTCAACGGTCGACACGTTGCTGATGGCCTGGGAGCGCCCGGAGGCCGGCATCGAGCTGGCACGCGAAGGCTATGACGTGGTGATGACCCCAGGACAGGCCTACTACCTTGATATGGCGCAGGCCGATGCCTGGCAGGAGCCCGGTGCAAGCTGGGCCGGCACGGCGACACCGGCTCATACCTATGGTTACGAGGCCGAGGGCGATTTCCCCGATGCCCTGAAACCGCGCCTCAGAGGCATCCAGGCTTGCATCTGGTGTGAGCATTTCCTTTCGCGCGACTACTTCAACCATCTCGTCTTCCCGCGACTGCCGGCAATTGCGGAAGCCGCCTGGACGCCGAAGGCGGAAAAGGACTGGCTGCGTTTCGCAGCGATCGCCCCGCTCAGCCCCAATCTTTGAGAGAACCGCTCATGCGCATTGCCGTTGGTGGCATCCACACCGAATGCAGCACCTATTCGCCCGTCCTCATGACGGAAGAGGACTTTCGCGTGCTGCGCGGACAAACGTTGCTGGACGCAGACTATTTCAGCTTCATGAAGGCCGAAGGCGTCGAGCATCTCCCGTTGCTGCATGCGCGCGCCGTTCCCGGCGGTCCCGTGTCTCGCGCAACTTACGACGCTTTCAAGGCGGAATTCCTGGCATTGCTCCGTGGCGCCCTGCCGATCGACGGGCTCTACCTCGCCATGCATGGCGCGATCAAGGTCGATGGGATGGACGATGCAGAAGGCGACTGGATATCGGCCGCCCGCGCGGTCGTCGGGCCAGATTGCCCGATTGCCGCAAGCTACGATCTGCACGGCAACGTCAGCCAGAGGATCATCGATCAGCTCGACATCTTTGCTGCCTACCGGACTGCGCCGCATATCGATACGCCGGAAACGATGACGCGCGCCTGGTCGATGCTCGTCGCAGCGTTGCGCGACGGGACGCGTCCGGGCGTCGCCTGGGCCCCGGTGCCCGTGCTTCTGCCCGGAGAATGCACGTCCACCGAGGATGAACCGGCAAAGGCGCTCTATGCGCAGTTGCCTGAGATCGACAAGCGGCCGGGCATTCTCGACGCCAATCTGATGGTGGGTTACGTCTGGGCCGACGAGCCGCGGGCGACATCCTGCGCCGTGGTCACTGGTTCGGACAGGATCGCAGCCAAACAGGCGGCGGAGGAAATCGCTGCCGGATACTGGCGCGAACGGCGCAACTTCCGTTTCGGCCCGGTCACAGGGCCGCTCAACGAAATGCTGGATATCGCCGAACGGGCGACAACGGCGCCGATCATTCTTGCCGATTCCGGTGACAATCCGACGGGCGGCGGCGTCGGCGACCGGGCCGATGTGCTGAAGGCGCTCCTGGCTCGCGGTTGGCGCGGCGCACTGATTGCCGGCATAACGGATCGACCGGCGGTCGAGGCGTGTTTTGCGGCCAGCGTCGGCGATACCCTGATGCTGAAGATCGGAGGCAGCCTCGACCCGGCAAGCCCAGCCGCCGAGATGTTGGTGGGGATCGTCAGGCTGGACGATCCGGGAGCGGTGAAGGAACGGCAGGCCGTGGTTCGCGTCGGCGCCATCGATATCGTCATTGCCGCGCGGCGCAGGCCCTACCACAATATCGAGGATTTCCGTCGGCTTGGCCTCGATCCGCAGGCGGTGCGGCTGCTCGTCGTCAAGTCGGGCTACCTTTCGCCCGAACTGGCGCCGATCGCCAATCCCAACCTGATGGCGCTGACGGAAGGTGTCGTCAATCAGGATATCGCCGGCCTTGCCAGCCAACGTCGGCAACGGCCGACCTTCCCCTTCGACCCGGACTTTGCTTTCGAACCCGTCGCCCGCTTGTCCGCGCGCTGGTCGGACCACGACTGAAACTTGGCATTTCTATTTTACCCCGCCCGGCATCGGGCGGGCTTTCTCCTTCCCCGCTTTCCTCCACTTTGTGGCCGCCTTTTACCATGACTTCGACCCTTCTCAGCGCCATGCGCAACCCAGGCATGCGGATCAGCATGCTGGCGATCTTTCTCTTCGGCTTTGCCGGTGCTGCCACATCTCCTTACCAATCCGTCGTCGGCATCAACGAACTGGGCCTGAGCGACGCCGTCTATTCGCTGCTGATCCTGCTTGCCTCCACGGTCAATGTCATCGTCAGCGTCTCGATCGGCATCCTGGCCGATCGTGTCGGCAACTATCGGCTGTTGATGTCGACGGCGATCCTGTTCGGCGTTGTCGGTTACGGCATTGTCTATGTATTGCCTTACCAGGCGAGCTTCGTCGTCAGTGTCCTGGTGTTCCTGCCGATCTACGGTGCGCTCTACACGCTGCTTTTCGCCAATGTTCGCAGCATCGCGCGCCGCATGAGCGGGCATGACGCGGCATCGCTGACGACGGGCGCGCGCGCGGCGATATCGGTGTCCTGGGTTCTGGTACCTGGCTTGGTCGGCTTCGCGCTGGCGGGTGGCGAAAGCATGCTGCCCGCCTATCTGCTCGCCTGCCTTGGTTGCCTCGCCAATCTGTTGATCGTCTATTTTCGACTGCCCAACGAAGGCGGGGCCGACGCTTCGCTCGGCAAGCGGCTTTCCTACTGGACGTCGTTTCGGGAGATCCTGGCACCGCGCATCTTCTTCAGGGTGATAGCGGTCGCCACCATCACATCGACGCTGCATGTCAATGCCGCGGTTCTGCCCTTGATCATGACCGACGAGATCGGCGGCAGCGTTACCGACATCGGCATCATCGTCGGCATCGTCGCCTTCCTCGAAGTCGTCTTCATCTTCGTCTGGGCGCGCATCCAGATGAGCTTGGTGCCGTTCAAGGCGCTGGCATTGGGGACGGCCATCTACATCGGCTACATGGTGCTACTCGGGTTTTCGACGGCGACGTGGCAGATCTACGCCCTCACGCTGATCAGCGCCTTTGGTGCAGCGGCATTGATCACCATCCCCATCAGCTACCTTCAGGAACTGATCGCCGATCGGCCGGGCTTGGGAAGCTCGCTGATCGCGGTGAACCTGTTTTTAAGCGGCGGCCTTTGCGCCGGGCTTTTTGCACTCGGCACTCGGCTCAGTGATTATTCAGGAACGGCGCTGCTCGGCGGTGTCGGGGGATTTGCCGGCCTGTTGCTGCTGTTGGCGCTTGATGGCGATAGAACAGGGAAGGGTAAGATCCGTCGCTAGATGGGCTTAGTCCCAGGGCTCGTCGACAAAACTGCAGGTGAGTTTGGTCTGGTTGTCCTGGAGACATTTCTTCTTTTGATCGGCGAGGATCATGATCCTCGCGAAGAAGCGCGAAAAGTCGGCTTTGCTGGAGGTGAACGTGGCGATCCCCAGAGCGTGCGCCTGGGCCTGCGCCACGCAGGTCGCCAATTCCTGATCGGGGACATCGCTGTTTGCAACGATGACAGCTCGGTCAAATCGCCCTTCGGCGGAATAGTTCACGGCGGAAGCGCAATTTGGCACGCCAGTTGCCGCAGTATCGTTCAGCAGCCGCTCGTAGTAGGGGTCGAAGCCGAAATCTTCAATCTTGCTGACGTCGACCCGGCCATTCTTGACGACGTCCTTTCTGAAGATCACGCCGATGGTGTTTCTTCCGAGCCCCGGTTGGGCCTTGGTCTCAATTCCGGCGGCCATGGCGATCATTTGAATTGTAGAGAAGACGACGTCCCTCTTCTTGGTCTCCCCTTGGCTCATTCCGACGCCGACAAATTCCGGGAAGGCGGTAAAATGCCGTTCTCCATTGCGAACTGGGCCGAAGAAACTCACGTTTTGAGCGACCGCAGACGAGGCAACAAAGACGCTCGCAAGAAGCCCGGTGGCAAACATAAGATGTCTAATGGTTCTTCTCCCGTACCTGCCCTAGTGCATGAAGCTTTCTCATAAAAAACCAGCGCTTGCTGAGCGAGCAAAGATGTTCCGCAACGGGTCGCCGGCAATGCGATGGCATCTCGATTTTTCTAGCATTGCTATCAACAGCTGCAAGGCGCCGGAGCGAGGAAGACGCAGTCCTGACGCTAGTCTCATCAAAAAGTGATTGGGGCGCCTTTCGGCGCCCCAATCAGTATGTCCTTGAGATGTCGGTCGAGAGCGGATCAGTTGCCGAGAATGCCCGGCAGGCGCAGCCCCTTTTCCTTGGCGCATTCGAGCGCGATGTCGTAGCCCGCATCGGCGTGGCGCATGACACCAGTTGCCGGGTCGTTCCAGAGCACCCGCTCCAGGCGCTTGGCCGCATCATCGGTACCGTCGGCGCAGATGACGACGCCCGAGTGCTGCGAGAAGCCCATGCCGACGCCGCCGCCGTGATGAAGCGAGACCCAGGTGGCGCCCGATGCGGTGTTGAGCAGCGCGTTCAAGAGCGGCCAGTCGGAAACGGCGTCCGAGCCGTCCTTCATCGCTTCGGTCTCGCGGTTCGGCGAGGCGACCGAACCGCTGTCGAGGTGGTCACGGCCGATGACAACAGGGGCCTTCAGCTCGCCATTCCTGACCATCTCGTTGAAGGCGAGGCCGAGGCGGTGGCGGTCGCCGAGGCCGACCCAGCAGATGCGTGCCGGCAGACCCTGGAAGGAGATGCGCTCGCGCGCCATGTCCAGCCAGTTGTGCAGGTGCTTGTTGTCGGGCAGCAGTTCCTTGACCTTGGCGTCAGTCTTGTAGATGTCTTCCGGATCGCCCGACAGCGCCGCCCAGCGGAACGGGCCGATGCCGCGGCAAAACAGCGGACGGATATAGGCCGGGACGAAGCCCGGGAAGGCGAAGGCGTATTCGAGGCCCTCTTCCTTGGCGACCTGGCGGATGTTGTTGCCGTAGTCGAAGGTGGGGATGCCCATGTCCTGGAAGGCGATCATCGCTTCGACATGTTCGCGCATCGAGGCGCGCGCTGCCTTTTCGACGGCCTTCGGGTCGCTTTCGCGCTTGGCCTTCCACTCGGCCATGGTCCAGCCCTTCGGCAGGTAGCCGTTGACCGGGTCGTGGGCAGAGGTCTGGTCGGTGACCATGTCGGGGCGGATGCCGCGGCGAACCATCTCGGGCAGGATTTCGGCGGTGTTGCCGAGCAGGCCGACGGACTTCGCTTCGCCGTTCTTGGTCCAGCGGGCGATGATTTCCATCGCCTCATCCAGCGTCTCGGCCTTTTCGTCGAGGTAGCGGGTGCGCAGGCGGAAATCGATCGAGTCCGGGTTGCATTCGACCGCAAGGCACGACGCGCCGGCCATGACCGCTGCGAGCGGCTGGGCGCCGCCCATGCCGCCGAGGCCGCCGGTCAGCACCCACTTGCCCTTGAGGTTGCCGCCGTAATGCTGGCGGCCGGCTTCCACGAAGGTCTCGTAGGTGCCCTGAACGATGCCCTGCGTGCCGATGTAGATCCACGAGCCAGCGGTCATCTGGCCGTACATGGCGAGACCCTTCTTATCCAGCTCGTTGAAATGATCCCAGTTCGCCCAGTGCGGCACGAGGTTGGAGTTGGCGATCAGAACGCGTGGCGCGTCCTTGTGCGTGCGGAAGACGCCGACCGGCTTTCCGGACTGCACCATCAGCGTCTCGTCGTCGTTGAGGTCCTTGAGCGTCTCGACGATCTTGTCGAAATCGGCCCAGGTGCGCGCAGCCCGGCCAATGCCGCCATAGACGACCAGTTCGTGCGGGTTTTCCGCGACGTTCGGGTCGAGGTTGTTCATCAGCATGCGCAGCGGCGCTTCGGTCAACCAGCTCTTCGCGCTCAAGTTAGTCCCATGCGGGCTCTTGATGATGCGGGCGTTGTCGAGGCGGCGGTTCATGGCGGGTCTCTTGGTCAGAGGAGCGGTGGGAAAGGATCATGCGCAAGCGCGGGCCGCGCAGCGTCGGCAAGGTCGTCGCTTGCAGCGAGCGCCGCCGCAGCAGCGAGGTCGTCCGCCATATAGCGATCGGCATCGAGCGGCGGGACGCGCTCCCGCAGCCGCGCGATGACGGCCGACAGGGCGCGGCTGGTTTGCAGCGGCGCGCGCAGCTCAATGCCTTGCGCGGCGACCAGGAGTTCGATGCCGAGAATATTGGCGAGATTGTCGGCCATCTCGGAGAGGCGTCGCGCGGCATGCGCCGCCATCGAGACGTGGTCTTCCTGATTGGCGCTGGTCGGCGTCGAGTCGATCGAGCAGGCGGCGGCGCGCTGCTTG
>NZ_DASYHB010000155.1:0-5428 GCF_035999185.1 Ensifer sp. | reverse complement strand
CGTTTCGCGCGACGTTCATGCCGGCATAGCGGGCGGCATGGGGGTTGAGGCCGACGACACGCAGCGCAAAGCCGCGGCTGCTTCTTCGCAGAAAAATGTAGAGCGCAACGGCCAGCACCACCGCGACGAGGATGCCGATGTGAAGCCTGAGGTCGGTCACCAGGCGCGGCGTCCAGGCCTCGCGCACCAGCCTTGCCGATTGCGGATAGGCGGCACTTGCGTCACGCATAGGACCGGTGACGAGATAGCTCGTGAGGATGAGAGCGATATAGTTGAGCATGATCGTGGTGACGATTTCGCTCGCCTGGAAGCGCACCTTCAGATAGCCGGCAATGCCGGCCCAGGCCGCACCCGCCAGTGCTCCCGCCAGCATCACCAGCGGCGCGTGCACCCAGACGGAAAGACCGTCGATGCTGGTGCCGACAAGGGTTGCGGCGATCGCGCCGACATAGAGCTGGCCTTCGGCGCCGATGTTCCAGATCGAACAGCGGAACGCGACGCAGAGCCCCGCGCCGATCAGGATCAACGGCGTCGCCTTCAGGAGAATTTCTCCGACCGAGCGCAGGTCCTGGAACGAGCCGAAGACCATGACGGTGACGACGTCGCTGCCGTTGAAGCCGTTGAGCCAGAGCAGGAGGGCGCCGAAGGCGAGTGCGACCAGAACCGCCGCGATGGGTGTCAGGGCGCTGATCGCAGCTTGCGAGAGTGTCCTGTAGAAAGCTTGGGCTGCTTGAGAATTCACGGTCTCACGCACTCCCTGGTTTATCTCAGCCATGGGTGTGTCCGGATATTGGTGTGACGCGGGAAGGGCTGCGGCCGGATTTCCTGCCGCAGCATGGAGCCGGCTATTCTGCGCCGGTGTTGATCTCGCCGGCGGCGATCTTGGCGCTGATTGCCTTGACTTCGGCGCGGACATCCTCCGGCACGGAGACCGGGCCGTCGTCGCGGAAGGTAAACGAGATGACCTTCGGGTCCTTCAGGCCAAAGACCACGTTCTCCGTCGGCGGGTGGCCTTCCTTGATCGCGCGAACCACCTCGACCACGCCTTGAGCATAATCGGC
This sequence comes from Ensifer sp., assembly GCF_035999185.1. Taxonomy (GTDB): domain Bacteria; phylum Pseudomonadota; class Alphaproteobacteria; order Rhizobiales; family Rhizobiaceae; genus Ensifer. The sequence continues at coordinate 4,367 of NZ_DASYHB010000155.1, read as the reverse complement.
GACGTAGAGCCCCAGGATGTTGTTGGGCGCTACCTCGGTAAAGTCGCTGAATATCGAGAAGGAGCGCACGTCCGGGCCGGATTCGGCAATCGCCTGGTAGCCGCCGACGGTGGCGCCCGAAGCGTTCGGCACGACGAAGTCAGCGCCTTGCGAGATCATGCTGAGCGCCGCTTCCTTGGCAGCCGTCGTGTCGGTGAAGTTGCCGATATAGGCTTCGCTGATCGGAAAATTCGGATTGACGCTTTTTGCGCCGTTCTTGAAGCCGGCGAAAGCCTGCTGGATCGGCGGGATTTCCATGCCGCCGACAAGGCCCGCCTTGCCGCCCATTTTCGCGGCGATGACGCCCATCAGGTAGAAGGGCTGGCTGGTATCGGTGTTGAGCCCGATGACGTTGCCTTCGTGGATCGCGCTCGATGAAATCAGGAAATAGGTGTCCGGGTAATCGACCGCGACGTCCCGTGCGGCGTCCTGGAACTCGAAGCCGTGGCCAAGGATGACCTTGTAGCCCTGGCTGGCATAGTCGCGAAACGCCTTCTCGAACGAGGCCGGGTTTTGTTGCAGCTCGACATAGCTGATCTTGGCGCCAAGCTGTTCCTCCACGCCCTTGAGCGCATTGTAGCCGATCCGGTTCCATCCCTCTTCGGAAACGCTACCGGGCACCAGCAGGCCCATCTTGAAGTCTTCGGCCCGCGCGTGGTCCAGCCAGAAGGTTCCGGCAAGGGCCAGTCCGAGTGTGGACGCAAGCAGTGAACGACGCGAAATCTCAATAATCATTTCATTCCTCCCATTAGATTGCAGTTCCAATCCCCCCGGAGCAGCCGTTCCCTTTTATGCGTCCTCCTTCAGGCGGATATTTTCAGTCGTGCTCTGCGAGACGAGGCGCCCGTTCGAAAAGACGAATGCCTTATCCGGACCGCCGGCAACCAGCGTGTCGGTATCGATGCAGTCGGTAATGACGAAGTCGGCGCGTGCGCCGGGCTTGAGGCCATAGTCCTTGGCAAGCCCCATCAGTCGGGCAGGGGCGGTCGTGATCATGGTGTGCGCGGCGGCGAGCTCGTCTCCACGCAGATGCCCGGCAAGCAGGGTCCAGCGGGCGATTTCCAGCATGTCGCCTGAGCCGGTCGGAACGAACGGATCCTGGATGTTGTCCGAGGCGGTGGCGATGGTGATGCCGGCACGATAGAGCTCGGCGACGCGCGTCAGCCCGCGCGGCGGCAGCATCTCGTAGTCGCGGCCTTGCAGATAGAGATTTGCGGCCGGCAGCGTTACGACACCGACGTCCAGTTTGTTCAGGCGCTCGGCTATCCGCTGGAACTCCCGACGGGGCAGGGCGCTTAAGACCGAGACGTGGCTGAACACGGTACGACCCTGCATGCCGAAGCGCTCGACGCGGTCGAGTGCGGCATCGAGGAGGTGCACGCCGGCATTGAGGTGCTCGTCAAGGTGCAGATCGATCGGCTTGCCGGATTTCACCGCGGCGGAAAACAGGATGTCGAGGTAACGCGGCGGGTCCTCGGAAACGGCGGGCGTTCCACCGACAGCGTCGGCAAGTGCAACCGCGCCGTCGATGTTGTTGCCGAGCCATTCGAAGTCCTGGCCGGGATGCGGCGTCATGAAGGCGACAAGCTGAAGCGTGATGCGTTGCTTTTCGGCATCGCGAATGGCGGCCAGCGTCTCGATGCCGTGGAAACCGGCATCCTTGTCGACGTTGATGTGGCTGCGGATCGCGGTCGTGCCGCGGGAAAGACATCGCCCGATCGTGCGTGTCGCGCGCTTGTGAATGTCGTCGGGGCCGGCGGTGCGGGCATATTTCGCAAAGGCTTCGCGGGCGCCTTGGAGCGTGCCGGAAGGATTGGGCGTAAACCGCAGCACTCCCGTCTTGTCGAGATGCTGGTGTGCGTCGACGAAGCCCGGCGAAACGAGCATGCCGGAAATGTCTATGCAGGCGCCGCAGGAACCGGTGTCGAGAAAGGGCTCGACGACCGTGATGCGCCCGTCGGCGCCGACGATGATGTCGCTTGCCGACTGCGAGCCGTCATCGTTTATGACGGTTCCGCCCGTAAGCGCAAAAGACTGACCGGGGGTCAGTCTTGCGAGCAACGCAGCTGGATTTTCACGTACCATGTCGTCCCCACCTTGTTGTTATGAGGGAAGACTAAGCACGTGCCTTTAATTCAAACAAATTCATTATTTCAATTGTTTGATAAATGGATCGCAATAATCGCCGATGGCAAGGCAACGCACGAGCATTGCCAACGTCACCGAAAGAGATGTCTGATCAACCGGTTGACCGGTATCAAGAACGGGCCGATACGATCGGCTTTTGACATCGGCCCGGTTCGCATTCAGTGCCTGTATTGCGGCTCCTCGGCGTCGAGTTGCCGGCGGATGGCGGCAAGATGGGCCCTGGCGGACTCAGGATCGCCTTCACGCATTTGCCGGTAGGCGGCCTCGGCGATCCCGGGGTCGACCGGCAGCACCTCTCGGCCGGTGGACATTGCAAGCACCTGCACTTCGGCCGCCCGTTCCAGATAGTAGAGATCGTCCCAGGCCTCGGCGACTGTCGGCGCCAGCACCAGTACGCCGTGGTGTTTCAGGAAGACAATGTCGGCATCGCCTGCTGCGGCTGCAATGCGGGCGCCTTCCCGATGGTCGAGGGCAAGGCCGTTATAGTTTTCGTCGACAGCGGTGCGACCGTAGAATTTCAGCGCCGTCTGACCGGCCCAGATCAACGGGGCGCCCTCGGTCATGGACAGGGCGGTCGCATAGGGCATGTGCGTGTGGAAGGCGACCTTTGCGCGTGGCAGCCGACGATGGATTTCGGCGTGGATGTAGAAAGCGGTCGCCTCCGGTGCGCCGTCACCATCGATGACGGTGCCATTGAAATCGCACACAAGCAGCTTCGAGGCCGTCAGTTCGCGAAAGGCATAGCCGTAGGGATTGACGATGAAGAGGTCGTCGTGGCCGGGCACGACGGCGGAAAAATGGTTGCAGATGCCCTCTTCGAAACCGTTGCGCGCCGCCATGCGGAAGCAGGCCGCCAGATCTTCTCTGGCGCTGCGGATGGCGTCGGTGGAAAGGTCGGGCCGGTTCGACCGTGCCGCCTCGGTACTGCTTTTCAGGGAATGCGCCATGGAAGCTCCTGGTTTGGCTTGAGCTGGGAGCGGCGGCCGGCCGAAAGCCCGCCGCGCACAGCGAACGCTGCGCCCTGCCTGCCCGCCGTTTCGCGGTCCAGCAGCGCAGCCAGATAACGCCGGAAATCGCCGATGGTCAAACCGGTACCGCAACAACCAGGCCCAACACGCTGTCCATTTCCTGAAGCGCTAGTGCACGGACTTCACCAGGAAGTCGCGAAACCGTCGGGCAGCGGGAGAGAGCGAGCGCGTGCGTTTCTGGATCAGGCTGACTTCGCGCTTGATGTGTGGTTCGGTCGGGGTGCGCACGACGAGGCCCATGGACGTCGCAAGCCGCGTGACCGCCGATGTCATGATCGCGACGCCGAGCCCGCCCTCGACCATGCCGATAATCGTCAGCGGCAAAGCCACCTCCTGCATCGCCTTGTCGAACGGCAGCACGATACCGTTGCGCGCCAGTTCGCTTTCGAGGCGGTCCCTTATCGGATTGCCGCGGTGCGGACCGATCAGCTTGCGGTCGACCAGATCGGTCCAACGGATCTCGCGCAGCCGGACCAGCGGGTCGTCCGGGTGAAGGACGATGAGGAATTCGTCGGTTGTCAGCCGGGTACCCATCAGTTCCGTGTCGTCCTCCGGCACAGTTCCGATGCCGAGGTCCACCGAACTGTTTGTCACCTGTTCCAAGACGGCTATCTCCGCCACGTCATGCAGCGCGACGGTTATGTCGGGATAGAGCCTGGTGAAAGAGTTGACGAGTTGCGGCAGCATCAATGCGGCCTGCACGGTGCCGGCCGCGATCGAAACCTTGCCACGTCTGAGCGCATTCAACTCGCGCGAGCTTTCCACCATCCCGTCGATGTCGGCGACGGCACGGGCGGCAACCGGCAAGATGTCCATGCCCGCCTGCGTAAGCCGCAAGAGGCGCGTGTGCCTGTCGAACAGACGCAGCTTCAAGTTCTGCTCCAGCTGTCGCACCAGCGTGCTCACCGCCGACTGCGAGGAGCCGAGCCTGTCGGCGGCCAGGGTGAACTGCCCCAGATTGGCGACGGTGACGAAGGCTCGAAGCTGCTTCAGCGTAATGTCCATGCCGATCCATTCATTCAATTACTATATGAATAAATATGATTGTGCCGATTGTTTGCTGATTTGGCCAGCCGCATGATCCGCTTCGTACGGCGTGCGGTGACAAGATCATGAGGCCGAAGTTGCCCTCCCACCGCGCCGGAAGCTGTT
>NZ_DASYHB010000136.1:0-8232 GCF_035999185.1 Ensifer sp. | reverse complement strand
TGCCGCTCATGCCGATGCCGCCGATACCGATGAAATGGACCAGCCCGATGGTTTTCGGCATTTTCATGAGCGTGTTTCCCTGAATTTCTCGACTGTCAAACCGCTGGCAATAGCCTCTACGAGGGATGCAAGCAAGCTTGCTGCGTCCGGCTTGCCGGTTTCCCGGGCATTTGCGGCCATCTCAGCGAGCGATTGCGGGTTTTCGACAGCATCCTTGAGGATGCCGGCGAGACGGTCGGCGTTAAGCTCGCCTTGAGCGATCACCCGCGCGCCGCCCTTGGCGGCGAGCGCTGCGGCATTGGCCGCCTGGTCATGGTCGAGCGCATAGGGATAGGGCACCAGGATAGAAGGCCGCCCGACGACTGCAAGCTCTGACACCGTCGAGGCACCGGAGCGGCAGATGACGAGCTGGGCGCCGGCGATACGCTCCGCCATGTCGGTGAAGAAGGGCGAAACCTCGGCGGGAACGCCAAGCTTCTCGTAGGTGGCGATCACGCCGTCCTTGTCTTCCGGCCGCGCTTGCTGGGTCACCTTGAAGCGCTGGCGATCCGCGTCTTCGAGCCGGCAGATTGCCTGGGGCACCGCCTTGGAAAAATACTGCGCGCCCTGGCTGCCGCCGAAGACGACGAGATGAAACGGCGCATCGCCGGTGGCCGCGACATAGGGCACGTTGGCAGCGGCAAGCACCGCCGGGCGCACCGGGTTGCCCGTGGTCACGGTCTTTGCGGCAAAGGCGCCCGTGCCCTCCGGCAGGAAGCCGCCGGCAATGGCCCTGACGCGGGAGGCAAGCGCCTTGTTGGCGCGGCCCATCACGGCGTTCTGCTCGTGGATGATCGAGGGGACGCCCATGCCGGTTGCGGCAAGCAACGGCGGCACGGTCGGGTAACCGCCGAAGCCGACGACGGCCTTGGGTCTCAGCCGCGCGATCAGCTTGCGCGCGGCGCGCATGCCGGTCCAGAGCGTCCAGAGCGACTTCGCCACACTGATCGGGTTCTTCGAGCCGATCGTCGCCGAGGGAACGACATGCACCTCGTCGGCCGGGAACTTGCCGGCATAGCGCTCGGCGCGGCTGTCGGTAACGAGATGGACCGAATAGCCCATGTCCTTCAGTTCATGCGCCAGCGCTTCTGCCGGAAAGAGGTGGCCGCCGGTACCGCCGGCGGCAAGCAGGATGATGCCTTTAGTCATATTTTACTCCGCCGGCACGCCAATGCCGGACCGAAACAGGCTGCGCTCCACGGCGCGCTTCTCCGGGCGGTGACGGGTCAAGGCCAGGATGAAGCCGGCGGTGACGCAGATCGCCACCATGGACGAGCCACCATAGGAGATCAGCGGCAGGGTCATGCCCTTTGCCGGAAGCAGTTCGAGGTTCACGCCGATGTTGATCATCGACTGGATGCCGATCTGGAGAACTAGGCCGGCAACGGCGAACCGGTTGAAGTCGTTGCGTTCGCGGAAAGCATGGTTGAGCCCGCGCATCACCAGGAAGGCGAAGATCAGAACGATGACCATGCAGAAGACGATGCCGAATTCTTCGGCCGCAACGGAAAAGACGAAGTCGGTGTGGCTGTCTGGAATGATGCGCTTGACGATGCCTTCGCCCGGGCCCCGGCCAAACCAGTCGCCACGGATGATCGCCTCGCGCGCCGTGTCCATCTGGAAGGTGTCACCTTCGCCGGTCATGAACTTGTCGATACGCGCGGCCACGTGCGGTAGCATCGTGTAGGCGACGAAGAAGCCGCCAAGCGCTGCCCCGCCAAGCAGGATAATCCAGAGCCAGGGCATGCCGGCCATGAAGAACATGCCGCCCCAGACAGCGGTCGTCAGGATCGTCTGGCCAAGGTCGGGCTGGGCGACGAGAAGCGCGGCGACGATACCGAAGAGCAGGATGGCGAAGAGATTGCCGGGAATTTCCGGCTGGCGCGCATGCTCGGAAAAGAGCCAGGCGCAGACGACGACGAAGGCCGGCTTCATGAATTCCGACGGCTGGATCGAGATGCCGGCGATCGAAAGCCAGCGCATCGAACCCTTCACCTCTTCGCCGACGAAGAGCACCAGCACCATCATCCCAAGCGAACCGGCAAGCAGCAGGATCGCCGCTCGCCGCACCTGGCGCGGCGACAGGAAGGATATGCCGACCATGACCACCAGTGACGGCAGCAGGAACAGCGCGTGACGCTTGACGAAGTGGAAGCTGTCGAGGCCGATGCGCTCGGCAACCGCCGGGCTTGCGGCGAAGGACAGCATGAAGCCCACCCCCATCAACAGGATGAAGGTCGCCAGAAAGAACCTGTCGATCGTCCAGAACCAGTCGGCCACGGGGCCACGTTCGGCTCGGCTTACCATCTTGTCAGTCCCCTTCTCCGGCGCCCATTGCGCCAAACGTCCGAAACCCCGGCATCACGTCCATCCGCCGCGCGCCGATGGCGCGTCGGCCGGATGGCATCAGATCAGCATCGTTATGCCTTCGAGCGCGCGCACATGGCCGACGAAGGCATCGCCGCGCACCTCGAAGTTCTTATACTGGTCGAAGCTTGCGCAAGCCGGTGACAGCATCACCGCCGCAGGGCCAGCCTCATCCTTGGCCGCATCGCGTGCGGCATGCGCCACTGCCTGCTCCAGCGTGCCTGAAATCTCGTAAGGCACCGCTTCGCCAAGCGTCGCGGCAAAGGCGGGAGCCGCCTCGCCGATCAGGTAGGCCTTGGCGATCTTCGGGAAGAACGGCGCAAGCGTCGTGATGCCTCCCTCCTTCGGCAGGCCACCGGCGATCCAGTAGATCCGCTCGTAGCTCGAAAGCGCCGGCGCCGCCGCATCCGCATTGGTCGCCTTGCTGTCGTTGACGAAGACGACCGTACCCTTGCGACCGACCGGCTGCATGCGGTGCTTGAGACCGGGGAAGCTCTTCAGCCCGCTCATGATCTCCGCCGCGCTGACGCCGACCGAAAGGCAGGCGGCAATGGCAGCGGCCGCGTTCTGGGCGTTGTGGCCGCCGCGCAGCGTCTGGATGCCGTCAAGATCGACAAACAGGCTGGACGTGCCGCCTTCGGCCTTCAGGATGCGTGAGCCCTCGGCATAGAGGCCGCTTGCCAGAACATGGCGGCGCGAAATGCGCACGACCTTGGTGCCGGCGCGCTCGACGCGATCGGCAATGAGGGCCGAGAAGCTGTCATCGACGCCCACGATGGCCGTGCCGCTGCCGGCGACCAGCCGTTCCTTGATGTCGGCATAGTGCTGCATGGTGCCATGGCGATCGAGGTGATCGGGCGTGAGGTTCAAGAGAATACCGGCGGTCGGGTTCAGCGTCGGCGCCAGATCGATCTGGTAGGACGAGCACTCGACAACATAGAAACGACCGGCTTTCGGTGGGTCGAGGGTCAGCACCGCCGTGCCGATATTGCCGCCAAGCTGCGTGTCGCGGCCGCTTTCGCGCAAAACATGCGCGATCAGCGCCGTTGTCGTCGACTTGCCGTTGGTGCCGGTAATGGCAATGAACGGGCAATCGGGCGCATGCGCCCGGCGCTCGCGCACGAACAGCTCGACGTCGCCGATGATCTCGACACCGGAGGCATGGGCGAGGTCAACGGTCCAGTGCGGCTTCGGATGGGTAAGCGGCACGCCCGGCGACAGCACGAAGGCGGCAAAGCCGACCCAGTTGACCGAACGCAGGTCCGCCGTCGGGACACCGGCTTCGGAAGCCTTGGCGACGCTGTCGGGATTGTCGTCCCAGGCGGTCACCTCGGCACCACCCGCCACCAGCGCTTGCGCCGTGGCGAGCCCCGAGCCGCCGAGACCGAAGAGTGCGACCTTCCTGCCCTTGAATGTGGTGACCGGGATCATCGTCCGCTCACCGCAGCTTGAGGGTGGAGAGACCGACCATCGCCAGGATGACGGCGATGATCCAGAAGCGGATCACGACCTGGCTTTCGGTCCAGCCCTTCTTTTCGAAGTGGTGGTGGATCGGCGCCATCAGGAAGACGCGGCGGCCGGTACGCTTGAACCAGAAGACCTGGATGATGACCGACAGCGTTTCCATGACGAAGAGGCCACCGATGATGATCATGACGATCTCGTGCTTGACGGCGACGGCAACGGTGCCGATCAGGCCGCCGAGTGCCAGCGACCCGGTGTCGCCCATGAAGATGGCCGCCGGCGGCGCATTGAACCAGAGGAAGCCGAGGCCCGCGCCGATCACGGCACCGAGAATGACGGCAAGCTCACCGGTGCCGGGCACGAAGTGGATCTGCAGGTAGTTGGCGAACACAGCGTTACCGGCAAGGTACGCGATCAGGCCGAAAGCCGCAGCCGCGATCATGACCGGCACGATCGCGAGACCGTCCAGGCCGTCGGTCAGGTTCACCGCATTGCCCGCGCCGACGATGACGAAGCCACCGAAGAGCACGAAGAAATAGCCGAGATTGAGGACGAGGTCCTTGAAGAACGGGAAGGTGACGGAGGAGCCGAAGGTCGAGCCGGACGTGCCGCTCGAAAGCGAGGCCTGCATCATGAAGAACACGGCGATGGCGGCGATTACGAACTCGATGCCGAGGCGCGCCTTGCCGGAAAAGCCCTTGTCCGACTGTTTCGTAACCTTCAGGTAATCATCGTAGAATCCAATGGCGCCGAAACCGAGCGTCACGAGCAGCGTCGAAACGACGTAGACGCTCGAAAGGTCGGCCCACAGCAGCGACGAAACGACGATGCCGGCCAGGATCATCAGGCCGCCCATGGTCGGCGTGCCGGCCTTCTTGAAGTGCGTCTGCGGCCCGTCGGCGCGGATCGGCTGGCCCTTGCCCTGGCGAATGCGCAGCGACGCGATCATCGCGGGTCCGAACAGGAAAACGATGATGGCCGACGTAAACAGCGCTGCACCGGTGCGGAACGTGATGTAGCGAAAGAGATTGAAAAACTGAAAGTGGTCCGCCAGTTCCACGAGCCAAATGAGCATAAGGGACCTTTCCCCAAAGGTTTCCTGCACACGCCCTTAGATCGGCACCGACGTAAGGACAAAATTATGCAGCCGTTTAAAAATGCTGCAGCGACCTTTGCGCGTCTTGGCGGACGCGCGGCGCTGCAAAATCAGAAACTCGTCCATCAGAATCACCTGAAAAACGATACGCGCTAACATGTGAAATCGTTAGGGCGCGCCCACCTAACACCAGGCTGTATCCACCGCGACCTTCATGGGCGGCGTCACCGGCTTATCCCTCGCCGGCTATCCCTCGACTTCGGGCTGCTCGGCTTCGGCGTCCGGATAGGCGTCGATCAGCGCATGCACGATCTTCGCGCAGCCGGTGCCCTTCGACGACTTGACCATGACGACGTCGCCGGGAGCGACCGCGTCGAGCGTGTAGGCCTTCAGGTCCTCGACACTTTCGCGGTAGACCACCGAGATTTCCGGCGGGAGCGCGTCGCGCAGATGCGCCATCAGCGGCCCGGCAAGCCAGACATCGGTGATCCCGGCTTCGACCAGCGGCCGGGCAAGGGCCGCATGCACCTCGACGCCATGCTCGCCCATTTCCAGCATGTCGCCGAGAATAGCGACGCGGCGGCCGCCCTCTGGCGGTTGGCTGTCGCGCAGAAGAGCGATCGCTGCGCGCATCGAGCTCGGATTGGCGTTGTAGCTTTCGTCGATCAGCTTCAGCGTGCCGCCGCCGATCGACAACGTATGACGCCGCCCCCTACCCGTTTCGGCCTGCATGGTCGCAAGGGCCGATGCCGCATAGTCGAGGTCGCCGCCGGCGAGCTTGACGGCGGCAAGCACCGCCACCGCATTCTCGGCGATGTGACGCCCTGGCGCGCCGATCGCGACTTCCAGCGTCCGCCCACCGATGCCCGCCCAGAGGATCGAGCCTTCCGCGCCAGGGCTGAACTCGACGAGGCGGAACTCCGCCTTCGGATTGGCGCCGAAGGAATGGATGTGGCTGACGCCGGCGGCAGCTGCTGCGTTTTCCAGGAGCTTGTACTGCGGGCTGTCGTGAATGATCAGCGCATGACCGCCATTGACCACGCCTTCGAAGATCTCGGCCTTGGCCTCGGCGATCTGGTCGAGGCTCTCGAAATTGCCGAGATGGGCGGCAGCGATGCTGGTGACGATGGCCACGTGCGGGCGCACCATGGCGGTCAGCGGCCGGATCTCGCCCGGATGGTTCATGCCGATCTCGAAGACGCCGAAATCGGTTGCCTCGGGCATGCGCGCAAGCGTCAGCGGCACGCCCCAATGATTGTTGAAGGAGGCGACGGACGCATGCACGCGGCCCTGCGGCTGCAGCACATGGCGCAGCATCTCCTTGGTCGTCGTCTTGCCGACCGAACCGGTGACGGCAATGATCTTGGCGGCGCTGCGGTCGCGCGCCGCGCATCCGAGCCTAATCATCGCTTCGAGCACGTCGTCGACGACGATCATCGGCGCAGTGAGGCGCCCGAGCGCCGGCAGCTTGCCCTCGCTGACCACCAGCACCGCCGCGCCATTGGCAAGCGCAATGCCGGCATAGTCATGACCGTCGACCCGGTCGCCCTTGATCGCGAAGAAAGCTTCGCCCTTGCCGATCGAGCGGCTGTCGATCGAAATGCCGTTGATGCCCTCGGGCAAATTGCCCATCGGCCGACCGTTCATTGCGGCCAGAAGATCGCTGCTTGTCCAGAGCCAGTTCATCAGAAGCCTCCCAAGGCCTTACGAACCTCAGCATGGTCCGAGAAGGGCAATGTGACCGAACCGACCGTCTGCCCCTCCTCGTGCCCCTTGCCGGCAACGATCAGCGTGTCGCCGGTCTTCAGCATGCCGACGGCGGTGCGGATTGCCTCGGCGCGGTCGCCGATCTCGATTGCGCCCTTGGCCGCAGCCATGATTTCGGAACGGATCACCTCAGGCACTTCCGAGCGCGGATTGTCGTCGGTGACGATCGTCACATCGGCAAGCCGCGTGGCGATTTCGCCCATGATCGGGCGCTTGCCCTTGTCGCGGTCGCCGCCACAGCCAAAGACCACGACGACGCGGCCGGTCGTGAACGGACGCACGGAAGCGAGCACGTTTTCCAGCGCATCGGGCTTGTGGGCGTAGTCGACATAGGCGAGCGCGCCGTCCTTGGTCTGCCCGACCAGTTCGAGCCGACCCGAGGCGCCCTCAAGTTTTTCAAGCGCCGAGAAGGCCGCCTTGGCGCTGATGCCGGTCGACATGGCGAGACCGGCTGCGACCAGCGCGTTGGCCACCTGGAAGTCGCCGGCAAGCGGAATGTGGATTTCGAAGATGTCATCGCCGACATGGACTTCCGCCGATTGCTTGTGGCGGAAATGTTCGACGCGCTTCAGCGAGATGTAATCGCCCTTGCGGCCGACGGTACGCACGTCGAGCTTGGCCTTGCGGGCAGCGGCGATCGCCTGTTCCGACCATTGGTCGTCGGCAAAGATCACGGCCGGCGCGCCTTTCGGCAGCAGCGCATCGAACAGCCGCATCTTCGAGGCCATGTAGTGCTCGACCGTCGGGTGATAGTCCATGTGGTCCCGACCGAGATTGGTGAAGGCGGCAGCGGCAAGCCGCACGCCGTCGAGCCGGCTCTGGTCGAGGCCGTGGCTGGAGGCTTCCATCGCCGCATGGGTGACGCCGGCGTCAGTGAGTTCGGCAAGCAGCTTGTGCAGCGACACCGGATCGGGCGTCGTCAGCGAGCCGTAGTCGTTGCGCCCGGGAGCGACAACGCCTGTCGTGCCGATCATCGCGGCGGCGAGACCGGAGTGCGCCCAGATCTGGCGGGTGAAGGAGGCGACCGAAGTCTTGCCGGCAGTTCCGGTCACAGCGACCATGGTTTCTGGCTGGCGACCGTAGAAGGCAGCAGCAGCACGCGCAAGAAAGGCGCGCGGTTCGGAGAGCTTCAGGACCGGTGCGGTCGAGGCATCGAGGTCTGCATCCACTTCGGTGACGACTGCAACCGCGCCGCGCTTCAGCGCGTCGGCGACATAGGCGCTGCCATTGGCCTTGCTGCCGGAAACCGCGACGAAGAGATCTCCTGGCTGAACCTGCCGGCTGTCAGCCGTCAGTCCGGCAACGTCGATTTCGGCGGCAGCACCGCTCAGTTGTGCCGAAAGTTCCGGGAAATTCGGTCCCGCCAGGTCTTTGATCTTCATGAACGCACGTCTCGCATCGATTTCGATCCGCCAGAATCGCGAATCGTCCGCATTCTCATTTCATGTCTAATAAGACACAAGCAAGGCAGAACCGTCTTCTCCAAACTTTGGTTCGAC
>NZ_DASYHB010000122.1:0-57569 GCF_035999185.1 Ensifer sp. | reverse complement strand
GGTTTGCATCATGCAAAGCAGCCTGTGAGAAGTTTGTCCTGGGAATACGCATGGGTCCTGGAAGAGCTAGAGACATCGCCGCGGGGCCTTCTAAGCGATAGGAAATGAAGGTTAACAAGTCCCTTCCAACGCCCCGTTTCGAGCCGGGGCTCGTGGTCGATTGCCGTCTTTCTGTGGGCTTCATGCAACGGCAATGCCCGACGCCTCAAGGGCGCCGCGACATCCGGTCGCCGGCCTCACGCGGCCGAAAATATTTCTTGGATGGAGGTGATATCCAAGCCCGGAATGGGTGGCGCCGCCGGCGCCTTCAGGAAAACGAATCATGCCCGCGTGAGAGCATCACGCGGGCATGATTGGAACGTTTAGAAAGCGGGCTTCGCTCAGCCTTCGCGACCCGACGCGAACACCGCATGATGCTTGGCGAGAAGATCAATCGCCTCATCGATGAAGGCCGGATCGACGTCGGCTGCAAATTCGATTCGCACGGTCTTGCCGTCGCGCTTGACCTTCGCAAAGGTCCGGCCACCGGCATCGACAAGCACGTCCGGCTTGGCGCTTTCCGTCTTCGGCTTGCGCGACAGGCGGGCAAAGACGATCTGGAAGCGGTGATCGCTTTCGGCTTCGAGGAACCGGCGCGTACGGCACTCCTCCTGTGCCTGTTCCACGGCAGCCATATCCTCAAGCAGCGCGCCAAAGGCCATCCAACGCTCGCGGCCGACCTTCGGCGCGGGACCGATGGCCCGGGCGATCGTTGGCGGCACGCCTTCGGCGACCTGAAGCAGACGCGAAAGCTCGCTCTTCTGCACGGCCAGCGCCTCGCAGATGACCTTGCGGTCGAAGCCGCGGTCGGCCAGGGCCGAGGCAAACATCGCCCGTTCGATGAACGAGAGGTTGCGGCGCTCAGCGTTCTCCTTGCCCTGGGCGAGCACCAGCTCGTCATCGGAAAGCGGCCTGACGATCGCCTTGACCTTGATGCCGAGGCTGCGCACGGCGTTGAGGCGGCGGTGACCGTAGGCCGTCTGGTAGCGGCCCTTCACCTCAGGGTGCGGACGCACCAGGATCGGCGACTGCTGGCCGCTGTCACGGATGCTGTCGGCGAGCGCGAGGAATTCCGGATCGTCAATTTCACCGTCCGTCAGTCGGTCGCCGACGAAGGAGGCGTCGATCAGGTCGGGATCGAGTTCGACGACACGCTCGCCCTGGTGCAAGGCCTCGCGCAACGCGCGCGCCTCTTCTGCCTCGCGGGTGATGCTGCCGAGCGAAAGGCCCATGGCCTTGATCGCGCCGGACGCCGCCCGCGGCACTTCGGCCGTATTGGCCGCCACCGGCTTTACGGACTGAGGGGCGGCAGCGGGAGGTGCGGTCTCACCGGCATCGGCGACGGGAACACCAGGCGCAACATTGCCTGAAAAGAGGGCGCGCAGTTCATTCTTGCGGTTGCCAGCCATATCGATCAGCGCCCCCACGCGGCATGAATGAGCGTTTCGATCTCGCCGTTGACCGCATTCAGCGATTCGATCGCCCGGTCATAGGTGGCCCGGGTGAAGTTCTCTCGACCGACCTCATAGAGCGTCTGTTTCGTCAGGCCGGCATCGGAAACCGCTGTCGATTTCACCATGGCCGAGGTCAGGACGCGGTCCCCGAAGAGCGAACGCATGAACCCGACGATCTGCGCCTGCGGGCCGTCGTTCGGCTCGAAACGGGTGACGAGGTAGCGCAGGAAGTCGAAGTTGAGCTCGCCGCCAGCCTCGCGCACGACGCTCAAGAGATCCGACGTCATGTAGAGGAACTGGTTCATCGAGGCGACGTCAAGCATCTGCGGATGCACGGTGACGACGACCGAGGTGGAGGCGCAGAGCGCCGACAGCGTCAGGTAGCCGAGCTGCGGCGGGCAGTCGATGATGACCACGTCATAGTCGTCGGCAACGCTCGCCAGGGCCGCCTGGACGCGGGCGAAGAACAGCGGTCCGGCATCGGTGCCGTTCTGGCGCGCGCCCAGCGCCTGCGGCGTCGTGTGCTCGAACTCCTGCAGTTCGAGATTGCCGGGCACCAGGTCGAGACCGTCGAAGTAGGTCTTGCGGATGATGTCCTTCAGCGGCCGCGCTTCGGCGTCATAGCGGATCGCGCCATAGAGCGTGTCATTGCCGGTGAGGTCTAGCTCCGGCTGGTAGCCGAAGAGCGCCGAGAGCGAGGCCTGAGGGTCGAGGTCGACGGCGAGCACCCGGTGGCCGGTCATGGCGAGATACTGCGCGATATGCACCGACGACGTGGTCTTGCCGGAACCGCCCTTGAAGTTGGTGACGGAGATGACCTGCAAGTGCTCGCCCGCTTGCGCGTCGCGCCATTTGAGATAGCTGCGCGCCTTGGCGGCATTGCCCTTGGCGAGCGCCTGCTCGGCGAGGTGCCGGCGGAGCGCGTTGATGTCGGAGAGCGAGTAGGAGCGGCGACCGCCGAGCCCGGTATCCGGCTGCGGTCCTTCTCCGGCAAGCGAGAGCTGCCTGAGATACCCGTCGGAAACGCCAATCAGCTTGGCCGCTTCGCCCGAGGTGAAGCTGCGCAGCGTCTTCATCGCCGTCGGCGGGAAAAGCCGCTCGCGCATCGCCTTCAGCTGCTCGGAAAGCGCGCGCGCATCCGCTGCAATCGCTTCGTCGGCCGGGCGGCGAGCCTGCGAGTGATCCGCGTCCTGCCTTGCCTGGGTTGCCGTCATCGTCATTCCGCCATACTCCTTGCATGCATCGCGGCGAAACGTTGCGGCGATGCATTAACAGAGATTTAATCCAAATACGGCCAATCAGCACTTATTCGAAAAACTCCGTAACAGAGATGCCGGACGTTGCGATTCGCGTCAAGAGTCGCACGGGCGATCGGCGGCATTCGCCCGCCAAGAAGCGCTCCTTTCGACGCAAGCAAAAACGCCCGCGAGGGTGGCGCGGGCGTTTGGCAAAGTCGAACAAAAGCGCTCAGAGCTTGGGGCCGATATGCTCAGGGATCGGGCATTGATACGGCTTGCCTTCGGTCTTTTCGCGCCATTCAGCCTTTGCCCGTTTCAGCAGATCTGGGTTCAGAATCAGATCGAGGCCAGTCGCGGCCAGCGATTTTGCCGCATGGGCGAAAGCCTTGTGGGCCGCCGGGCTCTTGCCCTGCGCCACCACCTGCCAGGTGTGCGGTGCAGTGCCGATCGCCCAGGCGGGCGCCCAGCATTGCGCCGTCGGCGTGATCCAGCTGACATCGCCGACATCGGTCGATCCGGCGCGGAAATGCGACTGGCCTTCGAAGTCACGCAGGCCGAGATGCAAGCCGGTGGAGCCGTCCATACGGCTGTTGGCAAAGGTGTCGCCCTTGAACTGGTAGAGTCGGATGCTGCTCGAAATCGCCTCAGCCGTCAGCGTCTTCTGGATTTCCTTGGCAAATGCGATGTCCGCTCCGTCAAAGGGCACGGGGCCGAGCGCTACCATGTTCTCGTGGATCGCCGTTTCCAATGCGATATTCGGCAAAAGGTTGGTCGCCGCACGGTCGAAGACGATCTCGACCTCGGTCTCGGTCATCATCGCCGCCCCCTTGGCGATCTTGTCGATGCGGGCGGCGAGCGCCAGTGCTTCCGGCATCTGCGGCGCCCGGACCAGATAAAGCGCTTCAGCACGGGCCTGCACGACATTTGCCGCCTTGCCGCCGGCGTCGGTGATCGCATAGTGCACCCGACAATCCTGCGGCATGTGCTCCCGCAGAAAGTTGACGCCGACATTCATCAGCTCCAGCGCATCCAGCGCGCTGCGGCCGAGGTGCGCGCCGTTCGAGGCATGGGCAGCGATCCCCTTGAAGCGGTAATAGATTTCGAGAACGGCGAGATTGTTGGTCGAGCGCACGCCGTTGAAGGGCGCGGGGTGCCAGGTCAGCGCCGTGTCGACATCGGCAAAGATGCCGGCGCGCGCCATGAAGGTCTTGCCGGAGCCACCCTCCTCCCCGGGGCAACCATAGTAGCGCACCGTGCCGGGCAGCTTGTTGTCCTTCAGGTGCCGAGCAAGCGCCACGGCGGCGAGCATGGAACCTGTTCCGAGCAGATTATGACCGCAGCCATGGCCCGTACCACCGTCGACTTCGGGCCGTGCTTCGGCAATGCCAGCCACCTGGCTCAAGCCTGCGAGCGCATCGAATTCGCCGAGGAAGGCGATCACGGGGCCGCCCGCGCCCGCCTCACCGACAAAGGCCGTGTCGATGTCGGCGAGCCCGCGCGACACGCGGAACCCGTACTTTTCCAGCACGGCGATCTGGGCCGCCGCGGACCTTTCCTCGTGAAAACTCAGCTCGGCATGCGTCCAGATCGCGTCGCTCATCGCGGCGAATTCGGGCTTCAACAGCTCGATGGTATCGACAAGGGCGGACAGGGCGGATGGCTTGGGCATGAATCTTCCTTTTGCGGCGCGCGGGCGCGACCGCATCGGCATTTCTGGTTTCTGGATGGAAGATGGCGGCTGATCCGCCGCCATCGTTTTTCAAAGGGCGTGAGGCCGGATCAGTCGTCGAGGGTCACTTCCCAGAGGCGGGTGTTGGACTGCCAGACCGGCTCACCATGCAGCTTCTTGGTTGCACCCCAGATATCGACCATGTCGTACATGAAGATGCCGGGGACCTCGTCGAGCATCAGCTGGTGGAACTCGTCGAAGATCGCCTGGCGCTTGGCCGGATCGGCCTCGACATAGGCCGCCTTCATCAGTTCGATCGCCTTGGGGTTGTCCCACATCAGCGAGGCGTTCTTGTCCTTGTTGCCGACGTAGAAGCTGTACATCAGCGCCGGGTCGAGGCGCGGCGAGACCGACTGCGAGATCACCTGATAGTTGCCGGAGCGGCGGCGATCGACCTGGGTCGCGTAGTCGAGCACTTCGATCTGCACGTTGAGGCCGACCTGCTGCATCATCGCCTGGGCGATGACAGCGGCCGGGAAGCTCGGTACGTTGCCGCGCTTGTTGGCGATGATGGTGATCGGCTCGCCGTTGTAGCCGGCTTCCGCGAGATCCTTCTTCGCCTTTTCGAGATCCATCGGGATCTTCTTTTTCTGGACGTCCGAATAGAAGATCGAGTCGGCTGAAACCATCGAGGCATTGGCTTCACCGGTGCCGTTGGATGCGGCGGCAACCAGCTGGTCGAGGTCGAGCGCTTCCGCCATCGCACGGCGAACCGCGACGTTGCTCAAAATCTTGTCGCGGGTCTGGAAGTAGAGCAGGTTCTTGCCGTTGTTGCGCTTGACGATGAGCTGCATCGTGTCGCTGTCCTTAAACTCGGCGATAAGATCGGCCGACACTTCGGCCGTGTCGAGCGCGCCTGAAAGCAGGCCCGTCTTCACCGTCGATGCGTCCGGGATCACCATGAACTTGATGCCGTCGACGAGTGGTCGCTTCGAGCCGACCATGCCATCGGGCTTGCCGTCATTGGCGGGCGAAACGTAGTTGGCGTTCTTTTCCAGCCGAACATATTCGCCCTTCTTCCACTCTGCCCACTTGAACGGGCCGGTACCGATGGGAGAGACGAACGCGCCGTCGGCGCCGAAAGAATCCTTCGACACGATGCCGGTGTAGCCGCATTCGGGGCGCGCCATCAGGCCAAGGAAGACGGCCGACGGCTTCTCGATGCTCATGGTGACGGTTGCGGCGTCGGAGGCAGCGACGTTCGTCACCTTGATCGACTTGCTGCCGTCGAAGTCGCCGGCGCAGGTCCACTTGGTCTCCGGCTTCATGTAGCGGTTCCAGTTCCAGACCACGTCCTCGGCAGTCAGCGCCTTGCCGTTGTGGAACTTCACGTCGTCGCGCAGCTTGAAGGTATAGGTCAGGGCATCAGGCGAAACCTCGAAGCTCTTGGCCAGCAGCGGCTTTACCTCACCGTTTTCGGCATAGCCGACGAGGCCTTCGACGAGGTGGAAAATCACCGAGTCAGTGTTGCCGTCGCGGTTGACGCCGGGCTCGTTGCTGCGGATGTCCGAGCTTTGCGCCACCGTCAGGTCGCGGGCGTGGCCGAGCGCGATCGCGCTCATCAGCATGGTTCCGGCGAGCAGTATGGTTTTCATGGTTCCTCTCTCTTTTCTCGTTGTTGGTCTTGTCGGTTCAAAAGGCGCGCCAGCAGGCCTGCGACAGCTTGCCGATGGTTTCGAGCGCAATGGTGTAGCCGGGCGTGCCGTCGGGCATCAGCGCCGGCACGCCGTCGGTAAAGGCGGCGATGGTGTAGAGCGGCTTGCCGTCGCGATAGACGACGCCGGCATCCATGCGGCCGCGCTTGCCGCGGCCGCCCTTGCAGGCGACGACCGTATCGAAGGGCAGCCGCGCGCGAATGCCGTAGCGCAGCACCTGGTTCTTGAGCGTCTTGAGCGCGAAGGCGGCCAGCTCAAAGGAGATGCCGAGCCTCGCGGCCGCAGCGGCGTCGTCCTGCGCCGCCAGGATGAGTTCCAGCAGCATCACCTGGTCGGCAGCGGTCGTCGTAGTCACGTCGGCGAGCGAATGATCGGGTTTCAGCGCCAGCGGCGGAATGAGGAAACGGTGGTGCGTTCCCACCATGCCGAGCGCCTTGCAGTATCCGTCGACCTCTGCGAGCGTCAGCCGCTCGAACACCATCTTGGTGCAGACATTGTCGCTCAGCACCATCATGCCGACGATCGCATCGCGCAGCGAAATGACGATGCCAGGCGTCAGGTAGCGGAACATGCCGCTCGCCACTTCCTCCGCGAAACGCGCCTCATAGGTGATGCGCTCGTCGAGACTAAGCCGCCCCTCGGCCACCGCCTTCAGCGCCGCCATCATGATCGAGGTCTTGCGGGTGCTGGCCGACGGGGTTTCCTCGCGCTCGCCGAGACCGATGGTTTCGCCGGTCACGAGGTTGCGCACGAGGAAGCGCGTGATGAAGGGTTGAGCATCCGCGATCGCGTTGAGTTCGGCAGCGAGAACGCCGGACTTTAGGTCGTTCATCATCTCAGGCCTCCAGCCGCCATTTGAGGATCACGCCGCCGGTCTGGTTGAGATCGAGCGCTGGGATCGCCGACAGCAGCTTGCGGGTATAGGCTTCCTTCGGCGCGTCGAAGATCCGGTCGCGGTCGCCCTCCTCGACGATGCGGCCGTCCTGCATGACGATGACGCGGTCGGCCACCTGCTCGACGACCCCGAGATCGTGGCTGATGAACAGGCACGAGAAGCCGTAGCGCTTCTGCAGGCTGGAGAAGAGCTCCAGCACCTGCGCGCGAACGGTCACGTCGAGGGCCGAAACCGGCTCGTCGGCGATCAGGAACTTCGGACGCCGGGCAATGGCGCGCGCGATCGCGACGCGCTGGCGCTGGCCACCCGAAAGCTCGTGCGGATAGCGGCTGGCGAAATCGGCGCTGAGGCCGACCTCCTCCAGCGTCTCGAGCGCACGGAGGCGCTTGGCGGGCGTATCGAGATCCGGCACCAGTCGCAGCGCTTCCTCGACCAGCGCCTGGATGGTCATGCGCGGATCGAGCGACGAATAGGGATCCTGAAACACCATCTGGCAGTTCAGCCGATAGTCGCGCCAGTCGGCGCTGCGCTCGCGCCCCTGAAACAGGATCTCGCCCTGGCTCTGCTGAACGAGGCCGGCGATGGTGCGGCCGAGCGTCGTCTTGCCGGAACCGGAGCCGCCGACCAGTGCGACAACCTCGCCGACATGAATGTCGACGCTGACGCCGTGCAGCGCCCGCTTCGGCTCGTGCTTGCGGAACAGCCCCTTGCGGCCGGGATAGTCGACGATGATGTTGCGGGCAGAAACCATCGGCGTGCGGGTGGTGTCGAGCTCGCGCGCCGCACCTCGGTAGGGCAACGACGACAGCAGCTTGCGGGTATAGGCATGCTGCGGCGCCTGCAGGATCTCTTCGGTGAGGCCCTGTTCGACGACGACGCCCTTTTCCATGACGACGAAGCGGTTGGTGTAGCGGGCGACCATCGGCAGGTCGTGGCTGATCAAGAGCACCGCCGTGCCCTCGGCCTGCGTCATTTCGACCATCAGCTCCATGACGTCGCGCTGCACGACGGCATCGAGCGCCGTCGTCGGCTCGTCGGCAATCAGCAAGGCCGGTTTCAAGAGCATGACAGAGGCGAGCATGATGCGCTGGCGCATGCCGCCGGAGAACTCGTGCGGATAGGCCGTCAGCGCCCGTTCGGGCTCACGAATTCCGACGCGCTTCAGCATCGACAGGATCGCTGTGCGGCGCTCCTCGGCGGTCATCTTGGTGTGGAGGATCAGGCCCTCTTCGAGCTGCCGGCCGATGGTCATCGACGGGTTGAGCGAGGTCATCGGCTCCTGGAAGACGACGCCGATCTCACCGCCGCGAAGCTGCCGCAGGTCGCGGTCCCTCATGGCGAGCACGTCGCGACCTCGGTAGAGGATGGTGCCGCCGGTATGGCGGACGGCCGGCGGAATGAGGCCGATGATCGCCCGTGTGGCGAGCGTCTTGCCCGAACCGCTCTCGCCGACGATGCCGACGATCTCGCCGGGCGCGACGTTAAAGCTGACGTTCTTCACCACCTGATTGCCGGAATGGGTGACGGCGAGCGAAAGGCCCTGAACGCTGAGAAGAGGGGTGCCGGTCATTTCAAGCCTCGCATGCGGGGGTCGAGACGGTCGCGCAGCGCATCGCCAAGCAGGTTGATGCCGAGCAGGGTGAGCGCGATGCAGAGACCGGGGAAGAAGCCGAGCCAGACGGCCTGTTCGATGAACGGGCGACCGGCGGCAAGCATGTTGCCCCAGGTCGGTGCCGGTGGCGGCACGCCGAGACCGAGGAAGGACAGCGCGCTTTCCGACAGGATCGCCCAGCCGAACATCGAGGTCGCAAGCACGGTGATCGGCGCGACGCAGTTCGGCAGGATATGGCGCAGCATCGTATAGATCTCGCCATTGCCCATGACGCGCGAGGCCTCGATGAACTCGCGCTCGCGCAGCGACAGCACGGCGCCGCGCACGACGCGCGCCATCGACGGCGTATAGGCGATGCCGAGCGCAAAGATGATGCCATATTGGTTGGCGCCGAAGACGGCGAGCAGGCCGAGCGCCAAGAGGATGCCCGGGAAGGCGAGCAGCGCATTGTTGATCGCCATGATCACGCCGTCGACCCAGCCGCGGGCATAGCCGCTGACGATGCCGATGAAGGTGCCGCAGACGACGGCGAAGGTGACGGTGAGGCAACCGATCCAGACGCTGGCGCGCGCACCGACCATCAGACGGCTTGCAACGTCGCGGCCGAATTCGTCGGTGCCGAGCCAGTGCGCCGCACCGGGGGCTACGAGGCGTGCCGTAAAGCCGAGCGCCATCGGATCATAGGGCGTCCAGAGGAGGCCGATGAGGGCAACGAGAACGAGCAGGCCGATCAGGCCGCCGCCGATGACGCCGTTGAACGTGAGCTTTCTCATTCTGCCACCACCCGCGGATCAAAGAGAGGATAGAGAAGGTCGACCACGAGGTTGACGACGACATAGGAGAAGGCGACGAGCAGCAGGCAGCCCTGGATGACCGGATAATCGCGCTGGAAGATGGCATCGACCATCAGCCGCCCGAGGCCAGGAATGGTGAAGACGGTCTCGATGACGGCGATGCCGCCGAGCAGGTTTCCGAGGATCAGGCCGATCATCGTCCAGGTCGGGCCGAAGGCGTTCTTGAAGGCATGCCGCCAGAGAACCGCACTTTCCGAAAGCCCCTTGGCGCGGGCGTGGGTGATGTAATCGAGCCTGAGCACCTCGAGCGTCGAGGCGCGCGCCATGCGGATGATCACGCCCATCTCGTGGATGACCAGCGTCATGACCGGCAACACCAGATAGAGAAGGCCGGCCTTCCAGTTCTCGGTGATCGGCACATAGCCGAGCACCGGCAGCCAGCCAAGCTTGAGGCCAAAGGCAAGCAACAGGAGTAGGCCGAGCCAGAAGGTCGGGATCGACAGAAGTACGGTCGCCGTGCCGACAAGGGCAAGGTCGGTGAGGCTGTTCTGTCGCCAGGCGGCGATGACCCCGGCCGGCACCGCAATCAGGCTTGCGAGAAACACGGCGATGACGACGATTTCGGCACTGACCATGAAGCGGCTTGTGACCAGGTGCAGCACCGGCTCGCCGGTCACGATCGACGTACCGAAATCGCCGGAAAGGATGTTGCCGGCCCAGACGACGAACTGCTCCGGGATGCTGCGGTCGAGACCGAGGAGGTTGCGCATCTCGGCGATCTGATGCGGCTCGGCCATATCGCCGAGCATCAGCGCTGCGGGATCGCCGGGAATGAGACGGATGAGCGTGAAGACGGCAACCGAGACGATGACGATCGTCGGTATCGCCATCACGAGGCGATTGAGAATGAATTTGATCATGGGTTCCCCGTACTGAGGCAGGCCGCACGCGTTACCGCGATTCTCCCGCCCGTCGGCTATTGTTGAGGAAACTATGATCGATTGGAAAAAATCACGCAATATTATGAGTAAACGTCATACCTCTATGACAAGGGCATGACGGGTCGGGCGGACGCAAGACGAGGCGACGAGAAGCTTCAATCCGGGTGGCTCGCGGCCGACGATCGGGGGCGCGTTTTTCCTTGCGCTTCCAGGAGGAGGCTCCAGGCGGCCCTCAGGCGATCGAGTTCATTCCTGTCCGGCATTTCGCAGCACAGCTCTCTCACTTTTGCCGCCGGGGCCGAGCTGGAGCATCCTGCAGCCGCCGAGGCGGCATGCGCCCGAAGTTCGAGAAGGCGTGCGCCCATCTTCCTGGCTGTTTCGACCGAGAGGCCGATTTGCGCTTCACACTCAAGCAGATAGCGCTGGCCAAGCTGGCGAAGGCACGTCGCGCGAACGAGGTGAACCGAGGGCGCGAAAAAGTGCTGCGCAGTGGTTTCCAGATCTCTCAGCGCCGCACCGCTTTCCTCCCGCGCAGCCTCAACCTCTCCGTTGAGCGCGGAGACTTCCGCCAGGACCGATCGGAACAGGGGCAGGCCAAGAGACGTACGCGAACGCGCGTTTGCAACGGTCTCGCGAAGGTCTTCGACATTGACGAGGGCCGCACCTTTGAGCACGGCGGTCGCCCATGTTTCGAAAATCTTGCAGTGAAGTCCCCAGACAGGAACGGCATGCTCGGTGCAATATTCCCTTCCATCTCGCGCAAGATCGAGAACCCGCTCCGGATCACCGAGAAAATAGTTCAGGAAGCATGCCGCAGCGTAGGCCCAACCGAGCGTAGGGGGATGGTTGAGATGCCGACCGTAAGCGAGGTTCTTGTCGGTGAGGCTGGTCGCAAATTTGACCTCGCCCCTCGCCCCAACCGCAACCGCCCGAAACGCGCGCGATGCGACGAGGCAATCCGCCCCGTACCGCGTCGCCATCTGCGCGTGCTGATCCGGGTCGTACATGCGGTCCAAGGCCTCGAAATGCTTCAAGGCGTCCGCCAGATTCCCGTCAAAGAAGCTGAGATATCCGAGCATACGGTGGGCCTGGCACATCTGGCCGGCATCGTCGTCCTTGACCGCCATCTCCATCATTTTTATCGCCGGTTCCCGCGCAAGCCCGAACTTCGAGGCAAAGTGGTAACCGGAGAAGATGCCGTAGGTCAGGTCGAACCGCTGTTGGCTGGCGCCGACGGTGTCGATCAATTCCAGCGCACGCGAATAGGCGCTGATCGTGTCGGCCGCCGCAGGCCCGCTTGCCACGTAGGATGCCTGGCCGAGACAGAGGCAAAGCTCGAATTCGAGCCGCAGCGTTTCAGGATCATTCTTGCTCGAGGCGATCCGCTTCTTGCCTTCCCGCAACTGGCTGACCGCTTCGGGATAGGCCGATCTTCGCAGCGAGCTTCGGCCGGCCGCCAGCCAGTACGGCGCGGATTTCTGCGGCTCGTCCGACATGGCAAGGTGCGCAGCCACGACTTCGGGTTCGCTCTCAGCCTGGTCGGGAAATTTCGAGATCACGATGTCGGCTATCCTGCCATGCAGTTGCCGCCTTGCCGCAAGAAGCATGCTCTCATATGCGGCTTTCTGAATAAGGGAGTGCTTGAAGACATAGCGTTGGTCTTCGTTCGTGCTGCGTTCAAAAACCAACCCGGCGGCCTCAAGCTGATAGAGCGCCTGGCGCACCAAACGCGGAGGCAGCATCGACACCAGGGACAAGTGATCCAGCCGGAATTCCCGTCCGAGCGCTGCCGCAGTTTGCGCAATTGCCTTCGCATTGGGCAACCGATCCAACCGGGCTGTCAGACTGTCTTGAAGGCTGGCTGGAATTTCTGACTCAGGGAGGGCCCCGACGGCCTCATAGGCCGTTCCAACAAGCCGAACGCAACCGCTCTCGACCAACGTCTTGGCAAGCTCCTCGACGAAAAGCGGTACACCGTCCGTTCGCGAGACGATCTCGTCAGAGACCATTGCAGGCAAGGCTCCGCCGGCGACACGATCGGCGAGGTCCCTGGCATCATCCTCCTCCAGCCCCCGTATGGTGCAGTGATGCACATTCGGCAGCTGTAGCCAGGCTTGCGGAAACACATAGTCGGGTCGGCCCGTGATCACGAGAAGCACGGATTCGCGCTCGACCGAGTGGGCAATCAGATCAAGATAGTCTGCGGTCGTCGGATCAATCCAATGCGCATCCTCGACGATTGCGAAAACCGGGATCCGTCTCGCCAGTTGCGTAAACTGCTCCAGCAGAGCCGAAAACAGCCGATCTCGTTTCTCGGCAGGCGTGGTTGGCACCATCCCGACGTCGCCGGACAACGGAACTGCGAGCAACTCCGCCAGCAGCGCGACGGCTTCGCTGCTGGCGTCCGTCACTTTCAGGAGCGAGCCGAGCTTTAGCGCCTTCTTCTCGTCGTCGTCAGACGCGTGGAAACCGGCCGCTTCCGACAATTGCTCGATCAGCGGCCTCAGTGCACTCGTCTGATAATAGGGCGAGCATTGATACCGCATCCCGATATGGGGATCCGCATGGATCCGGTCGGTCAGTTCCCGGATGATCCTGGTTTTTCCGATCCCGGCTTCTCCGTCGAGAACCACCACCTGTCCCTGGCCGTTTCGTGCCTTATGCCACGCAGACCACAGAAGCGCTGTCTCCTCTTCGCGCCCGACAAAAGGGCTCATATGTCCGGAAGTGCGCGGTTGAAACCGTGCTTTCTGCTGGATCTCTAAAACCTGGTAGGCGCGGGGCGGTGAAGAAAACCCCTTGAGCGTCTGCGGCCCCAGGTCGAGGAGGACGAAGTCGTCTCCAAGCAGTTCTGCCGCGGCAGACGACACGACGGTGTGTCCTGGAGACGCCACGGTTTGCAGACGCGCCGCGAGGTTCGGCGCTTCTCCGACGACCTCGATTTGTGATACGCCGCTGATGTTGCCGAGCACGACCCATCCCGTGGCGATGCCTGCCCGCGCCCGCAGGTTCTTGCCGATCGGGTCTCGCAGCTCGCGCAGCGCTTCATGGACCGCTTCGGCGGCGACCACAGCCCGTTGCGCATCATCCTCGTGGGCCTGCGGCCACCCGAAATAGGCCATCAGCCCGTCGCCGAAGGACTGCGCGACATAGCCTTCCAACCATCGGATTTTGGACGCGGCAACGCGATGAAACTGCGCAATGGTAAGACTGAGCGTCTCGGGATCGGTGGCGGTGGAGAGAGCCGTGCTATCGACGATGTCGAGAAACAGGATCGTGAGATGTCGGCGTTCGGCCGCCATGTAGGCTTCGAAATCCGGCTGCGCGTTCGAACCTGTCGCCGGCGAGCCGCCGCAAGCCGCCGCCTTCAGGATAGCGCGCCGGTCTCCCAAGGCTGAGACGCCAATTTCTTTGAGATCTGCATCCGTCAGCTCGGCAAGCTGCGAGACATCGATATGGTTTGCCTCGAAGGCATCGACGTAGTCCACCATGCCAATCGCGCGAAGCCAGTCCGCGACGTTCATCGTAGCCTCCTCCGTCGCACTGCAATGCAGAATTGTCTAATTTAGCGTGATATAGTTTAATTGTCATGCAATCAGGAAGGTAGTCTAAGGGGGGCACTAAAATGCGCGCCGGGCTGATTTCTTGCGCATTGCGCAATTCTCCAATGCTTTCGCACTTCGTGGGCGGCTTTTCGCCCGTCCGCACGGTCTGCTTCCGTGAGATCATGGAGGCTGGCCATGACTAGATACCGCAGGCCTCCCGGGACTTACGGGTTTCCGCAGTTGGGCAAATGGATTGACATGGCCGACTTTTTCTTCGTGAGCGGTTGGCATAAATTTTTCGAACGTCGACTGCAGCAATATGACAGCACTGTGTTCCGAACGCCGATGTTTCAAAACACCGTTGTCGTGATGGATCACATGGCCATTTCGGCGCTCTTCGACACCACACCTTTTATACAGGACTATGGCTTTGGCTCGGCCGTGCCTCCAAGGCCGCTCGTTGGCCACGTCGCCCCGAGTGTCTTTGAGACAGGCGTGCTGCATGACAACCCGAAAGCGTTCTATTTTGCTCTATTGAGACGCCGAGCCACCAGCCTGCCCGCGGTCTTCGAGGAAGTCCTGGGCGAATACGAGATGCGCTGGGCTAAGCTCGGTCGCTTCAGTTGGCGCGACGAAATCGAAACCTTCACAATGGACTTCGTGCTGAGATGGATACTCGAAGTGAGGTTCGATACCGCCAAGGCAAGGTTGATCTACAACAACATTCTCACCGATCGTACCTGGCGCGTCGCGCAATTCTTTCCATGGACGCGCTACTCGAAATCGCTCCGCTATTATGAGGAACTTTTGCGCGCCATCGAGGGCGCCGACGGTTTCGAAGCGATCATGCAGATCGCGCGCGTGTTTGGGCTGTCCGACCGCACCTATGTGGCAAAGCAGATAGCGTTTCTCACCGGAATGAACTCCTATCTGGGGCTTCAGAACCTGTTCAAGTCCATCGTGGGTGAACTCAGTTCCAGAGCCGACGTTCGCGCTGCCCTTGAGCAACAGCTTGCCGGATGGTCTCCGGGGCCCGTCTTTTCAACAAGACTGCCCGCGGTTGACGCGTTCATCATGGAGGTCCTGCGTCAGCACCCGCCGGTCTTTTTCATCTTTGGGCGCGCGATTGACGAGGTGGAGCTGCAATCTGCGAGCGGTTCGTTTTCGATAGCCAAAGGCGAGCGTCTGCTCGGTGTCATTCCGTTCGCACACAGCGACCCGGAAGCCTTCCCGGATCCCACTTCGTTCAAGCCCGAGCGTTTCCAAGACCCTGAAGCGCGAATGAGGCTCATCTGGCCGAGAGGGATCCACGACAGGCCGGCAGCCATCGAAGATCGGACCTGCCCGGGAAAGGATGTCGCGCTTCTGATCGCGCACGCATTCTGCACGACGCTTGTGACGCGTTATCAGTGGACGGCCGTGCAGCCGATAAAATGGGACAATCGCCGCTACAGCCTTAACGTGGCGGCGCCGATGGGCGAATTGAATGTGGCTGGCTTCGCAGTTCGGGATGAGCAAGCCCGCCACGCCCGGGTCGCGCAGGCCTGACCGTGCACTTTGATCAGGCATAGCATGTGGTGCCGCAGGCAAGCTGGAGCGAGCAACCGCCTAAGGCTCGTGGACAGCAGCGATCTGTCGCTTGAGGCAGCCAATCATCGCCTGGGCCGCAAGCGACAGCGGAACGCCGGCCGCCGTGGCCACGCCGAAATCCTGCGTGAGATGCGGCGAGAACGGCCGGATCTCGAGCGGCAGGTGGCGATGCAGGTTGGCGAAGAAACTGCTGATGATAGCAACGCCGAGGCCGTGGGCGGCATAGGCGCAGGCGGAACTGTTGCTGTGCGTCTCGATCTTGACCTTTTGCGGCACGCCCGCCTTGCGGAAGATCTCGTCGAGCATGACCCGCGTCGGCCGGTGCCGGCCGACCAGAATCAGCGGCACGCCGCGCAGTTCCTTGGGCGTGACGGTATCGAGCCCCGAAAGCGCATGTCCCCTTTCCATCACGCAGACGCTGACGCCCGTTGCCACCGGCTGCATCTCGATACCGGCGCTCAGTTGCCCCTCATAGCGCAGGAAACCGAAATCGATGATGCGCTGCTCCACGAGGCGCGCGATCGCGATCGTCGTGTCGAAAAACGTCTCGACGCGCACGCCTGGGAAATCCTTGACAAAGTCCGCCAGCATCGCCGGTGCGAAGGTCTCGGACATGCTGTTCGGCAATCCGATGCGCACGACGTCGGGTCCGATGGCGCCGCTGCGCAGGTCCTGCGCCAGATTGGTGAAACGGTCTATGCCGAGAAGAATATGCTCGGCATCCTCGGCGAGCTTCATCGCCTCGGGCGTTGCAATCAGCCGCCCCTTGTCACGGGCAAAAAGTGTCAGCGACAGATCTTCTTCGAGTTGCTGCAGGAGCCGGCTGACGCCGGACTGGCTGAGCCCCATCGTCTTGGCCGCCGCAATCGTCGATCCGGTCGCCAGCAGCGTACGCAGTACTTCCAGTTGTCGAAAATTCACGCCGTCCTCGCCCCGCTCCGCCCGAACCACAGCCTTCCCGCCTTGTTTACGGGAAGCTGCTCCGGCACGGAAGGGGCGAGAAGGAGAGGTTTGGTTAGTGGCTGAACGTCGTACCCGGCCCCCTGGCGGTACATGCCCGCACAAGGAGAGGGAATTGCTTCCTTAAGTGTGATTTGCGTCGAAGGTCCCGGACGGAGAGCGCGCGTACGCGCTCCCCAGGGATCATCGGTCAAGCACCCGCGCGCAGCGGATGATTGAAGCGATCGGCAAAGGCCTCGATCGAGCCGCGACCGTAATCGCGAAGCTGGCGCCTGGTCAGGACAGACATGACGCGCGCCGCAGTCGACACGGTCATTTCATCGAGCGGCCCCTCGCCGCTCCAAGGTTTGTTGAGCCGGTCGGTGACGATGCCGATGAAATTCGCCGGCATGATGTCGGTGCAAGGTTTCATCCGATCGAAAACCGTGCTGATGGGTACCAGCTTGCCTTCGAACGCGACGACCGGTTCGGGCATGTTGGCGCCCCAGTCATCATAGGCTTCGAGTGCATCACGAAACAGTTGCTGCAGCGTGATGGGGGCGTGCCCTTCGTGCAGAGCAGGCAGCAAATTCGTCATTTGTGTCTCCTTCAGTGGTTAAGGCCGGGAAACGCGAATGGCCAATTCTGTCAGCATGTATCTGTGTCATGCCGGGTGGCCGCTACTCTCTCGGCCACGCGACGGGTTAAACTGCAGGCGATGACGCAATGCGCAAGTCGGGCGATGGTTCCCGGAGCCGCAGTCAAATCTGGCAGGATTTTGACGCGCATCTACGCCGCACGCCTCGGCCAAGGTCCTCATCCAAGGCCGTCCCCCCTGCCCCGATCTTAACCATCCAACTCCGAAGGTAAACCCACGAAGGACATGTTTGGCTGTCGCGCCTCTTGCGCAGAGGTCCCCGTCCTTGGTTCCACCATGCGCGGTTGAAAGAGATCCACTATTCCAGCACTATCCAATCGTTTCGGCCCGGACGAACCTGAGGAGGCGAAGCCTGATCGATATCCAGTTTCACATCAACGCCTTGAGGCCGTTGCTTTAGCCCGCCCTCCCGCGGGGGCGATACCAGAATTCGAAGGCTTAGATGCGCAGCCTTCGCGCCTTCGAGTGTCGTACAAGAATGGCCACATCCGTGCGACGGGTACGAAATACTCAAATCGATAATTTCTATAGAATATACTATCTTACTCGCTCGCGCCAGATACTTCACTGATATGCACCTCAATGGACAGGGAGCAGTCACATGGGAACGATTTCGCGGCTTTCAGAGAAAACGCGAGCCCCCGCACATCGGATCGAGAGCGAGGAGGAAGCGCTGTCGATCGCGCGCGAACTGGCAGCCGCATTTGCGAGGAACGCCAACGAACGTGACACCGATCGCATCCTGCCCTTCGACGAAATGGATGCTCTTGCCCAGTCCGGCCTGCTCGCCATCACCGTTCCGCCGGAATATGACGGGATTGACGTATCGAACGCCGTGCTCGCCGAGGTCACGGCCATCCTCTCGGAAGCCGATTCTTCGATCGGCCAAATCCCGCAGAACCATTTCTACATTCTCGAAGCGCTGCGCACCGACGGGACGGAAGAGCAGAAGCAGTTCTTTTTCGGCCGGGCGCTTGCGGGCGACCGCTTCGGCAATGCGCTCTCCGAGCGCGGCACGAAGACCGTGGGCGACTATGAAACACGGCTGACGCCAGATGGACCCGGCTTCCGGCTAAACGGACGCAAGTACTACTCAACCGGGGTGCTCTTCGCCGAATGGGTCGTCGTCTTCGCGCTTGATCCGAACGACAAGCTGACCATGGCCTTCGTCGCGCGGGGCGCGGAAGGCTTGCAGATCATCGACGACTGGGACGGTTTCGGCCAGCGCACGACCGGCAGTGGCACGACGGTGCTGCAGAATGTCTATGTGGCCTCCGACGCCGTCGTGCGCCATCACCGGGGCTTCGAAAGGCCGACCACGATCGGCTCCGTCGGCCAGATCATCCACGCCGGCATCGACCTCGGCATCGCCAGGGCGGCCTTTGCCGAGACGATCGATTTCGTGCGCAACCATGCCCGCCCGTGGACGGACAGCGCTGTCGAAAAAGCGGGCGACGATCCGTTGACGATCGCGCGCATCGGCCAGCTTGCGATCCGTCTCGAAGCGGCGACCGCCATTGTCGAGCGGGCCGGCAAGAAGGTCGATATCGCCCAGGTCAACGGCACCGAGCAAAGTGTGATCGAAGCGACGCTCGCGGTCGCGGCCGCCAAGGTGCTGACGACGGAGATCGCTCTCGACGCGAGCAACACCCTGTTCGAGCTGGCAGGCACCGCTTCGACGCGCATCGGGCTCAACCTTGACCGGCACTGGCGCAACGCCCGTACCCATACGCTGCACGATCCGGTGCGATGGAAGCATCACGTCGTCGGCAACTATCATCTCAACGGCATCGCGCCGCCGAAGAACGGCGCGCTTTGATCCCATCGACCTTATGCCGGCAGCCGGAAGCGTGAACGGCGCTTCGGGCAGGGCCGGACCGTGCCCGAAGGAGAGCCTCATGAGCCGCGAAATCCGGCTGAATGCCTTTGACATGAACTGCGTCGGCCACCAGTCGCCGGGGCTCTGGACCCACCCTGAAGACCAGTCCTGGCGTTACAAGGATCTCGATTACTGGGTGCATCTGGCCAAGACGCTGGAGCGCGGCAAGTTCGACGGCCTGTTCATCGCCGATGTGCTCGGGGTCTACGACGTGCTGAACGGCAACACCGAGGCGGCACTCAGGCATTCCGCCCAGGTTCCGGTCAACGATCCGCTGCAACTGGTGCCGACCATGGCCTATGAGACCGAACATCTCGGTTTCGGCCTGACGGCATCGCTCTCCTTCGAGCATCCCTACACCTTCGCCCGCCGGATCTCGACCCTCGACCACCTGACCAAGGGCCGGATCGGCTGGAACATCGTCACCTCCTACCTGAACAGCGGCGCGCTCAACGTCGGCCAGGCGCAGCAGACGCGCCATGACGATCGCTACGATCTCGCCGAGGAGTATCTTGAGGTCTGCTACAAGCTCTGGGAGGCCAGCTGGGAAGACGGTGCGGTCGTTCGTGATCGCGCAACCGGCATTTTCACCCATCCGGAAAAGGTGTACCCGATCAACCACCAAGGTCGGCATTTTACCGTGCCGGGTATCCATTTGAGCGAACCGTCGCCGCAACGCAGCCCCGTGCTCTACCAGGCGGGCGCCTCAAGCCGCGGCAAGGAATTTGCAGGCCAGCACGCGGAATGCATCTTCGTCGCCGCCCCGTCGAAGACGGTGCTGAAGCGTTACGTCGCCAATGTCCGGGAAGCCGCAGCGCGCGCCGGCCGTAACCCGCACGAAATCCTCGCCTTCAATCTGCAGACGGTGATCCTCGGCGAGACGGATGCCGAGGCGAAACGGAAGTTCGACGAGTACCGCAAGCATGTCTCCTACGAGGGTGCGCTGACGCTGATCTCCGGATGGACCGGCATCGACTTCGGCCAGTTCGCACCTGACGAGCCGCTGCGGCACCGCTACACCAACGCGGTGCAGTCGGCCGTCGAAACCTTCACGACCATCGATCCGGATCGGGTGTGGACGGTGCGCGAGATGGCCGACTGGGTGGGGATCGGCGGTTTCGGCCCGGTGTTCGTCGGCTCACCATCGACCGTTGCCGACCTTATGCAGGAATGGGTCGAGGATACCGATGTCGACGGCTTCAACCTCGCCTATGCGGTCACGCCCGGAACCTTCGAGGACGCCGTCGATCTGCTGGTACCGGAACTGCAGAAACGCGGCGTCTACAAGACAGACTATCGCCAGGGTACGCTCAGGGAAAAACTCTTTGGCGCAGGGCCGAGGCTTGCCGCACCCCATCCGGGCGCCAGCTATCGCGTCCGCGTTGGACAACGGCCGTCGGTCGCTGCATCGGCCTAGATCGCTCGCTTCATCGTTCCGTTCGAAACGAAAGCGATCTACCTCTCTGATATCACACGATTCCGGGCGGAAAACCGCGGCACATTTATTACTCCGGCGCAAGGACGCAAAAGAAACGCCGCCGGGACCAGGTCCAGGCGGCGCTTCCTTGGGAGGAGACGTCGAAAACGTCTGCGCAGTAAGTCTCAGCTATAAAGGCTGACCGGAGGAATCCGCCCGTTCAATGCGAAATCCCCCACCTCGCGCGCCTTGTAGGCGACTGGATCGTGAAGGGTGTGGGTGCGCACGTTGCGCCAGTAACGGTCGAAGCCATGATGCGAGGCGGTGGCACGGGCGCCCATCAGTTCGAAGACCTTCGTCGTTACGTCGAGCGCGACCTGGGTCGCATGAACCTTCGCGGCATAGGCCTCGATCGCCACTTCTCCCCGCGTTGCGGCCGTCACCGACCGGCCTTGCAACAACGCTGCCTCGACGGAGGCGGCCGCGACATCGGCAAGCGCCACCGAAGCCTTCAGCGATGCCTGCAAATCGCCGATCCGCTCGAGAATATAGGGATCCTCGCTGGCGCTCGTCACGCCCGACGTCACCCACGGGCGCGTGGTCGTCCGTACGTAGTCGAGTGCTGCCGCGAGCGCACCTTCCGCCGTGCCGAGGTAGAAATTGACGAAGACGAGCTGGATCAGTGGGGTGTTGAATGTTGCCTGCACCGCCGGCGGTTCCGAGGGGTCGGCGAGCGGCAGGATGAAATCGCGCTCGTAGACGGGGAAATCGCGGAACTCGACGCTGCCGCTGTCCGACAGGCGCTGGCCGATATTGTCCCAGTCGTCGTGGGCGACATAACCTGGCCGGTCGGTCGGCACCACGAAATTGGCAATCTTGCCGTCGATCGCGGCATTGACGTTGATGCGGTCGGACACATGGGCGCCCGTGGAAAACGTCTTGCGACCGTTCAGCACATAGTGAGCGCCGCGCCGTTCCAGCGTCAGCCCCAGATCGCGCGGATTGACGGCAGCGCCCCAATAGAGTTGCCGCTCGACCGTTTCGGCGCCCAGAACCCAGGCCTGCTTCGGGTCTGCGGCCGCCCAATAGACATACTGGCTGTTGACATAGTGGTAGCCGAGCAACTGCCCGATCGAGCTTTCGCCGCGCGAGATGATCCGCACCAGGCGCAGCCCGTCGACCCAGCTCAATCCGGTGCCGCCGACCTCCGGCGAATGCAGCGCGGTCAGAAGGCCTGCCTGGCGTAACGCTTCTATCTCTTCGCGCGGCGGCGCGCCGGCGCGGTCGAGTTCCGCGCCGCGCCGGGCGAGATCGGCAGACAGCGCCTTGGCGCGCGCAAACACATGTCCCCGTCTTAGGTCATGCTCATTATCGGCCGGTACCGGCTCCCTCAGGAAATGCACGTTGCTCATCCGCCGCCCTCCATGGATCGATGCGCAATAGTGCATTTATTCTATGGATAATAACAGCAATTGATTTTCGA
Organism: Ensifer sp.; assembly: GCF_035999185.1. GTDB lineage: Bacteria > Pseudomonadota > Alphaproteobacteria > Rhizobiales > Rhizobiaceae > Ensifer. Next base: position 35,701 of record NZ_DASYHB010000122.1, on the reverse strand, counting down.
CTCGCTTCACCTTTGGGGAAAGTCCTACCCCGCCTCTGCCGCAACCCACGCCCCGCGGTCGAAGGCTCGGCCTTGGCAAGCGCTAGGCTCACATAGAGCGAGGACTTCAATCCTACCGCCGCGCGATGCGATAGACGCTGGCCGGTGGCAGGTTGAGCGGCACCCAGCGCAGGAACGAGGCCTCCAGACTCAGCTCGGCAAGAAGCTTCGGACGAACCGGGCATCGCGGCCCATAGGTGAACTGGAACAGGCTGGCACCTTCGGCAAGGTGGTAAAAGACCGCCGACAGGATCCCCCGCACGGTCTGCGCCGGCATCGACAGCAAAGGCAGACCGCTGATCGCGGCGCCGACCGACCTTTCCACCGGGAGGCTCAAGTGCTGTGCATCGCCCTCGATCAGGGTCGCTGCGGGATACCGCTTGCGCAAAAGAACCGCGAAGGATGGATTGCGCTCCACCAGTATCAGATTGCGCTCTTCGACACCGTTTCGCAGCAGGGCCCGCGTGAAGGCCCCCGTGCCGGGCCCGAGCTCCAGGACAGAGCCGCTGGCATGGCTAATCTCGGTGGTCATGGCGGCGGCGAGCCGCTTGCTCGAGGGCGCGATCGCCGCAACTTCGAGCGGCCGCGTCACCCAGGATCGCAGGAAGAGCGTGAAATCAGATGCCGTTGTTTGTGCGGTCAAGGTAGAGCCTCCGTTGTTCAACGGCGGCCGGTATCGCCCTTTGTCGGTGGTCGCGCATTAACCCGGGTTAAGCCTGGCAGCGGCGTCCGCCCGAACGCGGCTCGCGATCCGGCTGAGACCAACCGGCGTGATGCCGAGATAGGCCGCAAGGTCCTTCTGCGGGACGCGCGAAACCACAGCCGGATCCTCGACAAGCAGCGTTCGGTATCGTTCCTCGGGAGCGAGCGTCAGGAACTGACGCTCGCGGCGCTCCTTGCGCTCGGCAAGCATCATCAGGGCGCTGCGGATCATGCGCGACCAGCCGAGATCGTTGTCTGCCAGCGCCTCAAGCGTCGTGAACGGGATCCTTTCGAGACGGCTGCTCTCGACGGCGATCGCCGAGAAGGTTGCACGCCCCCCCGGAACGAGAGCCGAGAGACTTGCGAAGAACCGCCCTTCCACCGCGAACGACTTGATCCATTCCTCGCCGTCGGCGCGAAGGTAGGTCAGCTTCACCAGGCCGCTTTCGATGACGTAGACATAGGGATGCGGCTCGTCCTGATGGAAGACCGTCTCACCCGGCTTGACGCTGCGAACATGGATCGTCTCGGACAGGCGCTCTGCCTGCGCAAGCCCATGTCCGGCGATGTGTTCGAACAGAGAAATCGCGGCTCCTTGTCGGCGATTAACCTCGGTTAATGCCATCAATGTCCTCCTGGTGCAGGCTCGAATGTGCAACCGCAGGATTAAATCACATGGCACGCTACGTCGTCACGGGGGCAAGCTCCGGTATAGGCCGGGAAATCGCTCTGCAACTGGCATTTGGGGGACACAGCGTCATAGCGCTTGGCCGCGACAGGCACCGGCTGGAAGAGTTGGCGCTCCAAAACCGGCGGATCGAAACGCATGCGCTTGATGTTCGCGACCGAGACGGGTTGATCGCCTGGACATCAGAACTGGCAAAGAGCGAAGCGATCGACGGTCTCATCAACAACGCGGCGATCCAGCATAACATCCGTTTCGACGACCCGCGCTACGGCATCGACGAGATCGTGGCAGAGGTTGAGACAAACCTTCTCGCGCCGATTTTGCTGTCACGATTGCTTCTTTCGGGGAGGTCCGGGCAGCCGTTCGTCATCGTCAATGTCGGCTCGGCCCTTGCCAGCTACCCGAAGACGACGTCAGCCGTCTACAGTGCCACAAAGGCAGGGTTGCGGATGTTTTCGGACGCGCTTGCGGTCCAAAATCACGCGACGCCGGTCAGATCAGTCGACGTCGTCCTGCCTCTTGTCGATACGGCGATGACCGCGGGGCGTGGACGGGGCAAGATCCGTGCGACGGATGCGGCAAGCGCTATCGTCAGCGCACTTGCGCCCGGCAAGGGCCGTATTCATGTCGGAAAGACAAAACTGTTGCGGCTGCTGCAACTGATCGCGCCACCCGCCGCAGCCGCGATCATCCGAAAGCTGTGAAGACGCCGCGGCAGCGCTCGCCGACGCGCGAGCGGTGCGGCCCAACTCAGTCAAGCGGATCAGCCGGCTTCCACGTCTCGCAACGCCACGATCTGCGAGCCGTTGTCGTTGGCCGCAAACTGGGCAAGCGTCATGTTGTCGAGGATCGAGGCGATGGCGTCGCGCACGTCGCTCATCGACTTGCGCACATGACAGTTGACCGGGTCGGCGCAGTCGTCGCATGCCTCGAACGCGGTGCGGCTGGCACAGCGGATCGGCGCGAGCGGGCCATCCAGCGTGCGGATGACCTGGCCGATGCGGATGTCTGATGCCGGTCGGGACAGGGAATAGCCGCCGCCCGGGCCCTTCTTCGATCGCAGGATGCCGGCATTGCGCAATTCAAGCAGGATCGCGTCCAGGAACTTCTTCGGAATATTGTTCCGCGTGGCGATCTCGGTGATGAAGGCGGTCTCTCCGGGCTCCAGTTGAGCCAGGTCGACAAGGGCCTTGAGCCCGTATTTTCCTTTTTTGGTCAACATGTCACTTCGCTTTCCTGAACAAGGAAGGCCGCCACAAGTCCGATGCTCGCGGCGTTCACCGGAGACAACGGGTTGTGGCGGCCGCACACTTTCGCTTAGGATGTCCTACACCCAAACTGCACCATTCTCAACAAATTACGTCAGTTACTGCATAGATTTAGTGATTTTAGTTGGCGCTTTTATGGCAGAGCGGCGTTTTCGCCGCTCACAGGTGTCGTAAACGTCGGGTGCGATGACGTCTGTTTCGAACAGGCGAACGCAAGCAGCGGTCACTTTGGCGACGCTTTTCCCCGGACAAAAGCGCCGTCACACCGTGAGGTGACGTCGCGCCTCGATCGTATCCAGCGTTTCCGGTGGGCCTTCGTGAACCACGGCGCCGCGGTCCATGATGTAGACGTGGTCGGCGAGTTCCCGGCAGAAGTCGAGATATTGCTCGACCAGAAGGATGGCCATGCCGGTCGAGTCCCTGAGATAGCGGATCGCCCGGCCGATATCCTTGATGATCGAGGGCTGGATGCCTTCCGTCGGTTCGTCGAGCACGAGGATTTTCGGCCGTGTGACCAACGCCCGGCCGATCGCCAGCTGCTGCTGCTGGCCACCGGAGAGATCACCGCCGCGGCGGCCCAACATAGAACGCAAAACCGGAAACAGGTTGAAGACGTCTTCCGGTATCGAGCGGTCGCCACGCTTCAGCGGCGCATAACCGGTCTCCAAGTTTTCCCTGACCGAAAGCAGCGGGAAGATTTCACGCCCTTGCGGAACGTAGCCGATGCCTTCTTTTGCCCGACGATAGGGCGCCATACCGCCGAGCGCGACGCCGTTGAAGCCGATTGCGCCGGCGCTGACCGGATGCTGGCCGGTGATCGCCCGAAGCAGACTCGACTTGCCGACGCCGTTGCGACCGAGCACGCAGGTGATCCGGCCCATTTCGGCCGTGATCGACACATTGCGCAACGCTTGCGCGGCACCGTAGTGAAGATTGACGTTTTCGACGCTGAGCATGACGCGCCCTCCTCAACGATTTCCGGGACGAGACATCACCGGCCAAGATAGTTCTCGATTACTTTTTGGTCGTTGCTGACGAAATCGATCGACCCTTCCGCCAGCACCGAGCCTTCGGCAAGGCAGGTCACCTTGACGCCCAGCTCGCGGATGAAGCCCATGTCGTGCTCGACGACGACGACGGAACGGGTCTTGGCGATCTCCTTGAGCAAAACGGCGGTCTCGGCGGTTTCCGCATCCGTCATGCCGGCGACCGGCTCGTCGACGAGCAGCAACTCGGGCTCCTGGGCGAGCAGCATGCCTATCTCCAGCCATTGCTTCTGGCCGTGCGAAAGATTGGCCGCGAGATCGTCTCGGCGCGACGCCATGCGGATGGTCGCAAGGATCTCCTCGATGCGCGCCTTGTCCTCGTGAGTCAGGCGGTAGAAGAGCGTCGGAAATACCCCGCGCTTGCGGTTCAGGGCGAGTTCGAGATTGTCCCACACCGTGTGGCTTTCAAAGACGGTCGGCTTCTGGAACTTGCGGCCGATCCCGAGCGATGCGATCTCGGCTTCGTCCTTTTTGGTCAGATCGATCTGCCCCTTGAAGAACACCTGCCCTTCGTCAGGCCGCGTCTTTCCGGTGATGATGTCCATCATCGTCGTCTTGCCGGCGCCGTTCGGGCCGATGATCGCGCGAAGCTCGCCCGGCTCGACGACGAAGGAGAGCGCGTTCAGCGCCTTGAAGCCGTCGAAGGAGACAGAGACGCCGTCGAGGTAGAGAAGGCTTGTGGGCTTGCTCTGGCCGATGGTCTGGTTCATTTCGTTTACTCCGCCGCCATGGGTTCGCCGGCAAGATCGGTTGCCGGAGTTTCCGCCGCCCGCGCCTGGCGTTCCTGACGCCGGCGGGCCAGATAGGCGCCGGCCGTGCCGACGACGCCCTTCGGCAGGAACAAGGTGACGAGCACGAACAGGCCGCCGAGTGCGAAGAGCCAGAACTCCGGGAACGCCGCCGTGAAGATGCTCTTGCCACCGTTGACGAGGATGGCGCCGACGATCGGGCCGATCAGCGTGCCGCGGCCGCCGACGGCCGTCCAGATCACCACCTCGATCGAGTTTCCGGGCTCAAACTCGCCGGGATTGATGATGCCCACCTGCGGCACGTAGAGCGCGCCGGCAATGCCCGCCATCATCGCCGAGACGGTGAAGGCGAAGAGCTTGATGTGCTCGACGCGGTAGCCGAGGAAACGCGTCCGGCTTTCGGCATCACGGACGGCAATGAGAACCTTGCCGTATTTGGAGCGCACGATTGCCGCGGTCAGGATCAGGCAGAGCGCCAGCATCAGGGCCGAGGCGGCAAACAGCGTCGCGCGCGTTCCATCCGCCTGGATATTGAAGCCGAGGATGTCCTTGAAGTCGGTGAGCCCGTTGTTGCCACCAAAACCCATGTCGTTGCGGAAGAAGGCAAGCAGCAGCGCATAGGTCATCGCCTGGGTGATGATCGACAGATAGACGCCGTTGACGCGCGAGCGGAAGGCAAACCAGCCGAAGACGAAGGCAAGCAGCCCCGGGACCAGCACCACCATGAGGGCGGCAAACCAGAACATGTCGAAGCCATGCCAGAACCAGGGCAGTTCCTTCCAGTTGAGGAAGACCATGAAATCGGGCAGCAGCGGATTGCCGTAGGAACCGCGCGCACCGATCTGGCGCATCAGGTACATGCCCATGGCATAGCCGCCGAGCGCGAAGAAGGCCGCATGCCCAAGCGAAAGGATGCCGCAGAAGCCCCAGACGAGATCGAGCGCCAGCGCCAGCAGAGCATAGGTGAGGTACTTGCCGAACAGCGAGACCAGATAGGTCGGCACGTGGAGCGGATGGTCGGGAGGCGTCAGGAGGTTGAGCGCCGGAACGAGAACCGCCAGGCCAAGAAGGATCGCCACGACGACGACGATGCTGCGATCCATCGATTTCATCAGAAACGAGGTGATCATGCCTCTACCGCCCTTCCCTTGAGTGCAAAGAGCCCGCGCGGTTTCTTCTGGATGAACAGGATGATCAGCACCAGCACGAGGATCTTGCCGAGCACGGCGCCGGCATAGGGTTCGAGGAACTTGTTGAGGATGCCGAGCGAGAAGGCGCCGACGAGCGTTCCCCAGAGATTGCCGACGCCACCGAAGACCACGACCATGAAGCTGTCGATGATGTAGCCCTGGCCGAGATTGGGCGAGACATTGTCGATCTGCGAGAGCGCGACGCCGGCCATGCCGGCGATGCCGGAACCGAGCGCGAAGGTGAGCGCATCGACCCATGGCGTGCGGATGCCCATTGAGGACGCCATGCGCCGGTTCTGGGTGACGGCGCGCATTCTCAGCCCCATCGACGTCCTTTTGAGCAGGAACAAGAGGGCTGCAAACACGGCCAGGGCAAAGACGATGATCCACAACCGGTTCCAGGTGATCGTCAGCCCGCCAAGCTCGAAGGCGCCGGACATCCAGGAGGGATTGCCGACCTCGCGGTTGGTTGGCCCGAAGATTGAGCGCACTGCCTGTTGCAGGATCAGCGAGCTGCCCCATGTGGCAAGCAGCGTTTCGAGCGGACGGCCATAGAGAAAGCGGATGACGCCGCGCTCGATCGCGAGACCAACAGCACCGGTCGCAAGGAAGGCAAGCGGCAGGGCAATTGCCAGCGACCAGTCGAAAAGCTCAGGATAGGAGCTGCGTATGACCTCCTGCACCAGAAAGGTCGTATAGGCGCCGAGCATGACCATCTCGCCATGGGCCATGTTGATAATGCCCATGACCCCGAAGGTGATGGCAAGGCCGATCGCGGCCAGCAAGAGGACAGAGCCGAGCGACAGGCCGTACCAGACGTTCTGGCCGGCACTCCAAAGAGCCTGCCTCTGTTCGATCTGATCGATCGCCGCTTCGATATCGGGTTTCAGCGAAGCATCGGCGCCGGCGAGTGCCGAGGTGAGCACGGCAAGACCGGTGCGTCCGTTGGTCTGCGAAAGCAGCGCGATTGCCGCGCGCTTTTCGTCGTCTCCCCGCTGCGAGATCAGAAGCGTAACGGCGCGGGCTTCGTCCAGAACCTGGCGAACAGTCGCATCCTTCTCCGCGGCAAGCGCCGTCTCGATCGGCGCCAGTGCCTCGGCGGTCGGCGTCTGCAGCATGGATTGCGCCGCCTTCAGCCTTGCGCCTGTGTCTTCGCTGAACAGCGTCAGGCCGCCAAGCGCGCTTCGAACCGCGCGCCGGACGGCGTTGTTGACCTTCACCTTCTGCATGGCCGCCTTCGGCACAGTGCCGGCGTCCGCCCCGGTGACCGGGTCGACGAGCTGGAGGTCCGCACCCGTCGATTTGACCAGGAAGACCTTGCTATCGGATTTCCGCTGGTAGAGTTCGCCCTCGCCGAGTGCCTCGAGCACCGGCACGACCTTTGCGTCGCCGGTCCTTGCAAGCGCCGAGATACGGTCGTCCATTTCCGAGAGTTTCGCCGCACCGAGCTGATCGACCAGCGCACCAAGGTCGTCCGCCGCACGGACCCCGACCACATAGGCTGAGATCACCAGGCTGAGCGCAACAAGCAAGGTCTGCAGAATTCGGTACATCGCCCCTCTCAATCGGGTCTTGGGCACGGGTTCGGCCTTCCACGCGAAAGGAATCTCGCGTGGCAAAAGACAGGCTCCCTTCGTTCGTGCGCGCCGCCGAACGAAGGGCATGCTTGCCTAGGGTTTCGTCATGCAAGCATTGTCCGGGCGGGGAGCCCGCCCGGCTTAAGACTAGGTGATGAAATCAGGAGCCCTTGCCGCCGCACTTGCCGGTGGCGACGTTGAAGTTGCCGCAGGACATCGGCGCGCGCCAATCGGAGATCAGGTCCTTGGAGTCCGGAAGATAGTCGGACCATTCGTCGCCGACGACGAGGCCGGGCGTTTCCCACACGGTCTCGAACTGGCCATCGCCCTGGATTTCGCCGATGAGCACCGGCTTGGTGATGTGGTGGTTCGGCATCATCGTCGAATAGCCGCCCGAAAGGTTCGGCACGGACACGCCGATCATCGCGTCGAGAACCTTGTCCGTCTCGGTCGTGCCGGCCTTTTCGACCGCCTTCAGCCACATGTTGAAGCCGATGTAATGCGCTTCCATCGGGTCGTTGGTCACGCGCTTGTCGTTCTTGGTATAGGCCTTCCAGGTCTTGATGAACTCGGCATTGGCCGGTGTGTCGACCGACTGAAAGTAGTTCCAGGCGGCAAGATGCCCGACGAGCGGCGTGGTATCGAGGCCGGCAAGTTCCTCTTCGCCGACGGAGAAGGCGACGACCGGAATGTCCTCCGCCTTGACGCCCTGGTTTGCCAGTTCCTTGTAGAACGGCACGTTGGCGTCGCCATTGATGGTCGAGACGACGGCGGTCTTCTTGCCGGCCGAACCGAACTTCTTGATGTCGGACACGATCGTCTGCCAGTCCGAATGGCCGAACGGCGTGTAGTTGATCATGATGTCCTCGGGCTTCACGCCCTTGGAGATCAGATAGGCTTCGAGGATCTTGTTGGTCGTGCGCGGATAGACATAGTCGGTACCGGCAAGAACCCAGCGCTCGACGCTTTCGTTTTCCATCAGGTAGTCGACGGCCGGGATCGCCTGCTGGTTCGGGGCAGCGCCGGTGTAGAAGACGTTGCGCTGGCTTTCTTCGCCTTCGTACTGGACGGGGTAGAAGAGGATCGAGTTCAGTTCTTCAAAAACCGGCAGCACCGACTTGCGCGACACCGATGTCCAGCAGCCGAAGACCGCCGAGACCTTGTCGACCGAGATCAGTTCGCGCGCCTTTTCGGCAAAGAGCGGCCAGTCGGACGCCGGATCGACGACGACGGCTTCGAGCTTCTTGCCGAGCAGGCCGCCCTTCTTGTTCTGCTCGTCGATCAGCATCAGCATGGCGTCCTTGAGCGTCGTCTCGGAGATCGCCATGGTGCCGGAGAGCGAATGCAGGATGCCGACCTTGATCGTGTCGTCGGCCGCAAATGCGCCGTTGAATGCCGTCGTAGACAGGACGGCTGCGAGGAATGCGCCGGTGATGCTTGCCCTGATAGTCATCTGATTGAACCCCTCTCGTTCTAAAAGCAGTGCGGCCTTCGTGCTTTTGAGCCGTTGCTTCGAGGGATCATCAGGCAGTCTCGCTGCACTGCACATACGTCATTCTACGTAGATGCCGGGGGCAAAGAGGAAGGCCGGCAGCAGTCGTCACAACGGCCTTGATGCAAGGCGGCATCTGGCACAACCGATGCCATCAGGACCTTTGCGATGGCGCGTGTCCGTATCGCCCCGCCTTCAGTCTTCGGGCACCTTGATCAGTACCGTCTCCGCAGCATCGATCGGCCGGCCGTCCTGCGTGCGGATGTCAAGCCTCACGGGCTGTCCCGTTTCCCGTTCGACCAACAGCGAACGCTCTTCGCCAGGCATGAAAAGATGCCTTTCGCCGAACTGACGCAACGCGACCATGACCGGAAAAAGGTCGCGCCCCATGGGCGTCAGCTGGTATTCGACCCTTGCCTTTGCTTCTCCGACGGGAACCGTTTCGAGAATGCCACGCTCAACGAGCGTGCGCAGGCGATCCGTCAGGATGTTCTTGGCGATGCCAAGGCTCTTTTGAAAATCGCTGAAGCGCCTGACATCGTCGAACGCATCGCGCACGATCAGCAGCGACCACCAGTCGCCGATCGCGTCCAGTGACCGGGCGCTCGGGCAATAGTCTCCCTTGAGCCGTCTGCGCGCCACCATGGCACTCACCCCACCTTCCAATAATTTGGTTGCATAATGAAACCAAATCGGCAATTCTCAATTTGGTTTCATTATAAAACTAACCTGAGGAAGAAGTCCAATGGATGGCAGAGTTCCTGCGGCGCCGCGCGGCCCCGCAAACGATGACGTGCGTCCTGACGCCAGCGCTCTCACGGCAGCGCAACCGACGCGCCCGATGTTGACCCTGTTTGCCTTTGCGGCCGGGCTTGCCGTCGCCAACGCCTATTTTGCCCACCCGTTGCTGGACGTGATGGCGGCAGATCTCGATCTTTCGACAACCAGTGCCGGCCTGATCGTCGGCGCGACGCAGCTCGGCTACGCTCTCGGCCTGATCCTGCTTGTTCCGCTCGGCGACCTTTTCGATCGCCGCAAGGTCATTCTCGTCCAGTCGCTGCTTTCGGCCGCGGCCCTCGGCCTCGTGTCACTCGCCAGCAGCGCCGCTGTCCTGATGGCTTCGATCGCCTCTGTCGGCATGCTGGCCGTGCTGACGCAGGCCTTCGTCGCCTATGCCGCCAGCCTGTCTCGACCATCCGAACGCGGCCAGGTTGTCGGGTTCGTCACCAGCGGCATCGTGATCGGCATCCTCTCTGCCCGCGCCGTGGCCGGTTTCCTGACCGACCTTGCGGGCTGGCGATCGGTCTATCTCCTGTCCGGCATTTTAACGCTTCTGATCACGGGCCTGCTTTACAAGCTTCTGCCGCAACAAACGAAGGCGTCGGAAAGGCTCGGCTATCTCCGCCTTGTCGCCTCCACCTTCAAGCTGATCGTCGATGAGCCGGTACTGCGCACGCGCGGCGTGCTCGCTTTGTTGATCTTTGCCAATGTGACAACGCTGCTGACGCCGCTCGTTCTGCCGCTGAGCGCACCACCCTTTTCCCTGTCGCATAGCCAGGTCGGACTCTTCGGTCTCGCCGGCGTTGCCGGCGCACTGGCCGCGTCGCGCGCCGGACGATGGACGGACCGGGGTTTCGGCCAGGCGACGACGGGAATTGCGCTGGCACTGATGTTGTTTGCCTGGCTGCCGATCTCGTTGCTGGACCACTCGCTTCTGTGGCTCATCGCCGGTGTCCTCGTGCTCGACTTCGGCCTGCAAGCAGTCCACGTCGCAAACCAGGCGCTGATCTATCGCGTTCGCCCGGAAGCGCAGAACCGGCTGACGGCGGCCTATATGCTGTTCTATTCGCTCGGCAGTGCCGCTGGATCATCCTTCTCGACGGTCGCCTACGCGCATGCGGGATGGAATGGCGTCTGCCTGATGGGCGCGGCGATCAGCCTTGTTTCGCTGCTCTTCTGGCTGGCGACGAAGCCGTCAGGCTCACCTGGCTTGCAAGAGGGTGCGGCGTTGAACGGATAGGGTTGCAGGCGACCGCGTCGGATGCCAGCCGACGAACCCGAGGGGCGACGGATGAGAAACTCCCGAGCCCCTTGACCTTGCCATCGTTGGAACCCCTAGAACCAATCCCGCCCCGGCAGTTGGAGAAGAGCACCATGGTGCGACGCCACAGAATAGACGCGAATCGACTGTCAGGAGGCTGACATGCGGCAGCGACTGTTGCGCTTGTGCGGGGGCAGGATGTTTCAAATCTCGGGGCCGACAGGCATGACGTCTTCACTACACCCGCATTGGGACTTCGCCCGCGAAATGCGCTCGATCCTGCTTCGTTTCGTCGCCTTCGCGATCCTGCTCGCCAACCTTTTGCTCGGTGGCAACGAAGGCGCCGAGCACATGCACTGGATTGTCGTCGCCAGCTACCTGGCGATCAGCGTCGCCTCCGTTGCCACAGCCCGCTATCTACCCGGACGCTCGCGGCTGAAGACATGCTTTGTCATCCTCGACGCGTTGCTGGTTGCGCTCTTGCTTTATGCCCATATCCTCGCCGGACCGGTGACGGAAAACCACAACCTGACGACCACCAGCCTGGTGGTCGCCTTTATCCTGCTGGTCCATGTCGGGCTGAAACTTGAGCGCAGGCTCGTTCTCATCTTTTCAGGCATCGTGCTCGTCGCCTGGGTGGCGATGCTCGCAACGACCGCAGCGCGGCATCAGGCGGCCGGCACCCTTTCCCTGCTCGGGTCGTTCTTCAACCAGGATCTCGGCCTGACCGTCAGCTTCGGCTTCACCGCCTTTGCCATCTATCTGCTGGCGCGCGATCACGACCGCACCCGCAAGGAGGCGCTGAAGGCCGATCAACGGCGCCAGAACCTCTCCCGGTTCTTCTCGCCACTCGTTGTCTCGGCACTGCAGGAGAAGGGCGATGCGCTTGGTCTTGAGCGCCGCGACGCGGCGATCATGTTCGTCGACCTGCGCGACTTCACCCTTTTCGCCGAGACCGCACCCGCCCCGGAGCTCGCCTTCGTTCTCGCCGAATATCGCCAGCTCGTCTCGCAAACGATCTTCGAGCATGGCGGCACGGTCGACAAATTCATCGGCGACGGCGTGATGGCCGTCTTCGGCCAGCCAAGGCCGACGGACGACGACGCCGATCGGGCGATGGCCTGCGCGCTCGATCTCGTCGATGCCCTCAACGACTGGAAGAACCACAACGCTAGAAATGGCCACCCGGCGCTCTGTGCCGGCATCGGCCTGCACTATGGCAAGGTGGTCGGCGGCGTTCTCGACAGCGGCTGCCACAGCGAATTCACCGTCATCGGTGACGCCGTCAATGTCGGCCAACGGCTGGAGAGCCTGTCAAAGGCACTTGATGCTCCGCTGGTGGTGTCTGCAGCGCTGATGGCACGCCTTCGGGCGCCTGTGCCACCAGCCAACTGGCTGACACAGAACGATGTCCCGCTTCCCGGACGCAGGCTGCCCGTCGATGTCTGGTATTTGCGCCGTCACGCCGCCGGCGTGACATCCCCTTACGAGAGCGGCGCGGCGCAAGCCGCTCCCCTTCAATCAGCCGGGACAGGAGCGCACTCCGGATAATCGGTGCCGTGATGGAGACTTTTGCCGGTCGCTTCGCTCAAGCGCGGTGCCCGGCTGACCATTCAGTCAGCTGCGGCCAAAACCGATCTTGAAGCGCGTGGTGAAATCGCCGCCCCACCACATGGGGAAGTTGGTGCCCCATTTGTTGTTGTGGATGTTGAAGCGGACGCCTGAAGAATAGTCAGGCAGCTCCTTGCAGAACGCCATGAACGGCCATGAATGCGGCGCGACCAGCGGCGTGTCGAGATTTTCGACCGTCAGTTCCACACCGCCGACCGTTTGCCCTCGAACACCGGTCACCGCCTGCAATTGCGCGCCACCGGCCCGGACAAAATTATCGGTCGCGTGCCAAAGCCCCATCTTGCGCACGCTCCATTCGGAGCGTCCCTCCGGCGTGAACGACAGGAAGCTCGCCTCCGGCATCCGGTTGGCATTCTTGCCGTAGAGCGTCAGCCGGATATCGAGGTCCCCCTCGACGGCGGAGAACTCCAGTGCAATCTTGGCCGGCGCACCGAGATGGTTGACCGCCTCACCCGACATGGCCGCAAGGACGGACGTGGCAGTCGTGCCACGAAGCTCGGGACGATAGACCTGCGAGCGGGCCTCCGCGACCTTGTCCAGTCCGGGCTTGTCATGGTCGAGCACCGCCCAATCCATCCACTGGGTCAGATAAGTGTCCATGTGACGGCGGACATCGCTCGCGTCATAGCTTTCGTAGCGGTAGGCGATCAGCGAGCCGTTGGCGCCGCGGATCGTACGGCCGTCGGGCGCCGTCAGCGCGGCGACGTCGCCCGTTGACGGATCGAGGTCGATGATCCAGCCGCCGACTTCAAGTCGCGCGGCAACATTGGCAGATTCGGGCGGCGCGGGGATCGCAAGATCGGCAAGCGCAGCTTCAGCGCGCGCACGATCTTCGCCATCCAGCTCCGCGACCGCCTGGTCGAGATAGGCGCGCTGCTCCCGCCACGACGCCTCCGTATATTGAAAGCGCGGGTCGGCGTTACGCGCTGCCTCGAAGGCGGGACGCGCCCAGGCCTTTTCGTCGCGCAGGAACGATTTGATATCGACGCCGCAGGTGTGCTCGGCCACCAGCGTCAGCTTGCGCCCGAAGGCCTGCCGGCTAGCCGTCATGCGCTCTTCGGCGAAACGATCATAGAGACGCTGCAGGGCGAGATACCGAGCGATCTTTTCCGGGTCGGTGCCGCTGCCGTGGATCCAGCTGTCTCCCAGCTCTTTCTCCACCACGGGAAAACGCTCGCGCGCCTCCCATATCAATGCGCCGTAATCCTCAAGCGTCGCGGCGCGCACGGTGGCGCCCGGCTCGTGCTTCAGGATCTCGCGGTAGGCCTCGGCGGTCTGCGATACGCTCTGCGGCCCGATGTTGTCGCTGGTATGGGCAAAGCTCAGCCCGTCCGAAAGGCCTTCTGGAAAATAGGTTTCGCCATAGGAGCGCTGGTACATGACCACGATTTCCTCGCCGCCGGGCGCCCGCCAGCAGAAAATGTCTGGAATCTCCGGCGGCGGCGAGGCGGAGTTGACGCCGATATGCAGGAAGCGCACGCCGGCCTCAGCAAGCAGCGGCACCATGCCAAGCGTATGGCCCGGCACGTCGGTCATTTTCGCAGCGGTGGTCTTCAGGCCGAAGCGGCGATCGAGTTCCTGCGCGTAGGAAAGTCCGGCGCGGAAGAGGTCCGGCGACATCAGCTCCGTATGGGTGGTGAAGGGAAGCGCGTGCCAGCGGATCAGGCCGCGCCCGATCGCCTGCTCCAGCCGCGCGACCTCCTGCTTCGAACGCGAATGCAAGTGGTCCCAGATCAGCCAGGCGCCGGTCGTCCAGATGAACATCGGCTCATCCGGGTTCTCGTTGTGGAAATGCGCTCCGGTCTCGATCGCCTGCGGAATGAAGCGCTCGTGATATTGCTGGCGGATCTTCTCCGAATGATCGGTAAAGCCGATATCGAGATGGGTCTTGAAGACGACGTGGATGCGTTTTTCGGTCATGTCCATTACCTTCAGCCGACGGTGCCCCGCACGATCAGGCGGGTATTGAGTGTCTCGGTGAACGGCTCGGCATCGGGTGCCCTGAGCCGCATGAGGATCAGGCGGACGAGCGCACGGACGCGCTCGTCAAGGTCGATGCGCACGGTGGTGAGGTTGTAGCTCTTCCAGTGCGCCTGCGGGATGTCGTCGAAGCCGACGACCTTGACGTCCTCGGGCACGGAAAGGCCGAGCTCATGGCGCAGGGCATCGATCGCGCCGAAGGCGCCGACGTCGTTGGCGGCGAAGATCGCGTCGGCACCGTCACCGATCCGGAAAAGATCAAGCGTCGCCTGGTAGGCGGTGTCGTAGGTATAGTCGCCCGAAAGCACGATCGGCGCATCCATGCCGCGCTCGGACAGTGTCTCCTTCAGCGTCCGCTCGCGCTCGGCATTGGCGAGCGACTGCGCCTTGCCGCCGAGATAGGCGATGCGGCGTGCGCCATAGCCCTGCAGCAGCGCCACCGCCTGCTCGATGCCGTTCTTCTGGCGCACGAGCAGCCGGTCATAGAGCGTTCCGGAGGCAGCCCCCGCAAACTGCGCGACGTCGTCGTAGATCACGTAGATCGGCACGGCGCGGTCGAGAAAGCCGCAGAGCACGTCCGGCAGGATGTTCTCGGTAAATGCAATCACCGAATCCGGGTTGAAGCCGCGCATATAGGTGAGCAGCCGCGGATCCATGCTGAAATCGGCCTTGGCCTTGAAGAGCAGCGTCGCGAAACCTTCCGCCTGCAGTGCGGTGGTCAGTGCGTCGATCTCCTGGCTTTCCCAGGGGCTGCAGACATCCGGCACGATCATGCCGACAAGGTGCGAGCGGCCGGTAACCAGCGAGCGCGCCGCCATGTCGGGCGTGTAGTTCAGCTCGCGGGCGATCTGAAGAATGCGATCGCGCTTTTCCGGCTTCAGCGACGCGTTCGGGTTGAAGGCCCGCGATACCGCCACCCTTGAAACATTGGCCTCGCGTGCCACCTGGTCTGCGGTGGCTCGGGCGGTCTTCTTGTCGGCGCGATCGTTCATCTATCCGTCACAAAATGAAAACGTGTTCAATCACAAAAGAAATCAACTCATCGATTTCGTCAAGTGGAATAAGAATTCCAGCAAATATTGCAGAAAGAACGCCTGCTCCATGTTGACAAAAATGAAAGCGTGTTCATTCTTGATCGTCGTCGGGGGTACCTAGCCTGGAGGAGGCCGGACTGTCGCACCAGACATTCAGGTCCTCAAGAGGACCGACCGGGAGGAGAAAACATGCGTAACAGGTTTCATTCCCTATTGCTCAGCGCAGCCGCGGCCATTGCGTTTGCCGCGCCGGTGAGCGCCACGGAACTCAACATCACCTGCCGCTGCGTCATCGGCGGCGTCAACAGCGGCATGGCCGAGTGGATCGAGAAAAAGGTCATTCCGGCTTTCACCGAGAAAATGAAGGCCGAAGGCAAGGACGTCACCGTCAAGCTCACCCAGTTCGGCGGCGAGGACGAGCAGTTGACGCAGCAGCTCGCGCTCGATTTCTCCACCGGCGCCGGCCCGGACGTCTCCGGCTTCGACGGCTTCCTGATCCCGAGCTTCGTCCAGGGCAATCTGCTGAAGTCGCTCGAAGAGGTCGCCGGCGCGGACGTGCCGAAATGGGAAGGCTGGCAGCATATCTCCGACGGCACCAAGGCGCTGATGAGCTACCAGGGCAAGCCCTACGGCATCGCGCTCGGCACCGATGCGCGCATGATCTTCGTGCGCAAGGACCTGTTCAAGTCGGCAGGTCTCGACGCCGACACCTGGCAGCCGAAGTCCTGGGACGAATTGCTCGATGCCGCCCGCAAGATCAAGGCGGCAGCACCCGACAGCTTCCCGCTGCAACTGAACGCCGGCGTTTCCATGGGCGAGGCGACGACGATGCAGGGCTATTGGATGGCGCTGCTCGGCACCGGCGAGCAGGTCACCGACGACAGCGGCAAATACATCGTTTCGAGCCAGGGCATCCTCGACACGCTGAAGCTCTACAAGACCATCTATGTCGACGACAAGCTCGGCGACCAGCGCGCGCAGCTGCTTGCCGACGGCCGCAACCGCACCTTCGCCAACTTCCGCGACGGCAAGACGGCGATGCTGGTCGAGGGTGACTGGTTCTACCGCTCGGTGACGGCACCGGGCGCCGAGTTCGCGGTTGCCGATCGCGACAACACCATGACCTGGAAGAAGATGCCAGCGGTCGCACCCGGAAAGGGCTTACGGGGCCAGGATTTCGTCACGATGTCCGGCGGCACCGGCTTCGTCATCAATCCGCATACGGACGCGCCAGCCGAATCCTGGGCGCTGCTTTCCTTCATGAACAGCAAGGAACAGCTCGACGCGTTCCAGCAAATCCAGCCGGCCATCCGCATCCGCGACGACGTGGCGATCCCGAACTCGCCGTTCCTGACGGAAACGGCGACGACGCTTCTGCCGATCACCACGGCCCGGCCGAACGATGCCAACTACAACAAGGTCTCGACCGAGATCCAGCGCATGACCGAAAGCGTCGTCTCCGGCGAACTTTCGCCTGAGGATGCCATGGCCCAGTACAAGGCGGCCGTCATCGCCATCGTCGGCGAGGAAAACACCGTCAGCACGCTCTAAGGAAAGCGGCGGGATGCGACCGCGAATGCGCCGCCGTCCTGCAGCCGACCCCGCGACCAGATCACCCGGCAGCCTTGCCTGCCGGGTGCCCGATCCAGGACAAGGGCCATAACATCAGCATGAAGACATTCTCTCTGCTTTCGACGCGCGCCGGCGCGCTCTTCCTGGCACCGGCGTCGGCCCTTGTCGGGGTCTTCGTCATCATCCCCTTCTTCTGGGTGATCGTCGTTTCCTTCACCAATCGCACCCTGCTCGGGCGCACGGCCGTCGATCCTGACTTTGTCGGGCTGCAGAACTACTTCGCGCTCTTCAATCCCGCGACCTTCTTTACCCGCGGCCAGTTCGGCTTCTCGCTGATCCTGACGATCCAGTTCGTGCTGCTCTCGGCCCTGATCGGTCAGGCGCTCTTGGGGCTGCTGCTTGCCTGGCTCAGCCAGACGGTGACGCCGACGCTCAAATCCTTTCTGCAGACGGCCGTCATTGCCGCCTGGATCCTGCCGGAAGTGGTGATCGGCTTTGCCTGGTTCGCCTTTCTCGACTACGACAATGGCACGCTCAACATGATCATGCGCGGCCTCGGCCTGCCGCCCGGCGATTGGCTTTTGCAGCAGCCGTTTTGGGTCATCGTCTTCTTCAACACCTGGCGGGGTGCCGCCTTCTCGATGATGCTGTTCAACTCGGCCTTCCAATCGATCCCGCCGAGCTATTTCCAGGCGGCCGACGTTGCCGGCGCCACCTCCTGGCAGAAGCTGCGGGATATCGCGCTGCCCTTGATCCGAGGCCATGTGGTGACGGATCTGATCCTCATCACCATGTGGACCTTCAACGTCTTCACGCCGTTCCTGCTCACCCACGGCGGGCCTTCCTACCGCACCGAAATCCTCTCGATCTACACCTATCGCATTGCGTTCAAGGATTTCGAGTTCGGCAAGGGTGCTGCCGTCGGCGTGGTCATCATGCTGATCAACCTGGCATTCGCGCTCGTCTATCTTCGCCTTGCCCACAAGAAACCGGTGGAGGCGGAATGATGAAGAAGCCTCCCAACATCTTCGTAAGGCGCACGGTCTTTTCCGCCGCCGCCACCTTCCTCGGCACGGTGTTCGCGCTGCCGCTCGTCTGGTTCGTCTTCGCGCCCTTCAACGCCCGCGCCGAGCTCGGGCTTGCGATCCCCTCGCCCTTCACACTGTCCAACTTCGCGACCGTCTTCCAGAACACCTTCGCGATGCAGGCGCTGCTCAACAGCCTCATCCAGGCGGCAGGCGGCGTGGTGCTGGTCGGGGGAGCGGCAACGCTTGCAGCCTACGCGCTGTCGCGCTCGCCGATCCCAGGCAAGGGCGCCGTCACCTATATCCTGCTGCTCTTCTCCTCTGTGGTTTCAGGCTCGGCGGCAATGGTGCCGATCTTCCTGATCATTTCGGCCGCGGGCCTGATCGACACCCATCTGGCCGTCATCCTCGTCTTTGCCGGCGGCCTGCTGCCGACCGCCATGTTCATCCTCAGGGATTTCATCGACGCCATTCCACGGTCGTACGAGGAAAGCGCGATGGTCGCGGGCGCCTCACCGCTCCAGGCCTTCTTCGATGTGGCGCTGCCGGTCATCCGGCCGGGCATCGTCGTGGTTGTGGTGTGGGCCTTCGTCAATATCTGGGGCAGTTTCCTCATCCCCTTCATCCTGTTGCGCAGCGACAAGCTGATGCCGGCATCCGTCGCGATCTACTCCTTCTATTCGGAAGCCGGCACGCCGATCGTCACGCTGCTTGCCGCCTACTCGCTGATCTACTCGCTACCCGTGATTGCCCTCTATCTCTTCGCGAATTGGAAATTCGGTTTCCGGTTCTTCGGTGGCATCAAGTCGTAATCGGAAACCCGCCATGGCCTCTGTCGAATTCCAGAACATCTCCAAGAGCTTCGGCGCCTTCGTCGCCGTGCCCGACATCAGTTTTCAGATTGCCGACGGCGAGTTCATCTGCCTGCTCGGGCCTTCCGGTTGCGGCAAGACGACCAGTCTCCGCATGATCGCCGGCCTCGAAACACCGAGTTCCGGCCGGGTGATGATCGGCGGGCGCGACGTCACCTACCTGCATCCGAAGGACCGCGGCATCTCGATGGTGTTCCAGGACTATGCGCTCTACCCGCACATGAACATCGCCGACAACATCGCCTATCCGCTGAAAGTGCGCGGCGAGCAGGAGACCAAGCGCCACGCCCGGGCCAAGGAAGTGGCCGATGTCCTGAAGATCGGAGATCTGCTGAAGCGGTTGCCGAGCCAGATTTCCGGCGGCCAGCAGCAGCGCACGTCGCTGGCCCGCGCGCTGGTCTATCCGAGCGAAGTCTATCTCTTCGACGAACCGCTCTCCAACCTCGATGCCAAGCTCCGCCTCGAAGCCCGCGGCTTCCTCAACCACCTGCAGCGCGACATGGGCATGACTGCCGTCTACGTCACCCACGACCAGGCCGAAGCCATGGCGCTCGCGACCCGCATAGCCGTCATGGACAAGGGCCGGATCGTGCAGTTCGCCCCGCCGATCGAGATCTATCGCCGGCCGGCAACCACCTTCGTCGCCAACTTCGTCGGCAATCCGCCGATGAACCTGGTTCCGGTCGAGGCGTCCGTTGGCGAAGGCGCGCTGCATCTGCGCGCCGAAGGCTTGCAACTGGCGCCCATCGCGCCCACCGAGGCCATCGCCAAGGCGGCGAAATCAGGCAGGATGACGCTCGGCGTGCGCCCCGAGCACCTGCGCATTGCGGGTCAAGGCGACCAGAACATCGTCTCCGGCGAGCTCTTCGCCAACGAGAACATGGGGCCGGAAAGCCTCGTCACGCTCGAGCGCGGCGACAACGGCCGTGTTACGGCGCGCATTTTCACCGACGACGAGATCAAGGTCGGAACCTCCGTGCATCTGGCCTTCGACACCAGGCACGTCACCCTCTTCGACGACAGCGGCGCCCGCATTCCCGCGGCCGACGAGCGCTGAGGCCGCTATGCAGGAATTCAGCGTGCGGATCACCCGCGAGCATCAGGCCACCGATCCCTATTTCTATGTACCGTTCGACGTGCCCGAAGGCGTGACACGGATCGACGTGAGGCTGAGCTATGCCAAGTCGGAGCAGTGCATCATCGACCTCGGAGCGCTCGACCCGCGCGCCACGGACTATCCGACGACCGAGGGCTTTCGCGGCTGGAGCGGCGGCGCCCGCGACCGCTTCTTTATCGCCACCGACGACGCGACCCCAGGCTACATCCACGGCGATATGCCGTCTGGTCGGTGGAAGGTCTTACTCGGTCTCTACAAGATCCCCGAAGAGGGCGTCGAGGTGTCGGTTACTGTTGCCTATGACGACAGCCCGCGCGCTGCCACGCCTCAACCGGTACGTCAGTTTCCGGTCCGCAATCGGGCCGGCTGGTATCGCGGCGACCTGCACTGCCACACGTTCCATTCTGACGCAGCAGGCTCGCCTGAGCTGTTGCATGCGGCGGCACGGCAGGCCGGCCTCGATTTCCTCGCGGTCGCCGACCACAACACCATCACCCAGCGGCTCTATTTCCACCCCCAATCTTCGCCGGATCTCGTCTTCGTGCGCGCCATGGAGATCACGACAGCCGTCGGCCATGCCAATGTCTTCGGCGTCGACGACTGGATCGATTTCCGCATGACGAAGCCCGAGCACGCCCATACGCTGGCGCGGCTGACGCACGAACGCGGCGGCCTGCTGTCGATCAACCACGACAAGCCGACGATCCCCTGGGATTACGACCTGCCCGAGATCGACTGCATGGAGGTCTGGCAATCCCATTGGCTTGCCTGGAACTGGGTGTCGCTGGAGCGTTACCAGCAACGGCTGGCGTCGGGACTGAAGATCTCCGCCATCGGCGGCAGCGACTTTCACCAGCCGGCGCGGCTGATGCCCGAGGGGCCGCTGGTGCTCGCACGGCCGACGACGGTGCTGTGGCTCGATGAACTCTCCGAGGACGCGGTGCTCGCCGCGATGAAATCCGGCCACGGCTATGTAACGGAGAGCCCGACGGGGCCGCATCTGGAACTTACCGTCAACGGCCAGCCCATGGGATCGACGGTTACCGGTTCCGTGAAGGCGGAAACGTTGGTTCGCGGCGCCAAAGGCGACAAGCTCATATGGCTGGACGCCTCCGGCATCGTTGGCGAAGAGGTGATCGGATCCGACGATTGGACCGGCGACTATGCCGGCGCGCCCGACCGCTTCCTGCGCACGGAGATCGTCGCTGCCGACAGCCGGAAAGCGATCGTCGATGCGTTCCGCGAGGCGCTGCCCGGAAAGAGCCTGCCGTGGCAACTCTCCGACGACGATCTCGCACAACGCGCGATTCGCCGCGCCGTCAGCAATCCGGTCTATTGCAGCCCCGCCTTATCACCGTGACCGTCAACCCTCATAGGTGCGCGGATCGCCGCATTCAGTTATTCCGATAACCGAACGCGGTGATCGTGCTTTTCTTGCTGCACCTGCACAATTAATCCATTGCAGCAATTTTAAGCAGAAAACTTCCGTGCTAAGAAAAAAGGCAGATACCCTTTTGACCGCACGTTAGGACCCCCATGGCGGCACGCCAGCGCATCATTCCCGTCAGGCGTGAATACAATCGCTGGGTCGCCAACCAGACGCTGGAAGACTATGCGCTGCGCTTCACAGCCAAGAGCGCGCGACGCTTCTCGTCGGAGCGCATTTCCCAGACCGCCATTGGCGCGATCTCGTTTTTGGCGCTGGAAGCCATCGGCGGCGCCATCACCATGTCCTATGGCACGACCAACGCCATCGTCGCGATCCTGGTCGCGAGCCTGATGATCCTGACGGTGGGGCTGCCGATCAGCCGCTATGCCATCCGCCACGGCGTCGATATCGATCTTCTGACCCGTGGCGCCAGCTTCGGCTATATCGGCTCGACGCTGACCTCGCTGATCTACGCGAGCTTCACCTTCATTCTCTTTGCCATCGAAGCCTCGATCATGTCAGGCGCGCTCGAACTCGCGCTCGGGATCCCCTTGTGGATCGGCTACATCGTCAGCGCCGTCATGGTCATTCCGCTCGTCACCCACGGCGTGCGTCTCATCAGCAAGTTCCAGCTGGTGACCCAACCCTTCTGGATCGTGCTCAACATCTTGCCCTTCGTCTTCATCGCCTTTGCCGATTGGGAGAAGGTTGACACCTGGCTTGCCTATTCGGGCATTCACCACGCGTCCGGACCACCGGGAACGATCGCGCCGTTCGACCTCGTCGAATTTGGTGCAGCGTCGGCCGTGATCTTCGCGCTGATGGCGCAGATCGGCGAGCAGGTCGACTTCCTGCGCTTCCTGCCGCCGGACGGCCAACGCAAGCTGCATCACCGCATCGCCGTCTTCCTCGCCGGCTCCGGCTGGGTGATCGTCGGCGCGCCGAAGCTGCTGGCCGGTTCCTTCCTTGTCGTCCTGGCGCTTTCGGCGGGCGTGCCCTCCACGAGAGCCGCCGATCCGGCGCAGATGTACTACACCGCCTTTGGCTACATGATCCCATCCGAGACGGCAGCGCTGCTGCTGATGGTCGCCTTCGTCGTCGTGTCGCAGTTGAAGATCAACGTCATGAACGCCTATGCCGGATCGCTTGCCTGGTCGAACTTCTTCTCGCGGCTGACGCACAGCCACCCCGGCCGCGTCGTCTGGCTGGTCTTCAACGTGGCAATCGCGCTTCTGCTGATGGAACTCGGCATCTACCGGCTGCTAGAGGAAACGCTCGGCGTCTTCTCGATCATCGCCATGGCCTGGCTCTGCACGATTTCGGCGGACCTTTTCGTCAACAAGCCACTCGGCCTTTCACCGCCCGGCATCGAATTCAAGCGGGCGCATCTCTACGACATCAACCCGGTCGGGCTTGGCGCCATGGCGATCTCGGCGACGGTCGCGCTGACGGCACATTTCGGGGCGTTTGGCGATATCGCCGCGTCGCTTGCGCCCTATATCGCGCTCGTCGTTGCCTTCGTCGCTTCGCCTGCGATCGCCTGGCTGACGGACGGAGAATACTACCTCGCGCGCAAACCGCGCCGAAGCTGGGCAAACCAGACCGAAATCACCTGCTCGATCTGCGAACACCCGTTCGAGCCGGAAGACATGGCCTGGTGCCCGGCCTATGCCGCACCGATTTGTTCTCTCTGCTGCTCGCTCGACAGCCGCTGCCACGACATGTGCAAGCCGAAGGCCCGCTTCAACGCCCAGGTCGCAGTGGTTGCCAACACCCTGCTTCCGCAGGCCATCACCGAGAAACTGGCGACCCGCCTCGGCCGCTACGCGATCTCGGCCATTCTATCGATCGCCGGCATCGGCCTGATCCTGGCGATGATCGCCCACCAGACGGCCGGGTCGTCCCCCGAGGTCGCCGGAGTGGTTGAACGCACCATCGCCGTCGTCTTCTTCGTCTTTGCGGTGCTCGCCGGCATCGTCTCATGGTTCTACGTGCTTGCGCACGACAGCCGGGTCGTCGCCGAGGAAGAATCGTCGCGCCAGAACACGCTGCTGCTGAAGGAAATCGCCGCGCACAAGAAAACCGATGCCGCCCTGCAGCAGGCCAAGGAAACGGCAGAAGCCGCCAACCGCGCCAAGAGCCGCTACGTCGTCGGCCTCAGCCATGAGCTGAGGACGCCGCTCAACGCCGTGCTCGGCTATGCCCAGGTGCTGGAGCGCGACGAGACCATTCCACCGGCGCGACAGGGCGCGATCAAGGTGATCAAGCGCAGCGCCGACCATCTCTCCGGGCTGATCGACGGGCTCTTGGACATCTCCAAGATCGAGGCCGGCAAGCTGCAGGTCTATTCCAACGAGATCAACATTCACGACTTCCTCGACCAGATCGTCGAGATGTTCCGGCCGCAGGCGCAGGCCAAGGGCGTCGCTTTCGAGCATGAGCGCGCCGCGAGCCTGCCGCGCTACGTCAAGACCGACGAGAAGCGGCTGCGCCAGATCCTCGTCAATCTTCTTTCCAATGCGCTGAAGTTCACCGAGCGCGGTGGCATCCGCTTCGACGTCACCTATCGCAGCCAGGTCGCGACCTTCACCGTGGCCGACAGCGGTCGCGGCATCACCGAGAAAGACCTGCCGCGCATCTTCGATCCGTTCCAGCGCGGCGAGGCCGAGCATCTCGGCAGCATGCCGGGCCTTGGCCTCGGCCTGACGATCACCAGGCTTCTGACACAGACGCTCGGCGGCGAAATCGCGGTCACCAGCACGCTCGGAGAGGGCACCACGTTCCGGGTCCGGCTGATGCTGTCGGCCGTCGACCGCCCGGCGCCTGCAGCCCCCGTCCGGCGCATCACCTCCTATCTCGGCCCGCGGCGCACCATCGTCGTGGTTGACGACAATGCCGACCACCGCGATCTGATGCGCGAGATCCTGACGCCCATGGACTTCGCCATCGTCACGGCGCCATCCGGCACGGCCTGCCTGTCGCTCCTCAAGGATCTGAGTCCCGATCTCTTCCTGATCGACATCTCGATGCCGGGAATGAGCGGCTGGGAACTTGCCGAACAGCTGCGCAAACTTGGGCAAATGGCGCCCATCATCATGCTGTCGGCCAATATCGGCGACGGCTCAGCCACCGGCTCATTCCGCGGCCATAGCGACACGCTCGCCAAACCTTTCGCCGTCGGGCAGCTCGCCGACAAGCTCTCCGTGCATCTGGGCCTGGCCTGGTTGCACGAGGGCGACGTGAGGCCGGCGCAGGACACGCCGAACACCCACCCGCTGACGCGCCCCGAGGCACACCACGTGGAAGAGCTGATCCGCCTCGGGGAGATCGGCTACATCCGAGGCATCGAGGCCAAGCTCACGGAGATCGCTCTGCAGCCCGAACACCAGCCTTTCGCCGAGGCGGCGCGCACGTATGTGCAGGCCTTCGATCTCGCCGGCTACGACGCTTTCCTGAAAAACCGAACTGCAGCAGGAGACACGGCACGTGGCTGAAACATACGACCGGCGTGATATCGTGCTTCTGGTGGACGATTCTCCGGAGGCCCTGGGCTTTTTGACCGAGGCGCTGGAGCAATCGGGTTTTTCGGTGCTGATCGCCACTTCGGGCAATGCCGCCCTTTCGATCGCCGAGCGTATCACGCCCGACGTCATCCTGCTCGACGCCGTCATGCCGGGCATGGACGGTTTTGAGACCTGCCGGCGGCTGAAGGCCAATGCCGCCGTCGGCCAGACCCCCGTGCTCTTCATGACCGGCCTGACCGAAACCGAGCACGTGGTCCATGCGCTTGACGCCGGCGGCGTCGACTATCTGACGAAACCGATCAACATCGATGAGCTCAGTGCACGCATCCGCGTGCACCTTTCCAACGCCCGTTCGGCCCAGAGCGCGCGCGTCGCGCTTGATGCTGCCGGCCGCCACCTGCTTGCCGTGCGCAGCGATGGCAACGTGCGCTGGTCGACGCCGCAGGCAACCCGCCTCGTCAACGCCGCGACCGGCCGCGACGACGGGCTGACCACGGTGACCAAACGCATCGCGACCTGGATGGAGACCCGCCACCAGGTGGCCACATCGCGCGAGAGCAGCTTCACGCTCGATCAGCCGGGCCAATCGAACCTGCAGATATCGTTCCTCGGCGCCATCGGCCCCAACGAATATCTCTTCCGGCTGACGGCCGAAAACCGGCTGACCGACGACGAGATGCTGAGGCAGCATTTCACGCTCACCCAACGGGAATCTGAGGTGCTGCTCTGGATCGCCAAGGGCAAGGCAAACCGCGATATCGGCGAGATCCTGGGTCTCAGCGCCCGGACCGTGACGAAGCATCTGGAACAGATCTACGTGAAACTCGGCGTCGAAAACCGGGCATCCGCCGCCGTCAAGGCAACACAGGTACTGCACGGCCTTTAGGCTGGCATGCCCTGGCCGTCCCTGCCTTTGGCTGTTGCCAAGCATGGAACTTCGATCATGCATGCTGCGTTGACGCTCGCATGGGAAGACGGGGTGTTGTAGCATCCGCTCAAGGACGGGAGACACACGGCATGTGGCGATGGTTGGTGCTGGCCGCATTTGCCTTGGCGCCTGCGAACGGTTCGCGGGCGGACGAAGGCGCATTCCTGAAAACACTTGGCGGCAACTGGACGGGCACCGGAACGGTGCGCATCCGCACCTACATGTCGCCGGTCAACATCTCCTGCAATTTCAGCTCCGAGGCGAGCGGCGCCGCGCTGTCGATGGAGGGTGTCTGCCGCGGCATGCTTTTGATCTCGCGCTCCATCGATGCGAAGCTGCGCTATACCGGCTCGACCTATAGCGGCTCCTATCTCGGTCCACGCGGCGGCCGCGCGGGCCTGAACGGACGCCGACGCGGCGACGCCATCAACCTCACCATTCGCTGGGCAAAGGAAGTGAACGGCGACCGCAGCGCCGACCTCACCTTGCGCAAGGTCGGCGCCAACGGGATGCAGCTGACAACGGTCGACGTCGATCCGGCTTCAGGCAAGCGGATCGTCACCAGCGAGATCAACCTCAGACGCAAATAGCCAAGACGACGGACCGAGTGGTGCGGGACGAGGCGGCGCTCGGTGCGCCCTTCTTTGCGCTGCCGCGTCAGGCGATGGCAGCCGCCCGGGCGTCGAAATCGGCCGTCCATTGCAGCGACGGGCGCGCACCGCAACGCTCGACCCAGGCCTTGATGACGGCGCTGTCGGGTGTTGCAGCCGGATACCAGGCAAAGGGCGAATGCAGCAGGAGGTCGGCGGCCGAATAGCGATCGCCCATCAGATAAGGACTGTCCTTCAACGCATTTTCCAGACGCTCGGCCATTTCCGCCGGACCGCGGAAGGTGGCGTCGAAATAGGGGTGCGAAACGCCGGCGGCTTGCGCGATCAGCACCGGCTCGACCACGCCGGCATACCAGGCAAGCCAGCTCAGATAGCGACCACGCTGCGGATCACCGCCAAGCGGAGCAAGCTTCTTCTCCGGGAAAAGATCCGTCAGATATTGAATGATCGCGATGCTCTCCCAGAGCACGACACCGTCATGCACGAGCAGCGGCACCTTGCCTTCCGGGTGGGGGTTCCTCGGATCCTTGCGACCGCTTCCGTCGCCGCGGGTGATGTCGACAATCTCGATCTCCACCTTGTCCATGGCGTCAAGTTCGCGAAGCAGCGTGATGATGCGCGACGAGCGCGAGCGGGGGGCGTGAAAGAGTGTCAGCATGGTCTCAAGTCCTCGGGTTGCGTTTGCAGATGGGGATCTTATACAGTCGGCCAACTGCCAGTTTTCGTCAGTAGGCTTCGGCTAATCTTTAGGTCATGGCTCGTAGCGCTCGTCTCTTCCGCCTGCTCCAGGCGCTCCGCACTCTTCCCTCCCCGGTAACGGCCGCCCGCCTTGCCGAGGAGACCGGTGTATCCTTGCGTTCGCTCTATCGCGACATCGACAGCCTGCGCGCCGCCGGCGCCGTCATCGATGGCGAGCGCGGCTTCGGCTACCGGCTTACCGAAGACATCGCGCTACCGCCGCAGACCTTCACGCGGCTCGAAATCGAGGCGCTCGTGCTCGGCCTTGCCGAAGTTCATCACATGGGCGAGCCGGACCTTGCGGCGGCGGCAAGCGCAGTCCTTTCCAAGATAACGGCGACACTGCCCGATCGGTTGCAACGGCAGGCGCTTCATGCTGTGTCGCAGGTCTATCGCTTCGACCGCCGGGAGCCGCCGCCCATCGACGTCTCATTGCTGCGCGAAGCCTCCTGGCAGGAACGCGCCGTCGTCATCGGTTATGTGGATGGCGCAGGCGAGCGCACCGACCGGCAGGTGCTGCCGCTCGCCATCGTCTACCTGGAGCGGGTGCTGGTGCTGCTTGCCTGGTGCTGCCTCCGGGAGGGCTACCGCAAGTTCCGCGTCGATCGCATCGTCGACATCAGCATGACGGAGGAGAGCTTCCGGCCCCGGCGGGTGCCGATGCTGCGGGAATTCGTCGACTACCTCAACGGCGGGGCGCCCGAGGCGCGACGGATGAAGATGTCGGGAAAATGAACCCCGAAACGACGACGCGGCCCGTGTTTCCACGAGCCGCGTCGGACCGCGCGAACGCGGTCATGCCTTGGGAGGCAAGCTTATTCGGCCGGCTGCAGAGCCGGCTGCGGCAGGGCTTCCGGCGTGCGACCGCCAAGAACGGCCGCCATCTGCGCCTCGTCCAGCTCGCCTTCCCATTTGGCAACGACGATGGTTGCGACCGCATTGCCGACGAAGTTGGTCAGCGCACGGCATTCCGACATGAACCGGTCGATGCCGAGGATCAGCGCCATGCCAGCAACCGGCACGGCAGGCACGACCGAGAGCGTTGCGGCGAGCGTGATGAAGCCGGCGCCGGTGATGCCGGCAGCACCCTTCGAGCTCAGCATGGCGACGAGCAGCAACAGCACCTGGTCGCCGAGCGACAGCGGAATGTCCATGGCCTGGGCAATAAAGAGAGCCGCCAGCGTCATGTAGATGTTGGTGCCGTCGAGATTGAAGGAATAGCCGGTCGGAATGACGAGACCGACGACCGAGCGCTTGCAGCCGGCCTTTTCCATCTTGCTCATCAGGCCCGGAAGGGCTGCTTCCGAGGACGAGGTACCAAGCACCAGCAGCAGTTCTTCCTTGATGTAGCGGATGAGCGCGACGATCGAGAAGCCGTTGTAGCGGGCGACCGCGCCGAGAACGATGAACACGAACAGGAACGAGGTGATGTAGAAGGTGCCGATCAGCATGGCGAGGTTGGCGATCGAGCCGACGCCGTATTTGCCGATGGTGAATGCCATGGCGCCGAAGGCGCCGATCGGAGCAGCCTTCATCAGGATGCCGACGAGCTTGAACACCGGCAGCGTCAGTGCATGCAGGAAATCGACGACCGGCTCGGCCTTCTTGCCGACCATGGCGAGCGCCAGACCGAAGAGAACCGAAATGAACAGCACCTGCAGGATATCGCCATCGGCAAACGCACCGACCAGCGTCGTCGGGATGATGTTCATCAGGAAGCCGGTGATCGTCTGCTCATGCGCCTTTTCGGCATAGGTTGTCACCGCCTTGACGTCGAGAGAGGCCGGATCGATGTGCATGCCGGCGCCCGGCTGCACGACATTGGCGACGATGAGGCCGATGACGAGCGCGAGCGTCGAGAAGGTCAGGAAGTAAAGCATCGCCTTGCCGGCGACGCGGCCGACCTTGGCAAGGTCCGTCATGCCGGCAATGCCGGTCGCGACCGTCAGGAAGATGACCGGCGCGATGATCATCTTGACGAGACGAATGAAGGCGTCTCCGAGCGGCTTCAGCTGCGTGCCGATCTCCGGATAGAAATGGCCGAGCAGGATGCCGGCTGCAATTGCCGCCAGAACCTGGACATAGAGATGACGATAGAAAGGTGTCTTGCCGCGCGGTTCCGCGGATTGGTCGATGATCATGATATCCTCCACTAAACCCAGTCCGGCGTCATGCCGGGCCTCCCGGGTCAATTTCCGATGCGCGACAGCACGGGCTGTCATGAGGATGTCATTTGCAATGGCCGTGCCAGTTTGCAGAGACCTGCCGCAAACTATTGAAACAATAGGCATTTCTTACATCAACGGGTGGGAGCGCACGAAGAGTTGAGCGGTTTTCCGCACAACCCTTCTGGAACTTCGGGCGGAAAAATGCACAATTTCGCCATGCCCGAAGCTTCGAACACCTTGCTCCATACGCCTGATCTCGACCGGCCGATGCGTCGCGCCTGGCTGATTTTTGCCGGCATCGCACTTGCGCTCCTCGCCGCCGGGCTCCTGGCCGCGGGCGAATACGGCCGCAACCAGGCGCTTGAAACGGTCGGTGCCCAGAGCCGGATCGACACCAATCTGAAGGCGTCCCTGTTGCGCGCCGTGCTCGAGCGCCAGCGCGCGACACCGTTGGTGCTTGCCGACGATGTCGAGGTGAAGGGAGCGCTTTCGACGCGTGACGGCTCGGCGCTGCAGCGGCTGAACGAGAAGCTGCAAGCACTCGCGGCCAATACGGACGCCGCGGTCATCTATGTGATCGGCACGGATGGCGTTGCCGTTGCCGCCAGCAACTGGCGCGAACCGACGAGCTTCGTTGGTAACGACTATGCTTTCCGCGAATATTTCCGCATGGCGATGCGCGACGGCAAGGCCGAGCATTTCGCCATGGGCACGGTCAGCAAGCGGCCGGGCCTCTATATTTCGCGGCGCGTTCAGGGACCCGACGGGCCGATCGGCGTCGTCGTCGCCAAGCTCGAATTCGACGACGTCGAGGCCGAATGGCTGACCTCCGGCAAGCCGGTCTACGTCACCGATCGACGTGGCATCGTGCTCATCACCAGCTTCCCGTCCTGGCGCTTCATGACGACACGGGTGATCCCGCGTGATCGTGTCGCCGCCATCCGCGACAGCCTGCAGTTTGGCGACGCCTCGCTGCTGCCGCTGCCTTTCCGCGACATCGAGCCGACCACAGATGGGTCGAGCGAGCTGCGGGCGCTACTTCCGGGCGACAGCGAGCGACGGTTCCTTCGGGTCGAAACCATGGTGCCAACAACAAGCTGGCGACTGGAGCAACTGGCGCCACTCGATGGCGCGATTTCGGCAGCGAGCCGCGAGGCCCGCCTCATCGCCCTCGCCGCCATTGCGCCGCTGCTGGCCCTTGCCGCCTTTCTCCTGCGCCGGCGCCAGACGTTGGCACTCGCTTCAGCCAGAGACCGCGCCGCCCGCGACGAACTGGAGAGGCGGGTAACGGAACGCACCCAGGACCTGAGCCTTGCGCGCGACCACCTGGAAATGGAAATCGCCGACCACCGGCGCACCGGCGAGAAACTGCAGAGCGTGCAGCAGGAACTGGTCCAGGCAAACCGGCTGGCGATCCTTGGCCAGGTGGCGGCCGGCGTCGCCCACGAGATCAACCAGCCGGTCGCGACCATCCGCGCCTATGCCGACAATGCCCGCACCTTCCTCGACCGCGGTCAGAAGGAAACGGCAGTTGAGAACCTCGTCAGCATCGCCGAACTCACCGACAGGGTCGGCACCATCACCGACGAGCTGCGCAGCTTCGCGCGCAAAGGCCGGTTCGTTGCCGAACCGACACCGATGCGCGACGTGATCGAGGGCGCCCTGATGCTGCTGCGCAGCCGCTTTGCCGGCCGCATGGACGCGATCGTGATCGATCTGCCGGAAAACGGCCTCAGCGTTTATGGCAGTCGCATCCGTCTCGAACAGGTGCTGATCAACCTCCTGCAGAACGCGCTCGAAGCACTGGGGGAGCGCACCGACGCCGAGATCCGCGTCAGCTGCAAGGACGGTCCCGGCGACAGGGTTTCTCTCGTCGTCGCCGACAACGGCCCAGGTATCTCGGCCGAGATCGCCGAGGACCTCTTCACCCCATTCAACACCTCCAAGGACGATGGACTTGGCCTCGGCCTGGCAATCTCCAAGGAAATCGTCGCCGATTATGGCGGTGAGATCGCGGTTGAAACCAGCAACAAGGGCACCGTCTTCACGGTTCACCTGAAAAGAGCCTGAGCAATGCAGCCTTCCGTTTACCTCATCGACGACGACAATGACCTGCGCAAGGCAATGAAGCAGACGCTTGAGCTTGCCGGCCTGAGCGTCACCGCGCATGCGAGCGCCGCCGACGCCCTTCAGACGCTCGACGCCAGTTTCGCCGGCATCGTCGTCAGCGACATCCGCATGCCCGGCATCGACGGGCTGGCGCTCTTTCGCCATATCGCCGCCTTCGATGCCGACCTTCCGGTCATTCTCGTCACCGGCCATGGCGACATCCCGATGGCGGTGACAGCACTGAAGGACGGCGTCTATGACTTTATTCCCAAGCCCTTTGCCTCCGACCGGCTGGTGCAGAGCGTGCACCGCGCGCTGGAAAAGCGCCGGCTCGTCATGGAAAACCGCGCGCTGACGCGGGCTGCCGAGACGGCCGGCGACAGCCTGCCGCTGATCGGCCAGACGTCTGTCATGGAACGCCTGCGCCAGACGATCAGGCACATCGCCGACACCGACGTCGATGTGCTCGTCGCCGGGGAGACCGGCAGCGGCAAGGAAGTCGTCGCGACCCTGCTCCACAACTGGAGCCGGCGCCGAAACGGCAATTTCGTCGCGCTCAACTGCGGGGCGCTGCCGGAAACGGTGATCGAAAGCGAGCTCTTCGGCCATGAGCCGGGCGCCTTCACCGGCGCGCTGAAGAAGCGCATCGGGCGGATCGAGCACGCAAGCGGCGGCACGCTGTTCCTTGACGAGATCGAAGCGATGCCACTGGCAACCCAGGTAAAGATGCTGCGCGTTCTCGAAGCCCGCGAGATCACGCCGCTCGGCACCAACCAGGTGCGCCCCGTCGACATCCGCGTCATTGCCGCCGCCAAAATCGACCTTGGCGACCCGGCTGCGCGCGGCGATTTTCGCGAAGACCTCTACTTCCGATTGAACGTCGTCACCTTGTCGATCCCGCCGCTGCGTGAGCGTCGCGACGATATCCCGCTGCTTTTCTCGCACTTCCTGACGCGTGCGGCTGAACGCTTCAAGCGCGACGCGCCCGCCGTTTCGCCGGCGGTCCAAAGGCATCTGATGACCCATGCCTGGCCCGGCAACGTGCGCGAGCTTTCGCACTTTGCCGAAAGGGTCGCGCTCGGCGTCGAGGGCTCGCTCGGGCAGCGCGAAACGCCAGTTGAGCAGGTCGGCACCGCGCTTCCGGAGCGGCTTGAGCGCTACGAGGCGGAGATCCTCAAGGAGGTGCTGAGGGCGCAACGCGGCGACGTCAAGGCAACCATCGAGGCCCTCGGCATTCCCCGCAAGACTTTCTACGACAAGCTCCAACGCCACGGCATCAACCGCGCCGATTACGCCGAACGGGGAACCCAGGACAAGTCCGACCGCTAGGATTTCGCATGCGAGCTACGGACCAACCGTTGGCGGGACTTAATAGGCGCCCTAGGTCGGGGACAGCCGGTTCGTGCGCTCGACGAATGCGATCTGCTCCCGAAACTGCAGCCTGAGTTTCTTCAGCGCGTGCAGACGAAATCGATCCGGTGCTGCCCGAGCCTGTTCTTCGTCGATGCGCGCGTCGACAATCGCTTTGCGGTTGCGGAGAGATTTCAGAAACTGGTCCATTGCCAAAGCCCTTTTTGCTGTTGCGACAATGGGCGAGATCAATTGATAGCTCCAATTCATTGTTGAAATCCGCGCGATAGTTTCTATCTATAGGCCATGACTTACCGACCGACCCTGCGCCAGCTTGAATACATAGCGGCCCTCGACGAACTCCGGCATTTTGGCAAGGCCGCCAAGCGCTGCCATGTTTCGCAGCCAACCCTGTCCGTGCAGATTGGGCATGTTGAGAAATCCCTTGGAATAACGCTGTTTGAACGCACCTCGACGAGTGTCGTCACCACGCCGGCGGGCCAGGATGTCGCGCGCAGCGCTCGCATGGCTCTAGCGACGGTCGATGACCTTGTCGAAGGCGCCTTGAGGGACACGCAAAGCCTTGGCGGCCTGGTGCGAATGGCGACGGCCCCGACGTTTGGGCCCTATTTTCTTCCAGGATTTCTACCGGGCATTCATCGGAAGTTCCCGGCACTGAAGATCTACATACGCGAGGATCGACCGGCATGGATCGAAGCAGCCGTCGCGGAAGGATCGGTTGATTGCGGCCTGGGCCCTGCCCCGGAACGACCGGGCCTGCGGTTCCGGCGGATCGGTCATGAGAAGATCTTTCTCGGCGTACCTGCCGAACATCGACTGGCGTCACATCGCTCGCTCAAGACCAGTGCGCTGAAGGGGGAGACGCTTCTGGCGCTTGGAAGCGGCCACCGGCTGCTTGAAAATGTGCGGCATCTCGCGGTCGCAGCCGATGCGCACGTGATCGACGACTATGAAGGCACAAGTCTCGACTCCATCAGGCAAATGGTCTCGATCGGCATGGGCTGTTCGCTGTTCCCGGAGCTTTACGCCCGTGCAGAGTTCCGCAAGGACGACGATGTCAAGTTGATTGAGATCGAAGACTGGGCCGCTAGACGTGAAGTCGGCTTCTACTGGCGGGAAAACAGCGGGCGACAGCGCCATTACGAGATCCTAGCGCGTGAAGCCGACGCCGTCGCCCGCGAAAAGGGAATTGCCTGATCGGCAGAACCATCAATCTTGTCGTCAGGGCTAGAGCGCGAGAAAACTGGCGAGAGAGATGTAAAGCGGCACGCCAACCAGCAAATTGAGCGGGAACGTCACCCCGAGCGCCATGGTCAGGTAGATTTCGGGTCTGGCCTCCGGCGCCGCCATGCGCATCGCAGCCGGCGCTGCGATATAGGAAGCGCTGGCGGCAAGCGTCATCAACAATGCTGCATTGCCGTGCGACAGGCCGAACGCGAATGCTGACAGAAAGGCGAGTGTCGCCGACAGCGCCGGCATCCAGGCGGCAAACAGCACGAGCGGCCAGCGGAGCGAGCGCCAACCGGTGCGTAGCCCCTGCCCTGCCACAGCGCCGAGGTCGAGAAGAAAAAGGCAAAGCACACCTCTGAAGGGATCAACCAGGAACCCGGACACATCGGAGAGGCCGTCCTTGCCGGTCACCGCGCCGATGGCGAAAGCGCCGAGCAGCACGACGATCGTCACGTTGAAGAAGACTTCCCGCATGACAGACTGGTTTCTCAACCTGGCGTTGGATACGGTGCGGCTTCCGAACTTCTGCAGCAGATAGACGGCACTGATGATCGCGGGCGCCTCCATCGCGGCTGCGACCGCAGCCATGGTGGCACTGAATTCGAGACCCAATCGCACCAGGGCGTCGGTGGCGGCCGTGAAGGTGACAATCGAGATCGACCCGTAATGCGCGGCGATCGCTGCGCGGTCCATTGCCGGCAGCGGCGAAACGAGACCGAGAAAACGGAAAGCGGCGAACGGCATCACCCCGGATAAGGCCACACCGACCAGCAGACACAGGAGCACCTCGGTCGAGAGCGCATCCATGCCGACTGCAGCCCCTCCTTTGAAACCGATCGCCAGCATCAGGTAGATCGCTATCATTTTCGAAACGCCGCTCGGCAAGGCGATCGATGCGCCCAGAACAGAAGCACTGAAACCAAGGCAAAAGAAGAGGACGGGCGCCGAGAGCAGGTTCTGCTCGACGATGGATAAATACAGGTTCATGGGTAGGCCGCCTGATTGGAACTCTCAAAAAGAGAGAAGCGGCACGACCTCAGTCGTACCGCTTCAAGCGTTGCGAAGGTACGGCGCCTTCTGGTCGTTTGTCTGCGGGGATCCCGCGGGACGTGTTTGCTTCCGTCCCTTGGGACGAGTATTTGTCAGACCGCCAGGCATAGGGCAAATTCATAGTCACTATGAACGCAATAGACAGAAGCTATTGAACCAGGCGCGCCGACACCAATCGCGGGCACGCCCGCATGGGACGGCCAACGGTGGTTCCGAACGCGTGGGAAATACGATTGCGGCGGCATCCTGATTGCCGACCTTCAAAACCAACGGTTCGGACCGCTGGCCCTTCCATGAACGAGATCTCACACGTCAAAATTGTATCTTGCTCGGCAGGCGAATTCGCGCTTGACGACGCGGACCGATCAATGGCTATCTTTGAGGCATTCACCAGGGGGGTCCCGTCAAGGGGCTGAGATACTGCTGGATGGTCGGCTTGCCGGCTGTAGCGCAGTGACCCGTTGAACCTGATCCAGTTCATACTGGCGTAGGGACGGTGCAGATATCGAAGCCAGGACT
>NZ_DASYHB010000106.1:0-7717 GCF_035999185.1 Ensifer sp. | reverse complement strand
GACGAAAATCTCGATCGACTGCACGAGCCCTTCGGCGTTGAAGTAGAGCTGGGCTTCTTCCAGCGGCATGAAGATGATCGTCGAATCGTATTCCGACATGCCGATCTCGTAGATCGCCGAGACGGTATAGGCCTTGACGCGAGGATTCATGCCGAGCGGGGTGACGTCGCCGTTGGGCGAGGTCAGCGTGATGGTGCCGCCGACCGTTATGCCGAGTTGCTCGGCCATGCGCGAGCCGATCGCCACACCGGAGCCGGACGCAAACCCGACGAGATCGCCGGACTGGATGTGGTCGGAGACCGACTTCATCTTGCTGAGGTCATCGGCGCGGATGCCGCGCACCAGAGCGCCGGTCGAACTGTCACCGATGCCCTGGGCGAGTACCTGGCCCTCGACCAGGGGGATCGCCATGGTGACGCCCTTCACGCCCGAAAACTTGGTCGCCAGCTCCGCGTAATTGTTGAGCGGACCGTCGATCGGCTGGACGATCATATGACCGTTGATGCCGAGGATGCGGGAGATGAGTTCGGTGCGGAACCCGTTCATCACCGCCATGACGATGATCAGCGTCGCGACGCCGAGCATGATGCCGATGAAGGAAAAACCGGCAATCACCGAGATGAAGGCTTCCTTGCGCCTCGAGCGCAGGTAGCGCCAGGCCACCATGCGCTCGAAGGCGGAAAAGGGTCGGCTGGAGGACGTCTCAGGCTGCGTTGCAGCCTGCACCTGATCTTGCGTCACGGCGGTCATCCTGCCTTCCCTCGTCCTATCACTTCGCTGCGATCAGCTTGTTGATCGCCGCTTCGACGGTCAGCGTCTCGCGCTCGCCGGTCTTGCGATCCTTGAGCTCGACTTCGCCATTGGCGATCGACCTCGGACCGACGATCACCTGGACCGGTACGCCGATCAGATCGGCCGTCGCAAACTTCGCGCCGGCGCGGTCGTCGCGGTCGTCGAGCAGGACGTCGAATCCCGCCTTGCCGAGCTTCGAGTAGAGCGTCTCGCAGGCTCCGTCGCAAGCCGCATCGCCCGCTTTCATGTTGATGATCACCGCATCGAACGGCGCGATCGACTTCGGCCAGATGATGCCGTTGTCGTCATGCGAGGCTTCGATAATCGCCGGCACGAGGCGGGTCGGGCCGATGCCGTAGGAGCCCATGTGTACGGCGTGTTCCTTGCCATCGGGACCGAGAACCTTGGCGCCCATGGCTTCGGAATACTTGGTGCCGAAGTAGAAGATGTGGCCGACCTCGATGCCGCGGGCAGACAGGCGATCGCTCTCGGCAACCGCGTCGAAGGCCGCCTCGTCGTGCATTTCCGACGTTGCCGCATAGCGCGACGTCCACTTGTCGAAGATCGACTTCAGGCCGGCAACGTCATCGAAGTTCGTGTCTTCGCCGGGGATATCGAAGCCGAGGAAGTCCTTGTGGCAGTAGACCTCGGATTCGCCGGTGTCGGCGAGGATGATGAATTCGTGGCTGAGGTTGCCGCCGATCGGGCCGGTGTCGGCACGCATCGGAATGGCGCGAAGGCCCATGCGCGCGAAGGTGCGCAGGTACGCGGCGAACATGCGGTTATAGGCGTGCTCGGCCCCTTCCCGGTCGAGATCGAAGGAGTAGGCGTCCTTCATCAGGAACTCGCGCGAGCGCATGGTGCCGAAGCGCGGACGGATCTCGTCGCGGAACTTCAGCTGGATGTGGTACAGATTGAGCGGCAGATCGCGGTAGGACTTCACGTAGGAGCGAAACACATCCGTGATCATCTCCTCGTTCGTCGGGCCGTAAAGCATCGGCCGGTCCTGGCGATCCTTGATGCGCAGCATTTCCTTGCCATAGGCGTCGTAGCGACCGCTCTCTTGCCAGAGTTCGGCGGACTGCAGCGTCGGCATCAACAACTCGACCGCGCCAGAGCGGTTCTGCTCTTCGCGAATGACCGCATTGACCTTGTCGAGGACCCGCTTGCCGAGTGGCAACCAGGTATAGATGCCCGAGGATTGCTGCCGGATCATGCCCGTGCGGAGCATGAGGCGGTGGGAAACGATTTCCGCTTCCTTAGGGTTTTCCTTGAGGATGGGCATGAAAAAGCGGGACAGGCGCATGACGGGTTCCAGAACTAGATGAACGTCGCACTATCGGCGGATTCGGGCGAAATGACGTTGAGCTTGGGTGCCGGCTTGACCAATTCTCTGGCAAGGGCGCCCTTTGCTTCTCGGGTCGGGCTCGTTCACTCTCCCTCTCGGGCATAGCCGTCAGGAAGCTTTATGAGCCTTGCGTTCATAGCTGCTTCGCAGGCGGAAGAAAACCCTGCTCGCGGCCATACAGCCAGAGATCGCAGCCAGAGGATTTTGAGGGGAAGCGCGGCACCAAGCCTGCGTCAAAAGAGCACGCTAGTAACAGGATTGCGACAGGAATTGTCAACGGGAATATTTTGCCCGACTGTAGCAAAAATGCAAAAAAACCAGATGACAGCGCCCAATGTTTGGGCTAATTTCGGCTCACAAAACAGGCATGAAGACTAAATTCTTGCCGACTTTCGCGGTCAAGTCTTGGGAGGATAAGATCTTAGGCGCGCTTCGTCGCTGCCGCCGGCAACGGATTAAAGATCACGCGAAACTTGAAAAACAAGGCTTTCAGCCTTGTTTTTTTTTGCCTTTCGCCAGCCAACGCACTCGCGAAGCAGTTCGACAAATTTGAACTATGTCAATTTGGCGGCGGTCAATCCTAGGAATGCCCTGGTTCCGCCGGAGCACCGCGCCAAGCGCCTTCACAGCACAGCTGGCGCACCAAGATATCCACGGCAACGATGTCTATCGGATCGCGGATTGCTTCCATTCGAGCGTCCTGATGAAACTCTCAGTAGAATTTCGGGTAGAAGCGCGGAATGGAATCGATGCCATAGCCCAGTTTGACCGACACAATGTACCAGGCGAGCTGAATGACGGCTGCGATGATCGTCGTCAGCAAGACGACCCGTTTGGCGTTGAACTTGGCCGGCGCGCTCTCGACGCTTCCCGGCACGACGCTGTTTTCCTCAGCCTGCGTGCGCACTCCCAGCGGCAGAACGGCAAAGAGCGTAATCCACCAGATGATGAAGTAGATAGCAAAGGTTGAAAAAAGCGGCATTCCCAACTCCGGATGAAGGCGATCGGCAAATGGCCAACAGCGCATTTCGCCACGACTTCCGCGACATTCTGTCCGCCTTATAGCGCCGCCGGCCCCATCAGACAAACACGCACAGCGCGATCAACTGTCACACCTCTTCGAGCTCGATCAGCGTGCCCTGGAAATCCTTGGGGTGGAGGAATAGCACCGGCTTTCCGTGCGCGCCGGTCTTTGGCTCCCCATCGCCCAACACACGCGCCCCTGCAGCGCGCAGTGCGTCTCGCGCAGACAGGATGTTTTCGACCTCGTAGCAGATGTGGTGCATCCCGCCCGACGGGTTCTTGGCGAGGAATGCCGCAATCGGAGAGCCCTCTCCGAGCGGCTCCAGCAGCTCAACCTTGGTGTTGGCAAGCGTGACGAACACGACGGTCACGCCATGTTCCGGCAAGGCCTGCGGCTCGGTCAGCGAAGCGCCAAGCATCGTGCGGTAGCTTTCGGCCGCCACGGCCAGATCCGGCACGGCGATGGCGATGTGGTTCACTCTTCCAAGCATTGCGATCCTCCCGCTACGGGCGAAGTCCCGTAGCCATAGGGCTTACAGAGCCGGGCGACTGTCGCCAATCAGACTTTGGTGACAAACGCCGTCACGATCGGCTTCTTGCCCCAGATCTGGTTGGCGGTGCTGCGAACAGCACGACGGACGGCTTCCTGCAGCATCGCCAGATCCTTGCGTTTTGCGCGCGGAATGCTCTCGACGGCGCCGAGGACAGCGTCATAGAGCGTGTCCTCCATGTCCTCGCCCTCGTCGTCGAACTCCGGCAGGCCGATCGCAACGATATCGGGATCGCCGAGGAAATCGTAGCGGCTGTCGAGAACGACATTGACCGCAACATGGCCGGCGAAGGAGAGCTTGCGGCGTTCGCCGATGCCCATTTCCTCAAAATCGCCGATCAGCGATCCGTCCTTGTAGATCCGGCCGTGCTGGACCGTATCGACGACTTCGGCTGGGCCTGGCGCCAACCGCAGCATCTCGCCGTTGCGCAGACGCGGAACGCTGGCAATGCCCGATTGCCGACCCAGTTCGCCATGCGCCGTGAGGTGCGCGGCCTCGCCATGAACCGGAACGAGGATCTGAGGCCGCAGCCACTGATACATCTGCTGAAGTTCGGTCCGGCGCGGATGGCCGGATACGTGCACCAGCGCCTCGTTGTCGGTGACGATGTGAATGCCCTGTTCGACCAGGCCATTCTTGATGTCGTTGATCGCCTTCTCGTTGCCGGGGATCGTTCGCGAAGAGAACACCACCGTATCGCCAGCCGAAAACGCAACGTTGCGCATCTCGTCACGGGCGATCTTGGCAAGTGCCGCCCGCGGCTCGCCCTGGCTGCCGGTCAGGATGACCACCACCTTGTCACGCGGCACGTAGCCGAATTCGTCTTCGGCGAGGAACGGCTTGATGCCTTCCATCAGCCCGAGATCGGTCGCGACGGCAACGACCCGCTTCATCGAACTGCCGAGCAGCAGCACATCCCTGCCCGCTTCTTCCGCCGCTTCGGCGATCGAGCGGATGCGCCCGACATTCGAGGAGAACGTCGTGATCGCGACCCGCCCTTCGGCGTTGGCGATGATCTTCGTCAGACTTTCGGAGACTTCCTGCTCGGACGGCGAAACGCCGTCGCGCATCGCGTTGGTGGAATCACAGACCAGCGCCAGAACGCCCTCGTCGCCGATCTGGCGGAAGCGTGCCTCGTCTGTCAGCGGTCCGAGCGACGGGTGAAGATCGATCTTCCAGTCACCGGTATGAACGACCGTGCCGGCCGGTGTGCGAATGATGAGTGACATCGGCTCGGGGATCGAGTGGTTGACGCCGACCGCCTCGATCTCGAACGGGCCGACATTGATACGGTCACCCTGCTTGAAGATCGTCACGGGGATCTCGCCCCGGCTCTTCTCGAAATCGCGCTTGGCCTCCAGCATGCCCGCCGTAAACGGTGAGGCGTAGACCGGAACATTCAGGCCCGGCCAAAGATCATTGAGGCCGCCATAGTGGTCCTCATGGGCGTGGGTAATGATGATGCCCTTGAGATTGCGGCGCTCCTCCGCCAGGAAGCTGATATCGGCGAGCACCAGGTCCACGCCCGGAAGCTCAGGACCTGGGAAGGTCACGCCGCAGTCTACCATGATCCATTGGCGGTTGCCGGGCCGTCCGTAGCCATAAAGGCCGAGGTTCATACCGATTTCGCCGACGCCGCCGAGCGGCAAGAACACCAGTTCTTCTTCTTGCGCCATGTCGTAATGCGCCCTTGTTTCTAAGAATTATCCGAAAAAAACGTCGCCGGCGGCAATCGCCTGCATCGCGCCCGAGCCGGTATCGAGCAGCAATCGCCCGGCCTCATCAATACCGGCAAAGCGGCCTGAAAGCGACCGGTCCGGCAGATTTACCGTGATCGTCTCGCCGATGCCGCGGGCGGCCGCACGCCATTGTTCGATCGTATTTGCGATACCCGCCCCACGGTCCCAGACCGAAAGGGTTTCTGCCATTGTCAGAAACAGCCGGGCAAACAGTTCGTCCGGTGAGGCGGACGCGCCTTCCTTTTGAAGCGATGTCACGGGATAGAGCGCTTCGTCGGGCTGAACGGCGATGTTGATGCCACAACCGATAACGAGCGCCCGACGACCGTCCGGCAACGCTTCGCCTTCCAGAAGAATGCCGCAGGTCTTCTTGCCGTCGATCAGGATATCGTTCGGCCACTTGATTTCCACCGGTGCCGCACCCGGCGGCATCACCTGACGGATCGCCCTGTGTACGGCGACGGCGACCGCCAGCGGCAGCGAGTGCAGATGCTCAACCGGGGCCGGATCGATGAGGAGAAGCGAGGCGTATAGATTGCCCGGTTCCGAGAACCATGCGCGGCCACGTCGGCCACGGCCACCCGTCTGGCGGATGGCCGTTACCCAGAGATTGCCTGGGTCGCCCTGGCGCGCACGCGCCAGGCATTCGCTGTTGGTCGAGCCGACCGCATCGAGAGCGACATGCCGGAAATCGTCGAGCGAAATCCGGCCGCCGCCTTCAAGGGCGATCAAAAGAAGGTCCGTGCCGCGACTTCAGCCGCGTTTCCAAGCGGTCCGCCGATCAGGACGTATCCGAGAACGAACAGACCCGAGAGACCGAACACCAGACGCAGCTCGCCGGCCGTACGGGCAAACTCGCCCTTGGCATCGTCAAACCACATCACCTTGATGACGCGCAGGTAGTAGTAGGCGCCGACCACCGATGCGAGGACGCCGATGATGGCAAGCGCATAGAGCTGGGCTTCGATGGCCGCCATGAAAACGAAGTACTTCCCGAAGAAGCCTGCCATCGGCGGGATGCCGGCGAGCGAGAACATCAGGACGGTCAGCACCGTCGCCATGAAGGGATTGGTCTGCGAGAGGCCGGCGAGGTCGTCGACGTTCTCGACGTTTTCACCTTCCTTGCGGCGCATCGCCAGGATGCAGGCGAAAGTGCCAAGCGTCATGACCATGTAGATGAGCATGTAGAGCAGCACGCCGCGAACACCAGCCATGGAGCCTGCGGCAAGGCCGACCAGCGCATAACCCATGTGACCGATGGACGAATAGGCCATCAGGCGCTTGATGTTCTTCTGGCCGATCGCCG
Source organism: Ensifer sp. (assembly GCF_035999185.1). Classification (GTDB taxonomy): domain Bacteria; phylum Pseudomonadota; class Alphaproteobacteria; order Rhizobiales; family Rhizobiaceae; genus Ensifer. The sequence goes on along the minus strand of NZ_DASYHB010000106.1, from coordinate 958 downwards.
CGAAGGCGCCGAGCAGCATCGACGCGATCGAGATGAAGACGATGATCTGCTGCCAGTCGGCAACGACGGGCTCGAACGCGTTGATGACGATGCGCACGAGGATCGCCATGGCCGCAACTTTCGGCGCAGCCGCGAAGAAGGCGGTGACCGGGGTCGGCGCGCCCTCATAAACGTCCGGCGTCCACATGTGGAACGGCACGGCCGAGATCTTGAAGGCGAGACCGGCAAGCACGAAGACGAGACCGAAGATCAGGCCGAGCGAACGGCCCTCGGCCGTCAGTGCAGCCGCGATTTCGGTAAAGCCGGTGTGGCCGGTGAAGCCGTAGACCAGCGACATGCCATAGAGCAGCATGCCCGAAGACAGCGCGCCGAGCACGAAGTACTTGAGGCCCGCCTCGGTCGAGCGGATGCTGTCGCGGTTGATGGCGGCGACGACGTAGAGCGCCAGCGACTGCAGTTCCAGCGAGAGGTAGAGCGAGATCAGGTCGTTGGCCGAGATCATCAGGAGCATGCCGAGCGTCGCCAGCACCAGAAGCACCGGGAACTCGAAACGATCAATCTGGGCGGACCGCGCATGACCGACGGTCATGACCAGGGCCGTGATCGAGCCGATCAGCGCCAGCACCTTCATGAACTTGGCGAAGGGGTCGGACAGGAAGGCGCCGTTATAGGCCGAGCCTTCCCCGGTTTTCAGCACGAGCCAGAGACCGGCGATGATCAGCACGGCAACCGCAAGACCGGTGACCGTCGACGCCGATTTTTCACCGGCAAACACGCCGATCATCAGCAACGCCATTGCGCCGACCGCGAGGATCAGCTCGGGGATCGAGAGTTGCAGGCTTGCAAGGAGGGTTTCAGCAGTCATGTCCAATCACGTCCTGTGGTCATTGCACCGAAAGCGCAACGTTTTGCGCTGCCTGCAGGGCTGCGGAGTAGTTGTTGACGAGCAGATCCACGG
>NZ_DASYHB010000103.1:0-54212 GCF_035999185.1 Ensifer sp. | reverse complement strand
GCGGCCTGGGCTCTGGGCCCGCTACCGCATTGTCCGGCGGCGATAAAGAAATAGGTGTACCATGTCCCGTAGTTGCGAATTGACCGGCAAGGGCGTCCAGTCGGGCAACAATGTAAGCCACGCCAACAACAAGACCAAGCGTCGGTTCCTCCCGAACCTGTGCAACGTCACGCTGATTTCCGATGCTCTCGGCCAGCGCTACCGCCTGCGCGTTTCCGCAGCAGCTCTTCGCTCGGTTGAACACCGTGGCGGCCTCGACGCCTTCCTGCTGAAGTCGGACGAGAACGAGCTGAGCATGCGCGCTCGCCTGCTGCGTCGCCAGATCGTCAAGAAGGTTGCTGAAGCCGCCTAATCGGCGCCAGCGTCCTGTCTTTGACACGCGTTTAAAAGGCTTGCGGGTTAATCCGGCAAGCCTTTTTCTCGTGCGCATGTTTATACTCGTCGGCCGGATGCTTGATCCGGCTCTCATCCCTCTAGCTGGTGGCATCTCCCAGGATAAAAAAATGCTGATCAATCGCACGTTCTTCGTCTATGTCGCGCTCATGACCCTCGTGGTCGTGGCCTCGAACTTCCTCGTCCAGTACCCGCTGCCAGGCTCGATCGCCGGCATGCAGCTCGGCGACCTTCTCACCTGGGGCGCCTTCAGCTATCCCTTCGCGTTCCTGGTCACCGACCTTACCAACCGCCAGTTCGGCCCGCGCATTGCGCGCCGCGTGGTGGTCGTCGGCTTCATCGTCGCCATCCTGCTTTCCTTCATCGCCGCCACGCCTCGCATCGCGATTGCCTCGGGCTCGGCGTTCCTGTTTGGCCAGCTGCTGGATATCTCCGTGTTCAACAGGCTGCGCCGTCAGAGCTGGTGGCATGCACCGCTGGCCGGCTCGCTGATCGGCTCGGCGCTCGACACGGCGATGTTCTTCTCCTTCGCCTTTGCACCGTTCTTCGTGTTCTTCGGTCCGAACGACGGTTTTGCGCTGGAAACCGCACCGCTGCTCGGCGTGCTTTCGGCCGAGGCGCCGCGCTGGATCTCCTGGGCCATCGGCGACCTCAGCGTCAAGATCCTCTGCGGTCTCGTCATGCTGCTTCCCTATGGCGCACTGATGAACGTGATCAAGCCGATGCCGCCGGCAGAAGCGAAGCTGCCGGCCTGAGGCGATCTCCGGGTACACCCCGGTTGACGGACCAGACATGGTGGAAACCTGCGGGGAAGGATGGCGACACCCTTCCCCGCAGCCGGCCGCTAGAGCAATTCCAGCAAAAGCGTGCAACGGTTTCCCGTGCGGAATTGCGTGGTATCAAACAGGCAGATCAATTCACTGTTTCGATGAAACGGTGAAATGATCTAGCGGCCTTTCAGAAGCATCTGGGCGTTCTCGAAGGGCAGGCCCTCGTCGTCGCTCGGACGCCGCGACACTTCCTCAAACCCGAGGTTCTCGTAGAAGGCATAGGCCTGCGCGTTGGCGGTGTAGACCTCCAGCCGGAGCTGACCCTTAAGCGCAAGCGCGTGTGCTACCAAGAGGCGCCCGATGCCGGCGCCCTGATGTCGCGGCGACACGAACAACCCGCCGATGAAATCGTCGAGCAAGCTGACAAACCCGGCCGGCACGCCGTTGCGTGTCGCGACCCATGTCTCTGCCTGTGGCAGATAGACGGTTTCGATCAACACACGCTGCTCTCTGAGGCGATCTTCGCCAACGAACGCGTGCGCCGTTATCGAAGCTTCGAACCAGATTTGAGACAGTTCTTCCATATCCGCCGCCTGATAGGCGCGAATGATCACATCCATGTTTTTCATGATTTTCCGTTCAGATAGATATGCGTCAAGAGACAGCGCCGGTCGGGCGCCGTGAACAACCGCAATTGCGGACAGATTTTCAGCCTCTGCGCATAGGTCTCCTTGAACGAACGACCGGCCAATAGGCCCACGCGGGAAAGGTGTCAAGCACAGCGCGGTGCCAGCCGTACCGCATTCCGGGCGCGGCGGCCGGAGAGGCGCAAACCTTGACGTTTTCTCGTTTGAAACTTCGCAATCCCGGACGGAAAACCGCTGCGCACTTTTCTCGCGGCAGCTTTACTGCGTCAGAGCCGTCGTGAGCCGGAACTCGAGCATCAGGTTGCGCTCGAGGATCGAGTGATTGTCGTCCGAGACGACGATGACGCGGACTTCGCCGTCGGGCCGCACGACGACGTCGAGGCCCTCCATGTTGTCGATCTGGTGGCGCATGTCGGCTTCGAAGATCACCTCTCCATCGACCACAGCACCCGGCTTGATCGCATCCCCGGGGATACGGCGGATCTGCATGCCAAGGCCCGAGCCGAACGAGAAGCGCCGCTCCAGGAGCAACAGGTCGCCGTTCGGCAGGAACGCACCATCGGTCGCCGCATAGGGGTCCTTGCGCACGACGGAGAACGCCCCGCGCTTGGGCCCGTCGAGGATACCGGCCAGCAGATTGTCCGCCTTGTCGACGCTGCGCTCGGCAATGGCAATCATCGCGCCGGCGAGCGGGCTGTCCTTCGGCGAGACGGCAATCGTCTCGATACCGGCATTGCTGCGCAGCTCGCCGATCGGGAACGGCAGAGACAGGCTGCCGATCGGCGTCGATGCGGCAAAACCCGGATCCGGATAGATGTCGATGCGATGCGCCTGCTCGTAGCTGACGACCGCCTGCCCTTCTCGCAAGGCAAGCCCTTCCGAATCCACCTTCCATTTCGCCAGCCCGACGTCGCCGTTGCGGTCGGCCATCGGCGTGGCGGTGAGATCAGTAAGGCCCGAAAGCCGCCCCTCCGCGTCGCGGATCACGGCACCTTCGAGCCAATGGCCCGTATCCATCACGGCAACGAAAGAGCTGCCATCAGGACGAAAACGGATCGCCGAGACAGCGCCGAACAGCGGATTCGGCGACGTCACCTCGAGCCCGCCGACGAACTCCAAAGCGCCGAAGCGGGTGGTGCTCATTCCGACTTCGAAGTTGCTGATCTGGCGGCTGCGGATCGGCAGTGTCTCACTGTCGGAAGCGGACCATGCCGAGCTGGCGGAAGCCAGAAGGAAAAGGGCGAGGAGTCCGCGACGGAGCATCGAGAAGCATACCTTTAGGGAGCATTGGATAAGAGATGGTGTGCGGCAGCAAATAGCAGCACCACCCACAGCAGCTTGGTAGACTGTAAAACTATGTCCGTAAATTGACCTTGGGTCACGAACCGCCTTGCAGCCTCGGATGGAGATCGGAGGCGGCATGATTCCGCCCTCCGACACGCGCGTCAGCCTGCGCGGCGCAGCCGTGAGGAGCCGCGGCGCTGGCTTTCATCCTCGAAGAGCGCGGCCAGCTGCTCGGTCATGGCGCCGGCGAGTTCGTCCGCGTCGACAATAGTCACAGCGCGGCGATAGTAGCGCGTCACGTCGTGACCGATACCGATGGCCAGGAGTTCCACCGGCGAGCGCGTTTCTATCTGCTCGATCACCGCGCGCAGGTGGCGCTCCAGATAATTGCCGGGATTGACCGACAAGGTCGAGTCATCGACCGGCGCGCCGTCGGAGATCATCATCAGGATGCGGCGTTGCTCGCGCCGCGCCATCAGCCGCTCATGCGCCCAGATCAGCGCCTCGCCGTCTATGTTTTCCTTGAGCAGGCCCTCGCGCATCATCAGGCCGAGATTGCGGCGCGCTCGGCGCCACGGCGCATCGGCAGACTTGTAGACAATGTGGCGAAGGTCGTTGAGCCGGCCCGGCGCCTGCGGCTTGCCGCCGGCCAGCCACTTTTCACGCGACTGCCCACCCTTCCACGCCTTGGTGGTGAAACCGAGGATCTCGACCTTGACGCCGCAGCGTTCCAGCGTGCGCGCCAGGATGTCGGCGCAGGTGGCAGCCACGGTGATCGGACGGCCGCGCATCGAGCCAGAATTGTCGATCAAGAGCGTCACGACCGTATCGCGGAAATTGGTGTCCTTCTCGCGCTTGAAGGAGAGCGGCTGCATCGGATCGATGATGATGCGCTGAAGCCGCGCCGAGTCGAGATACCCCTCTTCCAGGTCGAACTCCCAGGAGCGGTTCTGCTGTGCCATCAACCGGCGCTGAAGACGGTTGGCCAAGCGCCCGACCGCGCCCTGCAGGTGGGCGAGCTGCTTGTCGAGGAAGGCGCGCAGCCGGTCGAGTTCGGCCTCGTCGCAAAGCTCTTCCGAAGCGATCGTCTCGTCGAACTCGCGGGTGAAGACCGTGTAGTCGACCTTCTCGTTGAAGTCGGCAAAGGGCTGGTTCGGGCGCTTGACTTCGCCGGGCGTCTCGCTGTCTTCGTCACCCTCGTCCTGCAGGTCGTCGTCGGAGATCTCCGCGCCGTCCATCTCGCCTTCTTCCATCTGCTCTTCGGCAGCCTGGTTCTCATCGGCGGGCGCGGCATCGTCGCCGGCTTCCTCGTCGCTGGCGTTCTCGTCCTGCTCCTGGCTGCGCGGCTGGTCCTCGTCGGTCTCGCTTTCCTGCTCGTCCGGCTCGTTGTCGTCGTCGCCGTATTTCTCGGCAACCTCCATCGAGGTCAGCATATCGCGCACGACGCGGGCAAAGGCCTGCTGGTCGTTGATCGCAGACGACAGGTTCTTGATGTCGCCGGACGCCTTGCCCTCGATGAACTCGCGCCAGAGGTCGAGCACCTTGCCGGCAGATGCAGGCGGCTTCTCGCCGGTCAGCTTCTCACGCACGAGAAGCGCCACGGCTTCGCCGAGCGGGGCGTCTGCCTGGCGCTCAATCGTGCCGAAGTTCGCCTTGGCGTATTTTTCCTCGAGCATGACGTTGAGGTTCTTGGCAACGCCGGCCATGCGCAGCGAACCGATCGCCTCGACGCGCGCCTGCTCCACCGCGTCGAAGATCGCGCGGGCGTCGGCCCCTTGCGGCGACATGGTCGCGTGGATGCGGGCGTCGTGACAGGCCTTGCGCAGCGCCATGCTGTCGCCGAGACCACGGGTGACGGAAAGCTCCTGCAGCGTCGGGCGCTTGGAAAGCTCCGGCAGGCGAATGCGCTCGCCGGTCATGCCCGGCCGCTCGTTGGCAAAGGCCACTTCCACTTCGGCATCGCCCGCGATCGATCGGATGCAGCCGGAAAGCGCCCGCTTGAACGGCTCCGCAGCATTCTCGCGCGTTGTCGGCTTTGCCTTCGAGTTCGAGCTCACGACAGTTCCTTCTTCAGCCAGATGCGGTGAAATCCCGGCGGGAAATCATCGAGTTTGCCATAAACGTCATAACCCAGCTTCTGATAGAAGCCGTCGCCCTGGAAGCTGAACGTGTCGACATAGATGTAGCGGGCGCCGCGACTTGCGGCGATCGCCTCGACACGCGCAACGAGCTCTCGCCCGCTGCCCGATCCTCTCAGCACTTCGTCCACCCAGAGCAGTTCGATGAAGCACCAGTTCCACGCGGTGTAGGCGACGATGCCGCCTACGATTTCGTCGCTGTCGTCACGCACCGAAACGGCGAAGCGCTTGTACTTGGCGCTTCCCGCCTTTTCGAGGTTGAAGGCCTTGAGGCCTCTGAAGACCGCATTGGCGGTCTTCGTGACGCTCTTCTCCTCAACGAAGCGAAGCGCCGGTGCGCCCTTCGCCTCCGCCATGGCTCAGGCGGTGGCTTCCAGCACGATGTTGGCAGCGCTTTCCTTCAGCTCGATGCCGAACGCGCGCTGATAATGCTCGGCGACCAGCGCCCGCTCCAGCTCATCGCACTTGTTGAGGAAGGTCACGCGGAAGGCAAAGGCGATGTCGCCGAAGATGTGCGCGTTCTCGGCCCAGGTGATCACCGTACGCGGGCTCATGACGGTCGAAAGATCGCCGTTGATGAAGGCTGCACGGGTGAGATCGGCGACGCGCACCATCTTGGAAACGGTCTCGCGGCCCTTGTCGGCGGTGAAGCCCTTGACCTTGGCGGCGACGATGTCGACTTCCTTGTCGTGCGGCAGGTAGTTCAGCGTGGTGACGATCGACCAGCGGTCCATCTGCGCCTGGTTGATCTGCTGCGTGCCGTGATAGAGGCCGGTGGTGTCGCCGAGGCCAACGGTGTTGGCGGTCGCAAACAGGCGGAAGGCCGGGTGCGGACGGATGACGCGGCTCTGGTCGAGCAGCGTCAGTCGGCCGGAGGATTCGAGAACACGCTGGATGACGAACATCACGTCCGGGCGGCCGGCATCATACTCGTCGAAGACGAGCGCGACATTGTGCTGGTAGGCCCAGGGCAGGATGCCGTCCTTGAACTCGGTGACCTGCATGCCGTCCTTGACGACAATCGCGTCCTTGCCGACGAGGTCGATACGGCTGACATGGCTGTCGAGGTTGACGCGCACGCACGGCCAGTTGAGACGGGCGGCGACCTGCTCGATATGGGTCGACTTGCCGGTGCCGTGATAGCCAGACACCATCACGCGTCGGTTGTGGGCGAAGCCTGCGAGAATGGCGAGCGTGGTTTCGCGGTCAAAGAGATAGTCCGGATCGAGGTCCGGTACGTAGGCGTCGCCCTTCGAGTAGGCAGGAACGCGCAAATCCGTATCAATACCGAAAACCTCCCGGACAGAGATCGTCGTGTCGGGGAGGTTGGAAATGTCGAGGTCAATCTTGCTCATCATGTCTCCAGAGCGGCCACCGGACGGCACCCGCGCATTCGCCTGCAAAAGTGCTTCTGTATTAATCCGCGTTGTTAGCAGAAGCCAGCCTGTTTTAACAATTGGTAGGCTTGAATAACCGCGCGAAAACGCTCTTCCGATCCTCTATCTCCGCCATTGGCATCGGGGTGATGCTTCTTGACGAGATCCTTGTAGGCCGCCTTGATGTCGGCAGTCGTCGCCGAAGCACTCAGACCGAGCGTTTCGAAGGCCTTTGCCTCAAGTGTCTTCAACTTGCGCTGGCGCGGCTCCGGACGGCCGGAACGGGCGCGCGCCTCGCTGACGAAGCCGAAAGGATCGCGCATACGGGCCTGCGCGCCTGCAGAGCCGGAGCGCGTCTGCGACTGGGTCGGGCCGTTCTTGGCATTTTTATTGACGCCAACGGTCCAGGTCGGCCGATGGCCGGTAATCGCTTCCTTCTGGTAGCGCGCGACCTCGCTGTCGGAGAGGCCCGAGAAGAAATTGTAGCCCTTGTTGTACTCCTTCACGTGCTCGAAGCAGAACATGAAGTACTGACCTTCGGCATTGCGACCGACGGGGGCCCGATGCACGCCCTTCTGGTCGCAGCCGTCCCACTGGCAGACGGGTGCCGCCGGCTCAGCCTGCGGCTCAACCTTGCGCCGGGTTCGAATGCGATCGAAGTATTTTGAATCGAGTCTCATGGCGCTCATTATGGGGGTTGGCCGAAGCCACAACAAGAATTGACAAAGCGGAATGTTGCTGGCTTTGTGCGGGCATTTTGCGCCGCCGAGCCCGCAACCGTCGGGTATTGCAGAACTGCAAGGGGGCGACAGGCAAACAGCAAATTGGGACGGAAGAATGTCGCTCACGGACACGATCGAAAAGAAGCTGATTGAGGCCTTCCACCCTGAAAGGCTCGCGGTGATCAACGAGAGCCACATGCATGCCGGCCACCAGCCGGGATTTGATGGCGGCGGTGAATCCCACATGCGGGTGCGCATCGTGTCGAGCGCTTTCACCGGCATGAGCCGTGTCGCCCGTCACCGCGCCATCAACGACCTCCTCAAACCCGAACTCGATGCCGGCCTGCATGCGCTCGCAGTCGAGGTCGCCGCCCCCGGCGAGCCGACCCGCTGGTAGGCAATCATCACTTCGGTCAGGTTGGCGGCGCGCCCTCTTCCGCCGGGCGAATGCGCAGCTTGGTGATCCGGTTCTTCACCCGCTTCATTACGATGAAGCGCTTGCCATGGAAGGTGAAGGCCTGGCGTTCCTCGGGAATGCTCTTGGATTCGTGGATCACGAGACCTGCAACCGTCGTCGCCTCCTCGTCCGGCAGCGACCAGTCGAGCGCGCGATTGAGGTCGCGGATCGGCACCGAACCGTCGACGACGATCGAACCGTCCGCCTCCTGGCGCACGCCCTGGATATCGAGGTCGTGTTCGTCAGCAATGTCACCGACGATCTCTTCCAGAATGTCTTCCAGCGTCACCAGGCCCTGAACCTGGCCATATTCGTCGACGACGATCGCCATATGCAGCTTGCGGCGCAGGAAGGCGTTCAGCTGGTCCTTGAGGTTGGTGGTATCGGGCACGAACCAGGGTTTTTGCGCGATCTTGACGATATCGAGGTTTTCCGGCTCGACATTCGGCTCGGCAAGCGCCCGAAGCAGGTCCTTCGAATGGACGACGCCAATGATGTTGTCGGTCGAGCCGCGCCAGACCGGCAGCCGGGTGAACGGGCTTTCGAGAATATCGCGAACGCAGCTTTCCGGCGGTTCGTCGGCATTGATCGCCCGCATGTTGGTGCGGTGGATCATGATGTCGGAGACTTCGAGCTCGCCGAGATCGAGCACGCCGCCCAGCCGGTCGCGGTCGGCCTTGATCACCGAACCCTCGCGGTGGAGGAAATCCACTGCGCCGCGCAGTTCTTCATGCGCCGAGAGCATCGACATGTCGGCGGCCAGATTGACCCCGAAGAGATTGAGCAGGCGCCGGACGATCCCGTTGACGAGGCTGGAGACCGGCCCAACGATCGCGACGAAGGGGCGGACAAGTGGCGCAACGGCAATGGCGAACCGGTCCGGCGACGCAATCGCCCAGCTCTTCGGCAGCACCTCCGAGAAAATCACCAGCAGCACGGTCATGGCAAGCGTTGCGATGGCGACACCGCTGTCGCCGAAGAGACCGATCAGCAGGCTCGTCGTCAGCGACGAGGCGAGAATGTTGACGAGATTGTTGCCGATCAAGAGCGTGCCGATCAATCGGTCACGGCGCTCGATCAGCCGGTTGACGATGCCGGCGCGCTCCTCGCCGTTGTTTTCCAGTGTGTGCATGCGGGAGCGCGAAGCTGCCGTCAGCGCGGTCTCGGAACCGGAGAAGAATGCCGACAGCAGGAGCAGGCAGAAGACCGAGAGGATCGACAGCCAGTATTCCGCCAGGAAGGCAATGAAGGCTTCGCCGGTCATTGCGGGTGCTTTTCCCTCAGGAAGCTCAGGACTTCGGACGCCGGAACGTCGTCGGCAACAAAGGATTGGCCGATGCCGCGCGTCAGGATGAAGGTAAGCTTGCCGCCCTTGACCTTCTTGTCCTGGGCGATCGCATCCATCAGCCGTTCGGCCGGCGGCAGCGTTCCCGGGATTTCCGACATGCGCGTCGGCAGGCCGACAGCCTTCAGATGCGTCTCGACGCGGGCAGCGTCGTCAGCGCTTGCAAGGTTCATGCGCGTCGAGAACTGATGCGCCAGCACCATCCCGATCGAAACGCCCTCGCCATGCACCAACCGGGCGCTGTCGTACTCGGTCGCCGCTTCCAGCGCATGGCCGAAAGTGTGGCCAAGATTGAGCAGCGCGCGCAAACCGTTCTCGCGTTCGTCGGCTGCCACGACATCGGCCTTGGCCTGGCAGCTGACGGCAATCGCCTCGATGCGAGCCGCACCGCCGGCAAAGACCGCCTGCCAGTTCTTTTCAAGCCATGCGAAGAAGTCCGGCTTGTCGATCAGCCCGTATTTCGCGACTTCGGCATAGCCGGCGCGGAACTCGCGCTCACTCAGCGTGTCGAGCACGTCGGTATCGGCCAGCACCAGATCGGGCTGGTGGAAGACGCCAATCAGGTTCTTGCCGTGCGGCGAATTGATGCCGGTCTTGCCACCGACGGAAGAATCGACCTGGGCCAGCAGCGAGGTCGGGATCTGGATGAAACGCGAGCCACGGCGCACAACGCCGGCAGCAAAGCCCGTGAGGTCGCCGATGACACCCCCGCCAAGCGCGATGACCGCGTCGTTGCGCTCGATCCGGGCGCCGAGCACGGTTTCGCAAACCGGGATCAGGTGTTCGAAGCTCTTGGTCTTTTCACCGGCCGGCAGCACGAGGGACACGGCATCGATATCGCGTTCCTTCAAGCTCGCCATCAGCGGTTCGAGGTAGCGCGGCGCCACGTTCTCGTCGGTGATGACAGCCATTTTCCGCCCCTTGAGGCGGGCTGCGATTTCCTGGCCGGCAGCGGCGATCAGCCCCGGACCAATCAGGATATCGTAGGAACGGTCGCCGAGGTCGACGCGGACCTTGCGTTCGGCGGCGGGCATCGCGTGGCTATTCATGGTGCTTCTTGTCCTGGTGTTCGATGACGGCGGCCAGAACTTCTTCGACCATCGTCTCTTTCCTTACATCGCGCGACAACACCGTCAGATCGGCTTCGGCATAGACCGGGTAGCGCGCATTCATCAGGTTTTCGAGCGTCTGCCTGGGGTTTTCCGTCTTGAGCAACGGCCGCGTGTCGCGCTTGTTGACGCGCTCCCAAAGCACGTCGAGCTCGGCATTGAGCCAGATCGTCAGGCCGCCCTTCTTGATCTGGCGGCGCGAGCGCTCGTTGATATAGGCCCCGCCGCCGGTCGAGACCACGCGCGGCCCGCTTCTGAGCAGGCGCTTCAGCACCCGCGTCTCGAGCGCCCGGAACTCTTCTTCGCCGTAGCGGGCAAAGAGGTCGCTGATCGTCATGCGCGAGACACGCTCGATCTCATGATCGGAATCGACGAAGGGAATGCCAAGTGCCTGGGCCGTCAATCGCCCGATCGCCGACTTGCCGGCGCCCATCAGCCCGATGAACACGAGATTGCGTTTACCGAGTACAAGCTTCGCCCGCTCGGCAAGCGTTGCGGAAACCGGTTCGATCACGTCGTTCATTGGACTTCTTATTCCCCATTCCCTTCCGGTATCGACAAATCGGGGATGAGCGTCAAGTCGTCGCGCACGTTGCCTCACGGTTCTTGAACTCGGCCGAAGTGGCGTTCATATAGGTCTGGCACCCGCCACGGCGCGGCGCCTTCGCATCGACTGCGTACGCGGCCCTGGCAGTTCGAACACCTGCATGGGTATCCCGACGTCCGCTTGCGATCACAGGGTACATGCACAGGAGACTGAAATGCCGACGCTCTTCCGGTTCCTGTTCTTTTGTCTCGTCATCACCGGGCTAGTGTACGGCACGATGGTCTCTCTCGTCACCTTCGTCGAACCGGTGGAACGCGACGTGACCGTGAAGATCCCGTCGGAGCGGGTGAACAAGGCACAATGAGCGATCTTTCCGCCGCCCATGTCGAGGCCTTCCTCGAAATGATGAGCGCCGAGCGGGGTGCGGCCGTCAACACGCTGCAATCCTACGAGCGCGACCTGGAGGATGCCGCCTCGCATCTGCGAACGCGCGGAACTGTGCTGACGGGAGCTACGCCCGACGACCTTCGCGCCTACCTCGCCCACCTCGCCGGCCAAGGCTTTAAGGCCTCGTCGCAGGCGCGGCGGCTGTCGGCGCTCCGGCAATTCTACAAGTTTCTCTACGCCGAAGGGCTCCGCACCGACGACCCGACCGGCATTCTCGATGCCCCGAAGAAGGGGCGCAGCCTGCCGAAGACGCTCAGCGTCGACGACGTTTCGCGATTGATCGGGCAGGCGGAGACCGAAGCGTCCATCTCCGGCCCGGATCGGCTCGCGAAACTGCGCATGCATGCGCTGATCGAACTGCTCTATGCGACCGGCATGCGCGTCAGCGAACTGGTGTCCCTGCCCGCAACCGTGCTGGCGCAGAACGGCCGCTTCCTCGTGATCCGCGGCAAGGGCAACAAGGACCGGCTCGTCCCGCTTTCGCAGGCCGCCATCCGGGCGATGCGGACTTACGGCGAGGCGCTTGCCGAGGAGATGGCCAAGGAGGAAGCGGGCAATCGCGAGAGCCCGTGGCTCTTTCCGTCCTCCGGCAAACAGGGCTTCCTGCCGCGGCAGGTCTTTGCCCGGGATCTGAAGTCACTCGCCGCGCGTGCCGGGATCCGGGTCGCGACAATCTCCCCGCACGTGCTCCGACATGCCTTCGCCAGCCACCTTCTTGCCAACGGCGCCGACCTTCGCGCCGTGCAGGAACTGCTCGGCCACTCGGACATTTCAACGACACAAATCTATACGCATGTGCTGGAAGAACGGCTGCACAACCTTGTGCAAAACCATCACCCTCTTGCCAAACAGGCGAAAAAACAGGATTAGGACCGCGGGGCACGCTGGTTTTGGCCCGCAGGCCCCTGTCGCAAAATGATCGGAAACGCATCTCATGCACAACTATCTCGATTTCGAAAAGCCCATCTCAGACCTCGAAGGCAAGATTCTTGAACTCAAGAAGCTCGCCGGCGAAGACGAGAGCGTGAACACTTCGGATGAGATCGAACGCCTGGAGACGCGCGTCCGCGACGCGATGGCCGAGATCTATTCCAAGCTGACGCCCTGGCAGAAGACCCAGGTCGCCCGTCACCCCTCGCGCCCGCACTTCCTGGATTATGCCGCCGAGCTCTTTACCGAGTTCACGCCGCTTGCGGGCGACCGCAACTTCGCCAACGACGACGCCATCCAGGCCGGCCTTGCGCGTTTCCGCGGCATGCCGGTGGCCGTTCTCGGCCAGGAAAAGGGCAACGACACGAAGTCGCGCATCAAGCACAATTTCGGCAGCCCTCGTCCTGAAGGTTACCGCAAGGCGATCCGCGTCATGGAAATGGCCGATCGCTTCGGCCTGCCGCTGATCACGCTCGTCGATACCGCAGGCGCTTATCCGGGTGTTAACGCCGAAGAGCGCGGCCAGGCGGAGGCGATTGCCCGCTCGACCGAGATGTGCCTCAACGTCCGCGTGCCGATCGTCACGGTCGTCATCGGCGAAGGCGGCTCGGGCGGCGCGATCGCGATCGCCACCGGCAACCGCGTCTACATGCTGGAACATGCGATCTACAGCGTGATTTCGCCGGAAGGTGCCGCCTCGATCCTCTGGCGCGATTCCACCCGCGCCAAGGAAGCGGCCAGCAACATGAAGATCACCTCTGAAGACCTGAAGGCGCTCGGCGTCATCGACGGCATCATTCAGGAACCGGTCGGCGGCGCTCACCGTGATCCGAATGCTGTCATCGGTCGCACCGGCACGGTCATCGCCGACGCGCTGAAGGAGCTTTCCGGGCGCAGCGGCGACCAATTGCGCACGGATCGCCGACAGAAATACCTGAATATCGGCCGCAATCTCTAAGTTCGCGCTGGGAAGCGGGCCGACGCCCGCTGCTCTTTCAGCCGGAGGCCTGCGATTGCGGCAGCGACTTTCGCAACCGCAAAGCGGACTATGGCCAAATCTTGGCCATATTCATGAGGTCATGAACAGCGCATCGGCAGGCGTCCCCTGCAGGGTTAAGAATTCGTGAAGTATAATCGCTTAGTGATTCTCTAAAGGGCCCTCCCCCACGGACGCGGCTCTGCTAGTCGAGTTTGGGTTTGAACGGGCCTCTGCTGATGCGTTTCAGAAACCTTGTAGCCTCCGCCGCCATCGTCACCGCGCTTGCCGGCTGCACCAACGAAGCGCTCGACGCCACGACGTCGGTCGATATCAAGTCCGTCAAGAACAAGACCGAGTATCAGGTCTCTGCTCCGATGGTCAAAAAGATGAGCGAGCTCGGGATGCAGAAGCAGGCCCCGATCGCGCTGCGTATCTTCAAGGAAGAGGGCACGCTCGAGGTCTGGAAGGCCAATACGGCCAACCGCTTCCAGCTTTTGAAGACCTACAAGATCTGCGCCTGGTCGGGCAAGCTCGGCCCCAAGGTGAAGGAAGGCGACCGTCAGGCCCCGGAAGGCTTCTACCCGCTCTTCCCGCGCCAGATGAACCCCAATTCCAATTACTATCTGGCCATCAACACCGGCTACCCAAACGCATATGACAAGGCGAACGGCCGCCAGGGCACGCACTTGATGATCCATGGCGCCTGCTCGTCGTCGGGCTGCTACTCGATGACCGACGAGCAGATGATCGAGATCTTCGCGCTCGCCCGCGACAGCTTCAAGGGCGGCCAGGAGAGCGTGCAGCTCCAGGCCTTCCCCTTCCGCATGACGGCGGAAAACATGGCGCGTCACCGCGACAACCCGAACATCGACTTTTGGAAGATGCTGAAGGTCGGCTACGACCAGTTCGAAGTCACCAAGCGTCCGCCTGAGGTCAATGTCTGCGAGAAGAAGTACGTCTTCAACCAGCAGGCCTCCGGGCCGTTCAACCCGGGCGGCCAGTGCCCGGCCATGTCGACGCCGCCGGCACTGCAGGTGGCGATGGCAAGCTTCGAAAAGAGCTATCAGACCGACTACGACAAGGCCATGAAGAAGTATGACGGCATGGTCTGGTACGAGCCGAGCGAAGCCGAGCGCAAGGCGATCGTCGCCAAGCAGCGCGTTGGCCGCGAACTCGCCTATGCGCCGACCGGCAACTCCCTTGACGCCGGCAAGATGATGAAGGCGAGCGATCTCGAAAAGAAGATCGCCGATCAGAAGGAAGCGGAAGAGACCAAACTGGCCGTCGAGATCCAGAAGAAGGAACTCGAAAAGGCGACCCAAGGCGGCAAGCACGTTCCGGTTCCGGCCGCCAACCCGATCCCGCAGCCGGTGATGCAGGCCGCCGTCGAAGAGCCCAAGAAGTCCTTCTGGAGCCTGTTTTCGAAAAGCGAACCTGAACTGCAGATGCCCGCTCCAGTTGTCATAACGCCGGACCAAGAAGCAAGTGGGCAGCAGGCCGTCGTAGCGCCGCAGGCTCAAGAGCCGGCAAAGGCGATGAAGCAGACGCGGGCTGCAGCGTCTGCGGCTGCAGGACAGCAGACGGCCGCCGTTGCGACGGCACCTGCACCTGACGCTGTGGCGGAAACACCCGTCCTCACCGAAGAGCCGCCGAAGAAGCGCCCCTTCTGGAAAATCTGGGGCAATTGATGCCGGACGAACACAAGATCGTCTACGACCTGAGGGGGCTTAAATGCCCCCTTCCGGTTTTGAAGACACGCAAGCGCATGGCGTCTCTTGCGCCAGGCGCGCTGCTCGAGATCGAGACGACCGATCCGCTGGCCGTGATCGACATCCCACACTTCTGCAACGAAGACGGCCACACGCTCGAAGCGTCCGCGGCCGCTGACGGCGGCCACCGGTTCTTGATCCGCAAGGGTGCCTGAGACGCCGCGGTATCTCAACGCGCGCTTTAAATTGTGATTAGAACCGCATGCCGGGGACGGCGAGCGGGTTATCGGACAGTGCCTGGGCGTCCGGCCGGTCGATGCGCGGCTTGCCGGTGAATGCATCGAAGAGGTCGCGGACAAACTCCTCCGTCAGCCCTTTGGTGATCAGCACCATGCGGGTGCGCCGGTCGTTGGGATCCGGCCAGGCAGCCAGTCTTTCCGGCGTGTGGAAGACATTCTGTACGCCGTGCAGCACCAGCGGTCGCTCCGGCCTGTCAGCAACCGCGACGATCGCCTTCATCCTGAGCAGCTTCTCGCCATGCGCCGAGCGCAGGAGGTCGATGAACATGTCGAGCGCCATCGGCTCGATCGGCCGGTCGTGCACGATGCTGAACGAGCGAATGTCGCCGCCATGCCGCGTCACGTCGTGATGATGGTGGTGGTGGTGCTCGTGCCCATGATGATGAACATGATCATGGTCGTGGTCGCCATGATCATGTTCATGGTGGTGGTCGTGATGCGCTTCGTCCTGCAGCCAGCGGCCGACGTCGGCGATCTTCGAGGACGGGTCATAAAGACCGCAATCAAACATCGTGGCGCGTCCCGCCTCGGCGCTGTCGCCGTCGATCAGCGGCGCACGCGGATTGAGCGCGCGGATCCGGGCCGTCAACGCATCGCGCTGCGAAGCGTCTGCAAGTGCCGTTTTGCTGATGACGATGCGGTCTGCGACGGCGACCTGCTTCAAGGCCTCTTCGTGATTGGCGATCGTCTGCAGGCCGTTGACCGCGTCCACGACGGTGACCACGCCATCCAGGCGAAAATTCTGTGCGATCACAGGATTGCCGATCACCGACTGCAGCACCGGCGCCGGATCGGCAAGCCCTGTCGTCTCGATGACGACGCGCTTCAGCGGCTTGATCTTGCCGGTCTGCATCCGGTCCATGAGATCGGCAAGCGTATCGACCAGCTCGCCGCGCACGGTGCAGCAAAGGCAACCGTCGGAAAGCTCGATCACGCCGTCGCTGGAGGCTTCCACCAGCAGATGGTCGATCGAGACATCACCGAACTCGTTGATGATGACGGCCGTGTCCGAGAGATCGGGGTCCTTCAGCAGCCGGTTGAGCAATGTCGTCTTGCCCGCACCGAGAAAGCCGGTGAGGATCGAGACCGGCACCGCCGGCAAGGGGCTAACCATCATGAACTCCGATCAGAATGTCGGCCGCGGCACGGGGATCGGCACATTGACGGCGTCACCTTGTGCGGTCTCTTCGGCGACGACCTTCGGCGCCTTCTCCCCGCTGCCGGCAATGAGGCCGGCAAAGGCGAGCTTCAGCGGCCGGTTGATTTCGTGGATATAGGGCGACAGCAGTTTCTGCCGTCCGGCCTCGTCGCGGCCTTCGCTGCGCACCTTGGCGGCCGCCTTCGAGCAGATCTGCTTGCTGACGTCGGCCACCATGTCGCGCGTTTCGCCATAAGGTGGAATCTGCACCAGCGACGGTTTTCCGGTGCCAATCGTCGTCAGCGCCATCTGCAAAAGACGTGCGGATTCGTCGGTACGCGCGCCGAGGCTATCTTCGCCGAGCACGACCGATACGACGCTGCGGCCGTCACGGGTGGCTGACGATACCTGGTTGAAGCCGGAGGCGCAGATGAAGCCGGTCTTCATGCCGTCAGCGCCTTCGAAGCGGCCGATCAGCTTGTTGTAGTTCGGATAGTTCTTCTTGCCGGTCGTAAAACCTTCGAGCGAGAAATAGGAGGCGTATTGCGGGAACTCGCGCTTGAGCGTGATCGCCAGCACCGCGAGATCGCGGGCGGTCGTGTACTGGCCGGCGCCGGGCAAGCCGTTGGGATTGATGAAGTTGGACGAGGTCATGCCGATGCGGCGCGCCTCGGCGTTCATGCGCTCGATGAAGGCGGGCTCGGAACCACCGACCGTCTCGGCAATCGCGACGGCGACGTCGTTTGCCGATTTGACCAGCATCATCTTCAGCGCGCTGTCGAGCGTCATCGCCTGGCCGGGCTTGTAGAACATCTTGCTCGGCGGTTCGGCCGCCGCGTTCTTGGTCATGACGACGGGGCTTTCAAGCGTCAGCTGCCCGGACTTGATGGCGCGGAACGTCGTATAGGCCGTCATCAGCTTGGTCAGCGATGCCGGATACCATTTCTGGAAGATATCCTGGTGCTCGTAGACCTTCAGCGAATTGACGTCGACGACCAGCCTTGGATTGGCCGCGGCCGGCAGAGCTGCAAGAAGCGTTGCGCAAGCCAGCGCCGTCACTCCAAGCGCCTTCATCTTGCCACGCGTGAAAAATCCTGCTGTCACCACGATAGAACCTCGAAAATCCGCTGTTGCCTCGTCTCGTCCGGCTATTTAGCCTATATGGCGAGGAGATGGCAAAGCCCATTCACGCGGGCCACTGCCAATCCACGACAGATACTCTAGTGATCGAACAGATCGACAGGACGAACCGATGCCCATACTCAACCGTGCCGCCGAGCTCCAGAACGAAGTCGCCGAATGGCGGCGCCACCTGCACAGGAACCCGGAGCTCCTGTTCGCGGTCGAAAATACGGCATCCTTCGTCGAAAAGAAACTGAAGGAATTCGGCGTTGACGAAGTCGTGACGGGGCTCGGGCGCACCGGCGTCGTCGGCCTGATCCGCGGCAATCTCGGCGCGGGCCGCACCGTCGGCCTTCGCGCCGACATGGATGCGCTGCCGATCACCGAAACCAGCGGCAAGCCCTGGGCGTCGGAAACATCCGGCAAGATGCATGCCTGCGGCCATGACGGCCACACCGCCATGCTGCTCGGCGCCGCCAAGTATCTGGCCGAGACCCGGAATTTCGCCGGCCAGGTCGCCGTTATCTTCCAGCCGGCCGAAGAAGGTGGCGGCGGCGGCAACGAGATGGTCAAGGACGGCATGATGGAGCGCTTCGCGATCGCCGAGGTCTACGGCATGCACAACATGCCGGGCATGCCCGTCGGCCATTTCGGCAGCCGCGTTGGCCCGATCATGGCGTCGACCGACGAGTTCACTATCACCATCAAGGGCCGCGGCGGCCATGCCGCCCAGCCGCACAAGACGATCGACCCGATCGTCGTCGGCACCCAGATCGTCACCGCACTGCAGACGATCGCGTCCCGCACCGTCGACCCGCTTGCCTCCGTCGTCGTTTCCGTCACCAAGTTCCACGCCGGCTTCGCCCACAACGTCATCCCCGAGGATGCGGTTCTTGGCGGCACCGTTCGCACGCTGATGCCTGAAGTGCGCGACATAGGCGAGGCGCGCATCCGCACGATCGCAGAAGGCGTGGCCGGCATCTACGGCGCAACGGTCGAGGTTGCCTACAACCGCAACTACCCGGTGACGGTCAACCATGCCGACGAGACCGGCTATGCGCTGCAGGCAGCGGCCGAGATCGCCGGGACAGGCAACGTCAGGCCGTCGCTCGACCCGATGATGGGCGGCGAGGATTTTTCCTACATGCTGCTCGCACGCCCCGGCGCCTTTGTCTTCATGGGCAACGGCGATACCGCGGGGCTGCACCACCCGGCCTATGATTTCAACGACGAGGCGATCCCGCACGGCATCTCCTACTGGGTAAAGCTCGCGGAAACGCGACTTGCCGCCTGAGGCACCGGTGGGAGGCTCCATGCATCAGATCGACAAGATTGACCGTAGAATTCTCAACATCCTCCAGGCGGATGGCCGCATCACCAATCTGGAGCTTGCCGATCGCATCGGCCTGTCGCCGACGGCGACAAGCGAGCGGCTGCGCCGGCTGTTGAAGGAAGGTTATGTCTCGGGCTTCGGCGCGAGACTGGACCCGCACAAGCTCGGCTTCGGCCTGCTGGTCTTCATCGAGGTCATGCTCGACAAGACCACACCTGATGTCTTCGACCAGTTCGCCGCAGCCGTCAAACAGGCACCGGCCGTGCTCGAATGTCATATGGTGGCGGGCGGTTTCGACTATCTGGTGAAGACGCGCTTCGAGGATATGGCGGCCTACCGCAACTTCCTCGGCCAGGTGCTCTGGACGCTTCCGGGCGTCAAGGAGACCCGCACCTACGCCGTGATGGAAGAGATCAAGAACGACGGGCCGCTGCCCCTCGTTTGAGCCCGCTATGGCGGACAGAAAACGGCCCGGCATTCAATGGACGCCGGGCCGTTTCGTTTCTGCTTAGGCAGCGTCCTGCAGCGACGCCATGTCGATGACGAAGCGGTAGCGCACGTCGCTCTTGACGACGCGCTCATAGGCCGCGTTGACGTCCTGGATGCGGATCGTTTCGATTTCCGAAACGATGTCGTGCTTACCGCAGAAGTCGAGCATTTCCTGGGTTTCCTTGATCGAGCCGATCATGGAGCCGGAAATGCTGCGGCGTGCGGGCACCAGCGAGAAGGCGTGCACCGGCACCGCGTTTTCCGGAATGCCGACCAGCACCAGATCGCCATCGACCTTCAAGAGGTTGAGATAGGCATTCCAGTCGATCTCGGCGGCAACCGTGCAGATGATCAGGTCGAACGTGCCTGCAAGAGCCTTGAAGGTTTCAGGGTCGTTGGTGGCGTAATAGTGATCGGCACCGAGCTTCAGCCCGTCTTCTTTCTTGGAAAGCGTCTGGCTGAGAACGGTGACGTCTGCACCCATCGCATCCGCCAGCTTGACGCCCATATGGCCAAGGCCGCCCATGCCGACGATCGCGACCTTCTTGCCAGGCCCCGCCTTCCAGTGGCGCAGCGGCGAGTAAAGCGTGATGCCGGCGCAAAGAAGCGGTGCGGCCGCATCGAGCGGCAGGTTTTCCGGGATCGAAAGGACGTAGCCTTCCTTGACGACGATATGATCCGAATAGCCACCCTGCGTCGCTGTCTTGCCGTCGGCTTCGACGCCGTTATAGGTCACGATCAGGCCCGGCATGTAGTGTTCCAGGTCGAGGTCGCGGGTGGCGCAGGTGGTGCAGGAATCGACGAAACAACCGACGCCAGCGCGGTCACCCACCTTGAATTTGGTAACCTTCGAACCGACCGCCGTGACGATGCCGACGATCTCGTGGCCGGGCACCATCGGGAAGGCTGAGTTGCCCCATTCGTTGCGGGCCTGGTGGATGTCGGAGTGGCAGACGCCGCAATATTTGATCTCGATCACCACGTCGTCGTCGCGCGGTTCGCGGCGCTCGAAGGTGAAGGGCGTCAGCGGCTTCGACGCATCGGTCGCCGCATATCCTCTTGCAATGGCCATCAGTCTGTCCTCATTTTAGGAAAGGGTGCAGGTCCGGAGGAAGTCCGGCCTGACGCACCTCGGACTATGGGTGCCCGGCCGCAACAAGCGTTAGAGCGATCCTGCAAAGTTTTTGCACAATCCTACAAGATTGACAGTGACGCGCTGGAGATGGCACGTCAGTGTCCTACCTGAGCATTGCCTCACACAATGCTAAGCCGCTGGAAAGACCTGAGATTATGACAGCCACGCGACAGACCGCCCGCTTCGAGATGATTGACGTCATTGCCCGGTTTGCCGAAAGGGACGGCGACCACCGGACAGACATTAACGGTCTGACCCTGCATCGCCATGGCGGCGATGCCCCGGTCAACTGCTCCGCCTACCGGCCAAGTCTCGCGATCATCGTGCAAGGCACAAAACGCGTGGTGCTGGGCGGGGAAACGCTGATCTACGGCGCATCCGACTATCTGCTGACATCGATCGATCTGCCTGTTCTCTCCCAGGTCTGCCAGGCTTCCGCCGACGAGCCCTATCTCAGCATGGCCTTCACGCTCGACCCCGGCAAGATCCAGGCCCTGCTTGCGTCGCTGTCGCAACTGCCGGCGCCGAACACCTCGGCCCGCGGCATGAGTGTCAGCAAGATCATGCCGGATCTCGAAGACGCGGCCCTTCGCCTGCTGCGCCTGCTTGAACGACCTGATGATATCCCCGCGCTCCTGCCGCTGATCGAACAGGAGATCCTTTATCGGCTTCTGACCGGCCCGCACGGTCACCGCCTGCGGCAGATGGCAACGACCGACAGCCAGCCGCACCAGGTCGGCCGCGCCGTTGCCTGGTTGAAGGAGCATTATTCGCGGCCGCTCAAGATCGACGACCTTGCCAACCGTGTTTCCATGAGCGTCTCGTCGCTGCATCATCACTTCAAGGCGATCACGGCGATGAGCCCGCTGCAATACCAGAAGCAGCTGCGGCTGCAGGAGGCGCGCCGGCTGATGCTGGAGGAAAGCCTCGACGCCGGCGATGCCGGCCATCAGGTGGGTTATGAGAGCCAGTCGCAGTTCAGCCGCGAATATGCGCGTCACTTCGGCGAGCCGCCGATGCGCGACATCGGCCGTGTACGCCGCTCGTTGCTCGAAAGGCTCGCTCCGCAAGCGGAGTTGCTGAGCGAGGGCTAGCGCAAGCCCAGAGTATCGGCGCTGGCCGATATCTCGAAGTATCAGCTCCGCTCGATATCTCTCCTGAGCACAATCGACGTCGTCAGGTCTTCGACATTGTCCATCGTCGCCACCTCGTTGCGCAATTCGTTGAGCGCGTTGATCGAGCCGACCTCCACCTCGACAACGAGATCAAGTTGGCCGCTGACCGACGATACCTTGCGCACAGACGAGAAGCCGGCAAGGCGATCAAGCACCCCGATCGAGGGCGTGCGCTTCAAGGTAACGAGCAGGAAGGCCTGGATCGTGCCGTCCTCCAGTTGCCCGATATCAGCGCGATAGCCGCGAATGACGCCGGCTTTTTCAAGCCGGCTGACCCGCTCGGTCGTCGCACTGCGGGAGAGACCGATGCGCCCCGCCAGAGACTTCATCGGGATGCGCGCTTCCTGCGACAGGATACTGAGGATGGTGCGGTCGATCGCGTCAATGTCCTGCATATCCGCTCCTCCTGATCGCGCCGACAAGATGACGGTTATTATAAACATAGTGCCGGTGCAACCGGCATATTGCCGGATGCATCATGTCGCCGCTCATGTAACTCTCGATCACAGATGAGGGTCCCCATGAACGATATGCTGAAGACGACGCCTGACTTTTCGACCGATGCCGCAGCAGAACTGCTGAAGTCGCACTATGGCCTGACCGGCGCGCTTTCGCTCCTTGCCAGTGAGCGCGACCAGAACTTCAAGGTCGAGACCGAGGGTCACGGCACCTACATCCTGAAGATCGTCAACGGTGCCGAACCGGAAGCCGAAAGCGACTTCCAGACGGCGCTGCTCAGCCACGTCGGCACCCATGCCGCCGATCTGCCGGTACCGCATATCCGTCCGACGCTATCGGGTGAGAGTCTCGCTTCGACCACGAGCGCGCGCGGCGTCACCCATCGCCTTCGCCTCGTCAGCTGGGTCGAGGGCCTGCCGCTGGCCGAAACCGGTCGTAGCGACGCCGCCCTCCAGTCGCTCGGGCAGATGCTCGGCCGCTTCGACGCGTCGCTCAGAGGTTTCATGCATCCGGGTGCGCTACGCGATCTCGACTGGGACATCCGTCATGCCGGTCGCTCGGCCGATCGGCTGCATCACGTCACCTCCGCCGAAGACCGGGCGCTGCTCGAACGCTTCCTCGCACGCTTCGAAAAATCCGTCGCGCCGCGGCTTGCGACCCTTCGCGCTCAGGTCATCCACAACGACGCCAACGATTGGAACGTTCTGGTCGCCAAGGCCGACCATGACACCATCTCCGGCCTGATCGATTTCGGCGATGCGTTGTACGCGCCCGTCATCGCCGAAGTGGCGATCGCCGCCGCCTATGCCGGGCTCGACCATCCCGACCCGATCGGCGCTGCCGCCGCGATCGCCCGTGGCTTCCATCAGGAATATCCGCTGACGGAAGAAGAAGTCGACATCCTGTTCGATCTCATCGCCATCCGGCTCGTGACCTCGGTCACCATCTCGGCGTCGCGCCGCGCCCACACCGACGACAACCCCTATCTCGCGATCAGCGAGCGTCCGGCCTGGACCTTGCTGCGCAAGCTCGACCGGATGAACCCGCGCTTCGCCACCGCGATCCTGCGGCATGCCTGCGGTTTCGAGGCGACCGCAGGTGCCCGCAATGTCAACGCCTGGATCAACGCCAACCGCAAGACGCTGAAGCCGCTGCTCGAACGGCCGGCCGCCACCTACCCGGCAGCGCTCGTGCCCTATGGCGACCCCACACACCCGATGACGGTGAAATCCGCGGGCGAACAGCCGGACGAAGCCCAGGCGATCTGGGAGGATTATTGCCGCGAACACGGCATCGCGCTCGGCATTGGCCCCTTCGCCGAGGAGCGCACGGTCTATGCCGGCGAGATGTTCGTCTCGCGCTTTATCGACCACACCCGCCGCACCCATCATCTCGGGCTCGACCTGTTCATGGCGGCCGGCACCAAGCTTTACACCCCGCTTGCAGCAACCGTCGTCAGTGTCGAGATCGAAGAAGATCCGCTCGGCTACGGCTGCCTGATCGCACTTCGCCATCAACCGGAGGGCTGCCCGCCCTTCGTCACGCTCTGGGGCCACATGGCGCATGAGGCGATGCGCCGTATCAAGGCCGGCGACCGGCTGGAGGCTGGCGCGCTCGTCGGCGAAATGGGCGCGCCGAAGGAAAACGGCGGCTGGGCGCCGCATCTGCACCTGCAGCTTTCGACCGACACCAGTCTCTCGGCGACCGAAATCCTAGGCGTCGGAGAACCGCAATTCCTCGACGTCTGGGCGGAACTCTTCCCCGATGCCCGCACCTTCGCCGGCATCGCTGAAGAATTCTACGAGAAGAAGGGCCGCTCGCACGAGGAAATCGTCAAGCGTCGCAAGGAACTGCTGCTCCCCAACCTCTCGATCTCCTATGACAAGCCGATCAAGTTCGTGCGTGGCGAAGGCGTCTGGCTGATCGACGACAGCGGCCGCGCCTATCTCGACTGCTTCAACAATGTCTGCCATATCGGCCACGCCCATCCGGCGGTGGTCGAGGCGATGGCGAAGCAAGCGGCGATCCTCAACACCAACACCCGCTACCTGCACGACAACATCGTCGCCTATGCCGAGCGACTGACGGCGACGCTGCCGAAGGAGCTGACGGTTGCCGGCTTCGTCAACAGCGGCTCGGAGGCCAACAGCCTCGCCTTGCGGCTGATGCGTGCACATACCGGCCGCGAGAATGCGATCACCCTCGACTGGTCCTATCACGGCACGACCCAGGAGCTGATCGATATCAGCCCCTACAAGTTCCGCCGCAAGGGCGGCAAGGGTCCGAAGCCGCATGTGCATGTGGCGACCATTCCCGACAGCTACCATGCACCGGCCGACTGGCCGGTCGAGGAGCACGGCAAGCGCTTTGCCGAAAGCGTCGCCGAACTGATCGCGGCGATGCAGGCCAGGGGCGAAGGTCCGGGCTTCTTCATCGCGGAATCGATCCCGAGCGTCGCCGGCCAGGTGTTCCTTCCGGAAGGCTATCTGAAGGAAGTCTATCGCCTGGTGCGCGAGGCCGGCGGCGTCTGCATCGCCGACGAGGTGCAGGTCGGCTTCGGCCGCGTCGGCAGCCATTGGTGGGCCTTCGAGACGCAAGGCGTCGTGCCCGACATCGTCACCATGGGCAAGCCGATCGGCGACGGCCATCCGCTCGCAGCGGTCGTCACCACCCGTGAGGTCACCGACAGCTTCAACAACGGCATGGAGTATTTCAACACCTTCGGCGGCAATCCGGTCTCCTGCGCCGTCGGCCTTGCCGTGCTCGACGTCATCGAGGGACAGGACCTGCGCGGCAACGCGCTTACGATCGGCAACTACCTGATCGACGCATTCCGCGCCATGCAGGCGCGATACGAGGTGATCGGCGACGTGCGCGGCATGGGCCTCTTCCTCGGCATCGAACTGGTCACAGACCGCAAGACCAAGGCGCCGGCCACCGAGTTCGCCCGCGCTGTCTCCAACGGCGCCCGCCGCCGTGGCGTGCTGATGGGAACGGAAGGCCCGCATGACAATATCCTGAAAATGCGCCCGCCGATGATCTTCTCGAAACGCGATGCCGATCACCTGATTGCCGTGCTCGAAGAGACCTTCGAAGACGTATCGAAAACACTCGGCTAAGGCCGGTGCACTAGCAGGAAAGACAAAGCGAATTGGCCGGGATGCAGGCGCATCCCGGCAGCGAAGACGCATGCCCAAAACATCAAGAAGAGGAGAACAGGACAATGAAATTTGGAGTTCTAGCACTGGCGAGCGCGGCGTTTCTTGCCGGCACCGCCGCCAACGCCGGTATGCTCGACGTCATCAAGGAGCGCGGTGAGCTTCGCTGCGGCGTCAGCCAGGGCGTGCTCGGCTTTTCCGCGCCCAACGACAAGGGCGAGTGGACCGGCTTCGACATCGATTTCTGCCGTGCGGTCGCAGCCGTAGCCCTCGGCAATCCCGACAAGGTGAAATACGTGCCGCTCTCGACCAAGGAGCGTTTCACGGCGCTGCAGTCGGGCGAGGCCGATCTTTTGTCGCGCCAGACCACCTGGACGCTGTCGCGCGACACCGATCTCGGCATGAGCTTCGTCGGCGTCAACTACTATGATGGCCAAGCCTTCATGGTGCGCAACGACCTCGGCGTGAAGAGCGTCAAGGAACTTTCGGGCGCCTCCGTCTGCACCGAGACCGGCACGACGACCGAGCAGAACATGGCGGACTATTTCGGCGCCAACAACATCCAGTACCAGGTGGTTGCCTTCGAAAAGGCCGACCAGACGATCCAGGCCTTCAACACGGCACGCTGCGACGTCTATTCGACCGACGCCTCGGCGCTTTACGCCCAGCGCCTGACGCTCAACGATCCCGATCGTTTCGTGGTGCTGCCCGAAGTGATCTCCAAGGAACCGCTCGGCCCGGCCGTGCGCCAGGGCGACGACCAGTGGTTCAAGATCGTGCGCTGGACGCTGTTTGCGCTGACCGAGGCCGAAGAACTGGGGATCACCAAGGACAATGCCGCCAAGCTCATCGAAAGCGGCACGACCGCGCAGAAGCGTTTCCTTGGTATCGAGAACGAAGCCGGCAAGTCGCTCGGACTTGATCCGAAATGGGCCTACCAGGCGGTTTCCGCCGTCGGCAACTACGGCGAAGTCTTCGAACGCCACCTCGGCAAGGACAGCCCGCTGAAGATCGACCGCGGTCTCAACAAGCTCTGGAGCAATGGCGGCCTGATGTACGCTCCGCCTGCACGCTGATCCCGCGAGCAATTCCGACGGGTCTCCGTTCGGAATTGCTCGATCGAGAGAAAAGCGCCAACGAGACGCCGCGGCCCTCCCCGCGGCGTTTTCGTTTTTGGCGTTAACGAAAAGCGATTGCCTTCAGCCTGACAGGCCGAAGCGCATCTGGCACGCTGGAAGCTGACCCGTGGCCATTGGTGCCACTGCCAATGTCCAATAGCCCGGTTCACTCGCGATGGATTGAGAAATCCTGAGGGGCATCTCGCAATCTCCCTCAGCCCTGTGCTTGTCACAGGGGTCCAGTCAGCCCAAGTCCTTGGGCTGAAAAGAGTCTACGACCCGACGGACGTCGAGTCGCTGGATCCCCGCCACAAGGGCGAGGATGACGGAGTATGAGGTGGGCATTAAGAGAAAATATCTGTCTGTCAGCTGCCTAGTTCAGTAGTAACGCACGGCACCGCGGCGACGGCCGCAACTCCTCAGAGCTTGACGATCGTCTTGCGGGCAAGCAGCCCCTGCGGTGCAAAGAGCAGCACGCCGATCACGAGCAGGATGGTAAAGGCATCGCGGTAGCTGAGCAGGCTTTCCGGCAGATAGGCCTGCAGGAACACCTCGATGAAGCCGAGCAGGAAACCACCGGCTACGGCACCCGACAGGCTGCCGAGCCCGCCGATGATCGCGGCGATGAAGGCTTTGAGCACCGGCAGGAAGCCCATCAGCGGATCGACGCTGCCACGCTGCGCCACCCAGAGGATGCCGGCAACGCCGGCAAGCAGGCCGGAGATGGCAAAGGCCGTCGCAACCACCGCATTGGCACGGATACCCATCAGCCGAACGATGGCGAAATCTTCCGAGGCAGCGCGCATGGCACGGCCAAGCACGGTGGTGCGCAGGAAGAGATTGAGGCCGACGAGCATGATGATCGTCACCAGGATCGAGGTGCCCTGGATCAGCCCGAGATGCAGGCCGCCGATCTCGATCGTGCCGGAAAAGCTTTCAGGCATCGGCACGGGCTTCGGCCGTGCTGAAATGAAGTTCTGGAAAATGACGCGCAGGATGGCGCTGACGGCAAAGCTCGTCAGGAGCAGCGTCGTGCCGCTGGCGCCACGCACGGGCCTGAACGCGATGCGCTCCATCAGCATGGCGAGTGCAATCGCGATCAGGAGCGCACCGCAGACAGCGAGCGGAAACGGCAGGCCGAGGAGAAGCGCGAAGCAGAGACCGTAGCCGGCAGCCGTCATCAGCTCGCCATGGGCGAAGTTGATGAGCCCCATGATCGAGAACACGACCGCAAGGCCAAGGGCTAGAAGCGCATAGGTACCGCCGAGGCTGAGCGCGTTGACGAGCTGCTGCAGGAACATGTCCATGGTTTTGACCTCTACGCCCCGGGCTTCAAGCGCCGAGATAGGCGCCCTGGATTTCAGTTGAATTGCGAAGCTCGGCGGCCGTGCCCGAAAGAACGATGCGGCCATTGGCCATGACGTAGCCGGCATCGGCGATCTC
The DNA here is from genome assembly GCF_035999185.1 of Ensifer sp. GTDB lineage: Bacteria > Pseudomonadota > Alphaproteobacteria > Rhizobiales > Rhizobiaceae > Ensifer. Next base: position 26,490 of record NZ_DASYHB010000103.1, on the reverse strand, counting down.
GAGCGACAGCGACACGTTCTGTTCGACGAGCAGGATCGTCAGGCCCTTTTGCCTCAAGCCCGCGATCAGGTCGAAGATCAGGTCGACGATCTGTGGGGCAAGGCCAAGCGAGGGTTCGTCGAGCAGAAGCAGGTCCGGCGACGACATCATCGAGCGGGCGATCGCCAGCATCTGCTGTTCGCCACCCGAGAGCGAGCCAGCCTTTTGGGCGAGACGCTCCTTCAGGATCGGGAAGCGCGACAGCATGTCTTCGCGCACTTCTGATATTGCGCCGCGCGCCTTGTGCATGGCGCCGCCGAGCAAAAGGTGTTCGTCGACAGTCAGGCTCGGAAAGATCCGCCGGCCCTCCGGCGTCAGGGTCATGCCGAGCCGGACGATCTGTTCTGGAGCGAGGCCTGAAATATCCTGACCGTTGAACGAGACGCGCCCCGCCTTCTTTGCCGCTAGCCCGACAAGCGAATTCAAGGTCGAACTCTTGCCGGCACCGTTGGCGCCGAGCAGGGTCACGATCTGCCCTTTGCCGACGGTGAGATCGACGCCCTTCAGCGCCTCGACCGCGCCATAGGCGACCTTGAGGCCGCTCACTTCCAGAAGCGGCTTCGGAACGGGAATTTCACTCATCATCATCGGGGCAAAGTCCTTGCCGTGGATTGCGAAGCAGCGGCGGAAGAAGCGGTCCCCTGTGAAGTCGGGGACCGCCACTCGAGGTCGATCAGGGTGCCGGAATGTCGGCAGCCGCCGGAACGCCCTGGCTGATCAGCTGGCGGTTGCCGCCTTCGATCTGCACCAGCGAAACCGAACGCATCGGCATCCCTTGCGTGCCGGCATAGGTGATCGGGCCGGTAACACCCTTGACGTTTTCGAGCGAGGCGATCGCGTTGCGGATAGCGACAGGATCGATGCTGTTGGCTTCGGTCACCGCCGCATCGATGACCTTGCCGAGGTCGTAGCCGTTGGCGATGTAGACCGTATCCGGCTCCTGGCCGAACTTCTCTTTGTACTTCACGTTGAAGTCGGCAAGCGGGCTGCCTTCGCTGGCAAAGCCGGCCGTGGTGAAGACAACGCCGTCAACCGTGGCGCCGAGGCCGAAGGTGGTCGGGGAATCGATGCCGTCACTGCCAAGGATGGGAATGGTCACGCCGGCACCGCGCAGCTGGCGTATGAAGGCCGGGAAATCCGGCTCATAGGCAGCGGTCATGATCACGTCGGGCGCCGGGTTCATCGCCTTGATCTTGGTGACTTCGGCGCCGAAGTCCTGCTGACCCATGCTGTAGGTGCCTTCGCCGAGAAGTTCGCCGCCCTTGGCCTTGAAGGCCACGCCGAAATATTCCGGCAGCTTCAGTGTATAGGCGCTATCGGGCGACTTCAGGATATAGGCCTTCTTGTAGCCCTTCTCGGTGGCATAGGTCGCAAGCACCGAAGCCTGGACGTTGTCGGCCGGATAGTTGCCGAACATATAGTCGCCGACGGCAAGCGGCATGGTCGGCGTCGTGGCGCAGAAGGAGAAGGCCGGGATCTGGGCGGCTTGCGTCACTTGGCCAGCGGCGATCGACGGGTCGGCGTCGCAGGGGGTAATCACGATCTTGACACCCTCGTCGACCAGTTCCTGCGCCACCAGCGCCGTCTGGGCCGCATCCGAGCGGGTGTCCTTGGCAACGAGCTTGATCGGGAACTTGCCGGCGGCACCACCGGCCGCGTTGATTTCCTCGACCGCCATCTCCAGGCCCTTCAGCGACGGCTGATCGTAAGGCGCGAGACCGCCTGTCTGCGCGGTCGCAAGACCGATGACCAGGTCTTCGGCCAGAGCCGGCAGCGGCGACAGCGCGATGCCAGAAAGGATTGTGGTGAGGCACAGGGCCCTGACGTTCTTTTTCATCCGGAAAGCTCCCTCTTTGATTATGCAGGTTTGTGAACGCCCGGTGCACCGGACGGAAAATCGGACGTCGCGGCGGCTTCGCTCCGCGGCTGGGCCGTCGAGCGACGACGGCCTATATAGGCCTCGATGACATCCGGATTGGCCTGGATCTCCGCCGGCGTGCCAATCGCGATCTGCTGGCCCTTGTTGAGCACCACGACGACGTCGCAGAGCCGCATGATCAGTTTCAGGTCGTGCTCGACGACGAGCAGGCCGAGACGATATTTGACGCGGATGCGGTCGAGGACATGCATCAGCTCCTCGGTCTCGATCGGGTTCATGCCGGCAGCCGGCTCGTCGAGCAGCAGATAGCGCGGCCTCAGCGCCAGCGCCCGGGCGATTTCAAGCCGTCGCTGCGCGCCGTAGGAAAGCGTTCCCGCGAGCCGGTGGGCAAACTCCGCAAGCCCGACTTCCTCCAGAACCGCCAGAGCGCGGGCGGCCGGATCTTCGCCATCCGCCTTCAACGCGCTTGCCGCGACGGTGACGTTTTCGAGAACCGTCAGATTCTTGAACAGGCGAATGTTCTGGAAGGTGCGGGCAAGGCCGGCAACCGGAACCGCATGGACCGGCAGTGAGGCGACATCCTGGCCGTCGATCAGCACACGCCCGGTCGATGGCGGCACGACGCCGGAAACACTGTTGATCAGCGTCGACTTGCCTGCTCCGTTCGGGCCTATCAGGCCGGTGACGAGGCCGGGTTTGATGTCGAAGTTGGCGTTTTCGAGCGCGACGAGACCGGCAAACTTCTTGCCGAGGTTTTCGACCCGAAGCGTGCCTTGACCGGTTACGGAAACTGGTGTTGCCGTCGTCGCGCCGACCGGCGCCTGGCTCTTCGCCGTCGGGCGCTTGAACCAGCCGAAACGCTCGTCGAGTTCACGCACGCCGAAAAGGCCATCCTGCAGGCGGTACATCACGACAAGGATGGCCACGCCGATGCCGATGTCGGTCAAACCGAAAACCGTCGGCAGCTTCAGGAAGCCCAGATCGACGCCGCCTTCGAGTTTACGCAACAGCTCCACGATCAACATGATGACGGCAGCCCCGCCGACGGCACCCGAGACCGTGGTGATGCCGCCGAGGATGAGCATCGCCAGGAGCATGAAGGTGAGGTTGAAGTAGAAGTCCTTGGGCGAAAAGGCGCCGAGGAAATGGGCAAGCAGCGCGCCGGCGGCACCGGCGAGCACGGCGCCGAGAACCCAACCGAAGAAGCGGTGCAGCTTGACATTGACGCCGACGGCGGTGGACGCAATCTCGTCCTCGCGCGAGGCCCGAAGCTTCAGGCCGGCGCTCGAATCCCGGTAAAGGCGCGCGACCGCGATGGCCGCGATGGCAAAGGGCAGCGCCACCCAGAGATTGACCGCGCGCGGAATGCCGAAAAAGGTCTGGCTGCCGCGGGTGAAATCGGTCGAGGCGACGAGCACGACGTGAACGATCACGAGAAAGCCGAGTGTGGCGATCGAGGCCGATGAGCCGCCAAGGCGCGCGACCGGAATGCCGATCAGCACCGCGACCAGGGCGACCACGACAAGCGCAATTGCAAGAGCCGGCAGGAAGGACATGCCCGTGCCCGCCAGCCATTCCGGCAGATGCGGCAACGCCGTCTTCTGGATGATCGGGTTCAGCGTCAAGAGGCCAGACGTATAGGCGCCGATCGCCATGAAGCCGACATGGCCGAAGGAAACGATGCCGGAATTGCCCGCATAGATGCCGATGCCAAGCACGGCGATGACGTTGATCATGTAGAGCGTCACCAGACGCTCGCCGCTGCCCGGAAAGAACAGCGAGGCGACGGCGGCGGCTGCCAGAAGCGGCAGCGACGTCACAAGGATACCAACGACGGTTTCTCGCCTGACGCGAACCATCCGCATTCCCCCAGATTTTCGGCCCGCCTCATCTTTTTGGCTCGGGCCCGTTCCCGAAATGAACGTTAACGCAGATCGATCAAATGTCAATCTTGTTTCAAAAAACATTCTCTGCTAGCAATTATGTAACAAAAATTAGAAAACAGGATTCACGCCATCATTTTTGGGAGGCAGAAATCGTGGCAATCCGGGACCGACTGACAGACGGCGCAATCACCTTCACGCGCTCTGAACTGAAGATCGTCAGGCAGCTTCTGTCGAACTATCCGGCAGCGGGCTTGAACACCGTCGCGCATCTCGCCGCCGCCGCCGGCGTCAGCAATCCGACCGTCGTGCGTTTTGCCAACACGCTGGGCTTCGAGGGCTATCCCGAATTCCAGAAGGCGCTGCTGAGCGAAGTGCAGGAGCGCATGAGTTCGCCGCTCTCCATGCTCGACGAGCGGCGCCCGTCGCTGGAGCAGGAGAACTTCTACCAGTACTTCCTGCGCGCCAGCATCCATGCGTTGGAATCCTCAATGCAGATGCTGCCTTCGGAAGATTTCGAGGCCGCGGTCGATGCGGCCGCCGACATGAGCGCCCGCATCCACTGCCTCGGCGGCCGCTTCAGTGGTTTTCTCGCCGGCCTCCTCTGGTCGCACATGAAGCAGCTGCGCGGCGACACGCGCTGGATCAACGGCAGCCAGGCCGACCAGGTCGACCAGCTCGTCGATCTCGGCAAGCGCGACGTGCTTTTCGTCTACGATTACCGCCGGTACCAGAACGACACGATCCGCTTTGCCCGCCAGGCGGCGACGCAAGGCGCGCGCATCGTGCTTTTCACCGACCGCTGGCTCTCGCCGATCGCCGATTTCGCGACCGTGACACTGACGGCACCGGTCGACACGGTCTCGCCCTACGACACGATGGTACCGGCGATCGCCCAGACGGAAGCGGTGATCGCGGCGCTGACGGCCCGGCTTGCCACCCAGTCGCGTGGCCGCATCGAGCGCATGGAAGAGCTGCGCCGCGGCTATCAGATCACCGAGGACGCCTTCAATCCTTGAGGTCGAGGACGACCGCTAATCCTTTTTGCCGTCATGGCGAACCAGACGAACCGAGGAGAATTCGAATGAGTGCAGTCACTGTTAAAGTCGGAGACGATCTCTTGCGGCGCGACAGCGCCTATGAGGCCGGCCGCACCTCGCTGCTGTTCGTCGACATGCAGCGCATCTGGTGCGAACCCAATCTCGACCCGACCCATCCTCAGGATGCCGACAGCTACTATCACAGGCGCCTGCGCCAGACGGTCATCCCCAACCAGGTGCACATCCTGGATGCGGCGCGCAAGGCCGGCTGCGAGGTGCTGCACACGATCATCGAGAGCCTGACGCTCGACGGCCGCGACCGCTCGCTCGACCACAAGCTCTCCGACATGCACGTGCCGAAGGGTTCGCCCGAGGGCCAGGTCATTCCGGAACTGGCTCCCATCGACAACGAGATCGTGCTGCCGAAGACGTCGTCTGGCGTCTTCAACTCGACCAACATCGATTACGTCCTGCGCAATCTCAACACCCGCTACCTGATTATCGCCGGCGTCATCACCGACCAGTGCGTCGACATGGCCGTGCGGGATGCGGCCGATCGCGGCTACCTGGTCACCGTCGTCAACGATGCCTGCGCCACCTACAGCCAGGAACGCCACGACGCGGCATTGCGCGCCTACTCGGGCTATTGCTGGACGACCGACACCGACACCGTGGTCAGCCGCCTGAACGGCCTGCGCCAGGCCTGAGCCGTCACCAAGAACAAGACTGGAGGGGAACCCTATGACGGAAACCAAAAACGGCAACGCGGCGGCCGACTTGATCGAGCTCGCAACCTTCGTCACCACGGATATCGCCGGCATCACCCGTGGGCGCAGCTTCGCCGCGACCGAGATTGACAGCTACCTGCGCAAGGGCGTCGGCTGGGTGCCGGCCAACCTGGCGCTCACGCCGTTCGACCTGATTGCCGAGAACAACCCCTGGGGCTCGGCCGGCGACCTGCGGCTGATGGCGGATCCAGACAGCAAAGCGCGCGTCACGTGCCTGCCGGACGAAACGCCGCTGCATTTCTACCACGCCGACATCACCGACCTTCAGGGCAATGCCTGGGACTGCTGCGTGCGCAGCTTCCTGAAACAAACGCTGAAGGAATATGAAGAGGCGGGCCTCAAGGTCATCTCGGCGGTCGAGCAGGAATTCCAGCTTCTCGGCGTCGACTGGCCGGACGCGCCCTCCTTCGGCCTGCGCGCCCAGCGCCGCGCCGAGCCCTTCGGCTCGCTCTTGATGACCGCGCTCAAGGAGGCGGGCGCCGAACCGGAAATGTTCCTGCCGGAATACGGCAAGGACCAGTTCGAAATCACCTGCCGCCCGGCCGACGCGCTAACGGCGGCCGACCGTGGCGCCACGATCCGGGCGATCACCAAGGAAGTCGCAGCCCTCTTCGGCTGGAACGCGAGCTTCGCACCGAAAACGGCCGCCAACGGCGTCGGCAACGGCGTGCACCTGCATGTGAGCTTCACCGATCTCGAAGGCAATCCGGTCACTTTCGACGCCGCGCGCCCGGGGCGTCTGTCCAAGGTCGCCGGCTCGTTCGCCGCCGGCGTCATCAGGCATCTGCCGGCACTGACCGCCTTCACAGCTCCCTCTGTGCTGTCCTACATGCGGCTCGTTCCGCATCACTGGAGCGCGGCTTACACCTGCCTCGGCGAAAAGAACCGCGAGGCGACGCTTCGCATCTGCCCGACGCTCGACCTGCCCGGCAGCAATCCGGCCAAACAATTCAACATGGAGTATCGCGCCGCCGACGCCTGCGCGAGCCCGCATCTGTCGATCGCCGTGTTGTTGAAGGCTGGCCTCGAAGGCATCAAGGCCGGGCTCGAACAACCGCCTTTGATCAATTCCGACCCGTCCGATTTCTCCGACGAAGACCAGAGGAAGCTTGGCATCCGTCGTCTGCCCTCAAGCCTGCCGGAAGCGCTCGATACGCTGGCTGCTGACCCCGTTGTCACTGGTTGGTTCTCCAAGGATTTCCTCGACTGCTACATGGCGATGAAGCGCAAGGAGATCGAGATCGTCGACGGGCTCTCGTCGGACGAACTCTGCGCCCGCTATGCGGCAGTCTACTAATTGACGGACGGGCCCCGACCATGACCTCGACACCGGCCATCAAGAGCCCCGAACGCGGTGCGCGACACGATGCAAGCGCGCCGCTGCTGGCGATCGACGAACTGCCGCCTTATGCAGTCTTCAACCCGGACGGCGCCTCGCCGATCCTGCTTCTGTGCGAACATGCGTCCAACCGCATGCCGCGCGCGCTCGGCGACATGGGCCTGCCTGATCACGAGCGGCAACGCCACATCGCCTGGGACATCGGCGCCATGGCGCTTGCCCAACACTTGAGCCTGAGCCTCGACGCGCCGCTGTTCTTCACCAACTATTCGAGGTTGGTGATCGACTGCAACCGGCCGCTTGCCGCCCCCTCGATGATCCCCGAGATCAGCGAGACGACTGAGATCCCAGCCAACAGAAACCTTGGCGATGCCGAGCGGCAGCAGCGGATCGATACGCTGTTTTCCCCTTTCGCCAATGCCGTCAGCCGCCGCCTCGATCGGCTAGAGGGCGAAGGCAAACGCCCCTTCGTCGTCGGCATCCACAGCTTCACGCCCGTCTATTTCGGCAGGCCGCGCCCGTGGCAGGCCGGCATCCTCTATCGCGATGCGGTCGGCTTTGCCGATTCGCTGATCCGCGAACTGGCAAGCGAGACGCATCTGACGATCGGCGACAACGAGCCCTACAACATTCACCCGGACGAGGACTACACCGTGCCCGTCCACGCCGACGCGCGTGGGTTCCCCGGCGTTCTGGTCGAGGTCCGCCACGATCTGATCGACACCGATGCCGGCGTCACCGCCTGGGGCGAGCGGCTGACCCGGTGTCTGAAAGCGAGCATCGGGGAAGGCCCGTGACCGCGCTCTACGAAAGAGACAAGGCGACGATCGCTACCCTGCAGAAGCTGCGCTTCTTCCCGCTCGCCGTTGCCGGCGGTCGCGGCGCGCGGGTGGTCGAAGACGACGGCCGCGAGCTGATCGATCTCTCTGGCGCCTGGGGTGCGGCAAGCCTCGGCTACGGCCACCCCGCATGGGTCGAAGCGATCTCCCGCGCCGCCGCCAGCCCGGCCGGCGCGAGCGTGCTGTCGGCCGCCAACCGTCCGGCAACCGGGCTCGCCGAGAAACTGCTCGCCGCCTTTCCAGGTTCAGGCGACAACAAGGTCTGGTTCGGCCATTCCGGCTCGGACGCCAACGAAGCCGTCTTTCGCGCCGTCACCCGCGCGACCGGGCGCACGGGCGTCATTGCCTTCGTCGGCGCCTACCACGGCTGTACCGTCGGCTCTATGGCCTTTTCCGGCCACAGCGTGCAGGCGGGTGCCACCAAGGCCGAGGGCCTTCTGCTGCTCCCCTACCCTGATCCGTACCGGCCTTACCGCGACGACCCGACGGGCGGCGCGATCCTCGACGAATTGCGTCGGCGTCTCGAAGCGGCACCGGACCATTTCGCGGCCGCCTTCATCGAACCGATCCAGTCCGATGGCGGCCTGATCGTGCCGCCGGCCGGCTTCTTCAGGGCGTTTGCCCAAATCTGCCGGGAATTCGGCGTGCTCGTCGTTTGCGACGAGGTGAAGGTCGGGCTCGGTCGCAGCGGCCGGCTGCACTGCTTCGAGCATGAGGATTTCACACCGGATATTCTCACGATCGGCAAGGGGCTCGGCGGTGGGCTGCCGCTGTCGGCGGCGATCGGACCTTCGCGCATTCTGGATTGCGCCAGCGCCTTTGCCATGCAGACACTGCACGGCAACCCGATCTGCGCCTCTGCAGGCCTTGCCGTTCTCGAAACGATCGAGCGGGAGGAATTGATCCAAGCCGCGGAAAGCAAAGGGCAGCGACTGCGCGACGGCTTGCAGAAGCTGGCTGCGCGCCATTCTCTGATCGGCGACATTCGTGGACGCGGTCTTGCCTGCGGCGTCGAACTCGTCACCGACAGCCAATGCCGATCGCCGGCCTCGCGCGCGACGGCCAAACTGGTCTACCGCGCCTATGAACTTGGCCTCGTCCTCTACTATGTCGGGATGAACTCGAACGTTCTGGAAATGACCCCGCCGCTGACGATCACCGATCAGGACATCGACGCGGCACTCGACATTCTCGACGAGACTTTCGACGACGTGATCACAGGTCGGGTTTCCGATGAGAGTCTGGCGGATTTCACCGGCTGGTAGCCAGTCGCGGGGACAACGCCACCGCCTCTGACTTTACCACCCGTCTTCCAGCACGCGCGCCAGCATGTCGGCAAAAAAGTCGGCGCTTTCCTTGCTCAGGCAGAGCGGCGGCTTGATCTTCAGCACGTTCAGGTGGTCGCCGGTCGGCTGCATGATGACGCCGAGATCGAGCAGCCGGTCGCAGATTGCCGCGGTCTCCTCAGTGGCCGGCGCGAGGGTCTCGATATCGCGCACGAATTCGACGCCGAGATAAAGCCCCATGCCGTGGACCGCGCCGATCAGCGGGAAGCGCTGTCCAAGCGCTTCAAGCCGCGCCTTCAGGTAGCCACCGACCACGCGAGCGTTTTCCGGCAGCCGTTCCTCGGTCAGGATATCGAGCACCGTCTGCCCGACGACCGAACTGACCGGACTGCCGCCGGCCGACGAGAAGAAATAGCCCTCCTTCTCCAGCGCGTCGGCAATCTCGCGACGGGTGATGACCGCGCCGAGCGGATGGCCGTTGCCCATGCCCTTGGCGACCGTGATGATGTCCGGCACGACACCCTGCTCTTCAAAACCCCAGAAATAATCGCCGAGCCGGCCGTAGCCGACCTGCACCTCGTCGGCGATGCACACGCCGCCGCGAGCCCGCACCATGGCGTAGACCGCGTCGAGATAGCCCTTGGGCAGCGGAATGCCGCCGGCATTGCCGTAGACCGGCTCGCAGATGACGCCGGCGAGCTTTTCGCCCGCGGCATCGAGGGCGGCAAGCTTGGTGACGACGGAGCGCACATAGCTGTCGCGCGTATCGTCGCCACGGAACTCGCCGCGATAGGTGTTGGGGGCGGTGACCGGATGGACCCATTCGGGCCGGGTCTGCAGCGCCTGCGGATTGTCGGCGATCGAGGTCGAGACTGCGTCGCTTGCCACCGTCCAGCCGTGATAGGCCTCAAGCAGGCTGACGACATTGCGTGCACCGGAATAGGCCCAGGCAAGCCGAAGTGCGAGATCGTTCGCCTCCGAGCCGCTGTTGACCAGAAACACCGTGTCGAGCCCCTCGGGCGCGAGCGCTGCGAGCCGGGCCGAGAACTCGGCGACCGACGCATAATGAAAGCGTGAATTGGTGTTGAGCAGCGACCATTGCCGCCCGACGGCGGCGGCGAGCCGTGGGTGGCCGTGGCCCAGAATGGTCACGTTGTTGACCATATCGAGGTAGCAGCGCCCCTCAACGTCAAAGAGATGTTCTTTAAAGCCGCGCTCGATCTGCGGCGGCTGCTGGTAATAGTTTTTCTGCGGCCTGGCGAAATGCTGCTCGCGGCGGGCAAGCAATGCATCGCCGTGCGGTTCCGGTGCATCGCATTCAAACCCGAGAATGCCCGCCGGCGATGGACATACGCGCCGCCATGCTTCGGCCTGACGCGGCGTCGAAAAGAGCGGCGGGATGAGACCGTGTTCTCGGCAAAGCTGGACGCGGATCAGGCCGAAGGATCGCTGTTCACCGGAAACGACCCCCAGCACCGCCCCGGCGATGATCGTCTCGACCACGTCGGCGCCAACTTCCACGCCTTCGAGAAACAGGTTCGCCTCTGCGCCTTCGAGCACCAGCAGACCGTCTTGCCGGACAACACGCGCGGCAAAGGGAGCGATGATCTGGCGACCGGCCTCAAGGCAGATGTCGACATGCAATGCGAAGGTGGCGTCGGGCCTGGTGGACCTGAGGGTGGTCTCGGTGATCCGGTACTCGCCGTAGCGCGTGGTCGCCACGCCGATCGCGTGCGCCGCGTGCTGCAGCAACGAGACCGGCAGCCCCTGGTGCTGCCAGCGGTCTTCCGGCAGGAGCGGGCTCAGGATCGACAGATCGATGTGGCGCACATCCGTCGGCCCGAGCCCCGGGATCAGGCTTGTGCCGGTCACGGGCGTCGACGCGGTCGCCAACCCGACGGCTGCAAGAACGGCATGTTCCATCAGCGCCAGCGGAACGGAGGACGCCACCTCGAAGATCTCCCGCTCATGCGCGGCATTGCCCTCGACATAGGCGTTGTCAGGCTCGCGGGAGAGTTGATGTTCGGAGCTGGCGACCAGCACCGAAGCGCGGGCGACGACCAGCGGCCAGAGTGCCTTCAGCTCCACCTCGGTCAAGGGGCATGCCGCATGAAACGCCTTGACCGCCGGCAGGATGAACCAAGGGTCGCCATCGGCATGGTGCAGCAGCGAGGCACAGGTGACGGCGAGTTCGGCCACCAGCCAGCCGTTCAAGAGATCACCGAAATCGATGACGCCATCCGGGATTGGCCGGCCGGCGGCATCCGGCTGGCTGACGACGTTGTCGTCGGTGATGTCGTGATGGATCGCCTGGATCCTGAGATCCGGGATCAAAGGTTGCAGGCGCCGCATGGCCCCGACCACGACTTCGGCGATCCGCTTCTTCTGCTGCTGGTCGACCATTTCGGCAAGCAGATGCAGAATGACAGGGCCGGCGCGGCGCAAATCCCATTGCAGTTCGCGCACAAGGCCGGGATGGTCGAAATCCTGAAGTGCCGAGGCGAGTTGACCGGCGAGCGCACCGAGCGCTGCAACAGCCTCCCGCGACAGGTGCTTGCGCCGGGTCAGTGGTTCGCCGTCGAGGTAGCTGAGCAGCCGGATCCGGTAAGCTTCGCCACGCACCGTCACGCTCTCGATCGCTCCCCCTTTGAGCGAGGGTACGAGCTTGGGAACACGCGCCGAGGCCAACCTTTCTGAAAGGTGCCGCAGAGCGGCGTTCTGCGCTTCGAGCTCAAGCGGCTCGTATTCGGCACGACAGATCTTCAGGACGTAGCGACGTTCTCCGGTATCGATGCGATAGTTGCGATCCTGCTGGCTGCCAAGCTCGCGGATGGGGCCGGAAAATCCGTAATGCTCGATGAGCAGCGTGGCCGCTTCTTCGGCCGTGACATCGGGCCTCGGCAGCTCGCTGCGAAGCTTCAGCGCGTCCTCAACCATGATCTCGTCATCCTCCCATCCGGCGGTCGATCCTCCGAATCGACCGGAATGTTGTCGAGATTAGAGCGGGACGTGGAAAACCGCGTACAGTTTCCGCCCGGGACCCGCCTTGATCTACTGCGACATGCCTTCCAGCCGATAGCGCGTACCGGGATAGAGCAGGCGCGCCGTCGTCACGTTGCCGGCGTCCGACCAGGTGCGGCGGCGGATCATCAGGCACGGCTCGTTGCGGTCGATGCCGAGCAGCTTGCATTCCCAGAGCTGCGGCGAAACGGCCTCGACAATCTGCTCGGTGCGGGTGATCGGCGCCATGGCGGTGAGATAGACGTTCGGCGTCATCGCCTGGAAATCCTGCTCCAGATAGCGCGGGCAGATGGCCGGATTGACGAAACGGTCCTCGATCTGGATCGGCAGGCCGTTTTCCGAATGCACCATGATCGAATGGAAGACGCGCGCGCCGGTGGCAAGCCCCAGCGCATAGCCGATTTCAGGCGTCGCCACTTCTTCCTTGAGCAGCGTCATCAGCGATGTGTGGGCATGGCCGCGTTCGTGGATCTCGTCGGCAATGTTGCGGACTTCGAGAAGTGCTGTACTGCCCTTGTGCGCGGCGACGAAGGACCCGACACCCTGCACCCGGGTGATCGCTCCCTCGGTTGCCAGTTCCCGGAGCGCCCGGTTGGCGGTCATGCGGCTGACGCCGAGATCGGCGACGATCTCGTTTTCCGAAGGGATGCGGTGTTGCGCCGGCCATTCACCGCTCTCGATGCGACTGCGGATGAACTGCTTTACCGCCTCGTAACGCGGCATCGGCCCGTCTTCGAAGACGGCCGTTTCATTCCGTTTTCCAAGTGCCGTCATCAACTCCCGCCCCGCCTTTCCGGAATGCCGAACAAATCATGCGCATTCACTCACGAATCTTTTCGTTCATTTCACGCTTGCGCGCCAGCTTAAAATATCTATAGTTCCATATACAACTACGTACAGGAAAATGCACATGGTTAGTTTTCCCGTCAACCGGATCTTTGCAGAACGGGCGCTCCTGCCCGGCGGCTGGGCCGAAAACGTCGCGGTAAAGCTCGACGCTTCCGGCCACATTGCAGCGATCGAAACCGGCAGTACCGCTGCTGAGGGCGACGCGCGCGCGGCAGGACCGCTCGTGCCGGCAATCGCCAATCTGCACTCCCATGCCTTCCAGCGCGCGATGGCCGGCCTTGCCGAAGTCGCCGGCAGCGGCAATGACAGCTTCTGGACCTGGCGCGAAGAGATGTATCGCACCGTCGGCCTGGTAAACCCTGACGACGTCGAGGCGATTGCCGCCAAGCTCTACATGGAGATGCTGAAGGGCGGTTTCGGCCATGTCGCCGAATTCCACTATCTGCATCACCAGGCAGACGGCAGCCCCTACGCCGATCCGGCCGAGATGTCGCTGCGCATCCTCTCGGCCGCCCGCACAACGGGCATCGGCCTCACCCATCTGCCTGTCTTCTACGCCCATGCCAATTTCGGTGGCGTCGATCCGAACCCCGGCCAACGGCCGTTCCTGCACGATCCCGATCGCTTCCTGGCGCTTCTTGAGCGTCTCGAACCGCTCTGCCGCGAGCAAGGTCACACGCTCGGTTACGCCATCCACTCTTTGCGCGCGGCCACGCCCGAAGAAATGCGCACGATCCTCGAAGCATCACCCGTTGCCGGGCCCATCCACATCCACGTGGCCGAACAGACCAAGGAAGTCGAAGACAGCCTTGCCTGGAGCGGCCGTCGCCCGGTCGAATGGCTGCTTGACGAAATGCCGGTCGATCAGCGCTGGTGCGCGATCCACGCGACGCATCTGACGGAGAACGAACGCCAGCGCCTGGCGCGCTCCGGCGCCGTGGCCGGTCTCTGCCCCGCGACCGAAGCCAATCTCGGCGACGGCATCTTCCCGGCCGTCGACTTCATGACTGAGGGCGGCACCTTCGGCATCGGCACCGACAGCCATGTGGCGACCAGCGTCGCCGAAGAACTGCGACTGCTCGAATACGGCCAGCGCCTGCGCGACCGCCGCCGCAACCGGCTCGCCATCGGCCCCGGCGCTTCGATCGGCCGAACGATTTTCGATGCGGCGCTCAAGGGCGGCGCCCAGGCGGCCGGCCAGAAATCGGCGGGCATTACCGTCGGCGCGCGTGCCGATTTCGTCGTGCTCGACGGCGACAATCCCTACATCGCTGCCGCCAGCGAAAACCAGATCCTCGACCGTTGGCTGTTTGCGCTCGGCGGCGAGAGCGTCCGCGACGTCATGATTGCGGGCGCGTGGAAGATCCAAAACGGACGCCACGACCGGGAGGAAGAGATCAACCGCGCCTTCGCGCGGGTGCTGATGAAACTGAAATAGTCACAGAAGCCAATATCAAAACAGGGAACAGCTTTATGTCGATCAGCAAATTGAAACTCACGCTTGCCGCCACGGGTCTTGTGCTTGCCGCCTCCACCGGCAGCGCCAGCGCGTCCTATTGCGGCGACGGCAAGACCGTCATGTTCGCCGGCATCGACTGGGAGAGCGGCGCCTTTATCACCGAAGTGATGAAGACGATCCTTTCCAAGGGCTACGATTGCCAGGTGGATTCGATCCCCGGCAACTCGGTGACGCTGGAACAGGCCACCGCCAACAACGACGTCCAGATCTTCGCCGAGGAATGGCTCGGCCGCTCCGATATCTGGAACAAGGCCGTCGAGGAAAAGAAGGTCGTCGCCGTCGGCAAGACCTTTGTCGGCGCCAGCGAAGGCTGGTTCGTGCCGGAATACGTCATCAAGGGCGACGCCAGCCGCAACATCGAGGCGAAGGCACCGGACCTGAAGAGCGTCTCGCAGCTTTCCGATGCCAAGATCGTCGAACTCTTCGCCGATCCGGAAGAGCCGACCAAGGGCCGATTCCTCAACTGCCCGTCGGGCTGGACCTGCGAAGGCGTAAGCTCTGCCAAGCTCGAAGCCTACAAGCTCGGCGAAACCTATGTGAACTTCCGCCCGGGCACCGGCACGGCGCTCGATTCGGCGATCACATCGGCCTACCTCCAGGGCGAGCCGATCCTCTTCTACTACTGGTCGCCGACCGCGATCATGGGCAAGTTCAAGCTCGTCCAGCTCGAAGAGCCGGCCTACAGCGAAGCCTGCTGGAAGGAGCTTTCGAGCGCGACCGGCAAGCGGGATCAAGGCTGCGCTTTCCCGTCGGTGGACGTCTCCTATGGCGTCAACAGCACCTTCGCCCAGGAAGCCCCGGAAATCATCGCCATCCTCGAAAAGGCGACCTTCCCGCTCGACGCCGTCAACGGCAGCCTGGCCTACATGGCCGACAACAAGGTCGATGCGACGGCTGCCGCTGCCGAATTCCTGAAGACCAAGGCGGATGTCTGGGGCAAGTGGGTTTCGGATGAAGCCCGCGGCAAGATCGAAGCCAGCCTGAAGTAATTGCGCAATCGCCGGGACCGGGCTCCTCCGCACGTGTGGCGGTGCGCGGCTCGGCCTCTTGCGACCATACCCGAGGCAAGCGCCATTGACGGCCGCAGGAGGCGGCCGCCAATGGTCCGAGCAAGGAACGTGTCCGATGTTTCCGGATTCTCTTAATCTCTCCATTCGCGGGCCTGTGAACGAGTTCATCCAGGCGCTGGTCAGCGGCTATGGATGGGTCTTCAAGGCGATCAGCGCCGTCATTTTGAAAGCCGTTCTGTTCATCGAATGGATCCTGCGCGGCCTGCCCTGGTGGGTCGTCATCCTCATTTTCATGGCGCTCGCCTGGCAGAGCTCCAAGCGATGGACCCTGACTGTCGCCGTCGGCGTTCTCCTGTTCTTCGTCGGCGTGCTCGGCCTCTGGGACCTGACCATGCAGACGCTGGCCCTGATGCTGATGGCAACCATTGTCTCCGTTGTCATCGGCGTGCCCATGGGCATCCTCGTCGCCAAGAGCAGGGTGATGCGCAACATCACGCTCCCGGTGCTCGACGTCATGCAGACGATGCCGAGCTTCGTCTACCTGATCCCGGCGCTCATGCTCTTCGGCCTCGGCAAGGTTCCGGCGATCCTCGCAACGATCATTTATGCCGTGCCGCCCTTGATCCGCTTGACCGACCTCGGCATCCGCCAGGTCGATCATGAAGTGGTGGAAGCGGCGACCGCCTTTGGCGGCAGCCCCAACCAGATCCTCTTCGGCGTTGAATTGCCGCTCGCCACGCCAACGATTATGGCCGGCCTCAACCAGACGATCATGATGGCGCTGTCGATGGTGGTGGTCGCCTCGATGATCGGCGCCCGCGGCCTCGGCGAGCAGGTGCTGAACGGCATCCAGACGCTCGACGTCGGCAAGGGGCTCGAAGCCGGCATCGGCATCGTCATTCTCGCGATCGTACTCGACCGCATCACGCAAGGTTTTGGCAAGAGCCGGACGGAGGATCCCCGCAATGGCTGATATCGAGATCCGCAACGTCTACAAGATCTTCGGCCAGGACGCGAAAGCCGCGCTCGCCATGGCCAAGGACGGGCTCAACAAGAGCGAAATCCTTGCCCGCTCCGGCTGCAGCGTCGGCCTCAACAATGTCAGCCTGACGATCGGCGCCGGCAAGATCTTCGTGATCATGGGGCTTTCCGGCTCCGGCAAGTCGACGCTGGTGCGCCATATCAACCGGCTGATCGAGCCGACGAGCGGCGAAGTGGCGTTCGACGGCAGCAACATCCTGGATCTTGACGCGAAAGCGCTGCGCACCTTCCGTATGCACCGTGTCAGCATGGTGTTCCAGAGCTTTGCCCTGATGCCGCACCGCACCGTGTTGCAGAACGTCGTCTACGGCCAGCGCGTGCGCGGCCTGCCGAAGGCCGAAGCCCGCGACATCGGCATGAAGTGGATCGAGACCGTTGGTCTCGCCGGCTACGACGCGAAGTTCCCGCACCAGCTTTCGGGCGGCATGAAGCAGCGCGTGGGCTTGGCTAGAGCGCTCGCCGCCGATACCGACGTGATCCTGATGGACGAGGCCTTCTCCGCACTCGACCCGTTGATCCGCGCCGACATGCAGGACCAGCTGCTGCAACTGCAGCAGAACCTGTCGAAGACCATCGTCTTCATCACCCACGATCTCGACGAGGCGCTGCGCATCGGTTCGGAAATCGCCATCCTCAAGGACGGCCAGGTGGTGCAGGTCGGCACGCCGGACGATATTCTCGAACGCCCGGCCAACGACTATGTTGCCCGGTTCGTGCAACGCCGCCAGGGACGTCCGGAAGCCCATGACTGAGCTGATGACTGAGACCATCACTCTCGACACGCCGCTGACCTGGCAACAGATTGCGGCGGTCGCCAATGGCGCGCGCCTCACTTTGTCTGACGCCGCCCGGCAGCGCATCGTCCATGCCCGCCGGATCGTCGACGCCCTCGTCGGGCGCGGCATCCGCGGCTACGGCATCAACACCGGTGTCGGCGCGCTTTGCGACGTCGTCATCGACCGCGAAAATCAGCAGTCACTCTCGCGCAACATCATCCTCAGCCACGCCTGCGGCGTCGGCGATCCGCTCGCACGGCCCGAAGCCCGGGCCGTGATGGCAGCCCAGATCGCCAACTTCGCCCACGGCTACTCCGGCGTGCGCATCGAAACGGTCGAGGCGCTGCTCGGTCTGCTCAACGCCAACCTCATCCCCGACATTCCCTCGCGCGGATCGGTCGGCTACCTCACCCATGCGGCCGCGATCGGCCTCGTGCTGATCGGCCACGGAACCACAGACGACGGCAAGGGCAGGATCGGCGGCACCGAAGCCCTCGCCCGCATCGGCTTGAAGCCGCTAACGCTTGAAGCCAAGGAGGGCCTCAGCCTCGTCAACGGCACCCCCTGCGCCACCGGCCTTGCGGCCTTGGCACTCTCGCGTGCGACCCGCCTGTTCGACTGGGCGGATGCGGCCGCCGCCATGACCTATGAAAACCTCGGCAGCCAGGCCAATGCCTTTGCCGCCGTCCCGCTTGCGCTTCGCCGCTCGGACGGATTGGATGCGGTCGGAGCGTCGCTGCGAACTTATCTGGCCGGCAGCCCGATGCTGGCGGAAACCGCCGGCACCCGCACGCAGGACCCCTTGAGCCTGCGCGCCGTGCCGCACGTGCATGGCGCGGCGCGCGACGTGTTGCTCCAGGTGGCCGAAGTCGTCGATCGCGAACTTGCAAGCCTCACCGACAACCCGGCCGTATCCGGCACCCCCGAGGCACCGGAAGTGCATTCGCAGGCGCATGCGGTTGGCGCTGCACTCGGACTTGCCATGGACAGCCTCTCGGTCGCCGTCGCCGAAGTCGCCGCCATCTCCGAGCGGCGCATCGACCGGCTCGTCAATCCGCTGGTGAGCCGCCTGCCCGCCTTCCTTGCCGGCGACAGCGGCGTCTCCTCCGGCTTCATGATCGCGCAGTACACCGCCGCCTCGCTTGCCGCCGAAAACCGGCGTCTGGCGGCCCCCGCGAGCCTCGATGGCGGCATCACCTCGGCGCTGCAGGAAGACATCCTCACCCACGCGACGCCCGCCGCCTGGAAAGCGCTGTCGATCGCCGACAATCTCCAAACGATCCTTTCTATCGAGCTGCTGGCGGCATCCCAGGCCTATGACCTGCAGCCGCGCGGCCGCGCGGAGCGCACCGACGCGCTCTACCGGCGCATCCGCTCCTCTATCCCGACCTACGCCGACGACCGGCCGCTGAACGGCGACTTTGCCAATATGCGTGGGATCATCGAAGAAAGCCGACCATGAAGACCCTTCGCGCCAGCACCTACAAACGCATGCCGTGGAAGAATGGCGGCGGCGAGACCGTAGAGGTCGCGGTCTTCCCGGCGGGCGCCTCGCTCGCCGATTTCGACTGGCGCGTCAGCATGGCGACCGTTGCCAGCGACGGCCCGTTCTCCAGCTTTCCCGGCATCGACCGCACGCTGTCGATCCTCCAGGGCAAGGGCATGCGGCTCATGATCGAAGAGCGCGACCCGGTGGTGATGACAGGAGAATCAGCACCGCTTCCCTTCCCTGCTGACGCCGCGACCTCTGCGACGCTCGTTGATGGACCGATCGTCGATCTCAACGTCATGACCAGGCGTGGCAGGCTAACGCACAGCGTCAAGCGTCTCGCCCTGGATCATCCGCAGACGATGGAATGTACGGCGAAAACGACCCTCGTTCTTTGCCATCGCGGTGCCGTTCGCCTGACCACGGCAGACGCCACAGCGGACCTTGCTGCCGGCGACACGGCCATCCTTGAAGCTGCGGCCGACGTCACGATTGAGCCGGCTGCCTCCGCCGTTCTGTTCCTGATTGCCATCGACAAGGCGGCGGCCTGATCGGGGCGCCACCGCGCGATCATCCCCGACGCAGATGCAACAGCGGATAGGGCCGGCCGGCATCATCGACCGGCGAACGCCCGACCGTCTCAAACCCCATACGCTGATAGAAGCCGGCCGCTGATGCGTTCTGCTCGTTGACGTCGACCGTCAGCGCCGGATGCAGCGACATCGCGTGCTCGACAAGCCGCCGGCCGACACCGGCGCCGCGCGCCTCTGCATGCACGAAGAGGGAATCAATCTGCGCCCCGCTCATGCCCATGAAGCCGAGCGCCACGTCATTTTCATCCGCCGCAATCAAGAATTCGGCTGCGGGCAGATACTGGTCGCGCACCAGCGCCTCGATGGCGGCAAAATCCTCACGCGTCAGAAAATCATGGGTGGCGACAACGGCACTGCGCCAGATCTCGAAGGTGCGCGGAAAATCCGATGGACGGGAGGGACGAATGGAAATGGTCATGACAATCACTTTGAAAGAACCGGCCTCAACGGAACGCAAGGGGCGCTCCTGGAGAGGCTGGCGCACGGAGCGCCGGATGGCGAGATGAGCTTGCCGAACGGACCCGGCACCGGTGGCGCACCTTAGTCAAAGATGCGCCCGCTGCAAGCCGTCAAGCGGGCACGCCGAGGAAGGGCTTCGGTTAAGAAAGCGGCAACCATATTTCATGTTCCCCGGGGAACAGCGAGATCGACGCCACACGATAGTCTCCATGTCACGGTTTTTGACCACACACGTCAACAAATGCAGGGCTCGGAGGACAAGGACATGATCAAAACCGCTTTCGGCGTCAACGTCACCGTACTGGTCTTCTCGATCACCGTGATTGCGATCATGCATTTCGCCCTGTCCCAATATCGCGCGGCCGAGCTCGCCGACATCAACCTGCCCGACTACTCGACGATCACCTCGTCGATCAGCAGGTGACCTTTTGGTTTTCTCAGTTGGGCGTTCGCCAAGTCCCGGCGAACGCAAAGTCTCGCCTATGAACGGTCGTTTCCGACCGGCGTCCTTTACCTTCCGCCGACACAATCCCAGAGCCTTGCAACCGCTGCTGGAGCGCCTTTCAGGTCGACCCTGACTGCGGCCCCACCAACGCGGAGCATGAGTTCGACACTTTGCTCGATCGGCGCCTGGAAGCCGCTTTCTTCACCCCCGCCGCGCACGACCAGTTGCTGCGGCGAAAGAACCTCGACACTGACTGCGGGGTAAGACTTGCCATCGAAAAGCAACTCGGCGCTGGGCGGCGCCTCAGCCTTGAACGACCAGGCTTCGTTGTAGAAACCGAGATCGAATGCCTCGTTGACATTCGCATAGACCATGAAGGTTGTCGGTCCATCGGTGTCTCGCGACATCACGCAGCCATTCGCGCTGTCGCCCTTGAGACGCGAACCACTCCAGACGCCGAAGTTGAAAGCGCGATCCTCGGCGTCGTTGTTCGTCTTCTCGATCCCGTAGTTCAGGAGTTTCGGCGGTGAACCGCCCGACCTGAATTCCAGGATGTAGGCACCTTTCTCGGCATCGGTTCCTTCACATTTGGTCGTCGTCGCTCCTTTGAAAGGGTTTCCGTAGGAACATCCACCGGTCACCTCTTTCGAGCTGATCGGCCCACCATCCGTGCCACGGTTCACGATGACCTTGTCGACACTCTGCAACTGACTGTCGGCGTCCGGCTTCTCGCCTTCGATGCCGCTGAACGTAACAGCCCCTCGGGAACCGATATTCACAGTAAATCCCGTCCGGCCTGTGCGGTAGATCGACTGGATCAACCGACCGCCGCATATCGCCGTCATGTCTTCGCCGGCAACCACCAAGCGCTTACACGTGCCAGTCAATATCGCCACACCGGTGAGATCGCCCAGCCCTTTCGAGGCAGCCGGCATACTGGCAAGGCCGCCCGCCATCACGGTTGCCGCCATCAGACCGAGGCGGGCGCTGGACGCCTCACGCATTGCTCATCTCCACAAATCACGCATAGACCCAAGGTTGCATCAACCTACAAAGACATCGGCCTTCCCGCTAGCGGCGATAGCATCCGCATGAACTGGATTAGACGATGGATTATGATACGGAACGCCGATTGATCGAATCGGCGCTCAAGAGCGGCGCGAAACACGCCATACAGAAAGGCCAGAGATGACGGATCCGCAAGACGAACTGAAGCTCAGCGCGTTCAAGTTCCACGAACAGGCGGTCCGCGCATCCGTCGGCGGAAAACCGTTGACGCTCGATGCGCTCGAACTCGGCGGCGAAATCCTGGTCGTGCTGACATGGCTCGGCAATTCCGAGCGAGGCCTGCGCAAGCCGGAGTATGTGCTGCCCTTGAGCGCGATTACGCATCAGGCGCTCAGCAGCGATCCCGAAGCCAAGTACAAATGGGCGATCGGCGCGCCTCTGCCGCAATCGCTTTTCGACGGAAGCGCTTCGCGGCAGTTCAGGAGACAGTTCGGGGTCAAGAGCGGGCCGGCACTGACATTGCCTCTGAAGCCGACGCACCATTGAGGGAGAGCGGAGTCAGGTCGGGCTCAAGCATGAAACATGCTGGCGTGAGGGCGATAGGCCGGTTGCCGTCGCCTCACAGTCCCAGATCCGGCAAGACACGGCACATCGGATCATCCGCGTCTTGCGGACTTTTGTGATCTATTTTTTCGGACTGAAAGAAAGAAGTGGTAGCGGAGGAGGGATTCGAACCCCCGACACAAGGATTATGATTCCTCTGCTCTAACCTACTGAGCTACTCCGCCGGGTACCGCGTCAGGGCTTCGAAGGGGAAGCCGTCTTGACTGGACGGGCGGCTTATACGGCCCGCTTCCGCCCACTGTCAACCCAAGTCTCCGGGAAAATGTGAAGTTTTCACAACAGCCCGGAAATCAAGGGCTTCACGCGGCCGCTGGTGCCGAAAGCAGCGCCTTCAAGGCTGCTTCCGCGCTCGCTTCGCGCTCCGATTTGCGAATAAATCCGCCGCCATAGACGCGCGCATCCTCGCCGACGCCTGAATAGAGCGCACAGGCCTGGCCGGGGGCGATGCCGGCTTCGCCTTCGGCGAGTTCCACATAGATGCCCTCGTCGTCCATCGCCAGCACGGCGGGCGCCGGCTGGCGGGTGGAGCGCACCTTGGCGAAACAGTCGAAGCCGCGTGCGGCCGCCGTCTCGACGTCCTCGTCGCCCAGCCAGTTGACGTCGCGCAGATAAACGCGGCGGGTTTCGAGCGCCTCCTTGGGGCCGACGATGACCCGGCGCGAGCGCGCGTCGAGGTAAACGACATAGAGCGGCTCGCCGGTGGCAATGCCGATGCCGCGGCGCTGACCGATGGTGAAGTGCAGGATGCCTTCGTGGGTGCCGAGCACGCGTCCGTCGAGATGGACGATTTCGCCGGAAAGTGCCGCATTCGGCTTCAGCTTGGCGACGATGTCGCTGTACTTGCCCTGCGGCACGAAACAGATGTCCTGGCTGTCGGCCTTCTGGGCGACAACGAGGCCCATCTCCTCGGCAAACTTGCGCGTCTCGGCCTTGGAGTAGCCGCCGAGCGGAAAGCGCAGATAATCGATCTGCTCCTGCGTGGTGGCAAACAGGAAGTAGCTCTGGTCGCGCTCGGCGTCGGTCGGACGGTAGAGCGCCCGCTGGCCGGCGTAGCGCGGGTTCGGGCTCGGGCGCGAGCGGATGTAGTGGCCGGTCGCCAGCGCATCGGCGCCAAGCTCCTTGGCTGTCGCAAGCAGGTCGGCAAACTTGACCGTCCGGTTGCAGGCAACGCACGGGATCGGCGTCTCGCCGGCAATATAGCTTTCGGCAAACGGATTGATCACCGTTTCGCGGAAGCGCGCTTCGTAGTCGAGCACGTAATGCGGAATACCGAGTGTTTCGCAGACACGACGGGCATCATCGATGTCCTGACCGGCGCAGCAGGAGCCGGCGCGGTGCACGGCGGCACCATGATCGTAGAGCTGCAGCGTGATACCGAGAACGTCATAGCCCTCGCGTTTGAGCAGGCCGGCGACGACAGAACTGTCGACACCGCCGGACATGGCGACGACGACACGCGTATCTTCGGGCTTGCGGTCAAAATCGAGACTGTTCACGGGATCCATTCCGGCCTTCGGGCGGCAAACCTTGCGCCTGCCCTGTTTCACGCTTCATGCGATGCACTGCCGCAAGGCATCTCGGCCCAGCAGGTTCTCGTGCCGACATATAGAAACTTGTCCGTCCGGCGGCAAGGCCGGCGCCAAAAGCCGGCACACCGGCTGCTTAAGCCGCTAGACGCGGTTCAGATCAGTTTCAGCCGCATGGCGCGAGCAATCGCCTGCATGCGGTTGACGGCGTCGAGCTTGCGGGTCGCGCTCTTGAAGTAGCTGCTGACCGTATAGGTCGAGATGCCCAGGATGATGGCGATCTCGTCACTGCTCTTGCCGGCGGCCGCCCAGCGCAGACACTCGACTTCGCGGCTCGACAGTCTTTCACGCGCCGAATTGCCTGTGTCGAACGTACGCTCCAGGCACTCGAAAAGCTGCACCAGCGTCAGGTAGAGCGTGGCGCATTCAACGCCGGCCGGTGCATCGCGGCGACCGGACAACATGGCAACGAAGGGATCACCGTTGCTCGTGTGCAGGAGCACGGCGAAGTGGCGCGCCATTTCCGGATGGGCAAGCAGGCGATGGACCATGGCCTCGCCGGCCGGCTTGGCCGCAGCATCCAGCAGCTCAGGTCCACCGGTGACCGGCAGCTTGGTGAAGCGCATCTTTTCGACAAGCACGCTCGACTGGAAGGTTTCGCAGGCATCGTACTGCCGCACAAGCTCGGACGGCCAGTTGCTCAAGACCAGCCGCTCGGAGAACCGCTGCTGCTCGGCGAGCGGCATGCGCGCAATCATGAAATGACCGAAGCCATAGCGTGCGATCAACCGCCGCATCAGATGCAGAAGTTCGTACTCGGTGCGGACGGCGGCCGTGTCGATGTCCGAGAACATGTCCGCCGTTTCAGCCTCGCGCAGCAAGGCTGTTTCATGCGATTCCTTCATCTGCGATCCACATCCCCCGGCGCCACCGCGCCCGGTCGAGAGAATAAAAACAACGCCCCGCGTCATCTGGAGCATGAATTTCACCCGGCAGACGAAATAAAACTGCCCTTACCGGCCTGCTCGCGCAAGAAACGCGCCCGGTTGTGAAAACTATGACGATGCACCAAGAATGAATGCGGGAGCGCACATACAACGCTCATCCTGATTTCGACGCTTCGTTACCAAAAATTTTAGTTAAAGTGAAATGTGGTATTTGCATGGCTCCCATGTCAATTCCGGGAGAATCCTGGCTATTCCCAAGAGAATCCACAAGTTCAGCCGGAATACCCTTAAGATTTGACGGGCGCGGCAACGTCCAAAGCGACCTGCGGAAGTGTCTCAAATTATGAGCAAATTGTTACTTGACGCTTAGGCAAATGTTAAATGTGGCAGGCTAAGGTCACGGTCATATGGTCTTGAGTTTGTGTAGAGAGTCCCATGACCGAAATGATGCGACCACGCGTAAAATATGTCATCGGCCCCGATGGCAGCCCTCTGACGATTGCGGATCTGCCGCCGGCCAATACCCGGCGCTGGGTGATCCGCAGGAAAGCAGAGGTTGTTGCCGCCGTGCGCGGTGGCCTATTGAGCCTTGAGGAGGCGTGCGAACGCTATACCCTCACCGTCGAGGAGTTTCTCTCCTGGCAGTCCTCGATCAATGACCACGGTCTCGCCGGCCTGCGCACCACCCGCATCCAGCAATATCGCCACTGATTTGCCCATTGCAGGGCCATAGGTCGAGCGGCGGCTCCGGGATCCCGGGGCCGCCGCCGTCGTTTTGGCTGCTTGAGCGCGGCGTCCTGCCGGGCACGCAGCGGTCGGCGTAGCGCCTTGAATTGCCTGATGTTTGTGCCCTTTTCGCAGCGACGACGCTTTGGTGCAATTTCGCGAACAGTCTGTCCTTCGACGACAGCGCATCAACCGATTCCGATTTGTGGCAACTTGCGCTAGCTTTCGGGCATGGACGCTGCACTTCAAGGAAGGTCGTTATGGAAATCGCACACGAGGAAACTGGATCGCACGGACGCTACTCGGCTGTCGTCGAGGGCCACACCGGGGAAATGACCTATTCGCGGACCTCGCCGCACCTGGTCATCATCGACCATACCCTTGTTCCCGATGCGCTTCGTGGCAAGGGCGTCGGCCAGGCACTCGCCAAGCATGCGGTCGAGGATGCCCGCAAGGGCGGCTGGAAGATCATCCCGCTCTGCCCCTTCATGAAAGCACAGGTCCTGCGGCATCCCGAATGGCAGGACGTCATCCAGGCGTGAGACTGCGCTGAAGCGACACAGCCGATCCGCATCCCAAAACGAGAAGACCCGCCCGATTGCCGAAGCATCGGGCGGGTCTCTTGGTTTTGTCACGATCGTGCCGGATCGGGTCATGCCATGCGCATGATCCGACAAGGACGGAAACATCCGCTCCCAAACGGGCTCTTCGCCTGACCCACGACCAAATCCCTGACGCCGGGAACGACCTCAGGAAAAAGCGTTCGTCAGATCAAGGCGTTACGAACAACCACGCCCCATCGAGGCGCAGGCGCCGTAACCTTATGCCCGCAGGCGGGTCGATGTGTCCCGCTCCTCGAGGGCCGCCGCCTTTGCGTACTCGGCCTGCACTTCTTCGAGCGCGAGTTCGGCAGCATCCTGCTGCATCTTCAGTTCGCGAATGGAGACCTGAAGATTATCGGCTCTTTGACGTGCGGCCTTGGCGAAGGTGGGATAGGCGAAGTGCTGGGGATCGGAGATACCCGACTTCTTCTCCTCGAAAACAATCTGATTTTCCAGATCCTTGGTCATTCGTTCGAACTCAGCCATCATCATCTGAAGCTGGTTCAGCTGACGCTGCTTCTCCCGGACCTGAAATTCCTTCAGGCGGACAAGGCTCTCACGTGCTTTCATACGCAATACTCCCGTGGATAACGAGACCCCGGTTACTGATTTGGCCCGCATGCCGGCCCGAACAGGGCCGGAAACGAAAAATCTTCAGCGATATTAACAAATGCCTACCGCTGGTAACCTTTCGTTTACGGGCATCGTTAATCATAGGCGTGATGATTTAAGGCTCCGTAAATGCTGAGGCACGAAATGTGA
>NZ_DASYHB010000089.1:0-70121 GCF_035999185.1 Ensifer sp. | reverse complement strand
GACCATGCTGTGCGTGACCCACGAAATGGGCTTCGCCCGTCAGGTCGCCAACCGCGTGATCTTCATGGACCAGGGCCAGATCGTCGAGCAGAACTCGCCGGCCGAGTTCTTCGACAATCCGCAGCACGAGCGCACCAAGCTCTTCCTCAGCCAGATCCTGCACTGAACGAAACACATCCGCTGCGTCTTTCCGCGCGTGCGGTCCATGTCGAAATCCCGCGCGACATCATCGTCACCCCCCGCCGAATACTAGTCGGTCGGGGTCTGGACGCCATCGACCGCGCCGCCGTCATCGACAATGTCGTCGCAATCCTCAAGGCCGCAAAGCGCGCGATGGTTATCACCGGCAGCGTGACGCCGATGCTCGTCGCACCAACCTCACCGGACACCCTGTCGAACAGCACCTCGCCGCTCGATGCGAGTCAAGTTAGAGCTTCGCCTTCGTCGACCGCGGCGTGGACAAAAGAAGGCTCGTCTCGCTGCCCATAATGCCGGGCACGAGACGGATCTTGCGCAGCACGGCATCGAAGTTGGTCAGGCTCGATGCGCTGAGTTCCACCAGCAGATCCCAGCGGCCGTTCGTCGTGTGAATCTGCGAGATTTCAGGAAAGCCGCCGAGTGTGCGGATCACCCGATCGGTCACATGGCCCTCGATCTCAACCATCATTACCCCACGAACGACATCTTCAAGCGCATCGGCGCGCAGCATCACCGTGTAACCGAGGATGGTACCATCTTGCTCCATCCGCTCGATGCGCGCCCGCACGGTCGCCCGCGAGGCACCCGTTTCGAGCGCGAGATCCGAGACGCTCCGACGCCCATTGCCGCGCAATAGCATCACAATCTTCTGGTCGAGAGCATCCATACCAATTTGGATTCCGTTGTTATCAATCTGGTCAAACTAGCATCTCGATATGCCAAAATTCAATGTTCAATCCGCCATCCAAGACTCCTAGAATCATGAAAACAAACGGGAGTACACTATGGAATGCACGCTCATCGGCGCGCCGCTGCAAATCGGAGCGGGGCAGCTTGGCTGCGAGATGGGGCCGAGCGCCCTGCGCATCGCTGGTCTCCGCACCGCACTGGAAGAACTGGGCCATACCGTCAAGGACAAGGGCAATATTGGCCCGCGCGCGTTCGATGAGATGCCGCATCCGAACAAGGCCGTCCATCACCTCGGCGAGACGGTCGCCTGGGTCGAAGCGCTGTCGGCTGCTGCCTACGAACACAGCAATGCAGGCATGCCCATCTTCCTCGGCGGCGACCACGCCATCTCCGCGGGCACCGTTCCGGGTCTCGCACGCCGAGCCGCCGAACTCGGGCGGCCGCTGTTCGTGCTCTGGTTGGACGCCCATACCGACTTCCATACTCTCGAAACGACGGTCAGCGGCAACCTGCACGGCACGCCGGTCGCGTATTATACCGGCCAGACCGGTTTCGATGGCTTTTTCCCTGCGCTCGCCCATCCCGTTGCCGCAGAAAACGTCTGCATGATCGGTATCCGCAGCGTTGACACCGCCGAAAAGGCCGCCATTCGCACGACCGGCATCACGGTACACGACATGCGCGTAATCGATGAACATGGCGTGGCTGTCCTCGTCCGCAGCTTCATCGAACGGGTCCGGGCCGCAAACGGCCTCCTGCATGTCAGCTTCGATGTCGACTTCCTCGAGCCGGACATCGCGCCAGCAGTTGGCACCACGGTCCCGGGAGGAGCAACCTTCCGCGAGGCGCACCTGATCATGGAAATGCTGCATGACAGCGGGCTGGTGGCCAGCCTCGACATTGTCGAACTCAATCCGTTCCTCGACGAGCGCGGCAAGACCGCACGGCTGCTCGTCGATCTCGTCGCCAGCCTGATGGGCAAGCGTGTGATGGATCGCCCGACTGTTACTGGCTGATTTCGATCGTTCTTTGGTTGGAGGGAAAATGAATACTGATCCGAAACTGAACGTGGTTCCGTTCGTCAGCGTCGACCACATGATGAAACTGGTTCTGAAGGTTGGCATCGACCGGTTCCTGACGGAACTCGCGGCCACCATCGAGGAAGACTTCCGTCGCTGGCCGGTCTTCGACAAGACCCCGCGCGTCGCTTCCCATTCGCAGGAAGGCGTCATCGAGCTGATGCCGACCAGCGACGGAACGCTCTATGGCTTCAAATATGTGAACGGTCATCCGAAGAACACCCGTGACGGCCGCCAGACCGTGACGGCCTTCGGTGTGCTCTCGGATGTCGGCAACGGCTATCCGATGTTGCTCACGGAAATGACGATCCTTACCGCGCTACGCACCGCCGCAACCTCGGCGGTCGCGGCAAAATACCTGGCACGGCCGAACGCTCGCACCATGGCCATCATCGGCAACGGCGCACAAAGCGAATTCCAGGCCCGCGCCTTCAAGTCGCTGCTCGGCATCGACAAGCTTCGCCTCTACGATATCGACGCATCCGCAACCCGGAAATGTGCGCGCAACCTCGCAGGACTCGGCTTCACCATTGAGGAATGCGCGTCGGTCGAAGAGGCGGTCGAGGGCGCGGACATCATCACCACGGTCACCGCCGACAAGCAGTACGCGACGATCCTCTCCGACAACCATGTCGGTCCCGGCGTCCATATCAACGCGGTTGGCGGCGACTGCCCGGGCAAGACGGAACTCAGCAAGGACATTCTGCTGCGCTCGGACATCTTCGTCGAATACCCGCCGCAGACGCGCATCGAAGGCGAAATCCAGCAGTTGCCGGCCGGGCACCCCGTCATCGAACTCTGGCAGGTCATGACCGGCGAGACGGAAGGCCGCAAGAACCCGGATCAGATCACGCTCTTCGACAGCGTCGGTTTCGCCATCGAGGACTTCTCCGCCCTTCGCTACGTCCGGGAGCAGATTGCCGAGTACGGCATGTTCGCAGAACTCGATCTCCTCGCCGATCCCGACGAGCCGCGCGACCTCTATGGTATGCTCCTGCGCTGTGAGAAAAAGCTCGACGCGGCATAGACCGCCCCGAAGCAATCACGTTCCTCGGTTTGTCGACGGTCAAGCCGGGGAGCGCTGGCAGGCTCCAAGCAGCCTGGCAGAGGCCACATGAACGCCTTTACTAGATCAGAACTGGCGACCCCTGAGTCCCTGGGTAGGTGATGCGCAGGCTACGCCGAAGGGGTGCCGCCCCCTGGCGCTGCGTTGCTTAGCAAGTTCAGGACCGTCGGCAAGATGCCACCAGCTCTAAGTATCCGAATTTCGGCATACGTCTCGATGGCAGCCGTTACGTCCAAAGCGAAACTGTGTCCGTCCGCCTTTCGGACGGACACTGGCACGGAACACCGCGGCGCAAGACTGTCTTCCTCTGCACTGACACGAATGACATCACCTGGCTCGAGCGCCAACCGATCGAGGTCGAATCCCGTCGGAAGCCGCAAAGGCAAGATGCCCATACCAATCAGGTTGGTGCGGTGGATGCGTTCAAAACTCAATGCGAGCACAGCCCGCGCTCCAAGCAGCGAAACGCCCTTTGCTGCCCAGTCGCGCGACGAACCCATGCCATAGCGTTCACCTGCAAATATGACGACCGATTGGCCATCCTCACGGTACCGACGAGCCGCGTCCCAGAGCGGCAACACCTCACCAGAGGGGGCATGAACGGTCGAGCCCGCCGGAATCACAGCTCTCCCAAGCTGGTTGCGCACCGTCTTGTTCGTGAACAGCCCGCGCACCATTGCCTCCCAATTGCCGCGGCGGGATGAGAACACGTTGAGGTCCGTAGGGCTTTCTCCTCGTTCGACAAGGTACCTCCCAGCTGTCCCGCCAACCGGGATAGCGCCAGCCGGAGAGATGTGGTCGGTCGTGATGTCATCGCCGAGAACGATTAGCGGGTGCGCTTCGTAGCGACCGAGCGAATTACCTTCACTGAAAGCTGCGAAAGGCGGCCTGCGGATGTAGGTCGAATGCTCGTCCCATGGAAAGACTACGCTCGTCGGTGCATCCAGCTTTGCCCATACGTCATTGGCTTCGGCATCGTCATAGGCTGGCTTGAAGTCGTCTGCGCTCGATGCGTTTGCCACCGCCTCGTCAATTTCGGCGCTACTGGGCCATAACATCGAGAGCGTTATTTCCTTGCCGTCAAAGGTGGTTGCGATCGGATCGTTGAGGATGTCGATCAACACGGTTCCCGCAAGGGCGAACGCAACGACAAGGGGCGGCGATGCAAGAAAACCAGCTTCGAGCCGAGGATGGACACGTCCCGGGAAGTTCCGGTTGCCTGACAATACGGCCACCGGAACGATGCCTCGTTCATCCATCGCAGCAGAAATCGGCTCTGTCAGCGGACCCGAATTGCCAATGCAGGTCGTACAGCCATAGCCGACGATGCCAAACCCGACCGCTTCCAGATCTTCGAGCAGACCGGCGCGGCTGAGGTAGCGCTCTGCCGTGGGCGATCCTGGCGCCAGTGATGTCTTGACCCACTCGGCCGGCTTCAGACCGAGCGCTCGAGCTTTGCGGGCCAAGAGACCAGCTGCGATGACCAGACGGGGATCGGACGTATTGGTACAGCTGGTGATCGCGGCAATCGCGACCACCCCGTGCTCCGGTCGATCCGCGCGCAGGACGCCCGTTGCCACGCCGACAAGCGGCTCCATCGCTTGGCGCGTTGCACCGGCGGGGCGCCGATCCTGTGGGCGCGTTGGTCCGGCGAGGCTAGCCTCGACGGTGGAAAGATCGAGTTCGACGACATCCGTGTAGCGCGGAGCGGAGGTCGGGTCGAACCAGAGACCCACGCGCTTCGCATAGGCTTCAACCAACGCACGCTGCTCGGTCGATCGCCCGGTCATTTCGAGATATCGGATTGCCTGATCGTCGATTGGGAAATAGCCGCTGTTTCCGCCGAACTCCGGCGTCATGTTGGCAACGACGGCCCGGTCACCCGCTGTTAGCGACGAAACGCCCTCGCCGAAGAACTCGACATAGCGGTCCTGCAGGTCGATCTTTCGCAGTTGTTCGGTGACCGTGAGTGCAAGGTCGGTCGCAAGGACACCGCTGTTCAGCTTACCCGTGAGTTTCACACCGACAATATCTGGCACCTTTAGCGTGACCGGCATGCCGAACATCACGCTCTCCGCCTCAAGGCCGCCTACCCCCCAGGCCAGAACGCCGATGCCGTTGATCATTGGCGTATGGCTGTCCGTGCCGATCAGTGTATCCGGCATCGCCCAGTTAACGCCGCCGACAGACTTGCCGGTCACGATGGTGGCGAGCCTCTCAAGATTGAGCGTATGCATGATACCGGTTCCAGGCGGATGCACCGTGAAATCGTTCAACGTATTCATCGCCCACTTCATGAAGCGATAGCGCTCGGCATTACGCTGGAACTCACGAGCCATGTTCTGCTCCAAGGAGCCCGCCTGGCCGAAAAAGTCGACACCCACCGAATGGTCGGTCGAGACATCGACCGGTACGACCGGGTTAAGGCGTGCAGGATCGACACCAGCCTCCGCTAGGGCCGAGCGCATGGCTGCGATGTCAACGAGCGCCGGACCGCAGGTGGTGTCGTGCATCAGAACACGATTGGGCAGAAACGGAATCTCGACCTCGCTCGTCCTGGTCTTGAGCCAATCCAGGATCGCGGCCTTTGCCTTCGCTGCGTCTCCACCGCCGGTGCGCAACACGTTCTCCAGCAGGACACGATGAATGTAGGGAAGCTGCCATAGCGCCTGCCCCGCCTCCTTCGGCAGGTCGACGATCGTGTAGGCAACACCATTGACGTTGAGATCTGCAAGCGCTGCCAATGGACGTTCCTCCCTCGAAACAGACAAGTCTAACCGGCGCACAAATTACATATTGTAATTATAAAATGCAATCGTTGCGAAGCTTGAAAAGATCGGCCATCGGCGAGCCGATCACTCTAGAACCAGCCTTGTGGGGGGATCCAGGACCAAACGGTCTAGACCTGTGGAGCCTTGATCCGGCTAGCACCCATGATGTGGGTGTAGAGGAACGCTGCCGCCTCTGTTCGCCGGCCTGCTTCAAGCAAGTCGAGTATGTGCAAATGTTCCGCTGACTGCCTCGGCAAACGGCTACGGTCAATCGTGATGCGATACTCGATCAACCGGCGCAGGCGGTTGATCCTCTTGATCGAGTCCAAGAAGAACTCGTTTTGCGAACACGCAACGATCATCTCGTGGAAATCATTGTTCGCTTTGAAGATCTCGGCGCGAGACCAGGTTTCATAGCCGCCCTCGCCAAGCGCGGTCTGGACGGCGCGAGCCTTCTGGAACGCGACCTCATCGGCCACGAACGATGGCAGCAACATTGCCTGCTGCTCGATTACCGCACGAAACACGTAGCCTTCCTCGTAGCTTCGCCGCGACGTTAGCGTTTCCCGGAATGCCCAGCCATTACCCGGTAGCCGCTCCACCCAGCCCTCTTCGGCAATTCGATGCAGCGTCTTGAGAAGCCTTGTTCTTGCGACATCGTAGAGACGGATCAACTCGTTTTCACTGACCCGCTCTTGCAGTTTTCCAGCCAGGCGATCTTCGGCAATGCGGAAGTAAAGCGGATCTTCGTCCTCGCCCTCGGGCGTCGCTTCCGGCTTGACCGTGTCAACGTTCGCCGCATCGACCTTCAGAAAGTATCCACGATTGGGCTCGCCACGCACGATCCCCATTTGCTCGAGCTTCTTCAGCGCCGCATTCACCGGCGCCCGGGAAACCCGGAAGGTGTCGGCGAGCATCTGACATGGCAGATGATCGCCAGCACGCATCTGGTTCGTTTTTACGAACTCAAGGATGTTCGTGGTGATCTGAGGGGATACGCTTTGTCTTGCCATGTTGCGTCGTTTGGTCTCGGGTCGAGAACGAAAGCCGATTTATGCATGAGACGGCGCTATTGCAAACCATCACGACCCTCAATCCTCGTCCTGACGGAATTTTGCCAGTCCCTTGAACAGGAAAGGAAGGATGAGGGCGATCGTCGCGATTGCGATCATGATCGCTGAACTTGGATGCTTCAGGAAGACCATCGGATCGCCAAGGCTCATCTGCAGCGAACGGCGTAGCGCATTGTCAGCAAGCGGCCCGAGGATGAGACCCACAACAGCCGGAGCGACCGGGTAGTCATACCGACGCATCAAGAACCCGACGATACCAAAACCGACCAGCAGCAACAGTTCTACTACGGACGGGTTCGCCGCAATGGTGCCCATGGCTGCAAACACCAGGATGCCCCCATAGAGCCAAGGCAACGGTATTGCCAGGAGCCTCACCCAAAGACCGACAAGCGGCAGGTTGAGGACGAGCAGCATGACATTGGCGATGAAAAGGCTGGCAACCAGCCCCCAAACCAGATCGGCATGTTGTGCGAATAACAACGGACCCGGCTGTATATTGTACTGCTGGAAACCGGCGAGCATGACAGCCGCCGTGGCTGACGTCGGCAGGCCGAGCGTGAGCAGCGGGACCAGCGTACCGGCCGCAGAGGCATTGTTGGCGGCTTCCGGCCCGGCGACACCCTCGATGGCGCCCGAACCGAATTCCTCCGGCTTGCGGCTAAGCTTGCGCTCCATCGTGTAGCTCAAGAACGTCGGGATTTCTGCGCCACCTGCGGGCAATGCACCGATCGGAAAGCCGACGGCCGTGCCTCGTAACCATGGCTTCCAGGACCGCGACCAGTCCTCTTTCGTCATCCAGATCGAGCCTTTGACCGGGATCGGCTTTTCGGGCTTGAACAGATGACGACCGGCAACATAGAGCGCTTCGCCAATCGCGAAGAGACCAACGGCAAGCGTCGTCACCTCGACGCCATCGAGTAGCTGCGGCACTCCAAAGGTCAGGCGAGCCTGGCCCGTCAGTTGATCGAGCCCCATCAGTCCGAGCCAGAGCCCGAACGCAAGGCTGGTCAGACCTCTTAGCGGCGACGACCCGAAGGTTGCCGAGACGGTGACAAAGGCAATCAGCATCAGCCCGAAGTAGTCCCAGGGCGCGAATTTCACGGCGACCTTGACGAGAAACGGCGCGACAAAGGCCAGGCCAACGGTCGCGATCAGCGTCGCAACGAAGGATCCGATCGCAGCGGTCGCCAAAGCCGGACCGCCGCGCCCTGCCCGCGCCATCTTGTTGCCTTCGAGGGCCGTGACGACAGCCGCGCTCTCTCCAGGCGTGTTCAGCAGGATCGCCGTCGTCGAACCGCCATACATGCCGCCGTAGTAGATCCCGGCGAACATGATCAGCGACCCGCCCGGATCGAGCTTGAAGGTGACGGGCAACAGCAGCGCGACGGTCAAGGCAGGTCCGATTCCGGGCAGCACCCCGACGGCAGTGCCTATGAACACGCCAATCGCCGCGAAGATCAGGTTGGAAGGTTGGATTGCCAAGGCAAAGCCGTGAATGAGGAAATTGATCGCGTCCACAGGGGCCTCCTAGAACAGCACCCGCTCCAGCGGCCCTTGCGGCAAAGCAAGGCTCAGGAGTTTGTTAAAGAGAAGGAAGATGACCAGCCCCATGAGAGCGCCGATCACCAGGTCGACCAGGAATGCCCTTCGACCGAAAGCGCGCGCCGTAAAGGCGAAGAGCAACGTCGACCCGAGAATGAACCCAGCTCCCAGCCAGATCGAGCCAATCAGTCCTGCCAGGGCCAGCCCCACCCAGCCGATCGCCTTCATGTCGATGTCTTCGACTTCGATCGAGGCAGCCTGGAATGCGCTGACAACGTGTCCCAACCCCAGCACCGCGAAGAAAAGACAGACGAAATATGAGGCGGCGCTGGCGTTCATCCCATAGGTCGCACGTGCTGCCATGCGGCTGGCGTCCCAGTAGGTGACCGCCGCCATGGCGAACAGGGCCAAGGCGATGACGAGCGCCGGGCGGTTCGGCGCCTTCATGATTTTCTCAAACATGGGAACTCTCTCGGCAGGCGTGGGAGGGCTCAGCCTCCCACCCGGCGGTCGTTATTTGGCGAGGCCGATCGATGTCAGGATCGTGCGGACGCGGTCGGTTTCAGACGCGATGAAGCTCTTGAACTCGTCGGCCGGCGCATAATAGTCGGACCATCCACGAGCCTTGATCAGATCCTTCCACTGCTGCGACTTGACCGTGTTGTCGACGGCGGTCTTGAGCGCTTCTAGATCCTGGCCCTCGACATTGGGACCGGCGAAGATGCCACGCCAGTTCACCAGCTCAATATCCAGTCCCTGAGCCTTTAGCGGCTTTGCCTCGATGCCCTCGATCGGTTCTGGATAGGAAATCGCAAGCGCCCTGAGATCACCAGACTTGATCTGGCCTTCCCATTCGCCATAGCCGGAGACACCAGCCGTTGCCTGGCCACCAAGCATAGCGGCAAGCGCCTCGCCGCCGCCTGAATATGCGACGTAGTTGATCTTGCTCGGGTCAGCGCCTGCTGCCTTGGTCACAAGGGCTGCCAGGATATGGTCCGCACCACCGGCCGATCCGCCAACCCAGATGTTCGTGGCAACGTCCTTTTTGATGGCAGCAAGCAGGTCGTTGATCGACTGAATTGGTGAGTCCTTCGGCACAACGATCACCAGCGGGTCACCGGTCAAGCGGGCGATTGGCGTCACCTGAGTCAGGTCGACAGGCGAGGCATTCGAGATGCTGGCGCCAACGAGCGTGATGCCGGCGACAAACAATTGGTCGGAAGAGCCTTGAGCGCTACCCACGAACTGGGCAAGGCCGACCGTGCCACCAGCGCCGGGCACGTTGACGACCTGGACGCTTCTCGCCTCGCCTGTCGCCATCATGACTTCCTGCAGCGATCGTGCTGCCGAGTCCCAGCCACCGCCAGCACCAGCCGGAGCCGTGATCGTGAGTTCCAGATCACCGGCGGTCGAAGCGCCCGTATGAAGTGCAGCCCCCGCCAACGCCGCCAAACCGATGGCGAATTTCAAAAAGTTTCGCATGTGATCGTTCCTCCCAAGAAATCGAAACGGTGACCCTCCGGCGCCGTCGAGTGGAAATCTGCATTAAATAATTATAAAAAGCAATCCTGCTTTTTTTTGAAGCAACGCGGGCACGGAATGCCGTCATCTAAAAACTCGTCGAACGCACAGTGATGAATTGAGCCGGAGCCCCGGGATCGGAAAAATACCGTGATGTGCCGACGGGAAAAAATGCCAAGGATTGTAGGGAGCCTACGGCAAGGTCTCGGACGCGAGAGCGAGCGGTGAAAGCACTGGCCAAGCACCTGGAATATTCGCCGTCTGAAGGTTCGGGCGGGGCACAGACGCTTGCTCAAGGGAACGAAGGTTATCGCTCGTTGGTCGGGAGCGCGAAGACGGCGCATTGCGGCAAAAAATTGCAATGACGAGGACTGACAAGGGAGGACCTTGATCTGATCTAGTCGCGCCCTCCTTTGATTATGCCGCGATACGGTGGGGTGACCACCGAACGGCGACAATTCTCTCAATTCGCGAATGGATCTAATTCTGATTGCACCAACGCCGAGGGCGTAGGACGGGCCGAAACCAAGCGCCCGTTGCAATCGAAAAGGATCAGATCCATGAGCAATGAACAGAAGGTCGCCATCATCACAGGTGCATCGCAGGGTATCGGCGCCGCCCTGGTTCAGGCCTACCGCGATCGCAACTATCGTGTCGTCGCCACTTCCCGGTCTATTCGGGAGAGCGCGGACGCCGGTATCCTCGCTGTCGCCGGCGATATCGCAAATCCGGAGACGGCCGAGAAGGTCGTTCGCCAAGGTCTGGAACGGTTTGGCCGGATCGACACCTTGGTCAACAACGCCGGCGTCTTCACCGCCAAGCCGTTCGTCGAATTCACCCAGGAAGACTATGACCTCAATCTGGGTGTGAACGTCGCCGGCTTCTTCCACATCACTCAGCGCACCGCCGCCGAGATGCTGAAGCAGGGCTCCGGCCATATCGTCAGCATTACCACCAGCCTTGTGAACCAGCCGATCGCCGGTGTGCCGGCCGCACTGGCTTCACTCACCAAGGGCGGTCTGAACTCCGTAACGCAGGCGCTTGCCATCGAGTTCGCGACAGCGGGCGTGCGCGTCAACGCCGTATCGCCGGGCATCATCAAGACGCCGATGCATCCGCCGGAAACACATGCGGCTCTCTCCACGCTGCACCCGGTCGGCCGCATGGGCGAGATCCGCGACATCGTCGATGCCGTCCTCTACCTGGAGAGTGCGGGCTTCGTGACCGGCGAGATCCTGCATGTCGACGGCGGCCAGAACGCCGGTCGCTGGTAACCGACAACCTTAAGGGGGCCGGCTGCGGTCAATCGCCGACTGCCCCTTCCTTATGACAACGAGCCGGCACCCCCTAGGTGCCATCCATATCTCAGTTTGCAGAGGAGACGACCATGCCGATCGTCACAGTTCAGGTGACCCGTGAAGGCTCTACACCCGACCGCACATCGGTCACATCGGACGAAAAGGCCGCCATCATCAAGGGCGTGAGCCAGGTGCTGCTCGACGTGCTCAACAAGCCGCTGGAATCGACCTATGTCGTTATCGAGGAAGTCGACCTGGACAATTGGGGCTGGGGCGGTTTGCCTACGGTCGAGTATCGCGCACACCGCGCCGCTCAAGCAAAGGCCTGACAAGACACATCCCAGTCTACGACCCGCCGCCCGTAAGGACGGCGGGTTTCCGTGATTTCCGCTCCACGGTCAGGCGCGGAGCGCGTCGATCCAGCTTTCAGAACCTGCGAAATTGTATCGAAATGTATCCGGGCCGGCTTGAAATACATGCCCGCGCAAGTCTGGATGTGGTGAACATATCGGCGACACATCCGGCGCGCTCATGGAGCGTGTGCGGAGTTGCCCGGTGATGATCCGTGGCAGACCCAGGTGGCGACCGGAAACTGAGGAGATCGCGTGATGGAACACATCGACCACGTCTTGATCGTCGATGACGACCGTGAAATCCGTGAACTTGTGTCGAGTTACCTCAAGAAGAACGGGCTGCGCACCTCGACGGTCGCCGACGGCCGGCAGATGCGCGCTTTTCTCGAGGGAAACACGGTCGACCTCATTGTCCTCGACGTCATGATGCCGGGCGACGACGGGCTCGTACTCAGCCGTGAACTGCGCGCCGGCAAGCACAAGTCGATCCCGATCATCATGCTGACGGCCCGCTCCGACGAGATGGACCGTATCCTCGGTCTCGAAATGGGCGCCGACGACTATCTGGCCAAGCCGTTTTCCGCGCGTGAGCTGCTTGCCCGCATCAAGGCGGTGCTCAGGCGCTCGCGCATGCTGCCGCCAAACCTGCAGGTATCGGAAGCCGGACAGCTGCTGCGCTTCGGCACCTGGAAGCTCGACACCACCGCGCGCCACCTGATCGATGCAGACGGCACGGTGATTGCGCTGAGCGGTGCGGAGTACCGCCTGCTGCGGGTCTTCATCGATCACCCACAGCGCGTCCTCAACCGCGACCAGTTGCTCAATCTCACTCAAGGGCGCGAGGCGGAGCTCTTCGACCGGTCGATCGACCTGCTCGTCAGCCGCGTTCGCCAACGGCTCGGCGACGACGCCCGCGAGCCCATCTACATCAAGACCGTGCGCAGCGAAGGCTACGTCTTTTCGGTGCCGATCGAAATCGTCGAGGCGCGCGAATGACGGCTGTTGCAGACAAGAGTGTCTTTCGGCTGTGGCCGCGCACGCTGAGAGCGCGGCTCTTTGTTATCCTGCTCGCCGGCCTCACCATCGCACATGTGATGTCGTTCAGCGTCTTGTTTTTCGAGCGCTACACCGCCGCCCGGTCGGTTATGTTCAACACGCTCGAAAATGATATCGCGACGTCGATCGCCGTCCTCGATCGGCTGCCCGTCGGCGAGCGCAGCGCATTGCTCGACCGGTTGGGCCGCGACAACTATTCATTCATTCTCGGCCCGGGCGTTCCGGGCAGCCCCTCGCTCGACCCCGCCGCCGAAGAGCTCGCCTCCAAGATCCAGCGTGCCACGGGCCTTGACCGTCCGGTCAGGGTTGAAACGATCCCGGGCACGCGACGGCATCTGCAGGCGCACCTGACCTTGAGCGACGGCTCGCCACTGACGATCGATGTCTATCCGAAAGGCATCATGCCTTTGGCCGACTGGCTGCCCTTCGTGCTCGCAGCGCAGCTTGCACTCCTTCTGTTCTGCAGCTGGTTCGCCGTTCGACAGGCGGTGCGCCCGCTCGTCAATCTGGCCGAGGCGGCCGACACGCTGGATCCCAACCGCAACACGCCGCGGCTCAATGAAACAGGTCCGACGGAGGTCGCCTATGCGGCGACGGCGTTCAACGCCATGCGCGACCGCATCGCCCAGTATCTGGAAGAACGCGTGCAGATCCTTGCCGCCATTTCCCATGACCTGCAGACACCGATCACCCGCATGAAACTGCGGACGGAAATGGCGGACGATTTCGCCGACCGGGAGAAGCTGATGCAGGACCTCGGCCAGATCGAGAGCCTGGTCAAGGAAGGCGTCGCCTATGCGCGAAGCGCCCACGGCAATGTTGAAAAGCCGACCCGCGTCGACCTTTCCTCGTTCATCGAAAGCCTCGCCTACGACTATCAGGACACCGGCAAGCGCGTGACGACCAGCGACGTTGGCGGCGGTACCATCACGACCCGGCCGCAGGCCTTAAGGCGCATTCTCACCAACCTCGTCGACAATGCCCTCAAGTTCGGCGGCAGCGCCGAGATCGAGGCTCGACGGCTTGCCGATGACACTGTGGTCATCGTCGTCGCCGACCGTGGGCCGGGTATTCCCGACGATCAGCTGGAAGCAGTGTTGAAACCGTTTTTCCGGCTGGAAGACTCCCGCAACCGCGAGACCGGCGGAACCGGCCTTGGGCTTGCGATTGCCCAACAGCTCGCAGCTTCCATCAATGGCACTCTGACGCTGCGCAATCGCGACGGCGGTGGCCTCGTTGGCGAACTCGTCATTCTTCCGCGCCGCGATTGACGACGTAAACGTCAGAAAGATCGTTTAGTAACAAATCGATATAGTTGCTTCTTCATCTCCTGCTGAAGACCGAAGACTAAAACAAGAGCGGCGGCCAAGATGGCCGCCGCTTCGATTTGTAAGTCCCGGTCGTTCGAACCACGCCGCTATCCGGCGATGTTGATCGTGACGTCGATGTTACCGCGGGTCGCCTTGGAGTACGGGCAGGTCTGATGAGCCGCCTCGACCAGGCGCTCGGCCACGTCGCGGTCTATCCCGGGCAAGCTGACGTTCAGGCGCGCCTGCAGGAAGTATCCGCCATCGCGGTTGCGCAGGTCCACTTCCGCGTCGACGGCCGTCTCGGCTGGAAGTGCGACCTTATCCTGTGCGGCCGCCAAACCGATCGCGCCAATGAAGCACGCCGACCAGCCGGCGGCGAAGAGCTGCTCAGGGTTGGTCCCCGGGCGACTGCTGCCCGGCGAAGAAAGCTTGATGTCCAGACGCCCATCATTGCTTCGCGAAGCGCCGTCGCGGCCACCGGTCGTGTGGGTCTTGCCGGTGTACAATACCTTTTCAGTGTCGGTCATGGTGGTGTTCCTTTCGACAGGGCGTTGAGGTTGGGCCCGATTGCCCGGAGCTGCTGTCGAGAGGAATAAGGCGCCCGCCACGTATCCGGCATGTTTCGCGGGGGGCTTGGAAATGTATGGAACTTCACAAGCCCGAAGACGGCGATACACTCTGATACAAGGGAACCGTCTCCCCGCATTGTTCGGCGGATCGCCGCTCACATACCTCGACTGCCGACAAGATTGGCTGTCTGCTGACACGGTGAAGCGCAGGATCGGATAACCCAATCCTGCGCTGTCAGAATCCCAGAGGACTGAAACCGGATTTCTAATTCAAAACACTAACAAAGTGCTTTAGCATATTGAATTTAATTACTTTAGACGCCTAGAAACGATCGACGTCGACAATGGCCTCCGCAAAAGCCAGGGGCGCCTCCTGCGGCAAGTTGTGGCCGATGCCGCCGGTGATCAGCCGGTGCTCGTATCGGCCGGAAAAGCGCTTGGCGTAGGCTGCGGGATCTGGATGCGGGGCGCCGTTGGCATCGCCCTCCAGCGTGATGGTCGGCACGGTGATCGTCGGGAACCGAGCAAGGCGCTCCTCGAGATCGTCGTACTTCGCTTCGCCCTCGGCAAGGCTCAGCCGCCAACGGTAATTGTGGATCGAGATGTCGACATGATCTGGATTGTCCAGTGCTGCCGCACTCGCGTCGAAAGTGGCATCGTCGAAGTTCCACTTGGGCGACGCAAGCTTCCAGATCAACCGCGCAAACTCCTTGCGGTTTTCCTGATAGCCCGCATAGCCGCGATCGGTCGTGAAATAGAACTGGTACCACCAGGCAAGCTCTGCCTGTGGCGCGAGCGGCTTCCGGTTGACCTCGCGGCTGCCGATCAGGTAGCCGCTGACGGATACCATGGCCTTGCATCGTTCCGGCCACAGCGCAGCGATAATGTTTGCCGTCCTCGCCCCCCAATCGCAGCCACCGATAACGGCCTTGTCGATATCAAGCGCGTCCATCAGCGCAATGATATCAGTGGCGATCACCGCCTGTTGGCCGTTGCGCCGCGTCTCTGCCGAGAGGAAACGGGTGCTGCCGTAGCCACGCAGGTACGGCACGATGACGCGATAGCCTGCATTTGCAAGCAACGGAGCGACATCGACATAGGTGTGGATGTCATAGGGCCAGCCATGCAGGAGGATAACCACCGGGGCATTGGGTTCGCCAAGTTCCGCATAGCCGACGTTCAGTACGCCGGCATCGATCTGCTTGATCGATGCGAAGGTCTTGTTCGTACCTGGAGTGGTTGCGGACAGACGGGGGGCCTGGCCGCCGCCTGACTGGGCGCGAGCAACGCCAGCCGCGCCGAACTGCGTGGCGGCAAGCGACAAGGCAAGCGCACCGATAAACTTGCGGCGCGGGTGATTGATTTCGTCCGACATTGATTGTCTCCGCTGAAGTGACCTGTCATCACCAATGCCGCGCGCATGTATCCGGGCAGTGTTCCCGGCGGCTCGAATTGAAAGCATGTGTAGACAAACGCCGCGCGGATACACGTCGATACAATCGCCGTCGCGCCTGCGCTTCCGGTGCGTCAGGTTCAGGCGACGCCTTCGCGGGCATTGCGGCGGATCGTCTGCGGCGGTTGCCCGAGGGTGCGCAGGAAAGCCCGCCGCATGCGATCGCTGTCGGCAAAGCCGGTCTCCTCGGCAATCACGTCCATCGAGTGGCGGCCCTGCTCCATCAGCATGCGCGCAGCCTCCACCCGCAGATGTTCGACCGCTTTGGCGGGCGACTGGCCGGTTTCCGAGCGGAAGGCGCGGCTGAACTGACGTGCGCTCAACCCGGCGGCATCCGCCAGTTCCTCGACGGACAACAGGTTACGCAGGTTCGCCTTGGCATAGTTGACCGATCTCTGGATGCGGTCGGATTTCGGGTCCAGTTCGAGCAGCGCAGAAAACTGCGACTGACCACCGGCGCGCCGGTGGTAGACCACGAGCTTGCGCGCGACCGATCGCGCAACCTCTTCGCCATGATCCTTCTCGATCATGGCGAGCGCCAGATCGATGCTGGCGGTCATGCCGGCCGAGGTCCAGACGCTGCCATCAACGATGAAGATGCGATCCTCCTCGACCTTGATCGCCGGGAAGCGCTCGCGCAACTGGCGCGCAAAGACCCAGTGGGTCGTGGCACGCCGGCCATCGAGAAGCCCGGACTCGGCCAGGATG
The DNA here is from genome assembly GCF_035999185.1 of Ensifer sp. Taxonomy (GTDB): domain Bacteria; phylum Pseudomonadota; class Alphaproteobacteria; order Rhizobiales; family Rhizobiaceae; genus Ensifer. The sequence continues at coordinate 53,434 of NZ_DASYHB010000089.1, read as the reverse complement.
AACGCGCCGGTGCAGGGTGCTGCCACCCGCCGCGAGACCTCCAGTGCGTGCCGCGCGAACGCGACCAGCCCCGGCGTTACCGGCTCGATTTCCGTCCCTGCCCCGAACATCACGGTATCGTAGACGGTATCGTCGAAAGGCTTCGTCAGCACGCCGAAGCCGGCAGACGACTTTATCTCGCCGCCGGTCTCCGACAACAACGCTATGTCGTAGGCCTGCTCGCCAAGGGTCAAGTTGGCGATCTCGAATGCGGTGACCGCCGCAAACCCCATCAACTGGAACTTCGGAAAGACGACATAGCCGATACTGTGCATCTCACGTCGCTCCCTGTCTCAAATGGCCGCCTATAGCATATTTACGCCATGAAGCCTATGCGGACGGTTTCAGTCCCCCTCATTCAGGAAGGGGCTTTCCGCCATGCTCGGCGACCATGTAGGCCGCATACCAGTCCGGCCAGTTGTGGTCGTGCTCACCGCCGTTGCGTTTCTCGTGCTCGCCATGCGCGGCCGCCGCGCGGCGCAGGGCGGCGGCAAGATCGGCGACCGACGCAAAGTCCGTGACATCTGCATCGACGCGACCGGGCAACCGCTCGGTCACCTCCTGCAGGAGCCAGCCGTTGCCGTCCGGATCGCTGAAAGTGGCGTAGGAACGATAGCTGCGCCGCGCGGGATCACGCCCTGTGACCGCCGGCTGTCCCGGGCCTTCGCGATGGAAGACGGCGCTCACCTGGGCGCCGCGCTCGATGAGCTGAGCACGCGCCGCCTCGATATCCGAGACCACCAGGTAGAGCCCGCTCGCCGATCCGGGTGCTGCCGACGTCAGCCCGGTGCCGAAATGGATCGAAGCGGGCGAGCCCGGTGGCGTGAACTGGACAACCCGGAACGTATCGCCGACCGGAAAATCGGCATCGAGCCGCCAGCCGAGGCCGCCATAGAAAGCCTTGGCGCGATCGACGTTCGAAACGGGGATGAGCGCGACCTCGAACTTCAGATCGACTGTCTTGTCGCTACCTGTCATGTCAATTCTCCTTTGTTGGTCGGGATGGGCGTGCACCCGCACGCCCGTCCCCTTCAGCTCGGTTGACGCAGTGACTTGAACGAGGCCCTCAATTCATCGACCAGGGCATCCGGTTGCTCCCACGCTGCAAAATGCCCGCCCTTGGCGAGACGATTGTAGTAAATCAGCTTCGGGAACGCCTTTTCCGCCCAGGAGCGGGGCGCCTGGTAAAGTTCATCCGGAAACGCGCTGACGGCAACCGGTATCTGCACGCCTTTCGGCGCGAAGAAGGCAAGCTTGTTTTCCCAGTAGAGGCGCGCCGATGAGACCGCCGTCTTTGTCAGCCAGTAAAGCGTGATGTTGTCGAGCACGTCGTCGCGGGTCAGACCTTCCGCCTGTCCGTCGAAGACGCGGGCGATCAGTTCGTAGCTGCGCGCGTCGTGATCGAGCATCCAGCTGGCAAGGCCGATCGGCGAATCCTCGATACCGTAGAGCGTCTGCGGTCGCTTGCTCATCTCCTGGGCGTAGGAGAGCCCGTTCCTGTAGAAGAAATCGAGCTGGCCATAGGCACGGCGCTCGTCGGCCGAAAGATTGGCCGGCGCGGGTTCGCCGGCGTCGAGAGCCTTCTGGATCGCAGGCGGGACGGTCGCCGGCATGTTGGTATGGATGCCCAACAGCCCGGCCGGCCGCTGCAGTGCCAATTGCTCGGTGACGGCGTCGCCCCAGTCGCCGCCCTGCGCAACGTAGTGGCTATAGCCCAACCGCTGCATCAGCACCGCCCAGGCACGAGCGACCCGTACGGGATCCCAACCGAGCTCGCCGGGTTTTCCGGAAAAGCCGTAGCCTGGCAAGGACGGGATAACGATGTCGAAGGCGTCCGCTTCGGTGCCGCCGTGCGCGGTCGGATTGGTCAACGGATCGATGATCTTCAGCTGCTCGATGATCGAGCCGGGCCACCCGTGGGTGACGAGGACAGGCATCGCGTTCTTGTGCCTGGAGCGCACGTGAATGAAATGGATGTCGACGCCGTCGATATTGGTCACGAACTGCGGCAGGGCATTGAGCTTGTTTTCAACCCTCCGCCAGTCGTACTTGGTCGCCCAATAGTCGGCGAGCCGCTGCATCGTGGCGCGTTGCACGCCTTGCGTGCCGTCCTTCACCAGTTCTTCGCTTGGCCATCTCGTCGCCTCTATCCGTTCTTTCAGGTCCGCAAGTTCTTCGTCGCTCGCATGGAACTGGAAGGGACGAACGGATTCATCGGCCGCGGTCTTTGCGGCCGTGGCCACCTGAACACCGCCCGCCGAAGACGCACTCGCTGCATGGGCGAGCGGCGGAAGCAGGATGGCGATCGCCCCTGACAGCGCAATGGCGGCCAAGCGACGGCTATGGGCAGTTGGCAAATGGCGACTGGACATCATCATTCTCCTGGTTCGATCGGAAGGGCGTTGCCTGAGACAACGCCGCTGTTGTTCCGGTTGGGACGAATATCGGGGGCTATCCCCCGACGTTGTAGCGAGCGGCAGGTACACTTTTGGAAAGATTGGGCATCAGCTTCTGGCGCGCCGCCTCGTAGGCAGCCCAATCACCGGCATCGGCAAGTGCGGGAATGGTGATGAGTTCGCCTTGGTCGAGACCGGAAAGGGCCGCATCGACCATGTCATCGGCCCGCATGACGATCTCGCTCGGCACGTGCTCGATCGGCGTCCCCGCGATGGCCCAGAAGTCCGTGGCTGTTGCCCCCGGCAAGACGGCCTGGATGCGGATGTTCTTGTCCGCCAGTTCCTTCTGCAGCGACAGGGTCAACGCAACCACGAAGGCCTTCGTCCCGCCGTAGACGCCGTTCAGCAGTTCCGGCGCCACACCGACGATCGATGCGATGTTGATGATCGTGCCAGCACCGCGCGCGACAAATCCGGGAGCGGCGGCATAGGTCAGCCGCGTCAGCGCGCTGACATTGAGGGTGATCATCTCCTCCATCTTGTCGACATCGGAAGACAAAAGCGGCGCCGTCGCGCCGACACCGGCATTGTTGATCAGCACCGTGATGCTTGCGTCGTCTCGAAGCAGCGCCTCGACGCGCTTCAGGTCGTTCTTGTCGCCGAGGTCGGCGGCAACGACCTCGATTGCGCGACCGGTTTCATCGGCGAGCCGGCGTGCGAGGTCATCCAGGCGTCCGCGATTGCGGGCAACGAGGATCAGGTCGTATCCCCTGTGCGCAAGACGATCGGCGTAAATCGCTCCAATGCCGGAGGACGCGCCGGTGATCAGTGCCGTACCTTTTGAACTCTTGCTCATTTCAAGCTCCTTTGTCTTGGGTTGGAGCCTCGATAATAGGACGGGTTGACCATGTCTCAAATGTCGTAATTCCGGCACTTTAGGCCATCGATCGTGCCAGGAATGTGCCTCTAGTGAGAGAACGCGTCCGCTGTCTCCGTGTGCAGAACCTCATCCGGGAAAGCTGTGTCCAACGCCGGTGAAGCATCGTTGTTCGCCACGTCAGACGTTGAACCGGCAAAGATCGCCGCGAGCAGTCCGGGCTCCCCGGGGTCGCTGCCCCAGGCACATGGCGCTGCCGCGAGCGCGGCAATGGCGAAGGCTGCAATGACGTTACGCATGGTCTGCTCCTTTTTTCGTCGGGCACTGGGCCCAACTGATCTGGCCGACAATGTCCGGCTCAGACGTATCGCTGTTGTGTTCGGGCGGCCCCGAATTTGTAACGGCATGTACGAACGGACGATCGGGCGTGCGAAATGAGGCCATCGCCGGTCTGCCCGGATCATCCGAAGGTGAAAACGAACGCTTCCGCGCCTGGCTCCAGGAAACGGATTTCAAACGTCCGTTCACGCGCCTCGCCGGACTGGCGGACGAGTTGGTAGAGGCGGGTCTCCTTCACGACGCCGTTGCCCGTCGCATCGATATCCGAGCCATGGTCATTCCCGGGAGGAACCCCATCCACCGTCACCTGAAACGGTACGGGTTTGCCGTCGGCGCGGGGACCGAGGACCAGGTGCAGGTCGCGCGCGCGAAACCGGTAGGTGATACCGCCACCAGCCTCGTTGAGCCGTGCCTGTTCGGCGCCGACCGTCCAATTGCCGCTGAGCCCCCATTCGTTCAGGCGCGGAGTGTCCACGGTGTAGCGTTGGGCGTTGTCGGCCGAGACCCCTTCCGGCGAAACGAAGTTCTCGGCCCGTGCATAGCCGACATAGGTCTCGCCGGAGCCGAGCCGCGCCAGATCGGGCGAGACTTCGGCGCCCCGCGCATGTGGCTTGACCAGGTCGCCCTCGGCCTTCTTCTTGCCGGCCGCTTCGGCCAGAAGGTCCTGGATTACACGCTCGGAGCCCTCGTAGTCACCCTCGCCAAAATGCGTGTAGCGGATCTGCCCTTCGGCATCGATGAAGTAGTGGGCAGGCCAGTAGTTGTTGGAGAATGCCCGCCAGATGGCAAAATCGTTGTCTATCGCCACCGGATAGGTGATCTGGAAATCACGGATCGCCTGCTCGACATTCTCGATCTTCTTTTCGAAGGCGAACTCCGGCGCGTGAACCCCGATGACGACGAGGCCCTGGTCTCGGTACTTCTCCGCCCACGTCCGGACATAGGGGATGGTACGGATGCAGTTGATGCAGGAATAGGTCCAGAAATCGACAAGCACGACCTTGCCGCGAAGCTCGGCTGGCATCAGCGGCTTCGAGTTCAGCCACTGCACGGCGCCGGCGAGCGACGGAAAGGCGCCCTCCACCGGAAGATCGCTGCGGTAGCCCGCCTGCGGCTTATCCTTTGCGGCAATCGCCTTGCTGTTGCTGGCGACAGTGACGTCATTCTGCGCGCTGCTGCGAAAGCGCTCGAGGATGGACTGCTCGAAGCCAGCCGTGCTCGCATAAGACAGGCGCGCCAGCAGCCCAGTATCAAGTCCCAGGGCTATGGCAGCGACGCCGGCAAGCACTGCCACCCCCAGCCCCTGGCGAATGCGGTCACCGATGCCGAGGAAGCCTTTCATCGCGGTAAACACCCGCGCACCGGCAAGGACGGCGAGTGCGAGCGATGTCGCAGCACCTGCCGCATAGGCCGTCAAAAGCAATGTTGTCTGGACATTCGCACCGTTCAGCGCCGCCCCGGTCAGGACTAGCCCGAGTACCGGCCCGGCGCACGGCGCCCAGAGCAATCCGGTCGCCACCCCAAGCAGAATGGCGCCACCGACGCTTCCCTTCTCCCCGGTGGCGGCCCTATTGGAAAGTCGGTTGCCGAGCGCCACGAGCGGGCCGGTGACGAAGGTGGCGGCGCGGGTCGACAACAGGGTGAGGCCGAAGACCGCCAAGAGCGCGATCGCCGCATAGCGGCCAAGGATGTTGGCCTGCACCACCCAATTGCCGCCGAGCGCGGCCAGGGAGGCGACACCGGCAAAGGTCACGATCTTGGCGAGCAGCATCGGCAGGATGCTGGTCGAAAATGGCTGACCGGCGCGGGCAAACACGAAGGGCAGGACCGGCAGGATGCAGGGACTGACGATCGTCAGCACGCCGGCAAGATAGGCAACTACAAACAGGAACATCATCGTCCCTCCACACTGGATCGAGGCTTGGCGGCCCTGGGCTTGGCGGCCTTGATCACGCTTCACATGCGCGGCAGAGGACCACGGCGAGGTATCGCGTATGTGTCCCGACAGGGGGCGATCTGTATCTCAGTGCATCAGGACTGCTGGTGGGAGCTCTCAGGCGTGGCTGCAGATGCATGTGCGAGGGCCGCGATCATCCGAGAAGCTTCCACCCGGGACCACGGCTGCTACGGCGGCGATAATTTTCGTCAATATATTCCATCGGATATAACGCCGTGCCATAGTGCGCCGCGACCGATCCCTCTCGCTTGTGTAGGCCCGTATGTCGAAATCTATTGCCGTCCTTTTCTCCTTCCTGCTTGGCCTTGTGTCCGTTGGTGCAGAGGCGCGGACTATCACCGATGCTGCCGGCCGAAAGGTCGACGTACCCGACACGATCACCCGTGTGCTTGCCGCCGGTCCCCCGGCTTCGGTGCTGACCTATGTGCTGGCGCCGGACAAGCTCGCCGGCTGGGTGCGCGAACCGTCGGACGAGCAAAAGGCGTATCTGATGCCCTCGGTGCGGGATCTTCCGACCTTTGGCCAACTGACCGGCAAAGGTGGCAGCGCCAATGTCGAAGCGGTGCTTGCCGCCAAGCCGGATATCATTCTCGATGTCGGCACGGTCAACGATACGTACCGTTCGCTCGCCGACAAGGTGCAGGCCCAGACCGGCATCCCCTATGTGCTGATCGACGGCAGTTTTGCTGATAGCGGCAAGACGCTGCGCGACGTCGGCGCTCTGCTTGGGGTCAGCGAGCGTGCCGAGACGCTGGCGACCTATGCCGATCAAAAAGTGAAGGATCTGAACGACAGCCTTGCCAAAATCCCGGCTGATCAGAGACCGCGCGTCTACTACGGCCGCGGCCCGGAGGGCCTGGAGACCGGGCTGTCCGGTTCGATCAACGTCGAAATCCTGAAGGCCGTTGGTGCGGAAAATGTTGCAGCCGCCGCCGGCAAGGGCGGCCTGACCGAGGTCTCGCTCGAACAGATCCTGTCCTGGAACCCGGACGTGGTCATCGCGGCCAGCGGCAAGTTCGCGTCATCGGTAAAGAAGAACCCGCTTTGGGCCGATGTGAAGGCTGTGAAGGACGGCCGCGTGTTCACCGCACCGGGACTGCCCTATGGTTGGTTCGATTCGCCGCCGGCAATCAATCGCCTGATCGGCGTCGCCTGGCTGCAGCAACTGTTCTATCCGGAAAATGGGACCAGCGACCTCACCGCCGAGACCCGCAATTTCTACAAGCTCTTTTATCAGGTAGACCTGACAGATAAGCAGATCGCGACGCTCCTGAAGGGGGCCATGCCCGCAGCGAAATGAACCGGCGCGAAGAGACTGCGGCAGTGACAGCGGGCACAAGCGGCAAGGGTCTATGGCTGGCCTTCGAAGCTCTCCTGCTCCTGGCAGCCGTCTCGATGACGGTTGGCAAGTATGCGGGCCCGGCCGAAATTTTCCGCGCTTTGCGCGCCGCCATTTCGGGAGAAGCCGGCGACCCGGTACTGTCGACGGTTCTGTGGAACGTGCGGTTGCCGCGCGTCATCGGGGCAATTCTGATCGGTGCCGCCTTGGCTGCTGCCGGCGCCACCTATCAGGGACTCTTTCGCAACCCCCTCGTTTCGCCCGATATCCTCGGCGTTTCCGGCGGCGCCAGCCTCGGCGCCGTCATCGGCATCTTTCTTTCACTGCCCGTGCTTGTGATCCAGGCGATGAGTTTCGCCGGCGGACTGCTTGCCGTCGCTGCAGTCTACGCTATCGGCGTCGCGATCCGTGGCCGCGATCCGGCCCTGACCCTGGTTCTGGCGGGCCTTGCGATCGGCGCGCTCGTCGGCGCCGGCATCTCGCTGATCAAGATCCTCGCCGACCCCTACGATCAGTTGCCGGCCATCACCTACTGGCTGCTTGGCAGCCTGACGGCGGTCACCCGCCTCGACGTCGTCTCGATCCTTCCCGCTCTTTGCGCCGGCCTGGTGCCACTGGTCTTGCTGCGCTGGCGCATGAACCTGATGACGCTCGGAGACGAGGAGGCCCAGACACTGGGTATCGACACGCGTCTCACCCGCGCAGCCCTGATCGGTGGCGCAACGCTGGTGACGGCGGCAGCGGTCTCGGTCAGCGGTGTCATCGGCTGGATCGGACTTGTCATTCCCCACATCGCGCGCATGCTCGTCGGCCCGGACTTCCGTCGCCTTCTGCCGGCCTCGATGATATCGGGTGGCGCCTACCTGCTTGTCGTCGATATGCTCGCGCGCAGCATCGCGCTCATCGAAGTGCCGCTCGGTATTCTGACGGCCGCAGTTGGCGCACCATTCTTTCTGTGGCTGCTCGCCTCGGGCCGGAGGGCCTGGCAATGACGCTCGACATCAGAAATCTCACCTTTGGCTACCGCGGGCGGCAGGTCGGCACCAACATCTCCCTGTCGCTCGAAACAGGCGAGGTCCTGGCCCTGCTTGGCCCCAACGGCGCCGGAAAGACGACATTTTTCAAGACCATACTGGGGCTTCTTCCAGTGAGAACGGGCAATGTCCTTCTGGATGCAAAGCCGCTCTCCACCTGGCCGCGGCGCGAGCGTGCCAGGCGCATCGCCTATGTCCCGCAGGCACATGCGGCACTTTTCCCGTTCACGGCGCTCGACGTGGTGCTGATGGGACGTGCCCCTCACCTTCAGCCGTTCTCCTCGCCCGGCGCGCGGGATCGCGACATTGCCCTGTCGGCGCTGCGGGGGCTCGGCATGGCTCACATCGCTGAGCGACCCTATACCGAGATCAGCGGTGGCGAGCGCCAGATCGTGCTGATTGCCCGGGCACTGGCACAGGAACCGACCATCCTGATCATGGACGAACCGACGGCCAATCTCGACTACGGCAACCAGATGCGGGTGCTTTCGCATATACGGGCGTTGGCAGCATCCGGGCTCTCGGTCGTTCTGTCGACGCACAACCCGGATCACGCATTCCTGGTCGCCGACCGTGTTGCGCTCCTCCATGCCTCGACGATCGCTGCGATCGGCCCGCCCGATGACGTGCTGACGCCGGCGGCGCTCAATCAACTCTACAACATCGACGTGGTGATCGGCTCGATCGAAGGCAGCCCGGCCCGCCTCTGTGCGCCGCGGCTCGCTGCCCCCACTCCCGAGAAAGGAACTCGCTATGGTCCGTGAAAACGAAATCCGCAGGAACGAGGTAGTCGTTGATCCGCCGGAGGCGAGCGACGCCGGGCTCGTCTTCATCGGACGCATCTCGACGCCATGGACTTCGCGCATGGAGACGCCACGCCAGGGTCGCCATGATGGCCCGATCTGCCGCATCGAGATTTTCGAACCCTGGGTTCTGGCTTTGACGGGGGTCGGCGCGTTCGAGCGGCTGGAAGTGCTCTACTGGCTCGACCGCTCAAGCCGCGACCTGGTCCTGCAAAGCCCCGCCAGCAACGGCGAGGTGCATGGGACGTTTTCGCTTCGCTCGCCCGTGCGGCCGAACCCGATCGGCACCTCGATCGTGAAACTCGAGGCCGTCGAAGGCGCAACGCTTCTTGTGCGCGGTCTCGACTGCCTGGACGGCACCCCGCTGATCGACCTCAAACCCGATCGCACCCTGTTCAAGCCGATCGCGCCGCCGCAGCGGGGCGATTTCGAGACGGACAGCAAAGGCGTGCATCCTTGCCAGAAGGCCTGAGGCCTGCCGCCTAAAACGAGCAAACGGAGGGCGCCGCGACAAAAGCGCCCCCTTCCTTCCTTCGAGCGGCGGCTTCAGTATCAGTCAACCGCGACCATGACGTCCGAGGCCTTGATGACTGCGTAGGCTTCGCCGCCGACCTTCAGTTGCAATTCATCGACCGATTCGTTGGTGATCGATGCGGTGACGATCGAGCCGCCGACGTCGATACGAACATGGGCGGTCGTTGCCCCCTTGGTCACATCGACAATCGTGCCCTTGAGACGGTTGCGTGCACTGAGCTTCATACGCTTCTCCCTGGTGTTTGATTGTATCGGACATTCGCGCTTTGCCACATCCGATCGCCGCGCGGCATAGAACCCGAGTGGCGGAACGGTTAGGAGCAAACGGTGCGAAACAGTATCATTGCCGGAGTGTAGTGACACCTTTTCGCCAACTCGGTGGCAATGCTCTCAGTCACGCAGGGTAACCCACACGGGCGCGTGATCGCTCGCCCCTTCCCTGCCGCGCACCTCCCGATCGATACCGGCGCCGGTCAACTGGCCTGAAAGTTTGCGGCTAACCAGGATGTGATCGAGCCGGAGTCCGGCGTCCCGTTGCCATCGGTTTCGGCGATAGTCCCAGAAGGTGAACAGTTGCTCCTGCGGATGAAGCCGACGCAAAGCATCGAGCCATCCCTGGTCGACCAACTTGCGGAAGGCGGCGCGGCTTTCCGGCTGGACCAACGCGTTGTCGTCGTAGGAGCGTGTCGGATAGATGTCGCGCGCTTCCGGCACGACATTGTAGTCGCCCGCAAGCACGACCGGCAGATCGGCGCCGTAAAGATCGGACGCGTGGCGAATTAGCCGATCGTGCCAGGCCAGCTTGTAGGTGAATTTCGGCCCCGGTTGCGGGTTGCCGTTCGGTGCATAGAGGCACGCAACCAGGATGCCGCTCACCGCCGCTTCGATGTAACGGCTCTGCTTGTCCGCCGGGTCGCCGTCGAGCCCGACGCGGGTGAGCACCGGCTCGGCGTCCCGGGCAAGTATGGCGACCCCATTCCAGGCCGTTTGGCCCTTCCAGACGGCACCATAGCCGGCGGCCTCTATCGCCTGCCGCGGAAACTGGCCATCGGTCGCCTTCAGTTCCTGCAGACAGACGATATCCGGCTTCGCCTGCCTTAGCCAGGCAATCAGGTTTTCCAGTCGCCCGACGATGCCGTTGATATTGAAGGTGGCGATCTTCATATCGGCACCACGATCAGGGCGTCAGCCGGGCGGCCCAGGCGGAGACCGCTTCGGCGACCGTCTTCAGATGGCCGGCGGTGGAAAAGCCGGAGATGCTCTTGCGCGGCTTGAGATCGTGGTCTCCGTCTTCGAGCCACAGCACTTCGATCGCGTCTGAAAGACGATACCCCTCAACCTCCCCCCGCGTGCCGAATTCGTCGCGCGTCCCCTGGCAGATCAATGTCGGCGTCTTCAAATCAGCGAGATGTTTCGTCCGCAACTGTTCTGGCTTTGCCGGTGGATGGAAGGGGTAACCGAGGCAAAGCAGCCCGGCGATCTTTCCGGCCGCGTGGAGATCGTCGGCAACCATGCTGGCCACCCGCCCACCCATCGACTTTCCGCCGATAATCAGCGGACCTTCGACGCCGAGATCAGCGATGGCGGCCAGATATTCCGGATTGAGTTTTTCAGCACGCGGTGGCGGCTTTCGCCCCTCCGACGTTCGCCGCGCCGCCATATAGCCGAACTCGAATCGGGCGACGCGCAATCCGCTCGCAGCGAGCGCCTTGGCGGTCGCGTTCATCGAGGCCGAGTCCATCGGCGCCCCCGCACCGTGCGCGAGCAGAATGGTGACGGCGGCGTTCTCAGGCCCGTCAAACAGAAAGGTTTCGCGCATGTCAGCCCGCAGTTCTCGGACGGCTATGGAGATCGACATACTGCATGCCGCGCTCAGCCGTTCGCGCCCATTCAGATTCGCTATCGAGTTCGAGATAACGGCTCCACCAGCGTCTCGCCTCACCGAGGTCGCCGGCATCGAATTCGAGTTTCGCCAGATTGTACACGGCATCGGCATAGTCGACATCGAGTTCGATCGCCTTCTTCAGATGCCTGCGCGCGGCGTCGACCCGACCCCGCTCGCTCATAAGCCCGGCGAGATTGAACCAGGCTTCAACGAAGGACGGATCGAGTTTGATCGCGCGCGCGTAGTCATGCGCTGCCTCCAATTCGTGCCCCGCCGCCTTGAGGCAGTTCGCACGGTTGAAGGCGGCGACCGAGTCCGTGCGGTCCATCGCGAGGTACCGCTGGTAAAAGGCCGCGGCCTCTAAGAAGTCGCCATGTGCTTCAGCCGTCTCGGCCAGCGCGAAAAGATCCTCCAGCTCGGCGTCGTCAGGTCCGTCGAGATCGAAAAGCAACTGACCGTCGAGCTCGCTCTTGCCCTCGGTGCTGCGGGCGTAGATCAGGTCCCGCCCCTCGTGATGCAGGGAAAGCGCCGTCAGCGACGCAACTTGACCCGAGCGGTGAACGGACCGGGCGACGGTGCTCCAGCCGGCCCCACTGGCGATCAGCTCCGCGTACTTCCTGGCAAGGATCAGGTCGCGGAACGAATAGGGTTCGCTGTCGTGTTCGAAGGCATCAAACAAGGCCAGGAGATCGAAGACGCTCGCAGGCAGCCTGGACTGATCGATCAACGACTGTCGCGTCAGGGCCGATGGCGCAGGCACCGACATCAGGCCGAGAAGACGCAGGAAGCCGTTCTCGCTGACGAGCCAACGCCCCGCGGCGCGCTCGGCGTCGAAGCGGGCCTCGATCTCGGCATCACTTGCCTTCGCCAACAGACCTCTGCCGAAGACGAGATAGGTCGTCTGCCGCGTGACGCCGCGCCTCAAATGTCCGCCGCGCCGCTCGACCTCCCGCGCCGCAAGCCGGCGCGGGAAGGCGGCGAGCGCCCCCGCGATACCGAATGTCTGGCCTGCAACCACCATCAGGCTTTCTTCTTTGCAGGCGCCTTTGCCACCGCCCGTTTCGCAGCGGCAGGCGCTGCCGCCTTGGCGCTTACCTTTTCAGCCGGCTCCGCCTTGGTCTTGCTTTTGGCCGGCGGCTTGGACTGTGACAGGCTCGCCTTCAGGGCATCCATGAGATTGATGACGTTGCCGCGTTCAGGCGCCGCCGCGATGATCGGCTTGTGGCCCTTCAGCTTCTCGCGGATCATCTTCATCAGCGCGATCTCGTAACGATCCTCGTAATTCTTCGGATCGAAGACCGTCATCTTCTGCTCGATCAGCGCTTCAGCCAGCTGCAGCATTTCAGGGTCAGGATGACCGACGGGGATGTTTCCAAAATACTCAGCCGTTCCGCGCACTTCGCTCGGGTTCCTGAGGACGCACACGAACATGCCGGTTTCGCGTGCACCAATCGTGACTATCCGCTCGCGGCTGGACAGGACAAGCCTGGCAATCGCCAGCTTGCCGCTCTTCTTCAGCGCCTCGCGCAACACGACGAAGGTTTCCTCGGCCATCGCACCATCGGGCGCCAAATAGTAGGGAGCATCCTGGTAGATCACATCAACGGAGCCTTCATCGACGAAGGCTTCGATGCTCATCGTGTGGTTGGATTCGATCCTGACGCTGTCGAGATCAGCGTCCTCGATGATGATGTATTTCTTGTCTTCGTACTCGTAGCCCTTGACCAAATCCGAGCGCTCGACGAGGCCCAGTTCCGGATCGACCGGCTTCATGTTGATCCGGTTGTGGGTGTCTTTATGAAGCTGATTGAAGCTGATGCGTTCGCTCGAACTGGTCGCCGGATAGAGCCTGACGGGGCAACTGACGAGACTGAGTTTGAGATAGCCTTTCCAACTTGCCCTGGGCGCCATGATTGTCTCCTACGCGGCCAAACGCATTACGTCCTCGTTTCGGACAGAAGCGGCAAATCCTTGGCAAAGTCGTCGATATCGGCCCAAGGATCGCCGAAAGTATCCAGAAGACCAGGCAGCGAAGAATAGTTCAAATCCTGCGGAGCGTCGATAGTCTCCAAATCCGCCCAGTTGAGTGGCGTCGAAGCCGGCAGATTTGTGCGCGCGCGCAGCGAATAGGGTGCGGCCGCCGTGTGTCCACGGGCATTGCGGTGATAGTCGATGAAGATGCGCTTGATACGGTTTTCCTTGCCCATGGTGGTGGTGAAGGTCTGGGGTGCCGTTGCGGCAAGGCGTGTCGCGATCGCGCTCGTCGCCTGGTGCGTCTTCTTCCAATCCAGCTTGGGCTTTACCGGCACGACGATATGAACGCCGCTGCCGCCGGACGTCTTGACGAAGGGCACGAGACCCAGCGCCTCCAGTTCGCCGCGAATGTGGACGGCCGCCTCGACCACGTCGCGCCAGACGATCCCCTGGCCGGGATCGAGGTCGAATACGATGCGGTCCGGCTTTTCGAGCCGCGCGCGCCTGGTTCCCCAACTGTGAAGCTCGATGACGCCGAACTGGGCGAGCGCCAGGTATCCTTTCGTGCCCTCGATCGAAAGGTAGGATTTTGTTTCGCCCTCGGAATTGGTGGACTCGAAACTGCCGATCTCCGAGGGCATGCCGGTGAAAGGATGACGCTGGAAGAAGCAATCCGCGGGCTTTCCCGTCGGACACCGAAAGAGCGACACCGGCCGCCCGAGAATATGGGGCAACATGAAGTCGCCGACGAGCGCATAGTAGACGGCAACGTCGAGCTTGGCCGGACCTGACCTGCCGAACACCCGCCGGTCCGCATTGGTGACCTGGATGCTTGCGAGATCCGCGTCGGTGATCAGGCGTTTGCGCGGCGCTCGCGCGGGCGCCGAAAGCTCGACATCACGGAGGCCCTTGAACACCGCATGCCGCAGCATATTGTCGGTCGTGCGGTTGGAATAGTGGATGCGGGCGTTCAGCACCGGCCGCACCCAGATGATTTCCTTGGGCGCCCCGTCCAGGGCGATCGCATCGCCGCGCAATCCCTCAAGGCGTCCAAGCAATTGCTTCGCCGTCTCGGCGTCGAAACCGGTTCCGACCTTGCCCCGATAGTGTAGTTCGTCGTCCACCCATTCGCCAAGGGCAAGGGCTGCGAGCCCTTCGGCTGCTTGCGACGTGGTGTATCCGGCGATCGCAAAGTCATCGCTCCTGAGCGCTTTGGTCTTTGTCCAGGTCTGCGTGCGCCCACTCCGATAGAGCGCAGAGGCGCGTTTTGAGACGACCCCCTCCAGCCCCAGCTCGGCGGCCTGGTCGTAGAGCCCCTGCCCGTCGCCTTTCACGTGATCGCTGTATTGAATGGCGGAATTGTTCGTTATCTGCCCCCGAAGCAGCTGGACCAGCAGCCCCTTTCGCTTTTCGAGCTCGACGTCGGTGAGGTTCCACCCGTCGAGATGCAGGATATCGAAGGCATAGAAAACGAGCTTGCCCTCGGCCCCCGATGACAGAGCATCCTGGAGCAGCGAGAAGCGACTGATGCCCCTGTCGTCGAGGGCGACGATTTCGCCGTCGATGATCGCCTGCCGGCAAGGCAACTTCCGGAAAGCACCCGGCAGATCGCCATAGCGCTTCGTCCAATCGAGCCCGCTTCGCGTGATCAACCGAACCGTCCCATCCGAGATATCCGCCATCGTCCGGTAGCCGTCGAACTTGATCTCGTGCAACCAGTCCGAGGGTTTCGGGGATCCGCCAGGCGGGACTAAAACGGGGCTCGCAAGCTGCGGCTCGATCCGGTCCGGCTTTGCACCCTTGACCGCGCCGGACAGGGCACCGGGTTTGAGCACGACCGGCTTCGCGGGCTTCTTCGGAGCCTCGATCAGTTCTTCGATGCGGCGACCGCTCTTTACGCTTTCAGGACGCGACGCCAGAATATCGACATCGGGATCGGCGGCAAGGTCGTGCTCTTTGAACAAAAGCCAGTTGCGCTGGTCGTCGTCTCCGGGCTTCGGCTTTAACCGCGTCAGCATCCAGCCGCCGTTCAATTTTTCACCGGCCAGCCGGAACTTGAAGGCCCCCGTTCTCAGGCTCTTTTCGATATCGTCCATCGGCGCCCAGACACCGGCGTCCCAGACGATCATCGGCCCGCCGCCATACTCTCCCTCCGGAATGACACCCTCGAAATCGATATAGTCGAGCGGATGATCCTCGGTCTCGACAGCCAGTCGTTTGTCGGCGGGGTTGAGCGACGGTCCCCGCGGGACCGCCCAGCTTTTCAAGACATCGCCGACCTGCAGCCTGAGGTCATAGTGGTCGGCGGTCGCGTGATGCTTGTGCACGACAAAACGGTTCCCCTCGCCGCCCGAGCGCCCCGAGGGCTCCGGCGTTCGGGAAAAGTCCCGCTTCGAGCGATAGGCCGTGAGTTTCGTCGTCGCCATGACACAAAACTAAGGCGTGTTCTTGCAGGCTTCAATATCCGGTTCAGCTCTCGGATCGCCACGCCCGGACCGCAAGGCATTTTTGGAAAACGTTTGCTTTCCATGTGTGCAGTCACTAAGAATCCGATGAAGCCTGAATTTGGAAAGCCGCCATGCTTGAAAAGCAAAAACCGTCGCGCCCCCGCGGCCGGCCCCAGGTGCGGTGTGACGATGAAACGCGCCGCGTCATCATCCTTGCCGCCGAAAGGCAGTTTTGCGAGCTCGGCTATGAGGCGGCGAACATCAACATCATCGCCCAGAATTCCGGGGTTTCCACCAAGACCCTCTATCGCCTGTTTCCAACCAAGGCCGATCTGTTCGAACGCGTGATCGCGCTCAGGATCGCCGAATTCGTGATCGAGGCCGACGAAGAGAACCTCGAAGCCGGCGACTTGAGGGCCGGCCTTGTGCACCTGCTGGCGGCCTACGGGCACCTCGTGCTTGCCGTCGACACGATTGCCATCATCCGCCTGGTGCTTGCCGAGGCGGAACGCTTTCCCGAGGTCGCCACGACATTTTGGGAACAGGCGATCGAGCGCACCAATGCAACGCTTGAGCGCTGGCTGAAGGCGCAGGTGGCCAAGGGTCGACTCGTTATCGCCGATCCGCATATGGCGGCTGGCATGCTGCGCGGCATGATGGCAATGGAGCCGCAGCGCGCCGTCATGATGGGCCGCGTCAGCGGCATCGACGAAGCAACGATCGCAGCCCGCGTCGAAAGCTGTGTGGATCTCTTTCTCGCGGGCACTTTGCCGAGATAAACCCAAGCGCCGTGCTCCAAGGCATTCTTTGCCGATGTCATCGAGACGTCATCAAACTGTAACGTCAGCCCGTATAACTCTCCGCGCGGGACACCCTACCCGCCGGGCGCATGAGGCGTCGCGACCAGCCTTCGGCATGGCCCCTCTCGTTTCAAGCCCGGTATCTGTTATGCGTTTGTCCGCGAAGCTCCCTCTTGCAGCGGCGGCTCTGGCTGCCTTCTCCATTGCCGCGACCAGCCTCGCCGGCCTGACTGTCAGCGGCGACCTGTCGTCACGCGCCGCGATCGAAAAGCTGGAAGCCCTTGCCGACGCACGTCGCAACGAGCTTCGTCACTATCTCACGACCGTCGAGAACGACCTGCGCAATCTGCAGGCGCAAAAGTCCGTCGCCAAGGCGCTCACCGACCTCAATGGTGCAACAGCCAAGATCGGGGACAAGGCCGGCAGTGAGCTGCAGCGCCGCTACATCAACGAAAACCCCAATCCCGAAGACAAGCGCGCTCTCTACGCGTCTGCCGGCGTTGACGACTATGACGGCCTGCACGCGCGCTACCATCCCTTCTTCCGTCGCTTCGCCGAGGCGCACGGCTATCGTGATGTCTTGCTCGCCAATCTCAGCGGCACTGTCGTCTATTCCCTCAACAAGAAGGGCAATTTTGCAGCCGATCTCAAGGATGCGGCCTGGAAGGACACCGGGCTCGGCCGCGTCTTCCGGGATACGGCCGAAGGCACCGACAAGAGCAAGCTCTCCTTCGCGTCCTACGAGACCTATGTGTCGCTCAGCGGCCGCGCGGCTGCGTTCATCGCCATCCCGCTGGAATCGCTCGACGGCAAGATCGGCACGCTGATCCTCGAACTGCCGGACACGCGCATCGCAGAGATCGTCGGCAACCGGACGGGGCTCGGTGAAACCGGCGAGACGATCCTTGTCAACGACGACGGATTTTTCCTAACGGATAGCGCCGGAACGCCCGACAATGACGTGCTCCAGGGACGGATCGCACTGGAAAACCGCCCTGCCGACAATGCCATCCTCAGCAGCAGGATCGACAATTTTCGCGGCGAGGACGCGCAACTGGCCGCAACCAGCCTCGACTCCTTCGGTACGCGCTGGACGATGGTCGCCGTCATGACCTCTCGCGAGGCCTTTGCCGCCGTCACCGCCTTGCGCAACTGGACGCTTGCGACGGCTCTTGCCGTTCTTGCCGTCGCGCTCGCCATCGCCATCTGGTACTCCCGCCGGCTGACCCGACCGATCACCGGCCTTGTTACCGACATGAACCGGCTTGCCGCGGGCGACGCCGCGATTGCTGGTCTCGGCGGCAACCGCAAGGATGAAATCGGCGACATGGCGCGTTCCGTCGTCGTCTTTCGCGACGCTCTCCTTGACCGCAACCGTCTCGAAACCGAGGCGGAGGAGACGCGGGTCCTGATCGAGGAGGAACGGCAGGTCCGCGAAACAAGCCAGACCGAAGTGTCGCGCCAGATCAGCGAGGCCGTCGACATGCTGGCATCCGGGCTTGCCCGCCTCGCCCAGGGCGACCTGACAGTCCACATCGAAACGCCTTTCGGTGCCGGTTTCGATCGCCTGCGGTCGGATTTCAACCAGTCGCTGGAGAGCCTCTCGCTCACGCTTGGCGACGTAAAAGCAAGAAGCGCCCAGATCGACGGCGAAACCGGCGAGATGCGCGACGCCATCGGCCAGCTCGCAAAGCGCACCGAACACCAGGCCGCGACACTCGAAGAAGCGACCGCAGCACTTGGCGCGATCACCGCGACCATCGAGCGCACGGCCAAGCACGCCTCGTCGGCAACGACGATCGCGGCAGAAGCCAAGGCGAGTTCCGAGCGCTCGGGCCGTGTGGTGATGAACGCCGTCTGTGCCATGGCCCAGATCGAAAAGGGATCTGCCGCCATCTCGCAAATCATCGGCACGATCAACGATATAGCCTTCCAGACCAATCTCCTCGCACTGAATGCCGGCGTCGAGGCGGCCAGGGCCGGCGAAGCCGGCAAGGGCTTTGCCGTCGTTGCCCACGAAGTGCGGGAACTGGCACAGAAATCGGCGCTGGCCGCGCGCGAAATCAAGGCGATCATCACCACTTCGACCGATGAGGTGGCAAAGGGTGTCTCGCTGGTGCGGGCGGCAGGGGATGCCCTCGACGAGATCTCCGGTCAGATCCACGCCATCAACGAACAGACACAGCAGATTGCCACCGATGCCCGCGATCAGGCAGCCGACTTGCAACATATCAACCAGACCATGGTGTCGCTCGACGGCGTGACCCAGCAAAACAACGCCATGGTGGAAGAAAGCACCGGCATGACGCACCGGCTCTCAAGCCAGGCTTCCGGCCTGCTCGATCTGGTCGAGCGCTTCCGCACCACGCCAGCCGAGCGAGTTGACGCGACGGCTGCCGAGACGGAGCGCCTCCGCCTGATCGCCTAGCGGGAACGGCGGCTTGCACCGCGACTGCGATCGCGGCGACACCTTGGGGAGAGAGCCGTATCAACCGGCCTTGGCGAGAGCCACCGCGTCGGCGCCGGCCGGAAAACGCAGCCGGCCAGACTTGTCGTTTGCCGCATGCCACACCGCTTCCGCGACATCGGCCTCGGTTGTCACCAGGGCCGGCGTGGCAAACTGCGCAAAGATGGGAGCGGCGAACGCGGCATAGGCTTCCGGGATCAGATCCTCGACGCGCACCGTCGTGTTGTGCGCAAACCGCGTTGTTGGCGCGTAACCCGGTTCGACCAGTTTGACGCGCACGTTGAAGGCTTCAAGCTCATGGGCAAGCGAACCGGTAAAGCCTGTGATCGCTGTCTTGCTGGCCGTATACGCAGCGGCCAACGGCATCGCGGCAAGCGTCACGCTGGACGTGACATTGACGATGACGCCGGCCCTGCGGGCGCGAAACTGAGGGATCACGGCTTGCGTCATCGCCATCACGCCAAAGGTGTTCGTCTCGAAGACCTTTCGGATGTGCGCCATCGGCGTCGCCTCGAAGGCGCCCACGACGCCCACGCCCGCATTGTTGACGAGCACATCGATCGGGCCACTGTCTTCGATCGCCGCCGAGATGCTCTCAGCGTTCGTGACATCGAGTGCCAGCAGTCGGACACGTTCGGATTTCGGCAGGACGTCGCGGCGCGGTGTCCGCATGGTGGCGATCACGTTCCAGCCTTCGGCATAAAAGCGGCGCGCCGTTTCCAGCCCGTAGCCGGAGGAGCAACCAGTGATCAGGACGGTTTTCATGGCCATTTCCTTCTTCGTTTCGATGGGACTGGAAATATCGCGACAGCGCGGGACGATCTACGGCTTGCAGTCCTGATTTCATTTGCTATCGTCCAGATATGATCGATCCGCTCTCGCAACTCATCCAGCTTCTCCACCCGCGCACGGTGTTCACCAAGGGCATCAGCGGCGCTGGCCGCTGGGCTGTGCGCTATTCGGATTTCGGCCAGCCGAGTTTTTGTACGGTCGTTGAAGGCTCGTGCCGGCTCGCAGTCGATGGCGAAGCGCCGGTCACGCTCGTGGCTGGCGACTTCGTGCTTCTGCCGACAACGCCAGGCTTCACGCTCTCAGGCTTCGAGCCGGGCCAACCGGTGTTCGTCGACCCGAAACTCACGCCGGCGCCCTTGGACGAAGTTCGCCATGGGCGCCCGGAAGGCGAGCCGGACGTGCGTCTGCTCGGCGGATACTTCGTGCTCGATTCCCCCGATGCCGGTCTGCTAGTATCGCTGCTGCCAACCCTTGTGCATCTGCGCGACATCGAGCGGCTGTCGACCCTTGTCAGCCTCGTCGGCGACGAGGCGCGCGACGAGCGACCCGGCCGCGACCTGGTGCTTGCGCGACTGGTGGAGGTGCTGCTGGTCGAAGCGCTCCGTTCCAATCAGGGAGAAGCCGCGGCACCCGGTCTGCTTCGAGGCCTCGGGGATCCGCGATTGGCGGCGGCTCTCCGCGCGATCCATGCGGACCCGGCCCGCGCCTGGACCGTTGCGGACCTGGCAAGCGCCGCAGCCCTCTCCCGATCGGTGTTTTTCGACCGGTTTACCCGCGCCGTCGGCGTACCGCCGATGGAATACGTCCTCGTCTGGCGCATGGCGCTCGCCAAGGACCTGCTGCGGCAGCAGGATTTGGATCTCGCCGCCATTGCCGAGCGTGTCGGTTATGGTTCAGCCAGCACCTTCAGCACCGCCTTCAGCCGCCATGTCGGACAACCGCCTGGCCGCTATGCGCGCATAACGCCCGCTTAGTGGCGACGGCGGGCTACATTTCGTGAGGAATAGCTAAAATTGCGGACGCGGTCACATTTACACCGTGCTCGCCGGCCTATAGAGATTCCAGACGTCAACAGCGAAGCCTGATACATGCTCCGACGCCTTTATGATTGGACAATGTCGCTCGCGACCCGAGAAACCGCGATCGTCTGGCTCGGCGTCATCGCCTTCGTCGAAAGCTCGGTATTTCCAGTCCCCGCGGATCTTCTCCTGATCCCGATGGCACTTGCCCGGCCGGAACGGGCATGGCGCTACGCATTGGTTGCGACCGTCTGCTCGGTGCTTGGCGGTATTGCAGGATGGTACCTCGGACACTACGCCTTCGATACGCTCGCCCGGCCGCTTCTGGAATTCTATGGCAAACTCGACACCTTCGAGCACCTGCGGGCGTCGGTCGATTCCGAAATGCTGGCGCTGCTGCTCGTGACCTCGGGCCTTGCACATCTGCCGCCGATCAAGGTCGTGACGATCCTCTCAGGCGCTGCCAACATCAATCTCGGCCTGTTCATCGTCGCGGCGATCATCGCACGTGGGGCGCGGTTCTTTCTGCTCGCCTGGCTCCTGCAACGCTTCGGCGAGAACATCCGCGAGTTCCTGGAGAGGCGCCTCGGCGCGCTGGCGGGTGCGGCGGCCACGATCCTGATCTGCGCTTTCGCCGCCCACCGCTTCCTTTCCTGACGTTCCGGACCCTTTTCAGGGGGCCCGGTGCGAGGCTGCCTCGTTACGCTCTTCCGGACGTGCCGCGCGGCAGCGACAAAGGTGCAAGCGACCGCATCGTCCGCCCCTTCGGATCGTTCTCGGGCGCCTTGCGGCAGGCGTAATCCTGCGCCCGCTGAAGCTCGGCCAGCGCACCGTCGTAGTCGATCAGGGTCGGCTTGCCGCCGCTGACAACACAGGTGCCGTCAACGTAGACGCGCTCGATCGCCCGTTCGGCAGCGCAATGGAGAAGGTTGCGCAGCGGATCATAGACCGGCTGCATCGCATGATGGCGGAGATCGACCACCACGAAATCCGCCTTGGCGCCAACGGCGATCCGCCCGATGTCATTGCGACCGAGCGCCCTTGCGCCGGCAACTGTTGCTGCTTCCAGAATGTCGGCGGTCGAAACGTCGAAGACCGACTTGCCGGAAATCCGCGCGCAGATCATCGCCTGGCGCATTTCTTCCAGCATGTTGAAGGGATAGCTGTCAGTTCCCAAAGCGACGTTGACGCCGGCGCGACGGTATCGGCCGACGGATTCCAGCGCCATGCCGCTGCGCGAGAATGTCACCGGGCAATGCGCAACAGTCGTCTTTCGCTCGGCCAGGAGCCTCAGATCAATCTCCGTGCGCTGCCGGGTCCAGGAATGGCTGTCGACGAAGATGCAATGCCCGAGGATGAGATCTTCTCCCAGAAGCCCCAGGCTTTCGAGATACTGCACGGCCGTCAGGCCGTGGCGGCGCAACAGTTCCTCGTGCTCGGCCATCGTCTGGGCGGCGTGAATGGTGATCGGCATGCCTCTCTTGCGGGCCGCGGTCACGGCATCCTGCAGAAGTTCCGGCGAGCAGGTCTCGATCTGCGACGGCGCGACGACGCCCCCGAGACGGCCAGACGGATGTGCAGCCGCCGCATCGACCACCTCCAGAGCCCGTGCAAAGGCTTCGCGGCCGCGTCCCTTGTCCCAGCGGAAGTCGAGACGGTGGCTGTCTTCGACATGCCATTGGGCTTCGCGGAACCCGGGGGCGACAAAAGCGCGAGCGCCGCTTCTGGCAAGTGTCGGCAGCCAGCTTTCATGCGGGCCGGCGATATCGAGCAGCGTCGTCACGCCGCTGCGCATCAGGTCGCCAACCATGACCGTCAGCGACGCCTCAATTGCGTCGTCGTCGATCTCCAGCAGGTTGGAGTATTCATAGAGCGCGTTACCCCAGAGCGCGGCCGTCCCCATATCCTCGAAGATGCCCTTGGAGATCGGCTCCTCGCCGGAGTGGCAGTGCACGTTGACGAAGCCCGGCACGATCATGCGATCGAGGCCCGAGCCCTCGCTGGCAAACGGCCCCTCGTAGTGGCCGCCGACATGGACGAAGCCCTTGTCGTGATAGGCGACGTCGGCGTCATTCAAGTAGACATGGCTGCCACGCTCACTGTCGAGGGCGACGACCGTATGGGCTTTGCGGATAACGTGGATCTCGTTAGTCATGCGTGGTCCTGAAATATTGCTCGAGGAAACGGCTGTAAGCTCCCATCAGGGCGCTGAAAACAAAATAGACGACGGCGGCAAAGACATAGCCTTCGAGCACCGCGATGCCCTGCCACTCGGGATCGCGCATGGCGGTGCGGACGGTGTCGAGGAAATCGAGCAGGCCGACGATGGTGACCAGTGTCGTATCCTGGAAGAACCCGATGAACAGGCTGACCAGCGGCGGGATGACCTTCTTCAACGCCTGCGGCAGCACGATCTTGCGCATGATCTGCCAGTAATGCAGCCCGAGCGAATGCCCGGC
Source organism: Ensifer sp. (assembly GCF_035999185.1). Lineage (GTDB taxonomy): Bacteria > Pseudomonadota > Alphaproteobacteria > Rhizobiales > Rhizobiaceae > Ensifer. The sequence goes on along the minus strand of NZ_DASYHB010000089.1, from coordinate 30,273 downwards.
TTCGACCTGCCCGCTAGGGACCGCCTGTAGGCCGCCGCGCACAATCTCGGCGATGTAGGCCGCGGCAAAGAGGATGATCGCCACCTGCGCGCGCAGCAGCTTGTCGATGGTGATGCCGTCGGGCATGAACAGCGGCAGCATGACGGTCGCCATGAACAGGATGCTGATGAGCGGCACGCCGCGTACGATCTCGATGAAGCCGACGCCGAGCACGCGGATTGCCGGAAGATTTGAGGCGCGGGCAAGGGCGAGCGCGATGCCCAGCGGCAACGCGCAGGCAAGGCCGATGAAGGACAGCATGAACGAAAGCGGCAGCCCGCCCCACTGCGTCGTCGGAACAACGGTCAGGCCAAAGAAGCCACCGGCCATCAACACATAAAGCGCCGGAAGGATGACCGCGATCCAGGCGATCAGCAGACCCCGCCCCCAGACCTTCGGCACCATCGAAGCGAGGCAAGCGCCGAGAAACAGAAGCATCGCCGTCAGCGGCCGCCATTGCTCCTCGAACGGATAGAAGCCGAAGAAGATGTAACGCATCTTCGCCGACAGGAACGGCCAGCAGGCGCCGCTCGTCACCTTGCATTCCGCAGGCGTGCCCGAGAATGTCGCATCGACGAACAGCCAGCCGATCGCCAGCTTGGCGAGCGCGAAGATCGTTCCCAGGCACAGAATGGTAATCAGCGCGTTGCCGGGAGTGCCGAAATAGGCGCTGAACCAGCGGCTCCTCTGCGCCGGTGGCGCCTCGCGGCTGGGCGTGAGCATGGCGTCGTTCACGAGGGTATCGACCTGTGTCATGGCTCAACGCTCCCTCAGCGCGACCTGCGCATTGTACCAGTTCATGACCAGCGAGATCAGGATCGACAGGCCGAGGTAGACACCCATGAAGATCGCTATCGCTTCAATGGCCTGGCCGGTCTGGTTCATGACCGTGTTCGAGACCATCACCAGATCGGGATAGCCGATGGCGATCGCGAGCGAACTGTTCTTGAAGACGGTCAGGTAGGTGTTGGTGAGCGGCGGGATGATGATGCGGAGCGCCTGCGGCAAGATTACCAGTTTCAGGCTGCGCCCGCGCGAAAGGCCAAGCGCGGTCGCAGCCTCCCATTGTCCCTTGCTGACGGCCTGGATACCGGCGCGGACGATTTCCGCGACGTTAGCCGACACACTCAGCGTCAGCCCGAGCAGCAGCGCCACGAACTCGGGACGCAGATGGTAACCGCCGCTCAGGCGAAACCGTCCGAGCTCGGGCACGTCCCAGGTGACGGCGATGTTTGCGAGCAGAGCTGCGGATGCGACCGGCAGCAGGAATGCGAGTGTGGCGACCAAAGCGATCGGCGCATCCTTGCCGGTGGCGACGCGCCGGCGACCGAGGATGCGTGCTGAGAAAGCGGCCGCGACTGCGCCGACGACGAAGGCGATGACAAGCGCCGCAAATCCGCTCTCCCACCGCAATGCGGGCATAACCAGGCCGCTATTCGACAGGAAAACGCCGGGAAGCATCTGGATCGCCTGCTTGACCGGCGGGAAGGTGGAAATGATCAGCGAATACCAGAGCAGAAGGTAGAGCAGCAGCGGCACGTTGCGCAGCGCTTCGATGTAGCCAAGCATCAGCCGCGACAAGACGGGATTGTGCGAAAGCCGTCCGATGCCGACGAGCAAGCCGAGCACCGTCCCGAAGAGCGCCGCCAGCAGCGAGACCTTGACCGTATTGGCGATGCCCACAAGGATCGCGCGCCCGATCGTATCGGTCGGCTCGTAGGCGATTGCAGCTTCGGTGATGACGAAGCCTGCCTGGCGCGCCAGAAAGCCGAAACCGGTCGCAATATCCTGCTTGGCGAGATTGGCGCTCGCGGTGCTGAACATCACCCAGGCGACAAGCAGCACGGCGCCGACGGCAACCGCTTGATAGAGATAGGCGCGGATGCGCGCATCGTAAAACAGGGGCATGGCATCCGTCCCTTAAGGCAGGATCTGAAACGCCGCGCGGGTCGCGCCAAACATTTTGAATGTTTCTGCTTGGAACAACCTGCATCGGGGAGATAGGCCCGCGCTTACGCGCGGGCCATCAATCCTCAACGGAAGGGCGGTGCGTAGAGCAGACCACCTTCGCTCCAGCGCGTGTTCGGGCCACGCGTCAGGCCAAGCGCGGTCTTGGTGCCGAGGTTGCGCTCGAACACTTCGCCGTAGTTTCCGACACCCTTGACGATGTTGTAGCCCCACTTGTTGTCGAGGTTCAGCATCTTGCCGAGCTCTTCGTTGACGCCGAGCATGCGCTGGATCTCGGGATCTTCGCTCTTGGTCATCTCGTCGACATTGGCCTGGGTGATGCCGCGTTCTTCCGCCGCCATCAGCATCCAGACCGACCAGGAGACGATATCGCGCCAGTTGGAATCGTTCTGGCGGACGGACGGCGCCAAGGGCTCCTTGGAGATGGTTTCCGGCAGAACGACGTAATCGTCGGGGTTGTTGGCAACCGCGCGGATCGAGGCGAGATCCGACCGGTCGGACGAGATCGCCTCGCAGCGACCAGAGAAGAACGCGTTGCGGTTTTCATCCGGGTTTTCGAAGACGACCAGTTCAAACTTGCCGCCGATCGAGCGGAAGAAATCGCTGAGGTTCTGGGCGGTCGTGGTGCCCGGCAGCGTGCAGATCGCAGCATCCGTCAGCTCCTTGGCGCTGTTGACGCCGAGAGACTTCGGCACCATAAGCCCCTGACCGTCGTAAAACACGGTCGGCCCGAAATCCAGGCCAAGCGAAACTTCACGCGAGAAGGTGTGGGTGGTCTGGCGCGACAGCATGTCGATCTCGCCGGACTGGAGCGCCTGGAAACGCGTATTGATGTTGGTAAGGACGAAGTCGACCTTTTCGGGATCGCCGAACACGGCGGAAGCAACGGCGCGGCAGACGTCAACGTCGAAACCCTGCATGTGCCCCTTGGCGTCCGCGGTCGCAAAACCCGGTGTGCTCATGGAGACGCCGCAGATCAGCTTGCCGCGTGCCTTGACGGTTTCTAGCGTCGTTGCCGCATTGGCTGACGTTGCGGCAACAAGCCCGACAGCGATGCCCGCAACCGTGGCGCAGAGCTGAAGAATCCTGCTTTTCATGAATTCCCTCCCATTGGTTTTTATGTGCCCTGATCCGTCCCGGTCGTGCGGTCCTCGTCGCACGCCTCCTCCCGAACCGACCGACGCTGGCCGTGATTGCGCAGCGCCACCAATTGCATACGACAGAAGAATACGAACATCAACATGATTGTATACAATATTGACGACAAAGCATCGTGTCTTTGAGGGAGAGGGTCGGTTTGGTGGCGCCGTGGGGACGGCCCGTTGTGCAAAGGCTGCTCGGCGTTCGCTTGCCATGACAGGACCGCCAAATGCCGGATGAGGACCTGGATACGACGTTCTTTCCTCGATCTGCGGCACGAACTGTCGCGCGGCAGGCAGCCTCGGGATTTCCGTCCAATATCCTGCAACGATACCGGTGCGCCGGGCGGGTCTTGCAAGAGAGGGAGTAAGCGATGCCAAGAGAACTGGAATTCATGAGCCAACAGGTTGCCGCGGGTCGGTTGTCGCGAAGAGAGTTTCTCGGGCGCGCGGCCGCGCTCGGCGTGACCGTCGCGTCGGCAAACCTGCTGCTCGGGCAGGCGGCGCGTGCCGCCGGGCCGGTCAAGGGGGGAATTTTGAAGGCCGGCCTTGTCGGTGGTGAATCGACCAACAGCCTCGACCCGGCGACCTGGGCAAGCCAGGTCCCCTACACGCTTGGACGCTGCTGGGGCGAGCAGCTCCTGGAGGTGTCTCCGGCCGGCGAAATCGAGTACCGGCTCGCGGAGGCCTATGAAGCGACACCGGACGCCAAGACCTGGCGCTTCAAGATTCGCAAGGGCGTCACCTTCCACAATGGCAAGGACCTGACGCCCGCCGATGTGGTTGCGACGCTGGAACGTCACGGCGACGCCGATTCCAAATCCGCAGCCCTTCCCTTCGTCCAGGAGTTCGAGACGATCAAGGCCGATGGCGACAGCGTCGTCATTACCCTGCGCCAGCCGAATGCCGACCTGCCCTATGTTGTCAGCGACTATCACCTGATGATCCAGCCGAACGGCGGCAAGGACGACCCGACGGCCGGCATCGGCACGGGGCCCTATAAGGTGGTTTCCAACGAACCGGGCGTCAAACATATCGCCGAACGCCACGAAGGTTATTGGGGCTCGGCCGAGCGTGGTCATGCCGACCAGATCGAGATCGCCGTCATCAACGATTCGACGGCGCGCACGGCTGCCCTTCAGAGCGGCCAGATCCACATGATCAACCGCATCGAGCCAAAGGTCGTCGCCTTGATCAGCCGCCTGCCCGGCGTCGTCATCCGCAACGTGCCCGGCAAGGGGCACTACGTGTTCATCGCCCACTGCAACACTGCGCCATTCGACAACAACGACCTGCGCCTGGCGCTGAAATACGCGGTCGATCGCGAAGAAATGGTCGCCAAGGTGCTGAGCGGCTACGGCACCGTCGGTAACGACACGCCGATGATCAAGGGCTATCCGCTGTTCGACAACGACATCGAGCAGCGCGTCTTCGATCCGGAAAAGGCGAAGTTCCACTACAAGAAGTCCGGCCATAGCGGCTCGGTGCTTCTAAGGACCTCGGACGTCGCCTTCCCCGGTGCGGTCGATGCGGCGCAGCTCTTCCAGATGAGCGCCGCCAAATGCGGCATCACGATCGACCTGAAGCGCGAGCCCGGCGACGGCTACTGGTCCGACGTCTGGAACAAGCAACCCTTCAGCATGTCGTACTGGACGGGTCGTCCGACGCAGGATCAGGTCTACTCGATCGCCTATCTCTCCAAGGCCGAGTGGAACGACACGCGCTTCTTCCGCGAGGACTTCGACAAGCTGATCTTTGCCGCACGCGGCGAACTCGACCAGGCGAAGCGCAAGGCGCTCTATCGCCAGGCTGCGATGATGCTGCGCGACGAGGGCGGTGTCATCGTGCCGATGTTCAACAACTACATCGATGCGACCAGCGACAAGGTCGGCGGCTGGGTCGACGATCCCAATGGCGAACTGATGGGCGGCCACGCCCTGACGAAATGCTGGCTGAACGCCTAAGCACAAAATGAAAAGCCGGAGATCGATGATCGACCTCCGGCTTTTTGCAGTCGAGATAGGATGAGCGCGCCGGCTCAGATCGTCCGGCGCAGCGCGACCGTACCGTCGCTCGCAAGCTCCGCCTCGAAGTCGTGGTAGCGATCAAGCGTCACATGCGGCGTATCGGAGGCGGCCGCATGGGCGCCGGTCACCACGACGACATCGGCACCGGCCGCCAGGCCCGCCAAGATCCCGGCCGGCGCATCTTCGAACACCAGGCAGTCCTCCGCCCGCACGCCCAGCCGCTCGGCGGCCAGCCTGTAACCCTGGGGATCGGGCTTGCCGACGGATACGTCTTCGCCCGTGATCATAAGCTTCGGCATCGGAATGCCGGCAGCTGCAAGGCGACGCACGGCAAGATCAAGCGGCGCCGAGGTGACGATCGCCCATTTCTCCGGCGGCAACGAATTCAGGAAGGCAACCGCACCGGGGATTTCGACGATGCCCTCGACATCGGCGATTTCGGCAAGCGCCAGTTCATGGGCTTCTCGTTCCGGATCGAGCCCGGGCAGTTCCAGATTGCGAATGGTATCGACGGCCCGCACGCCATGCACGGTCTTGATAAATTCATCGCGATTGAGACCGTTGCGCTCGGCCCAGGCACCCCAGACGCGCTCGACGACGGCCATGGAATTCAGCAGGGTGCCGTCCATGTCGAACAGCAGGGCAGCGAAGTTCTTCGTGAAAACAGATGAAGGCGCGGCGTCCAATGCAATCCCCTGAGGTTTTGAGAGACGGGCGGCGTCAGCATCGCCCTTAAAGAGAAGGCACACCTACTACCTGTTCGGCGGGCGCACAATGGCCAACGCACTTTCGCTGTCGGTGGACCCTTCAGGTTGCAGCCAGTCTCACGGCCGCAGTGAGAAAATCGATCGGCCCGCCCGGTTCGTCGTCATCAAAAACGGCGCAGGACAGGACACCGCCGAACACGGCACCGGAATCGACATTGGTGCGGTTTCCGATGGTACGTGGATTTTCCGCGCCGGGCGTGTGCCCATGGCAAACATGCCGGCCCCAGTACTCGCCGGAATAGTCGTCGGGTCGCCTGATCCAGAGAAAGGTCTCGTCTCCTTGCCACTCCAGCGGCAGGGTTTCGTCGACGCCGGCGTGAACGAAAATCCGATACTGTTCCACCAGGATCGAAGGGAGATCCCTCATCCACTTCAGGTGCCGCCCCGGAACGGTACCGTTATAGGAGACCAGCGTTTCCTGCCCGCCGTTCATGAGCCACCAGTCGACGTCGCTGTCGCCGCTGCTTGCGCCCCAGAGCATAACTTCATGGTTGCCCTTGAGCGTCAGCCAGGTCCAGCCGGCTCTGGTCGGGCCGGCCATGATCAGTTCGACGACACCGCGACTGTCCGGTCCCCGGTCGATCAGGTCTCCGAGAAAGATCACCCGGCCGCTCGATGCGTAAGCCTCTATCTCGTCCAGCAGCGCGCGCAACTGGTCAAGACAGCCGTGAACGTCACCGACGGCGAAAGTCAGATGCCGGGCGGCCATACATCTCTTCTCCAGCCCCCTGCGCGGGTGCGAACAAAACCCCGGCGAAGGTCAAAAATATCACCAAATCAACGCGCTATAACAGGCCTTTTGCGGAAGAGATGCAAGAGGTAGCGCCGATCATCACCGGCGCGCCGGGCATTGACCGTCTTGCGGTCACCGACGTCGCGTTTGCGTTCGCTGCGTGCACGGCGCACTAACGGCGAGAATGGCCTTTGGCGACCGCCGAACTGGCAATCGACACGGGGTCGCTGGCGGGAAACGTATCCTCGAGCCCCTCTTCGAGCTGCTCCTCAAGCGCGTCGCGGTCATGGGCCTGCCGCGCATTCGCCAGGACGCCGAGACGGCGCTCCGCCTTGTCACTCGCCTCGGCAAGCGACACATCCGCGTCGAGCGCAGCTTTCAGCATCTCCTTCGCCCTTGCGACGGCGTTGAGCCGGTTCAAGGAACGGGCACTGTCCTGCGGACACATGACGGTTACCACTTGCCAGTCATCGCCGACGAATTCGACGGTGAAGCCGGCGCGGCCGGCTCTTTCGGGGGAAACCTGTATGCCGACGATGCGCATCGAACTCTCCTTCCTTTGGGGATTTGTCGTCCATCCGGCGCCACCCCGGCGAGAGACGCGCCCGCAGGTGGATCACCGTTGAAGCCATCCTCTCAGGGAAGCGCCGAGGCACCCCTTTTGTTCCGGGAGCGGGCAAATTTAAGCGCCGCCGCAGGCACCGTCAGAGTGCCCCTGGGGTCGTCATGGGAAGGATACCTCCGGCAGGCAGGTCCTTGGCGGTATCGGCGGATTGGAAGCCCGGCTGAGCACTCGGCTTTTTACCCGTGCAGCTCGCAAAAGCGTCGAGGTCGCGTTTGTAGATCTTCGTCTCGACGTTCATCATGCCGAGCACGGTGTGAAACAGGTTGTCATGCGACTTGGGCTGCGCCGTGTCCTTGGCCAGGCATGCCGGATCGACCCCCATCGCCGCCTGATAGGGCTTCGAGAACCAGGCGATGAACGGAACCTGCGTCTGCTCGCGCGGGGCGATGGCATAGGGCGCTCCGTGCAGATAGATACCGTTCTCGCCGAGCGATTCGCCATGATCGGACATGTAGAGCATCGCGCCGGAGACGCGATCCTGGTGCTTTTCCAGGAGGCGCGCAACGCTTGCCAACACGTAATCGGTGTAGAGGATCGTGTTGTCGTAGGCGTTGGTGATCTCGTCAACCGAGCACTTCATCAGCTCAGGCGTGCGGCAATCGGGCGTGAAACGCCGAAACTTCTCCGGATAGCGCAGATAGTAGGACGGTCCGTGACTGCCTAGTTGGTGCAGGACGATCACGCTGTTTTTCGTCGTGGCGCCGAGCTTCTTGTCGAGTTCTCCCAGGAAGATCTCGTCCAGGCACTCCCCGCTATTGCACAGGGGGCTGTTCTTCTGGTTGGTCATGCTGGCGAAATTGATGAGATCGGCAATGCCCTTGCTGCCGGTGTTGTTGTCCCACCAAGTGGCAGAAACACCGGCGCGCGTCAGCACGTTCATCAGGTTTTCCGTCGAACGCGCCTTCCAGTCGGTATATTCGTTGCGCGGATAGACGGAGAACATGCAAGGAAGCGAAACCGCCGTCGCAGTGCCGCAACTCGTGGTGTCGGTGTAGTTGACGACACCCAGCGCCTTGAGCTCTGGATTGGTCTCGCGCGCGTAGCCGTTGAGCGAGAAGTTCATCGCCCGAGCCGTTTCGCCGGCAACGACGACGACCACCACCGGCTTGCCGGCGGCCGCAATCCGCGCGCCTTGCCGCGCGTCCGTGCCAAGCGGCTGCACGACGATGTTGCGCTCCTTGTAGGTCGAAGCCGCATACCGCACCGCCGCCGACACAGGTCCGGTCGGGTTGAAGCGTTTCATCAGATCCTTGTGTTCGCGGATCACGTAGGCGACGTTTGCGAAGTTCGCATAAATCAGCCCGCCGCTGACGAGCAGGCAGGGAATGATCACGGAGAGATTGACCGCGGCATTCAAGAAGAAGCGGCGATAGCGAACCTTTACCCAGAGGACGAGCAGCGAGGGAAGCAGCCCGTACAGCAAGAGATGTGTCGCAAGACTGCCGGTCAGGAGATGGCTGGCTTCGGCCTGCGTCGTGACCGCCGCGTTGCCGATCATATCCTTGTCGATGATGACACCGAAGGTATCGATGAAATAGGACGCTGAAGCAGACACCATGATGAAGAAGATCATGACCGGCTTCATGACGAACTTGACGGATGCGGTTGTCAACGCGGCCAGCGTCAGCAGGCACAGCGCCGCGCTGAACGACACCAGCGCCACGACGGAATCGTCGAAATAGGCGACCGTGTGCGTCCAGAAGGATTTGTTGGTGGCGAGAAGCAGATAGGCGCTAGCAAGTGCGCTCAGAGCAATGCTGCCGATTTCTGGCCGGCGAATTCTTGAAAAAATCAAAACGGTCTTCTCCTGCGGCGACTGCAGGGGCATCCTGGGAGGGACGCCGCAGACGCGGGCATACGGTCGAGGTAGAGGCCGGATGGGGCCGCCTGTTCAGGTTCAGCCTCCCCCTCATTGAACGAGATACGACGGATAAGCTGTCGAAACCCCGTCAAGATTGCTCATTGCCTCACGGATGCGCGCCCTGGTAGTTGTCGCGACGGGGAGTTGGCAGCCTCGGCGAAAGCCCATATTGTCGGCGTGGCCCCTGTAATATCGAGACGAATCAATGCGCCTGCTCCTGGTCGAAGACAGTCCGCGACTGGTTGAACTGGTCGGAGAAACCATGCGGGATGCAGGCTGGCGCCTCGACGCCGTGTCGAGCGTGGCCGATGCGGAAACGGCGATCGCCGCGCGCGAGCACGACCTGGTGCTACTCGATCTCGGACTGCCCGACGGCGATGGCCTGTCGCTGTTGCGCCGTGTGCGCCAGGAGCACCCGGGACTGCCGGTGCTGATCATCACCGCCAAGGGTTCGGTCGACGAGCGCATTGCCGGGCTCGACGCCGGCGCCGACGATTATCTGGTGAAGCCGTTTCATCACCGCGAACTCCTCTCCCGTTGCCGGGCGATGCTCCGGCGCAACCCGCAGGCGGTTCAGCCCGTGCTTGAAGCGGGCGCCCTGCGCTACAATCCCGCCACCGCGGACCTCACCTGCGACGGCGCGATCGTGCCGCTGCCGCCACGCGAGCGCTCCTTGATGGAAATCCTGATGCGAGAGGTCGGGAGGGTCGTCCCGAAGCGCAAACTCGAGACGGCTCTTTCGGAATACGGCCAGGAAGTGACGCCCAACGCGCTGGAGCTTGCCGTCTCGCGGGTTCGCAAGCGTCTGCAGCCGCTCGACACCGGCGTGCAGATCGAAACCGTACGCGGCATCGGCTACCTGCTCAGGCAAGCATCATGAAGAGCCGCAACCCGTCATTGATCGGTATCGTCGCGCGCCGCATCGTGGCGTTCTCGCTGCTGGCCATGGCGATCCAGATCGGTGTCGTCTTTGCCGATTACTGGTTCGATGACGACAAGCTGAGCGTGCTCATGCTGCAGCAGGAGACCGAAAATCTCGCCGCCTATGTCCAGGTGCGCGATGGCGTGGCGCACTATGAGCCCGATCACGATATGCGCGAACGATATTTCGACCGGCCGGATGACAATGGTTCGATTTTCCTGCGCATCCGCACCGCGTCGGGAGACATCATCCATTCGAACTGCACGAGCGAGTGCGCCCAGCATTTCCTGCCTGTTGACGTCGACGCGCCGCAATTCTGGAAACGCCTGATTGCGCCCGGGAAGCCATTCAGCGTAGCCGGCGGCCAGACCTTCGAGCGGGGTGGCATGATGGTGCTCGTGGAACTCGCGATCCTCAACGATCCGAATGGCTTCATGTATGGCGCGCTACTGCACGAAATGTTCGATTCCATGATCGTGCCGATGACGCTGATGTTCTGTCTCGTCATCGGAGCAACGATCTGGTCGATCAGAAGCGCGTTGAAACCGGTCGCCATGGCCGCGAAGGCAGCGGATGCTCTGGACCCGCGCGACAGCAACGCACGCCTGCCGCTGACGAGAATGCCGCGGGAAATCGCCCAGCTTGTCACCGCCGTCAACCGGATGCTCACGCGGGTCGCCGACCTCATTCAGTCCCAGAAACTGTTCTCCTCGTCGATCGCCCACGAGATCCGTACTCCGGTCTCGATTGCCAAGATGGAGCTGAGCCGTATCGACGATCCGAGGGCGCGCAATGCAGAGCGGGATCTGGACGCGCTGACGCATATCCTGGAGCAACTCACCTCGCTTGCGCGCGCCGATGCCGTGGATCCTTCCGCCTATCAGCGCACCAGCCTGTCGCAGATCGGCGCTGCGGTCGCCGAAGCAATCGCGCCCTTTGTCTTCGATCACGACAAGTCTCTCGAATTCGTCGACGAAGGCACCCCGCCTGTGACCGCAATTCCAGCGCTGGTCGAAAACATGCTGCGAAACCTGATAGAAAACGCCGTCAAGCACAATCCGCCGGGTACACGCATCATCCTTGCCTGTGGTCCCGGGCCGGTGGTCTCGGTCGAGGACAACGGCAAGGGGCTCATCGACCTCCCGGATCATCATGAAGACCTCGGTTACGTGAAGAGCTCTGGCCAGCTTGGGCTGGGCCTGAAGATCGTGCGACGCATCAGCGCGCTGCACGAGGCGACGATTGCCATCGATACCGCGCCTGACCGCGGCACGAAGATTTCGATCGATTTTTCAGCGGCGGTCTGAGACCGGCCCCTTGCCCGGCCTCAAGAAGCGCGGCTCCGCCCGAAGCGGTGACGCGTTCTTTTTAGGCGTGATGCATATATTTTAATCGAGCGCGGGATTTTGGACGCAGATTTCACGCCCAAATCCGCGCCATGTGCTATTGGACCGGGCATATTCGTACCCCTCTTCCGAGAAGCCTCCATGCCGCAGGTCCGCGCCTACCTCAAGCGTTTCGTGCCGTCGCTCGTTCCAGTCAGCCACTTGGACCGCATTCGGTCGTCGCTTGGCGCTCTGCTCGGCATCCTTCTCACAGGCTTCATCAGCAGCTATGCGCTCGGCGCGGACGCCAACCTGCCGCTTCTGATTGCGCCAATGGGCGCCTCAGCGGTTCTCCTGTTTGCAGCCCCCTCAAGCCCGCTCGCTCAGCCGTGGTCACTCGTTGGCGGCAACATTGTTTCTTCGCTGATCGGCGTCACCGTCGCGCTGATGATCCAGGATCCGGTCGTGGCGGCCGCGGTCGCAGTCGGACTGGCGATCGCCGTCATGCTGCTCCTTGGCTGCCTTCATCCGCCAAGCGGCGCCGTGGCGCTTACCGCCGTTCTCGGAGGCCCGGCGATCCACGAGGCCGGCTACTGGTTTGTTCTTTCGCCGGTCGCAGTCAATTCGGTCGTGATCCTGTTGATCGCTCTTGCCTTCAACAATGCGATGGGCCGCCGCTATCCTCATCTGGCGCAGACACCGACGGTGCACGGCACAAGCGACCCTGCGCCGTCACATCGGCTTGGCATCGTGCCTGAAGATCTTCAGGCCGTACTTGCCCAATATGGCGAGGTCGTCGATGTCAGTCCGACGGAACTGGATGCGTTGATCCATCAGGCACAGATCCGCGCCTTCAACCGCCGATCCGGCGAGATCACCTGCGCGGATATCATGTCGCGCGACGTCGCGACGGTCACGCCGGAGACGTCTCTGCGCCAGGCGTACCAGGTCTTGCACAAACACAAGATCAAGGCGCTTCCAGTTGTTACCGCAACGGACGGCCTTGTCGGCATCGTCACGCAAACCGATTTCATGAACCACGCGATGCTGGCACCCCAAGCCGGCTTCCGCCAGCGGCTTGGAAATGTCATCGGCCTCGGCAAAAATGCGTCCCGCCTCGTGTCCGACATCATGACCCGCCGAGTGCAGTCGGCGTTGCCGGAAACGATGATCGCCAAGCTCGTACCGCCGATGGCCGACATGGGGCTTCACCATATGCCGGTGGTCGACGCGAACAACCATTTGGTCGGCATCGTTACCCAATCCGACCTGATCGCCGCCCTCTTCCAGCGGCGGCTCGAACGGGACGAAGACCGCGACGTCGCTTAAGCCGGGTCTCGCGAACCGTCTGTCAAGCCAAAGTCCTGAGCGCTGGCAATCGCACTCTTAGCCCTTCCTTCCGGAACCCGGCTTTCTGGTGCACCGCAACGTAAAATTCATTCGATTGACTTAATCAATAGAATGATGTAATTTCAGAACATGATGAAAAACAAAACCTCAACCCCATCACAGAAGCAGGACCGTGGCGATGCGACCCGCGAGAAGCTTCTGACAAATTCCATCGACGTCTTTGGCCGCTATGGCTTCGACGGCGCCACCACCCGCATGCTCGCCGAGGCAGCCGGCGTGAACCTGCAGGCGATCCCCTACTATTTCGGCGGCAAGGAAGGGCTCTATGTCGCTGCCGCGGAACACCTTGCATCGATCATCATCGCCCATGTCGGTGACCTGCGTAACGCGATCCTCGAGCGCCTCGCCCGCCTGGACAGCGACGGCCAGGCCATGACGCCCGGCGAAGCCCGCGATATCCTGACCCAGCTGGCGCAGCGCATGGTCGCCCTCTTTGTCAGCCGCCAGTCCGAAAGCTGGGCCCGCTTCATCATCCGCGAACAGATGGAACCGACCGAAGCGTTCGAGCGGGTCTACACCAGCGTCATGGCGCCGATGATCGGCATGGCCGGCAGGCTGATCGCCACCATTCTCGGTGAAGCTCCCCAGTCCGAACATGTCCGCTTGAGGACCCTGTCCTTCGTCGGAAGCATCCTCGTCTTCCGCATGGCCCACGCCGCCGTGCTCCGGCAGATGAACTGGCAGGCCGCCGGTCCCGACGAAGTCGACATTTTGCGCCGCCATGCTGCCGAACTCGTTGCGGCCCTCGGCGGCGGCAAGGAGGTGCGCCCATGAAGAAGCCCGTGATTGCCCTCGTCGTGATCGCCGCAGCCGTAGCCGGCGCCTGGTGGTTCGACGTGCCCCAGCGGCTCGGCTGGACCACCGCCGAACGAACCTCCGTTCTCTATGGCAACGTCGATATCCGTCAGGTCTCGCTCGGTTTTCGCGTCAGCGGCCGCGTCAGCAGTCTTGCTGTTGACGAAGGTGACATGGTGAAAGCGGGGGATACCCTTGCGACGCTCGACGCCATTCCCTTCGAGCAAGCGGAGGCGGCCGCCGAGGCCGAACTCGGCTCGCTCAAAGCCAATCTGGCAAAGCTGAAGGCCGGCGCTCGGCCAACCGAAATTGCCCAGGCGCGCGCCACTCACGAAGAGCGCATGGCAGACCTGGAAAATGCCAACCTCGCCTATGAACGGGCGCGTCAATTGCGTCCGAACGGGACGATTTCCCAGGCCAACCTCGACGGGGCAAATGCCAACCGGACCGCAGCCGCGGCACGCGCCACCTCGGCGCGCGAGGCCTTGGCCCTGCTTGAAGAGGGAAGCCGGATCGAAGACATCGAAGCCGCCCAGGCGCAGGTTCTTGCCGCCGAAGCCAAGCTCGAAAGCGCCCGCACCTCGCTCGCCGACACGCGCCTTGTCGCTCCGAACGCCGGCACGGTGCTCTCCAGAGTGCGCGAAGTGGGTGCCATCGTCGCCCCGTCTGACATGGTCTTTGTCGTCTCGCTCAACGAGCCTGTCTGGGTGCGGGCTTACGTGTCGGAACCTGACCTTGGTCGGGTGCATCCCGGCATGGCCGTCGAAGTGACGTCGGACAGCGCACCCGATCATCGCTACAAGGCAACCGTCGGCTTCATTTCGCCAGTCGCCGAGTTCACGCCCAAATCGGTGGAAACGCCGGAACTCAGGACCGATCTCGTCTACCGTCTGAGGATCGTCGTCGACAAACCCGGCCCCGATCTCAGGCAGGGCATGCCCGTCACCGTACACCTGCCGGCACAAACCGGGGCTGACCAATGAGCGAGCAGGCTCCCTTTGTCCGGATTGTCGATGTGGTCAAGCGCTTCGGCGACGCCCCGCCGGCGCTCGACCACGTCGCCGGAGAAATCCTCGGCGGGCGGATCACAGGGCTCGTTGGCCCTGACGGCGCGGGCAAGACAACTCTCATCCGGTTGATGACCGGGCTGATGGCACCGGAAGAAGGAAAAGTCGAAGTGCTCGGCTTCGATACGGTCACGAACGCCGCAGACATCCAGGCATCGATCGGCTACATGCCGCAACGCTTCGGCCTCTATGAGGACCTTTCCGTTCAGGAAAACCTCAACCTCTATGCCGATCTGCGCGGGCTACCGCTGTCCGAGCGCGCCGCCACGTTCAACGAGTTGCTCGAATTCACGGATCTCAAGCGCTTTACGGAGCGGCTCGCCGGCAAGCTTTCCGGCGGCATGAAGCAGAAGCTCGGCCTTGCCTGCGCGCTCCTGCGCAAACCCCGGCTGCTGCTCCTCGACGAACCGGGCGTCGGCGTCGACCCGATTTCGCGTCGCGATCTCTGGAAGATGGTCGAGAACCTGACGGCCGAAGGGATCGGCGTGGTCTGGTCGACAGCCTATCTCGATGAGGCCGAGGCCTGCGACAGCGTGTTGCTGCTCAACGAAGGCAAGCTGCTGTTTACCGGTAGCCCAGCTGAACTGACCAGCCGTGTTGCCGGTCGCGTCTTCAAGGTTTCGGGCATTTCACAGGGGCGTCGGCAGGCGCTCGCTCGTTATCTCGAGGACGAAAACGTCGTCGACGGCGTCATTCAGGGCGAAGCGATCCGCTTGGTCATGAAGCCCGATACCGTACCTCCCGTACTGGACGAAGGCTCACCGGCCCCTAGTGCGGCCGAAGCGACGCCGCGCTTCGAGGACGCCTTTATCGACATGCTCGGTGGCGGCCCCGGAGGCCGCTCCAAACTGGCTGAAACCCAAACCGCATTCAGCACCGAGAGTGCCAAGCCCGTGATCGAGGCGCACGGCCTGACGAAACGTTTTGGCGATTTCACCGCGGCCGACGCCATCACCTTCGACATCCCGCGCGGTCAGATTTTTGGGCTTCTCGGCCCGAATGGCGCCGGCAAGTCGACGACCTTCAAAATGCTGTGTGGGCTGTTGAAGCCGACGGCCGGTGAAGGCCGCGTCGCCGGTTTCGACCTGCGCCGGGATGCGGCCGAAGCTCGCAATCGGCTCGGTTACATGGCGCAGAAATTCTCGCTCTATGGCGATCTCAGCGTTGCACAGAACCTCAGCTTCTTTGCCGGCGTCTACGGTCTCTCGGGCGCGCGCAAGCGCGAACGCACCCAGTTGATGATTGAAATCTTCGGCTTTGGTCGCCTGCTCGACATGTCGGCCAAGGACCTGCCGCTTGGGCTCAAGCAGCGACTGGCGCTTGCCTGTGCCGTGCTGCACGAACCGGAAGCGCTGTTTCTCGACGAACCCACGTCCGGTGTCGATCCGATCACGCGGCGCGAATTCTGGACCCACATCAATGGCCTCGTCGAAAAAGGCGTGACCGTCCTCGTCACCACCCATTTCATGGACGAGGCTGAATATTGCGACCGCATCTCGCTCATCTATCGCGGCCGCTCGATCGCGCTTGGCTCCCCGGACGAATTGAAGGCTCAGGTCGCGAGCGCCGCGCTTCCCGACCCGACGATGGAAGATGCCTTCATCGCCCTCGTCCAGGGGTCTGAAGAAAAGGAGGCAGCATGACCGCCCACTCCCCGATGACCGAAGGCCGGGCCGCACGGATCAGGCGCTTTGCAGCACTCGTGCGCAAGGAGAGCTATCAGATCGTGCGCGATCCGAGCAGCATCCTGATCGCCTTCGTGCTGCCGCTGATCCTGTTGTTTCTCTTCGGTTACGGCGTATCGCTCGACACGACGCAGACCCGCATCGGCCTTGTCATCGAGGAAGAGGCGCCGCTGACGCGCGACCTCGCCGCCGGTTTTCAGGCTTCGCGTTACTTCACGGTGACGGTCGGCCGCGACAGGCGCGAGTTCGAGGAAGACCTAGTTCTCGGCCGGGTGCGCGGCATCGTCGTGATCCCCAAGACCTTCATGGCAGACTATGCGGCCGGTCGGCATCCCGCCTTGCAGGTGCTCGTCGACGGCTCCGACCCGAACACCGCGAACTTCGTCCAGAATTACGCCCAGGCGACCGTGGCCAACTGGGAACGGCAGCGGCTGAGCGACGGCAGCGGCCGTCCACCCGCCATTGCTGCTGAACAACGGTTCTGGTTCAACCCGGAACTGACGAGCCGCAACTTTCTCGTACCCGGCTCGATCGCCATCGTCATGACGCTCGTCGGCACGCTTTTGACATCTCTTGTCGTTGCTCGCGAATGGGAGCGCGGCACGATGGAAGCGATGATGGCGACGCCGGTCTCGGCTGCCGAGTTGCTGGCCGGCAAGCTGCTGCCCTACTTCCTGCTCGGACTGACCTCGATGACGCTATGCGTTCTGCTTGCGGTGTTCCTTTTCGGCGTACCCTTTCGCGGTTCGGTCGCGGCACTTTATGCACTCTCGGCAACCTTCCTGATGCCGGCGCTCGGCCAGGGTCTGCTGATATCGGCAGCGACGAAGAACCAGTTTCTCGCCTCGCAGCTGGCGCTAATCTCCGCCTTCCTGCCGGCCTTCCTGCTCTCCGGGTTTCTCTTCGAAATCAACTCGATGCCGACGGTGATCCAGTGGATCACGCTCATCGTGCCGGCGCGCTATCTGATCCCAAGCCTGCAGACTGTGTTCCTCGCCGGCGACATCTGGCCGATGTTCACGCAAGCGATTGCGGTGATGTTTCTGATCGGCTGCGTCTTCTTCGCGCTCGCCGCGCGCAGCACCCGCAAGAGGATTGCTTGAGATGTGGTGGACCAGACTGAAAGCCCTGATCGTCAAGGAACTCTTGGCGGTGCTGCGCGACCCCAAGGGACGCACCGTACTGATCGTGCCGCCGATCCTTCAATTGCTCGTCTTTTCCTATGCCGCGACACTGGAAGTGACCAATGTCGACGTCATGGTGCTGAACCGCGACAACGGTCACTGGAGCCAGGAACTCGTCAATCAGATCAAGGGTTCGCCGACCTTCCGCAGCATCCGCTTTACCGATAGCCCGGCCGAAGTGCGCATGGCGATCGACACGCAGAAAGTCATTGCAGTCGTCGAGATCGGCCCGACCTTCTCGCGCGACATCGAGGCCGCACGCCCCGCCGAAGTGCAGGTGATCCTCGACGGGCGTCGCTCCAATGCGTCGCAGATCGTGTCCGGCTATCTCAGTCGCATCGTCGGAACGCTTGCCGCAGACACGCCCTCCGGCAAGCGCATGGCGTCAAACGCGGTCAGCGTCGTAGCCCGCAACTGGTTCAATCCGAACCTGACCTATCAATGGTTCATGGTGCCAAACCTGGTCGCCAGCATCGCACTTCTGATCGGCCTGATCGTCACGGCACTTTCGATTGCGCGCGAACGGGAGCTTGGCACGTTCGACCAACTGATGGTCTCGCCGCTCAGAACCCACGAAATCCTGATCGGCAAGCTGATCCCGCCAATGATGATCGGGCTCTTCCATATCACCATCTACATTCTGGCTGCCGTCTTCATTTTCGGGGTGCCGCTGCGCGGCTCGCTGTTGCTGCTCTACGGCAGCGCGATCTTCTATCTTGCCTCGGTCGTCGGCCTTGGCCTCTTCATCTCGGCCCTGTCGATGACGCAGCAGCAGGCGATCCTCGGCGCCTTCCTGTTCATGGTGCCGGCCATGCTGCTGTCCGGTTTTGCGACCCCGATCGAGAACATGCCCGCCTGGCTGCAGCCGATTACCTATGTCAATCCGCTGCGCTATTTCCTCGTCATCGTGAAGGGGGTTTTCTTGAAGGACATACCGGCGGTCGAGGTGGCGCGTCAGACGATCCCGCTGCTGCTGATCGCCATCGTCACCCTCTCGGCCGCCTCGTGGCTGTTTCGCCGCCGGCTGGAGTAGCCTCAGCCATTCACGAAGGGGCCGATTGCCGCGACCTCGTTCTGGCGGATGTCATGCCCGCCCGGATGCCACTCGGTTTCGGTCACGGCACCCTGCCCGCTGAAGTAATCCGCGAGCGCCTGTGTCAGCGGTGCCGGGCAGATCGGATCGCGCTCTCCGGCGGTGATCAGAACGCGGCGTCCCTTAAGACCGGCATTGTCCTTCGGTCGGAACGGGATCAGCGGATGCATCAGCACCGCCTTGTCAAAGGCGCCCTGTTCGATCAGCACATTGGCGAGGATGTTCGCGCCGTTGGAATACCCGAGGCCGATGACCTCCGAGGCGGCGTGCTCGGCAGCCAGCGCCTTGACGAAGCTCGCCATCTTCTCGGTTGCCCGCGCAAGGTCGGCCATATCGTACACCCCCTCGCCCGTGCGTTTGAAGAAGCGCGCGGCGCCATGCTCCGACACATCGCCTCGCGGCGAGACAATCGTCGCGTCGGGCAGGAGTTCGGAAGCGAAGGTGAAGAACTGGTTTTCGTCGCCCCCTGTTCCGTGAAAGACGAAGAAGATCGGTTGGCCAGGCTTGCCGGCCCTCAGTTTGTGAACATAGCCATAATCGGCCATTTTGCTGTCTCCCGTGGCTGCCGCCGACTGGCAGGACATGCCGATCCGCAGCGCATCGTTGTACGTTTCTACCAGAACCCGTCGAGGGTTTGCCGTCGATCTCAGTCGAGCTTCTGCAAGTGGCTTTCCAGGATCGGGCGCAGGTGCTTGTGCTGTTGCGGCAGCTTCAGCCCTTCGCCGAGATGGGCAAGTTCCTCATCGCGATCAAAGCCCGGTTCGTTGGTGGCGATCTCGAACAGCACCCCACCAGGCGTGCGGAAGTAGATTGCCCAGAAGTAATCGCGGTCGATGACCGGGGTCACCTGGTAGCCGGTGTCCATCAGCGCCTTGCGCACCTCAAGCTGCTTCTCGCGGTTCTCGACGGCAAAGGCGATGTGGTGCACCGAGCCTGCGCCCTGAGACGCGCGACCGATGTTCGGCATCGTTTCCAGGTCGATCACGCGGGCATCGTTGCCACCCGGCACGATCAGGCGCGTGACGCCGTCCTTGCGGTCCAGCTCCTCGTAGCCCATGAACTTCAGGAGCTCGGCCGTGGCACCTTCGTCGCGCAGACGCAGCGCTGCGGAATGGAACCCGCGGATCGCGTGGTCCGCAGAAATGCCGCCCTCGGTCCAGGGCGTGCGCTGGTCGTCCCTGACTTCGACGAGCGCAAAGCCGTCGCCATCGGGGCCGGCGAAGTTCAGGCGCTTCTCGCCAAAAGTCTCTTCGTCCTTGAGGCCGGTGACGCCAAGCGTCGCCAGCCGTTCCTTCCAGAACCCGAGCGAGCCGTCAGGCACCGAGAATACGGTCGTGCCCACTTCGCCGGTACCGGCGCGGCCACGCGGCATTTGCGGGAACGGAAAGTAGGTCATGACGGTGCCCGGGGTGCCGGCTTCGTCCCCGTAGTAGAGATGGTAGACATCCGGAGAGTCGAAGTTGACCGTCTTCTTCACGCGGCGAAGGCCGAGCGACTTCGTGAAGAACTGGTTGTTCTCGCGCGCATCGTCCGCCATCGAGGTGACGTGATGCAGACCCTTGATCTGATTGAGCATTGCCGTGATCCTTTCTCTCCGGCGCCATCGGGCGCTCCGTTGAGTGATAGATGCGCTCTTCCGGCTGCCGGCGAAAGACGGCCATGCACAGACGCATTGTCAACACGCTGTTGACGCTAACCCAATTTCGTCAACTGCTTCGGAGGAAAGTGGGACCGCTTGTGACCCGCGCCGCCGATGCTTAAGATCGGTCGGCGGCGCATAGTCGCGGGGACGCGAGGAGGCGCGCGGGCATCTGTGAAATATCGATTGGTTCTTGCCCTGCTTCTGTTGCCGTTGCTCGCGGGCCTGCTGGCCTGGCAGGGCCACAAGGTCACGACGGACAGCTATCTGCGAGAAGCCACGGCCCAGGCAACCACTGCGCTGAGGCTCGCCGTTACGGCGCTCGACGGCCATCTCAGTCGTTATCAGGCATTGCCCGCGCTGATCGCCGATCATGAAGATGTCCAGGAACTTGTCACCCGCCCGCGCGACCGGCGGCTGAAAGAATCGGTCAATGCCTACCTGAAGAGCATCAACGGCTTGCTCCAGTCTTCGGACATCTACGTCATCACCCCGGATGGCGATACGATCGCGGCGAGCAACTACGACGGGCCGACAAGCTTCATCGGCCAGAACTTCAGCTACAGGCCCTATTTCCAAGAAGCGCTGCGCGGGCAGGAGTCGCGGTTCTATGCCCTTGGAACGACATCGCTGAAGCGTGGCTACTTCTTCGGCTCGCCGATCCGCATCGGCGACGAGATCCGCGGCGTCATGGTCTTCAAGGTCGATGTCGAGAGCATCGAGGCCTCCTGGGAGGGCGGCGAATACAAGATCTTCGTCTCCGACCCCGACGGCATCATCTTCATGTCCGGCAACAAGGACTGGCTTTATGCTTCAATCCAGCCGCTGACGGCCGAACGGCTTGCGCGAACCGAGGCGTCGCGACGCTACGCCGATGCCACCGTGCACGCCCTTCCGGTCTCCGAACGCGTTTCGGACGACCATCACTTCCTGACGGTTTCCTCCGGCAGTTCGAGCCGTGAGTATCTCATGCTTTCGCAGCCAATGCCCGATGCCGACTGGACCGTGAACGTTCTCATCGACACGGCGTCCGTGCGCGCGCAGGCACTGACAAGCGTTTTTGCCGCCCTGCTTTTGATCTGTCTCGCTGGCCTCGGCGTTGCCATCATTCTGCAACGGCGCGCGCGGCTCAACGAGCGCATCTCGCTGCAGGCCGAGGCCCAGGCCGAACTCGAGCGCCGGGTCGACGAACGCACGGCCGATCTCGCGCGCGTCAACGACCAGATCGAGGAAGAAATCGCCGAGAGACGACTGACGGAACAGCAGCTGCGGCGCACGCAGGCCGATCTCATCCAGGCCGGCAAGCTCGCCGGGCTGGGGCAAATGTCAGCGGCGCTGTCGCATGAATTCAACCAGCCGCTTGCCGCCGCCAAGACCTATGCCGACAGTGCGACGCTGCTGATCGAGCGTGGCCGTTCGGAGGAAGCCAGCGACAACATCCGGCGGATCTCCGGCCTCGTCGACCGCATGGCCGCCATCAGCAAGCACCTGCGCAATTTCGCGCGCAAGCCCAACGAAAAGCTTGGAGCGGTTTCCGTCGACGAAGTCATTCGCGACACGATGGAGATCGTTTCAGTCCGTCTGAAGGCTGCCGCTGCAACGGTCGAGATCGATCTCGGAGCCGAACCGCTTGTGGTGAGAGCAGGACTGGTGCGCCTGCAGCAGGTGCTCGTCAACGTCATCTCCAACGCAGCCGATGCGGTGGAAGGCCTCGAAGACCGCACCATCCATCTGCGCGCCCGGCGCGACGGGGACAAGGTGATCCTGTCGGTCAGCGACCGTGGCCCGGGTATTGCGCCGGCGATCGCCGAACGCATCTTCGACCCGTTCTTTTCCACAAAGGGCGTCGGCAAGGGGCTGGGCCTTGGCCTTTCGATTTCCTATAACATCGTCAAGGACTTCGGCGGCAGCCTGACCGCCGTCAACCTGCCCGAAGGCGGGGCCGAATTCCGCATCGAACTCGCCGCCGACAGCGACAATGCCCGGGAGGCCGCCGAATGATCGAGAGCAGGATCCTGCTCATCGACGACGAAGAGGATGTGCGCCATTCGAGCGCGCAGGCGCTGGAGCTCGCCGGCTTCCGTGTCGATGCCTTCGCAGCCGCCGAGCGTGCGCTCGAGTTCATCAGCTACAGCTTTGCCGGCGTCGTCATCAGCGACATCCGCATGCCCGGCATGGACGGCATGACGCTGCTGCAGCGCATTCGCGAGATCGATGCTGAGTTGCCGGTCATCCTGATCACCGGGCATGGCGAGGTGCAACTCGCGGTCCGCGCGATGCGCGAGGGCGCCTATGATTTTGTCGAAAAGCCTTTCGCGGCGCAGATGCTTGCCGGCACGATCCGGCGGGCGCTGGACTGGCGCGCGCTGGTTCTCGAAAACCGCCGGCTGAAGGCGGTGGCGGGCAAACGCGACGATATCGAGCAGCGCCTCCCGGGGCGGAGCCAGGTGATGGTGGACCTGCGCTACCGCATCCGGGCGATCGGTGCAGCCGACGCCGACACGCTGATCATCGGCGACACCGGTGTTGGCAAGGAGGTTCTGGCCCGAACGTTGCACGACCTCAGCGCCCGCGCCAACAGCCCCTTCATCGCCATCAACTGTGCAGCGCTGCCGGAAAACCTGATCGAAAGCGAACTCTTCGGCCACGAGCCGGGCGCCTTTCCCGGCGCCATCCGGCCGCGCTACGGCAAGTTCGAGCACGGTCGCGGCGGCACGATCCTGCTCGACGAAATCGGCTCGATGCCCTTCGATCTGCAGGCAAAATTCCTGCGCGTTCTGCAGGAGCGCGTCATCACCCGGCTTGGATCGAACGAACAGGTTCCGCTCGACGTGCGCTTCATCGCCACCAGCAAGGTCGACCTCGAAAAGGAGGTCGCCGCCGGACGCTTCCGTGCCGACCTGCTCTACCGCCTCAACGTCGCAACGCTCAGGGTTCCCTCGCTTGCACAGCGGCGCGCCGATATCCCCCTGCTCTTTCTCCAGCTTGTACGCGAATCCGCCGCTCGCTATGGCCGGGATGAGATCGAGGTCTCCCAGGCTATGCTTGCGGAAATGGCCGAGCGCGACTGGCCGGGCAACGTGCGCGAATTGCGCAATGCCGCCGAGCGGCTGGTGCTCGGTCTCGACGCAACGTCCGACGATGCGGCAAAGACGGAGCACGGTGGCCGCCTCGCCGACAAGGTGGCAGCCTACGAAAAGGGCCTGATCGCCAGCGCCATTGCCGCCCATGGCGGCGCGCTCAAGCCGGTCTACGAATCCCTCGGCATCTCGCGCAAGACGCTCTACGAAAAGATGCAGAAGTTCGGGCTCGACAAGAAACTTGTCGGGGCGGACTTCCTGGCCGACGGCGAACTCTGAACAACGCGGGAGCGGTTGTTCCTGGCGCGCACAGCCGCGGCCCTCGCTCAGTCGCAGCAATGGGCAGACGTTGAAGCCGCCCGGTTGCCTTCGGCGGCCACAAATTCGACCTTGATCCGATCCGGATCTTCAATGAACAGCGCATAATAGTCGCTGCCGCCATTGGCGTACGGATAACGCTCGTCATAGAGGCAGGAGAACCCGCTTTCCTGGCAAAATTGCCGCAGCATATCGACCGCGTCCCTGTCCTTTACGCGAAAAGCCAGATGATTAAGACCGACGCCGCATCGGTGATAGCGCCGGAGGGCATGTTTATCCGCGACCTGCACGAATGTCAGATAGGCGTCGTCATCGTGGGCAAGCGTGAAGCCGTCATCCCAGCGACCGCTTTCAACATATCCGACCCGTGCGAGAAGGGGCGTCCAGAACGCATGCGACGCATCGAGGTTCGAAACATAGATCTCGACATGATGAAGCATTGTGCGGTCTCTCCGTGTGGTGTCCGCCAGAGCGGCGTCGCCAATCGTGACAGATACCACAAGCTGCAAAGGGCTCGATTGCGATCAGTGCTGCGACAAGGAAAGAAGGCCACACTCCTGTAACGGAACTACCCCCGCTGTTCGGGAACGACCGGCAACGAAAACGGGGACGCGATCGCTCACGTCCCCGTCGATTGTTATTGCGGCTGGCTCAGACGTTGAACGCAGCACCGATCAGCGTCTTGGTATAGGGCTGCTTCGGCGCCTCGAAAATGGCGTCGGTTTCGCCTTCCTCGACGATCTTGCCGTTCTTCATCACGATCACATAGTCCGACATCGCTTTCACAACCGAGAGGTCGTGGCTGATGAAGATGTAGGAAAGGCCGTGCGAGCGCTGCAGGTCGCGCAAGAGTTCGATCACCTGCCCCTGCACCGACCGGTCGAGTGCCGAGGTCGGCTCGTCGAGAATGACGACCTTCGGCTTCAGGATCATTGCGCGGGCAATGGCGATACGCTGGCGCTGACCGCCCGAGAACTCGTGCGGATAGCGGTTGCGGGACGCAGGATCAAGCCCCACTTCCTTCAGCGCTTCGGACGCCCGGCGGTCGCGATCGGCGCGGCTGAGCTCGGGCTCATGCACGTGCAGACCTTCGGTGATGATCTCGCCGACGGTGCGGCGCGGCGAGAGCGAGCCGTAGGGATCCTGGAATACGAGCTGCAAGGTCTTGCGCAGCGGACGCATCTGGCCACGATCGAAGCCGGAGATATCCGTGGTGCCGAAACGGTAGTGACCGCTGCTCGGCAGGAGCCTCAGAAGCGCACGACCAAGGGTCGACTTGCCGGAACCCGACTCGCCGACCACACCGATCGTTTGTCCCTCTTTCAGGCGTAGGTTGACGCTGTCCACTGCGCGGAAAACCGACTTGCCACCCCGGAAGAGGCCGCCGCCGATCTGATAGTCCACACAGACGTCACGGCCTTCGAGAATGATCGGCGCGTTGTCAGCCGGCGACGCCTTGCGGCCGCTCGGCTCGGCTGCGAGCAGCATCTTCGTGTAGTCGGCCTGCGGCCGCTCGAAGATATCAGCCGTCGTGCCCTTTTCCACCACTTCGCCACGCCGCATCACCGCGACACGATCTGCGAAATGCTTGACGATCCCGAGGTCGTGCGTGATCAGCACGATCGCCATGCCGAAGCGCTGCTGCAGCGACTTGAGAAGGTCGAGGATCTGCGCCTGAATGGTCACGTCGAGCGCCGTCGTCGGTTCGTCGGCAATCAGCAAATCCGGCTCGTTGGCTAGCGCCATGGCGATCATCACGCGCTGACGCTGTCCGCCCGAAAGCTCATGCGGATAGCTGTCGATCCGACGCTTCGGTTCAGGAATGCCGACGAGTTCGAGCAGCTCGAGCACGCGCGCACGCGCCTGCTTGAACGTGCCGCCGCGGTGATGAACGATCGGCTCCGCGATCTGGCGACCGATCGGGTAGAGCGGATCGAGCGAGGTCATCGGCTCTTGGAAGATCATGGTGACCTTCGCGCCGCGCACCTGGTTGAGGGCCTTCGGCGGCAGTCCGACGAGTTCCTGCCCGCGGTAACGTGCGGAGCCTGTGACCTCGCCATTCTTGGCGAGCAGGCCCATGATTCCCATCATCGTCTGGCTCTTGCCGGAGCCGGACTCGCCGACGACCGCAAGCGTTTCTCCGGTGCGGACATCGAGGTCGATGCCCTTGACCGCTTCGACCGTGCCGTCAGGTGTCGAGAAGTTCACCTTGAGGCCGCTCACGGCCAGGATGGTTTCCTTGGTATCTGCCATGTCAGCGATCCTTCGGGTCGAGCGCGTCGCGCAGGCCGTCGCCAACGAAGTTCAGCGAGAACAGCGTCAGAACGAAGAAGATGGCCGGGAAGATCAGGAGCCACGGCGCCGACTGAATGTTGTTGGCTCCTTCCGAGATCAGCGCACCCCAGCTGGTCAGCGGCGCCTGGACACCGAGACCGAGGAAGGAGAGGAAGCTCTCGAGCAGGATGACCTTGGGCACGACGACGGTCACGAAGACGATGACCGGACCGATCGTGTTGGGGATGATGTGCCGGCGGATGATCTGCCAGTCCGTCAGGCCAAGCGCTTGCGCGGCGCCGACGAATTCTCGACGTTTCAGCGCCAGCGTCTGGCCGCGCACGATGCGGGCCATGTCGAGCCACTCCACCGCGCCGATCACCAGGAAGATCAGGATGAACGAGCGTCCGAAGAACACGACGAGCACGACGACGAGGAAGACGAAGGGCAGAGAATAGAGAATCTCGACCAGGCGCATCATGACGTTGTCGACGCGACCGCCGATGTATCCCGATGTCGCGCCGTAGACAACGCCGATGCCGAGCGACACAAGGCTTGCGAGCAGGCCGACGGCGATCGAAATCTGGCCGCCGAGCATGACGCGCACCAGGAGGTCGCGGCCGTTGCTGTCGGTGCCGAAGGGGAAGTACTCCCGGTCGACCTGGCCGGTCACCTTCAGCGTCTTGCCGTCGTCCTCCGTTGCCACCACCTGGGTGTCGCGGAATTCGTTGGCGCGGTCGAAATAGCGCGTTGCGCGGGAATCGATCGGCTGCTCGGAGGTGATCGTCGCCGTGAAGGTTTCACCCTCGAGGTTGAACTCCTTGAGCGTAACGCGGGCGCGGGTCGCGACCCCTTCCATCACGTCCTTGAGCGTCGTGGTGTCCGGGCGCGGCTCCAGGCTCGGAGCGATCGACACATAGGACGGGAAGACCTGATCGTATGTGTGCGGTACGAACAGGGGCCCGAGGAACGAGAACAGCGCGATCAGGGCCAGCATGAAGCAACCGGCCATGGCGGCGCGGTTGCGCTTGAAGCGCATGGCCGCGAGCTGGAAGAGGCTGCGCCCCTTGGTTTCCGGTGTCACCACCGGGGTCTGGACGATATCAGTCATGGCGAACCCTCGGATCGAGCAGGCCGTAGAGAATGTCGACCAGGAGATTGAAAACGATGACGAAGATGGCAACGAGAATGACCGTGCCCATCACCAGCGTGTAGTCGCGATTGATCGCACCGAGGACGAAGTAGCGGCCAACACCCGGAATGGTGAAGATCGTCTCGACGACGGCCGAACCGGTGAGCAGTGCCGCAGCACATGGCGCAAGATAGGAGACGACAGGCAGCATGGCGCCGCGCATCGCATGGGTCACCACCACCGTTCGCGACGGCAGGCCGTAAGCCTTGGCGGTTCTGATATGGTCGGTATGCAGCGCCTCGATCATCGAGCCGCGCGTGAGCCGCGCAAAGACCGCAAGCTGCGGCAGTGCCAAAGCGATCATCGGCAGGATCAGGAAGCGCAGGGACCCATCACCCCAGCCGCCGGCTGGCAGCCATGCAAGCATGATCGCAAAGACCAGCGTCAACACCGGGCCAACAACGAAGTTGGGCACGGTCACGCCCATGGTCGAGAACGACATGATCGCGAAATCGAGCACGCTGTTCTGCCGGAGCGCCGCGATCGTACCGGCGGTCACACCACCGATCAGCGCGACAAGCAGCGCGTAGAAGCCGAGCTCCATCGAATAGGGCAGACCCTTGCCGATCAGTTCGGCGACGTTGTTGTCCTTGTAGACATAGCTCGGGCCGAAGTCGCCGGTCACCGCATTGCTGATGTAGTGCGTGTATTGGCGCCAAAGGGGCTGATCGAGCTGATACGTCTTCATCAGGTTCGCCATCGTTTGTGGCGGAAGAGGACGCTCGAGGTTGAAGGGACCGCCAGGGGCGAACCGCATCAGGAAAAACGAAATGGTGACGACGATAAACAAAGTCGGCACCGCACTCGCCAATCGGCGAAGGATGAAGGAAATCATGGACGTACTCCGGAGGCGACGCGCGGCTTTGCAACCGCGCGTCGTCTCTGTTCGTTATTCGGCGATGCTCAGGAACTTGCTGAGATGCTCGTTCGGAGCATTGTCAGCCCAGCCCTTGACGCGGCTGGCGACCAGCCACAGGTCGGCCTGGGTCAGAAGCGGAGCGATTGGCTGTTCCTTCATCAGCAGCGCTTCGGCTTCATGCATCAGCTTGGAACGAGCTGCCGGATCCTGCTCGTCGTAGGACTTCTTCATGAGGCCGTCGAACTCGGCGTTCTCGAAGTGGCCGTAGTTGAAGGTCTTGTTGGAACCGACGCTGAGTGCCAGGAAGTTCTCGGCGTCCGCGTAGTCGGCCTGCCAGCCGGCACGGGCGACGTTGAACTTGCCGCCTTCCTGCAGGTAGGCGTAGTGCGACGACACGTCGAGGTTCACCAGCGACACCTTGGCGCCGAAGGTGTTCTTCCACATGTCGGCAACAGCGGTTGCGACACGCTCGTGGTTCGGGTTGGTGTTGTAGCGAAGCTCGATGTCGAGCGGCTTGCCACCTTCGCCGTAGCCGGCTTCCTTCATAAGCGCGATCGCCTTGTCTTCGCGGTCGAGCTGCGACATCGTGCCGAACTCGGCCTTGGACGGCTCACCGTAGCTTTCGATGCCCGGGGGGACCATCGAATAGGCCGGCAGCTGCGAACCGGCGTAGATTTCCTTGGCAAGGAAGTCACGGTCGACGGCCATCGAAAGGGCCTGACGGACGCGGACATCGCTATAGGGCTCCTGGCGGGTGTCGAAGGCGTAGTAATAGGTCGCAAGCGACGGCGAGACGTGGACCTGCTCGCCGTAGGAGGTGCGCAGGCGATCGATCTGGTCAGCCGAGAAGTTATAGACGAGGTCCATCTCCTTGGCCTCGAAGCGACGGACCGAAGCGGCCTGGTCGTCGATCGGGTAGAAGACGACCTTGTCGAGCTTGACGTTGGCCGCATCCCAGTAGTTGGCGTTCTTGACGACCGTCAGGCTGTCATTCGGAACGTGGGCCTGGAGCGTGAATGCGCCGTTCGAAACCATGACGCCCGGCTTGACGAAGTCGGCGCCGTTCTTTTCGACGCTTGCCTTGCTGACCGGAAGTGCGGTCTGGTGTGCCAGAAGCTCAAGGAAGAACGGGGTCGGGCGCTCGAGCGTGATCTCGACGGTCTTTTCGTCGATCGCCTTGATGCCAAGCTGGTCGGTCGGCAGTTCGCCCTTGTTGACCTTTTCGGCATTCTTGATCGGGAAGAGAATGTTGGCGTAGCCGGCAGCGGTCTTCGGATCTTCGACGCGACGGAAGGAGAAGACGAAGTCGTCAGCCGTGACCGCAGAACCGTCGGACCACTTGGCATCAGCACGAAGCTTGAAGGTGTAGACCGTACCGTCGTCCGAGAGCTCCCAGGTTTCAGCCACACCCGGGACGATCTTTGCCGAGGCGTCATAGATCGTCAGGCCTTCGTAGAGGTCCTTGAGGATGAATGCTTCGATGTTGATCGAGGTGTGGTGCTGGTCGAGCGTCTGCGGCTCACCCGCGTTGCCGCGATGCAGGACAGCTTCGGCGAGCGCCGGGCTTGCTCCGATGAGCAGCGAGCCGATCAGCGCGGCAGCACGCAGGTTGAGTTTCAGTGAAGCCATTTTCTTTCTCTCCTTCCCCTTGTTATGGGTTTGTGATCGCAGGAGAGAAGTGCAAATCGCCCCCAAAGGCAAGGCGGATTCTGCGGCTGTTTGCATCTTTATCTATAGAGCAGCATTCGGCCTATCCCATAGGTTGTATTTCGTTTGCGATTCTTTTCGTCGCCTTTGCGACGGGGATATGACGGAAGCGCGGCAATTTCGCGAAATCTCCTGCAACGTTTTAGGTCGATAATTTTTATCGACAAAGTGCCATGAGATTCGACCGTGAATCGGCTCCGATGCAAAGTTCGTGAATTTTAGCCGCAGTTTACGTAATCTGCGGAAAGAAAGTCGCCTTTCGTCGCAATCTTCTTGCGACCCGTTCACATCCTGTCGACAGACTGTTTCTCTACCGTGCCCAGCCGGGTGGTGTACATCGACAATAATACCCCTATTGATTGCAATTGAGACTGTCCCGTCCCTCACCGTGGGGGCACCACCAGAAAGTGAAATCAGTTAACTGGAAAGCTGTTGCATCCAGTCCACAGTAAAATCGATTGAAGCGTCTTTCGACCTCTGGCAACCTGCCTTTTGCCCGGTTGTCAAACCACTTCGATGAACTATTGTGCGCCTGACTTCGGTGGGCGCGACCAATTCGCGCGC
>NZ_DASYHB010000055.1:0-21767 GCF_035999185.1 Ensifer sp. | reverse complement strand
CGCCGGAAAACGCACTTCGTCCGGCGCCTCGAAATCGAGCCGCGACAGCTTGGCGAAATCGAGCCGCTCGATCGGCAGGTTGCAGCGGCTCGGATAGGCGAGCGCATAACCGATGGCCGTGCGCATGTCCGGGCAGCCGAGCTGGGCCAGCACCGAGCCGTCGGTATAGCCAACCATCGAGTGGATCACCGACTGCGGATGCACGATCACCTCGACCTGTTCGGGTTCAAGTGCGAACAGGTGTTTCGCCTCGATCATCTCCAAGGCCTTGTTGAACATCGAGGCGCTGTCGATCGAGATTTTCAGGCCCATCGACCAGTTGGGATGCGCGCGCGCCACGTCCGCGGTCACGTGCCGCATCTCCTCGAGCGACTTGGTGCGGAAAGGGCCACCCGAAGCCGTCAGGATGATGCGCTCGACCGCATGGCGCTGGTGCTCTTCCAGCACCTGGAAGATGGCGTTGTGCTCGCTGTCGACAGGCAGCAGTCGGCCGCCGCCGGTCTTTACCGCATCGATGAACAGGCTGCCGGCGGAAACCAGGCATTCCTTGTTGGCAAGGGCGATGTCGGCCCCACGGCGCGCAGCCGCAAGTGTCGGCGCGAGGCCTGCATTGCCGACGATGGCCGCCATCACCCAGCCGGCGTCGCGTTCGGCTGCCTCGATCAGGCCGCTCTTTCCGGCGGCGACCGCAATGCCGGTGCCGGCAAGGGCAGACTTCAGGTTTTCGTACTGGCTTTCGTTGGCGGTAACGGCAAGTTCTGCGCCCACCTTCACCGCCTGCTCGGCGAGCAGCGGAATGTTGCCGTTGCCGGTCAAGGCGACGACGTCGAAGCGCTCGCGCCCGCCGAGACGTTCGATGACGTCGAGCGTGTTGGTGCCGATCGAGCCGGTCGAGCCGAGGATCGTCAGTCGGCGCTTCGCAGTGTCGCGGGATGCCATGCCAATATCCATATTGTTCTTTTCGGAGGCAATGCCCAAAGCGACCTTCATCGCGGGGGCCGCCGCGTGATCTTCTTAAAGATCGATCCGAGTTTTTTATGTTGTACGCTAGGCTCTACAGGCGAATTCCGCCGGCAACAAGGGCGTGGTCTTCAATCCGACTCGTCCGCGGGCTAAGAATCGGATCTGCTTTTGAGTCGAAGCCGAAGGAGTTCGCGATGCTGAAAACCGTTGTTGCCGTTTCCTGCGCCTGCGTGACCATCGAGATGGCCGCGATGCAGCCGGTTGCGGCCGAGAACGTGCCGAAGCAGCTTGTCGGCACGTGGCTTGCCGAAGACATCGGCGGTGGCGGCGTGATCGACAATCTGCAGTCGACGCTGGAGATCCGCGAGGACGGCACCTATGGCGGCATGGCGGGGTGCAATCACTTCACCGGCACGTTCGGCCTCTCGGGTTCAAAGATCACCTTTGGTCCTGCAGCGTCCACACGCAAGATGTGCGTGCCCGCGGTGATGAACCAGGAGCAAAAATTCCTCGAGGCGCTGCGCAGCGAACTGACGTGGACGATCGACGGCTCGAAGCTTGTGCTCGGCAAAGCGGGGGGTGGGATCGGCGTCAGGCTGGCCTCAATGGCGGCGGGTTCCGAAGGCAGCGACGTGACGATCCGCATCCCTGGCGCCGACAGCGTTGACCGGCAGACGGTCCGTTACGACTGCGGCGGCAAAGCGATCGAGGCGGAATACATCAACGCCGGTCCGGTCTCGCTGGTGACCTTCACCATCGACGGCGCCTTCGTGGTCGCGTCGAACGTCATTTCGGGTTCGGGCGCCAAGTATGCCGGCGGGCAGTATGTCTGGTGGACGAAGGGCGAGGAGGCAACGCTGTTCGACGCGATGAAGGGCGACGAGGACAAGGGAGTAGCCTGCAAGCCCGCATCCTGATGCGTCGATGGCGCCCGAAGGCGCGACCCCGGATGTCGCGCCTTTGACGAGCCGGCTACATAAGTTGTCGCTCCGATTGGAACTTTTGCGCTCGTCTCCTAGTTACAATCCCGACGCCATCGCGGCGCTGTTGTGTGAAAATGGGAGTGTTCCATGGGGCTGCTTATCGGAATTCTGATTACCTTCCTCGTCATTGTGCTGGTGCTTTATCTCGTCCAGCGGCTGCCGCTCGACGCACGCGCCAAACAGATCGTCCAGATCATCGTCATCATCATCGGCATCATCTCGCTCTTGAAGTATCTGGCCGTGTTCTGAGGCGAAAACCTCTAGCGCAATGCCAAGGCCGCCGGTTCGCAGGGACCGGCGGTTTTTCGTTGGGAGGTCGACCCTGACAGGAACTGACAGTGGCGTCGCTTAGCGTCCGGTCACCCAACAGGAGACCGGATCATGCTGTCACCAAATCTCATCCTCCTCTATGTCGAGGACCCGATCGCGAGCGCAGGCTTCTACACAGGTTTGATCGGGCGTGAGCCCGTTGCCGCCTTTCCGTCCTATGTCGCATTCGAGCTGGAAAACGGGCTCACGTTCAGTCTCTGGTCCACGCAGGCCAAGGATTTTGTCTCGTCCGGTACCGGACATCGCTCGGAAATCGCCTTTCTGGTGAAGGACGACAAGGAAGTGGAGCGGCTCTACGCGGAATGGCAGGGCCGCGGGATCAGGATCGAGCAGGAATTGAAGACCGCCGTCTTCGGCCGCACCTTCGTCGCGCTCGATCCGGATGGCCATCGGCTGCGCGTGTGCCGGCCGGATGGCTGAGCCGTCCCGGCTTCGCGGGTGGATCGCGTGGGATGGGCCGAGGCGACGGTTGAAGGCTCCCGACCCTCCAGGCCAACAGCGGAATGATTTTAGGTTGTTTCCTTTTTCAGGTTTCACCTAGTGTGGTCGTTTGCATCTTCAATTCGAGACCCGCAAACTGTAGACGCGACGAAAGGCGACGATTGGACGGCAGTTGTAGCCACTTTCCTGGACGCTGACGGCTCCTATGAGCACTTGGGGTTGCTCAAGAACGGGGACGTCCGTTCGCCGTCCTTCTGGAAGACGTCGATCGACGTCTTTGAGGCTATCGTCAAAACCCCTGGGCCATCAGGCCATCGCGTGCGCGCGGATACTGCAAGGAAGCTGGCTGAGGGCTGAGGCGGCGATCGTAGAACTGCTGTCGGCATCGGGCTGCGCTGCCAGATGCCCCGCAGGTGGCCGGAGCGTTGCAGAAACAAAAAAGGCCGGGGCAGACCCGACCTTCCTCATCACCTTCGATCGACGCCAGTTCATCCGTGGTCGTCAAGAAGGTATGACTGTTCAATAGCTTCTGTTCGTGACAGGCAAATGACGAACACGCTTTTTTATTCCGCGACTTCGACCAGGAGTTCGATTTCGCAGTTTTCCGCTCTACCACCTGCCTAAATGCGCGCCGCCGTCGACGTTGAGCACCTCGCCGGTTACGCGCGGCGCCCTCGTCAGAAACAGGACGGCGTCCACGATCTCGTCGACGCTGGAAATGCTGTGCATCGGCGACAGCGTGTTGAGGAAATCCTTCGGATTGTCCTTGTGAAGCGGCGTGTCGACCACGCCGGGTGCGACGATGTTGACCCGAATCCCATCCCTTGCGTATTCCATGGCGATGTTCTTCGAGATCGCGTTGATGCCGCCCTTGGTGAGCATGGCGACCGAGGCGTTCATGCCTGCGATCGGGCGATCGGCGAGCGGGGTGGTGATGCTGACGATGCTGCCGCCTCGCTTCTGCGCCAGCATCTGCCTGACGACCAGCTGGGTCATGTACAGAAAGCCTTCGATGTTCGTGGCGCTGAGCTGGCGATAGTCTTCGGCCGTGTAGTCGACGAAGGGTTTGGTGAAAAAGATGCCGGCATTGTTGACGAGGGCGTCGATCGAGCCGAACCGGTCGACCGCGGTTTCGACCACCCGTTTCGCCGTTTCCGGATCGGCGATGTCGCCGTCGACCCGGGCGAGCCGGTCCGAAGCGATGATGTCGCGGGACTGGCTGACGTTTCGCGAGGTTGCGACGACGTTGTAGCCCTGTTCGAGGAAGGCGTTTGTCAGGCCTGCGCCGATGCCCTGGGAGGCACCGGTGATGATGGCGACCTTGTTGGTCATATGATCTCTCCATGGTTGGACTGCTTTCGTGAGATCAATATGGCCGCAGCGCGATTGCACGATTAGATGGAAATATCTGGAATTTCTTTCCCATCAGTGCAAAAATCGAAGGATGGTCGACCTGAACGATATCGCGGTCTTCGCCGCCGTTGCGCAATTCGAGAGCTTCAGCCGGGCGGCGCGGGCGCTGGGCATGCCCGTCTCCACCGTAAGCCGCAAGGTGACGGTGCTCGAGGAGCAGCTTGGCGTTACCTTGATCCAGAGGACGACGCGAAAGCTCAGTCTCACCGTTCAGGGGCGCGCCTACTATGCCGAGTGCAGCGAACCGCTGAAGCAGCTTCGTGACGCAGAAAGGGTGCTGAGCGAGGCGCAAAGGAAGCCCGAGGGGTTGTTGCGCGTCACGGTTCCCGTAACCCTTGGACAGCCGCCGTTCTTCGATTTCCTGTCCGCGTTCCTTAAGAAATATCCGGAGATCGAGGTCGATCTCCTCGTCACCAACATGTTCCTGGACCTCGTTGCGGAAAACATCGACGTGGCGGTCCGGTTTGGCGAATTGCGTGATTCGTCGCTTGTCGCGCAGCGTCTCGGTAGCAGCACCCACTTCCTCGTGGCTGCTCCCGAATATCTCGATGAGCACGGCACTCCGCTACGGCCCGCTGATCTGCACGGCCATCGCTGCATCCTGGTCAATGCCAGGAACAATGAAGCCGAATGGCATCTGGTCAACGGCGCCGAATCGATCAGTCTCAATGTGACAGGGGCGGTCTCGCTTCATGATATCCAGTCGGCCAGCGCCATGACCGAGCGCGGCCATGGTATCGGCCGGCTTCCGCCCATCTTCTGCGACAGCCTGCTTGCGGGCGGCAAGCTCGTGCGCGTGCTGCCCGGCTGGTCGGCGCCCGATGTGGGCGTGCACGCGGTCTATCCCACGCGTCGCTTTCTGCCGTCGCGTTTGCAGGTCTTTCTTCAGGAGCTCAAATCCTGGCGCGGTCCGGCGTGGCAATCGCTTCGCTAGATTAGACTTCGATCTCTTCGAGTTTCTGTGCGAAGACATTGAAGCCGGCGCGACGATAAGTGTCTTGTGCCTTCGGGTGGTCCCATTCGTCGGTGTGCAGCCAGATGCGGTTTGATCCGCGGCCCCAGACGGCCCGCAACGCGCTGTCGAGAAGAAAGGGTCCGAGTTTCCGGCCGTACACCTCAGGCACCAGGCCGAAATGGGTAAGCTCTACGTCCGGCGTATCGATACAGTCGAATTCGCAGAGCCCGACCGCGCGGCCTTCCAACCGCAGAATGTAGAGGCCGGTCGAGGGACTTTTGAGAAAGTCGTCAAGCTCCATTGCCGGCATGCGCAATCGCTGATCCCAACGCAACGGTTCGCCGACGGCGCGGTAGAGCGACAGGAACGTGGCGGCATCCGGCCGCTCGGACGCGACAGCTGCATGGGCGATGGGCGGCGGAAGCGCTGGGCCTGCGAGCTTTGCCCGCATCTCCATGTAGGTCACCAGCAATCGAACCGTGGTTGCGCCGGAGATGTCTGCTTTGTTGTCATCCACGGGGTCATCGTGGCATGCGCCACGTCCAGTTCGGTTTGAAGGGGTTTGAGCAAATGGTGATCCCGGCGCGATTCGAACGCGCGACCCCCAGATTAGGAATCTGGTGCTCTATCCTGCTGAGCTACGGGACCACTTGGATAGCACCCATACAAAAGCGCAGCCCCTTCGCCAAGTGTTTTTGCATAGATGCGGGCCGGAAATGCTTGTGAGGCGCAGGCGAAGGGAACGCCCTGAGCAACTGTCGCATGGGTGCCCGCCATCGGTTTAAATCGATTGCAAAACGGGCTGGTCTTTCACGTCTCTCGAATGCTAAGCAAGGCGGGCGCCCGCTTGAGGAGGCTGGCGCTTCCCGTGAGACCTTCATCAGAGACCTGATCCACTTATGTTCATCGGAATAGATTGGGGCGGCACGAAAATGGAAGTCATCGCGCTCGGCCGCGATGGCGAGACGCGCGCCCGTCATCGTGTCGCGACCCCGACCAGCGGTTATGACGACTGTATCCGCGCCGTTCTCGACCTTGTCGCTGCGGCCGAACAGACGGCCGGTGAAAAGGGCTCGATCGGCATCGGCATTCCCGGCAGTCCCAATCCGCGCACCGGCATCGTGCGCAACTCCAACGCCGTGCTGATCAACGGCAAGCCACTCGGCCGCGACCTCGAAGCGGCACTTGGCCGCTCGGTGCGGCTTGCCAATGACGCCAATTGCCTGGCCGTCTCCGAAGCGGTCGACGGCGCCGGCAAGGATGCGCAGACCGTGTTCGGCGTGATCGTTGGAACGGGTCATGGCGGCGGCCTTGCGATCAACAAGAAGGTGCATGCCGGTTATCAGGGCGTTGCCGCCGAAATCGGTCATTATCCGCTGCCATGGATGACGAAGGACGAGTATCCCGGCCACAAGTGCTGGTGCGGCAAGCACGGCTGCCTCGACATGTATGCCTGCGGCACCGGCGTCGAACTCGACTATCGCCTGACGACAGGTGTCGAAAAGCGCGGGCGCGACATCATCGAGGCGAAGCGGGCGGGCGACCCGGTGGCATCAGGCGTCTACAAGCGTTTTGTCGACCGGCTCGCACGCAGCCTGGCGCTGCTCACCAACATCGTCGACCCGGACGTTTACGTGCTCGGTGGCGGCATGTCGAATGTCGACGAGATCTATGACGACGTGCCTCCGCGGGTGGTCAATTATCTCTTCGGTGACACGTTCGAGACCCCCATCCGCAAGGCCCTGCATGGCGACAGCTCAGGCGTGCGCGGAGCAGCCTGGCTCTGGAAGGACTGACAGCATGAACATCGACAAGGACCTCGCCCGCATCGCGCGGCAGGAAGAGGAATTGCAGTTCGAGCGCTTCGACCTCGACACGGCCTGGGAGCTCGGCTCGCTGCTGCGCAAGATGGCGGCCGAGCGCAAGCTCGGCGTCGTCATCGACGTCACGCTGTTTTCGATGCAGGTGTTTTACGCGGCCCTCGAAGGGGCGACGCCCGACAATCCGAACTGGGTGCGCCGCAAGCGCAACACCGTGTTCCGGCTGTTCAAGAGCAGCTATGCCACCGGCCGCGAACTGGCGAAAGCGCAGACCAATCTGCAGGCAAAGCTCGGCCTGGCCGATGCCGACTACGCAGCCCATGGCGGCAGTTTCCCGATCGTCGTCAAGGGTACGGGTTGCATCGGTGCGGTCACCGTGTCGGGCCTGCCGCAGCGCGAAGACCACAACATGGTGGTCGAGGCGCTCTCGTCCCTGCTCGGCAAGGATCACGATGCCTTGAAGCTAGAGGGCTGAGCGTTGGCAGAGGATATTTTTTCGCGATCGCGCGCCCTGTCTCAATGGCTCGCCGATGAGGCGCTGCCGCTCTGGCGCGACAAGGGTGTCGACGCCGCCGGTGGTTTCGTCGAGACCATCGACATGGCCGGCGAACCGACCAGCGCCAACCGGCGCTCTCGGGTGCAGCCGCGGCAGGTCTATTGTTTTGCCGAAGCCGGACGCCGCGGCTGGGCGGGTGACTGGCGTAGTGCGTCCGAAGGCGGCCTTGCCTATTTCGATCGGGTCTACAAGCAGCCGAGCGGGTTTTATGGCGCGCTCGCCGATGCCGAGGGCAATCTGCTCGACGGCTCGTTCGACCTCTACAACCAGGCCTTCGCGCTTCTTGCCTTTGCCTATCTCGGCGAAGTGATGCCTGCGCGCAAAGCCGAAATGATCGAGCGCAGCAACGATCTGCGCATCCGACTGGAAGAGCACGTCAAGCATCCCTTCGCCGGCTTCGAAGAGGACAATCCTCCCCGCCTGCCGCTTTGCTCCAACCCGCATATGCACCTCTTCGAGGCGTGCCTTGCAAGCGAGATGGTGGACGGTTTCGACCAGATCGCCTGGGCCAATCTGGCCGACGAGATCGCGCATCTGGCGATGGACCATTTCATCGACGCCGAGAGCGGCGTGCTGCGCGAGTTCTTCGACCATGACTGGGCGCCCTTTGCCGGCGACAAGGGCCGGATCGTCGAGCCAGGCCATCTGTTCGAATGGGCCTGGCTCCTTCTGCGTTGGGCCGAGCGCCGCGGCAGCGCCGAGGCGATCGTCAAGGCGAAGCGGCTCTTCGACCTCGGCGAGGCGCACGGCATCTGCGCGGATCGCAACGTCGCGATCATGACGCTGTTGGATGATCTGTCGGTTGCCGATCCGATCGCCCGGCTCTGGCCGCAGACCGAATGGTTGAAGGCGGCGGTCCGCTTTGCAGCGCTTTCCAACGGCGCCGAGCGCGAACGCTATCTGGCCTCTGCAGCCCGGGCGGCAGCAGCGCTGCAGACGTTCCTCGATACGCCGGTCGCGGGTCTCTGGCGCGACAAGCAGAAGGCCGATGGCAGCTTCGTCGACGAGGCGGCGCCGGCAAGCAGCTTCTATCATATTCTCTGCGCCATCTATGAGACTGAGGATTGCCTCGCGCGGCTCTGATTTGCCGTTTGATAACAGGCTGTTCTTCCTAGGGTCCGTCGCAATAGCGGCGGGCCATTTTCTTTGCTCAATGGCGAAATGTGATTAGTTCATATGTTGACATAAAGATATCTTTATGTGACTGACTCGTTTATTGTTTGTCGTTTTCAGAACGGGAGATTTCCCATGTCCGCCATCGACGCCCTTTTCGGTGACGTTTCCTCAAAACCGGATGGCTCCGAGATCATGCGGGCGCTGCGCCAGGCCGCGCGCGAACGCATCCTGATCATGGATGGCGCAATGGGCACGGAAATCCAGCAGCTCGGCTTCGTCGAGCAGCATTTCCGTGGCGACCGGTTCGGCGGCTGCGCCTGTCACCAGCAGGGCAACAACGATCTTCTGACGCTGACCCAGCCGAAGGCGATCGAGGACATCCATTACGCCTATGCCATCGCCGGCGCGGATATTCTTGAAACCAACACGTTCTCCTCGACCCGTATCGCCCAGGCCGACTACGGCATGGAAGACATGGTCTATGATCTCAACCGCGACGGCGCACGGGTGGCGCGGCGCGCGGCCAAGCGTGCCGAAGCCGCAGACGGTCGCCGCCGTTTCGTCGCCGGCGCGCTCGGGCCGACCAACCGCACGGCTTCGATCTCTCCCGACGTCAACAATCCCGGCTATCGCGCCGTCACCTTCGACGACCTGCGCATCGCCTATGCCGAGCAGATCCGCGGTCTGATCGACGGCGGCGCCGACATCATCCTGATCGAGACGATCTTCGACACGCTGAACGCCAAGGCGGCGATCTTTGCCACCAAGGAAGTCTTCGTCGAAAAGGGCATCGAGCTGCCGGTGATGATCTCGGGCACGATCACCGACCTTTCGGGCCGCACGCTGTCCGGCCAGACGCCGACGGCGTTCTGGCACTCCGTGCGCCATGCCGACCCTTTCACCATCGGGCTCAACTGCGCGCTCGGCGCCAACGCCATGCGCGCCCATATCGACGAGCTCTCCGGCGTTGCCGACACTTTCGTCTGCGCCTATCCCAATGCTGGACTGCCGAACGAGTTCGGCCAGTATGACGAGACGCCGGAGCAGATGGCAGCCCAGGTGGAAGCCTTTGCGCGCGACGGCCTGCTCAACATCGTCGGTGGCTGCTGTGGTTCGACGCCGGCCCATATCAGCGCGATTGCCAAGGCCGTTGCCAAGCATCCGCCGCGCGAGATCCCGAAGATCGAGCCGCTGATGCGGTTGTCCGGCCTGGAGCCCTTCACGCTGACGTCGGACATTCCCTTCGTCAATGTCGG
Organism: Ensifer sp.; assembly: GCF_035999185.1. GTDB lineage: Bacteria > Pseudomonadota > Alphaproteobacteria > Rhizobiales > Rhizobiaceae > Ensifer. Next base: position 11,934 of record NZ_DASYHB010000055.1, on the reverse strand, counting down.
CGAGCGCACCAACGTCACCGGTTCGGCCAAGTTTCGCAAACTGATCACCGCCGGCGACTATTCGGCAGCCCTTGATGTCGCCCGCGACCAGGTGGCGAACGGCGCGCAGATCATCGACATCAACATGGACGAGGGCCTGATCGATTCGAAGCAGGCGATGATCGAGTTCCTGAACCTCGTCGCTTCCGAGCCGGATATCGCCCGCGTTCCCGTGATGATCGATTCGTCGAAGTGGGAGGTGATCGAGGCCGGCCTGAAATGTGTTCAGGGCAAGCCGCTGGTCAATTCCATCTCGATGAAGGAAGGCGAGGAGGCGTTCCTGCACCACGCGAAGCTTTGCCGCGCCTATGGCGCCGCCGTCGTCATCATGGCATTCGACGAGGTTGGCCAGGCCGATACCCAGGCACGCAAGGTCGAGATCTGCACCCGCGCCTACAAGCTTTTGACGGAACAGGCGGGCTTCCCGCCCGAGGATATCATCTTCGACCCGAACATCTTTGCGGTGGCAACGGGCATCGAAGAGCACAACAATTACGGCGTCGACTTCATCGAGGCGACGCGCGAGATCATCACGACCTTGCCGCATGTCCATGTGTCTGGCGGCGTTTCCAACCTTTCCTTCTCGTTCCGCGGCAACGAGCCGGTGCGCGAGGCGATGCACGCCGTGTTCCTCTATCACGCCATTCAGGCGGGCATGGACATGGGCATCGTCAATGCGGGCCAGCTCGCCGTCTATGACGCGATCGATGCCGACCTGCGTGAAGCCTGCGAGGACGTGGTGCTCAACCGCCGCGCCGATTCGACCGAGCGCATGCTGGAGATCGCCGAGCGCTATCGCGGGCAGGGCGGGGCGCAGGGCCGTGAGAAAGATCTTACCTGGCGTGAATGGTCGGTCGAAAAGCGCCTGGAACATGCGCTGGTCAACGGCATCACCGAGTATATCGAGGCTGATACGGAGGAGGCGCGCCTTGGCGTCGCCCGACCGCTGCACGTCATCGAAGGGCCGTTGATGGCGGGCATGAACGTTGTCGGCGACCTCTTCGGCTCGGGCAAGATGTTCCTGCCGCAGGTGGTCAAATCCGCACGTGTGATGAAGCAGGCGGTTGCCGTGCTCCTGCCGCACATGGAGGCGGAGAAGCTCGCCAATGGCGGCGAGGCACGCCAGAGCGCCGGCAAGATCCTGATGGCGACGGTCAAGGGCGACGTGCACGATATCGGCAAGAACATCGTCGGCGTCGTGCTTGCCTGCAACAATTACGAAATCATCGATCTCGGCGTCATGGTGCCCTCGGCAAAAATCCTCGACGTGGCGCGTGAGCAGAAGGTTGATATCATCGGCCTGTCGGGCCTGATCACCCCGTCGCTCGACGAGATGGTGCATGTCGCCTCCGAGCTCGAGCGCGAAGGCTTCGATGTGCCGCTTTTGATCGGTGGTGCGACCACCAGCCGCGTGCACACGGCGGTGAAAATCAATCCGCGCTATGATCGCGGCCAGACGGTCTATGTCACCGACGCCAGCCGCGCGGTCGGCGTCGTCTCGAGCCTGTTGTCGCCGGAAGTGCGCGACAGCTACATGGAGACGGTCCGGGCGGAGTACCGCAAGGTCGCTGACGCCCATGCCCGCAACGAGGCGGAAAAGCGCCGTCTGCCGTTGTCGCAGGCCCGCGCCAACCAGCACCGGATCGACTGGAGCACCTATCAGGTCAAGGCGCCGTCCTTCGTCGGCACGCGCGTCTTTGAAAGCTGGGATCTGGCGGAGCTCGCCCGTTACATCGACTGGACACCGTTCTTCCAGACCTGGGAGCTGAAGGGCGTCTATCCGAAGATCCTCGAAGACGAGGCGCAAGGGGCTGCTGCCCGCCAGCTGTTCGATGATGCCCAGGCGATGCTTGCGAAGATCATCGAGGAGAAGTGGTTCGCGCCGAAGGCCGTTGTCGGCTTCTGGCCAGCGGGCACCGTCGGCGACGACATCCGGCTCTTTGCCGGCGAAGACCGGGCGTCCGAGCTTGCGACCTTCTTCACGCTACGCCAACAGCTGTCGAAGCGCGACGGCCGTGCGAACGTGGCGCTTTCCGACTTCGTCGCCCCCGTCGATAGCGGCTCGAACGATTATGTCGGTGGCTTCGTTGTCACGGCCGGCATCGAGGAAGTGGCGATCGCCGAGCGCTTCGAGCGCGCCAACGACGACTATTCGTCGATCCTGGTCAAGGCGCTGGCCGACCGTTTCGCCGAAGCCTTCGCCGAGCGCATGCATGAGTATGTGCGCACCGAGCTCTGGGGTTATGCAGCCGACGAGACCTACACGCCCGTGGAGCTGATCGGCGAGCCCTATGCCGGCATCCGCCCGGCGCCTGGTTATCCGGCTCAACCCGACCATACGGAAAAAGCGACGCTGTTCCGGCTGCTCGATGCGGATGCCGCGATCGGCGTCAGCCTGACCGAGAGCTATGCAATGTGGCCAGGCTCGTCGGTATCAGGTCTCTACATCGGCCACCCCGAGGCCTATTACTTCGGCGTCGCCAAGGTCGAGCGCGACCAGGTCGAGGATTATGCGGAGCGCAAACGCATGCCGGTGCGCGAGGTCGAGCGCTGGCTGTCGCCGATCCTCAACTATGTGCCGATGCCGGAGACCGAGGCGGCTGAGTAACGCTGCGGGATGGAATGATGACGGGCCGATCCAGGCTCGTCATTCGGGCTCATCATCGAGTGCGGCAAGGAACGCCGCGAGAGCGGCATTGAAGCGGTCCGGCCGCTGTAGCGGCGCGAAGTGGCTGACGTCGTCAAGCAGGATGAACGCGGCGCCCGGAATACTGCGGGCGAGGTAGTCCGCGTGTTCGCGCCTGATGAATTCATCGTGTTCGCTTTGCACGATCACGACCGGCACGCGGATCTTGCCGAGATCGTCGGCGGTGTAGTTCGGCTCGGTCTTCTGCATCTCGCTGACGGCATCGACGAAGGCGCCAAACGCGTCAGGCGTTGCCGATAGCTCCCTGTAATCGCTCGAATGCCGCCTGAAGCAGCGGTCGAGCACCGGGCTCGGTTCGATCTCCTTCGTTCCACTCGGATCCATGTTGCAGGCGAAGAAGAAGACGCCACTGACGCGCTCCGGCGCCATCGAGGCGAGAACGAGTGCGATACAGGCGCCGTCGCTCCAGCCGGCTATGGCCGCCTTTTGAAGTTCGAGCCTGTCCATGACGGCGCGCACGTCCGACGCCATGAGTTCGTAAGTGTAGGGTTTGCTGTCGCGGGTGCTGCGGCCATGGCCGCGGCTGTCGATCAGGATGACGCGATAACCAGCCCGATGCAGTACCGGGACCTGAAAACCCCAATTGCCGCTGTGACCGAGGCCGCCATGCAACAGGATGACCGGCTTGCCCGATCCATGGGTCGCGTACCAGATGCGCGCGCCGTTATGCTCGACGTGGCCTTCGAGCGTTGAGGCGGGCAGGGGCGTTGCACCATGTTCGGCGAACGCAGCAAGGTCGTCGTCCTCATTCTCCATGCACGCGGCCTCCCGTGCCTGGTCGCGATCCCGGAAAAATCTAGTTCACCGGTTGCGGCTCGGGAAAGTGCCAGGAGCCATCGAGGATTTCCTTGCGTGGCCGGTAGAGCCGTACCGTGTAGTTCCAGCCGTCGACCACCGGCAGGCAGTTGGCGATCTTGCCATCGCAGCCACCGAACTGGATCGCGACGCTGCCGTCATCCGCCTTTTTCGCTGTGATGTTGTTGATGGCATAGGCGTCGTAGGCGTTCTTTTCGTAGAAGCCTTGCGCATCATAGACGCTGACCGACCAGAAGGCATCGACCGGGACGTCCTTGACGTCGAGCCTGTAGATCGTCTTGCCGTCGTTCTTGGCGGGCGTGACGTTGAGATAGGTCGCGTCCTTGTCGGGATTGCCGCCCCAGCCGGTCGCGGTGCCGATCAGGTGGCGGATCGGATCGACTTCGTCCTTGGTGCCGAAGGCCTTCTTGAAGTCCGGGATGGTGGAGCCGAGCACGAGCAGCGCCTCGCGCACTTTCTTCTGGCTGGCCGGATCCCAGGCGGGAACCTCGAACTTGCCTTCAGTCTTCTGGCTGACCTTGATCGCGTCCTGAAGGGCATGCACCTCGGCGATATCCTTTTCGTCGGCGGGATCGACGAGGGTGCGGATGCCGACGACGACGTAGCGCGTGCCGACCTTTTCCTTGGTCAGGGTCGTCTCGCCGGCGCCGTAGACGACTTCGGGCACGTAATGATCCTCATTGATCACCTGCATCGACATGAAGCGCTTTCCGGCGTCCGGCAGGGTGATCGTGACCGGTCCGGCGTCGAGGTCGAACACGGCCGACGAATAGAGCGTGTCGCGGTTGAGGCGGATGACGGTCTGGTTGTCGATCGAGGCGGGTTCGCGCCGGTGCAGGAACTTGCCGAAGGCGCCGTCCTTGACCATGCTGGCCGCATACATGTCGCTCTCGGCGCGAACGAAGTTGTCGATGCCGACGGTCACGGGGTCGGCGGCGGCCGCCGTCAGCGGGCTGAAGCCAACGAGCGCTGCACTGAGAGCAACAGTAATACGCAATGTGGTCATGTCGGGTCCTCGGCGATCAATTGACGTGGTGCAGGGCTGGCGCTTTCCATTTGCCGTCGAGCGCGTCGGCTTTCGGCCAATAGAGGCGCATCGCCATGAAAAATGGGCCGGTGGGCGCTGGCAGCCAGTTGGCCTCCTTGTCTGCGCCCGGGCTTTCGTTCTGAACGTAGAGCGTAACACCGCCGTCGGCATCCTTCTTCAGATCGGCGAGCATCGGCGAGTTGATGAGGTACCGGTTGAGCGGATTGGCGTAGAGCAGGCTTGCCGGCAGCTGGTAGAGCGTCAGCGACCAGAAGGCGTTGACCGGCGGCAGTTGCCCCGGTTCGAAGCGCAACGTGTAGCGGTTCTCGCCCGAAAGCGGCTTCTTGTCGTCGCTGGTGAAGTAGGCGGGATAGATTGCCTCGTCCTTGGAGTTTCCGTAAATGCCGAGCACGGCGCCGGACATGCGGTCGAGATAGCGCCCGTTCAGATACTCGCGTGTGCCGAAGCTGTCGGCGCTCGTTCGTTTTCCGGTATCGAGTTCGGTTTCCTTGAACTCCTTGAAGGCGGCCCAGGCGTCGGCGATGCCGCCCTCGATCGCCTGCTGCATCTCCTTGGGGAAGGTCTCGAAATCGAAGCTCTTGCCGCCACCGACATTGATCTTGGCGAAGCGCTCCATCAGGTCCGTTTCCGACGGGTTCGTCGGGCAGAAGCCGAGGACGAAGTTGAGGATCTTGAAGAACTCCGGCGAGGTCTTCTCATCTGCCGCGCTCAGCGGCTTGGCAAAATCGACGGCCGGTGCCGCTGCGGGTGCCGCCTGGCCGAGAAAGCTCGAGAGCGGCTCGACCGTGTAGCCGGCCTGGACCTTCTTGACGTTCTCGATGTCGGCGGGATTGAAGAGCTGCGTGCGGTAAAGCACGAAGGCGAATTCGGTTTCCGAGCGGATGACCGCCTTGATGCCCGGCGGAGTTTCGCCTTTCCAGTTTGGTCCTGCGAGCAGGAAACGGCCAGCCTCGCTGCCGGTGGAGCGGTTGCCGACATAGGCGAAGTTGAACGTGTACATGTCGATGAACTGGAGCGAGTAGTAGCGCTCCTTCTCGATCGCCGGCACCGCCAGGACCAAGGGTTCGGCGCGCAGATCAGCGCCGAGGAACGAGTAGGGCGTGTCTGAATTCGGCGTCTGGATCGCCTTGTCGTCAGGTGTGTAGACCCGCGCGGTGTTGTTGAGGATGTTCCAACCGCTCTTGAACTCGGGATTGCCGCGATCGACGAAGTAGGAATGCTGGATGCGGTAATTGTCGACCAGGGGGAAGCCGTATGTGTAGGCCTCCTTGGCGATGGCGCGGGCCTCATCCGTCGACAGGCCGGTGTCGGCAGCACCTGCCCTCGTCACCTTGAGTGCGGGTAGAGCCGTCGCAAGTGCGCCGAGCATCAGAAGTGACCGTCGCTTGAGCATCGCAGGTTCCCTTAAGGCTGGAGCCCAAATCGTGCCAGTTCGACGAGGAATCGCAAGTACGTAACGGTTACGGCGCCAAGGCCGTCGCATTGCCCGCGCGCCCGCAGATGGCGCGGCCCGCCAAGCTGCGGTAACATCATGGCTGGAGTACATCGTACGTTGAGAGTTCGTCGATGGAGCGCCGTCTCGCTGCCGTCCTGATCGCGGATGTCGTCGGTTACAGCCGCTTGAGCCGGCTGGACGAGGAAGGCACGCGTCTCCGATTCCAGGCCGATCTAGCGAGCATTCTAGAGCCGCTGTTTCTCGAGCATCACGGACGTCTGGTAAAGACGATGGGCGACGGCCTGCTGGTCGAATTCCGCAGTGTCGTCGACGCGACGCAATGCGCGGTCGAAATCCAGAGGCGCAAGGCGGAGGCGGAAGCCGAAAAGGCGCCAAACGGCGAGAGGCTGGATTTTCGCATCGGCATCAATCTCGGCGACATCATCGTCGAGGGCGACGATATCCACGGTGATGGCGTCAACATTGCCGATCGGGTGCAGGGGCTCGCCGATCCGGGCGGGATTGCCATCTCGGGCACCGCCTATGACCAGGTCAGTTCCAAGCTGAAGGTTGGTTTCGTTTCGCTCGGGCGGCAGGCCGTCAAGGGGCTGGCCGACCCGATCCGGGTCTATCGCGTGCTTCTCAACCCGGAGGCGGCGGGCAAGACCACGGTCGAAAAGAAGCCGCGGCGCGCTGCCTGGGTAAGGGGGTTGGCCGTTGGCGTTGCCGCGCTCACCCTTTCTGCCGTGCTCGCCTGGTGGCAGCCTTGGACGTGGATCGGCCAGGAGGGGCCGGCTGAGCGTTTCGCCTATCCGCTGCCCGACCAGCCGTCCGTCGCCGTCCTGCCCTTCATCAATGTCAGCGGCGACAGCGATCACGACCATCTGGCCGAAGGGCTCACCGACGATCTCATCACCGAACTGTCGAAAGTCTCCGGCCTCTTCGTCATCGCCCGGCACTCGGTCTTTGCCTTGAAAGGCAGCGCCAACAAGATCCAGGACGTGGCCGCCGAACTCGGCGTGCACTACGTGCTCGAAGGCACCCTGCAGCGCGCCGATCAGCGGCTGCGCATCAACGTCAAGCTCATCGATGCGGTGAGCGGCCTATCGCTCTGGGCGGAACGCTACGATCGACAGTATGCCGATCTCTTCGCGGTTCAGGACGACGTCATCAGCAAGATCATTGCCGCGCTCGAAGTAAAACTCAGCCAGGGCGAGCGCGACCAGCTGGCGCGCATCCCCACGGACAATCTCGAGGCCTATGACAACTACATGCGGGCCGAGCAGCAGGGCCTCATCTGGCGCGATGTCGACACCTATCGCCAGACGCTTTCCTTCTACCAGCGGGCGATCGACCTCGATCCTGACTTCGCCGATGCCCATGCCGGCATCGCCCGCGTCGCTGTCGACGTCTGGCGCAACGACTACAATTATCTCTGGTCGGCGGCCGTGGCCCGCAAGATCGCCTATGACGCGGCGGGACAGGCGCTGAAGCTCGACGCCAACAATGCCCGCGCCCACACGGTGCTGGCGCTGCTGCAGCTCGTTGACGGGAGGGCGCTTGAAGCGAAAGAGTCGGCGCTAAGGGCAGTCTCTGCGCAACCGAACGATGCCGAGGCGCTGGCCAACCTGGCGCTGGTGCTTGCCCAGACCGGCGAGAATGAGCAGGCGATCGACGATATCGACCGGGCGTTGAGGCTCGATCCGTCGCCATCGTCCAGCCTGCAGCTTTTGGCCGGCATCGTCTATTACACGGCGCGCCGCCTCGAAAAGGCAATCCCTTTGATCGAGACGGCCGGTGCGTCGCTGCCGAAGTCGGAGGCGGTGCGCGAATATCTGGCGTCCGCCTATGCCCAGCGGGGCGACCAGCAAAGTGCTGCAGCGGAAGCTGCGGAACTGCTGAAGCTCTTCCCGGACACGAACCTCAGCTACTACGGCTACCTCTACGACTACTGGCGCGAGGAGGACCTCTATCGCCATCTCTTCGGGCTTCGCGTCGCGGGAATACCGGAATGGCCCTTCGGTTTCGTCGGTGCCGCCAGCGACCGGCTCGGCCCCGAGGAGCTCAAGCAACTGACCAGCGACAAGACCTGGACCGGCGTGCACAAGAACGGCACGAGCTTCGCCCAGTTCTTCGACAAGGACGGCAACACGGCCTATCGCACCAGCAACACCAACATCACCGGCCGCATCGAAGTGAAGGGCAACCAGCTCTGCGAGAAATATGACGGATATTTTCTCGACCGCATGGTCTGCGGTTATGTCTACCGCAACACGGCCAAGGGCGAGCGCACGGCGGACTACATCAGTGTCACGCCGCAGGCTCTAAAATTCTTCTCGATCGAGCGGTGAACGCTATGGCTGTGCGCGGGCGGCCGCCTCAGCGCGAAGGCCTCGTCCAGTTGATGTTCGCCTTCTCGGTGAGCAGCGTCTGCTCGACCTCGGACCAGTGCTTGCGCGAATCGACCACCTTGTTCGGGTTCTTGACGAGACCGTCGGCGGCACCCGGATCGTAGCTGAGGTACAGCTTGTTCTCGATGATGCGCCATGCCTTCGGATCGATGTTGGTCGTCACGGTGCCGAAGGAGACGCCATCGGCGCAGTAGCCGCCATATTGCGGCGCATAGCGGGTCGGTTCTTTCATGAACTGGTCGCGGTGCTCGGCGTTTGCGAACTGCCAAGTGGCGCCAAGCCAGCGGTAGCTGAATTCGGGCGATCCTTCGACAGCCTTGTTTTCGGTGAAGTAGGCGACGGGGTCGTATCCCTTGATCGCCACGTCGCCGAAGTAGCCGGTGTTGACGGGCTCTTCGGCCAGCGACGGGCCCGCGGACGCCAACAGCGTCGCTGTCGCCGCGATCGCAAGGGGTATGGAGTATCGAGACATGCCATTTCCTCCGTTTCCGGATCTGGTTCTATTGTCGTTTCGTGCATTCGCCATAGAGCCATTCGCCGACGAGATCGGCCTTCTGGCAGGTGGCACCGGCTTTCAGCAGAAGCTCGGCCGTTGGCCAATAGGATCGCCACCCCGCCTGGGTGAGCGGCGTGTAGCCGTTTCGTTCCTTGGCTTCGATGTCGGCCTTGTTGGCAAGCAGGAAGGCCACCACCTCGGCGTGGCCCTCTTCGGCGGCCGCATGCAGCGGCGACATCTTGTAGAAGTTGGCGGTGTCGTTGACCGCCGCGCCCTTGGCGACGAGCAATTTGACTGTTTCGAGATCGCCGCCATAGGCGGCGGCGTGCAGTGCCGTCAGGCCACCCTTGTTGCGGATCTCGACGTCGGCGCCGCGCTCGATCAGGAGTGCAACGACCTCGGTGCGTCCTTTGAGAGCCGCGATCAGCAGGGCCGGCTCGCCGGCCGTGTCGGGCTCGGTGATGTCGGTTCCCTGATCGAGCAACTGCTTGACGCGTTCCGTATCGCCGTCCCGTGCTGCGTCGTGCAAAGGGCCAGCCATGGCTGTCGCGGTAAAGAACGCCACCGCGGCCAGCGATGCAAAGAGAGATTTCATCGCGTAACCTCCGCCCCAGCTTCGGTCTCGCCCACTACAGTGCTGCGTGTCTGATCGGACGCGTCAAGGTCACTGCAGGACTTTGAACTGCTGCACGTCTTTGCGCCTGGATCGGCTACGATGCAGGCAACACGCAGCAGAAGGAGCGAAAATACCACAGGGCGGCGAGTGGAAACAGGCTTTACCGTTGCCCGATCCATACTCCTTTCGGGCGATCAGGGGTTTGCGGGTGCCGCTCAGGCGGCAACCCGCGTCAGGTTGAGCATGCGTCCGATGGCGCTCGGGATGGGCGCGATGATCGGCGTCGAGAACATTGGCTGCAGGTCGTCGGCGGCCTGGCCGAGCGGGCCGCCGCCGATGATGACGGCCTCGGCGCCATCGTCTTCGATACACTGGCGAACTGCCTCACCGAGCGCGGAGAGCAGGCGATCCGGGTGCGCGGAGAGCGCAAGCGGATCGCCCGGCGTGCAGCGGATGCCGGTGTATTGCGGCCAGACGCCGAGGTCGCGGGCACGATCGTCGATCGCCTGGATCAGTTCCGGCGTCGTGGTGGCGACGCCGAACTTGCGGCCACCCTGCGAGGCCTCGATCATCGAGGCTTCGCAGATGCCGATAACCGGAATATCGAGGCGATGCTTGAGGGCGGCAAGGCCGGGGTCGCCGAAGGCACTGACGACAATACCGAGGCATCCAGCCTCGTGCTTTTCACCGATTTCGACGACCTCGGCAGCGGCATGGGTCAGTTGCTCCGGTGTGACGATCATCGGCGGGTTCCGCATGGCCGTGGCAACTGCCACGGCCATGCGTCCTGATGCAGCCCGGCGTGCGATGGCGACCATCATGTCGCTGGTGGCACGCGAACTGTTCGGGTTGATCAGAAGGATATGTGCGCTCACGTTCTCAGTTCCACGCCGACTTTGATTTCAGAGGTTTCAGCCTTTGCGAGGTCCGCATCGGCCGGCTGGGTGAGGTCTTCCATCGACATGCCGTAGGTCTCGGGCCCGAGCTGGATGCAGAAGGCAAAGACCGCATACATGCCGGCGGCGAGACCGAAGACACCGACCATGCCGTAAACGTCAAAGAGGGCGCCAGCGATGGTGGGGACGAAGGAACCCGCAGCCGAACCGGTTGCAAGGATCAGCGCCACGCCGAAGGCGCGGATGCGGGTCGGGAAGAGTTCGGGCGCATAGATCCAGATCGAGGTGTTGAGCAAGAGCACGAAGAACTGGAAGATCGCGCCGAACATCAGCACCAGATAGATGTTGGTGCCGAGATAGGCGATCGAGACGGCCGCAAGGCAGGCGAAGACGGCACCCAGCGTCAGCACCTTCTTTCGCGGGAAGTAGTAACCGAACATCGAGGCGGCGATGGCGCCGAGCACGCTGCCGCTCTGGATGATCATGCTGTAGAGCAGGCTGCCCTGCAGCGTATAGCCCATGGACACGAAGATGATCGGCATCAGCGTCAGTACGGAAAGCTGGGCGCCGTAGCTCATCAGGATGGCGATGGCGACGGGGATGGTGCGGCCGAGATAGGGCGCGCGGAAGAGTTCCTTCCAGTCGCTCTTGGCCGGCTCCTCGTCCTTCAGGTGGTCCTTGGTCAGATATTCCTGGACCTTGAGGTTGCGCGGGCGAAGCGATCCGGAAGCAAGGATCGAAAGCACCTTGTTGGCTTCGTCGATCTTGCCTTGCGAGGCAAGGAAACGCGGCGTTTCCGGCACGAAGCGGCGATAGAAGACGACGAGCAGGGCCGGTAGCGCGAGGGCCGCAAAGAGCCAGCGCCAGCTGTTTTCACCCGGAAAGAGGGTAAAGATCATCAGGCCGAAGGCGGGCGCAAGGAAATTGCCGAAGCCGCCGGCGCCGACATTGACGAGGCCGGCCGCCGTGCCGCGGAATTTTGGCGAGCAGAATTCCGAGAGCATCGTCACGGCGGTCGAGATCTCGCCGCCGACGCCGAAGCCGACGATGGCGCGGGCAAAGCAGAGGGTGGCGAAGTTCGGCGCCATGGCGCAGGCAGCCGAGCCGATGGTGAAGAGCAGAAGGTTGATGGTCAGCATCACGCGCCGGCCGTAGCGGTCGCCAAGGATGCCGGAGAGCAGACGGCCGATCGCCGCACTGCCGAAGGTGATGGTATTGAGGAAGCCGATGTCGGTGCCGGTGAGGCCCCAATGTTCTTTCAGGATCGGGCCCGCGACGCCGATGGTGTTCTGCTCAAAGCTCTCGAACAGGCAGCCGATGAGCACGAGAGCGAGGATCTGCTTGTGGGCGCCGGTGACGCCGATCTTGGTGAAGGCTGATTCCAACTGTCTGATGACCGGCGATGACCTGCCGGAAGGCACCATATTTTCCGCTGCCATGGTTCGTTCCCCTTTATGGCTTAACAACGTG
>NZ_DASYHB010000033.1:0-20378 GCF_035999185.1 Ensifer sp. | reverse complement strand
CATGACGCGTTCGGCAACGCGCTGGTTTTCGCGGAACGAGCCCGACTGCTTCAGGAGCTCGTCAACAAGGGTCGTTTTCCCATGGTCGACGTGCGCGATAATCGCGATGTTACGAATGCTCATTTTTCGTCTCGGAAGGTTCAGGGCAAGCCCCGATGGGCCACGCCGCTTTTTCAATGGTCGCGCTCATACAGGTTTTTTTGCGATTGCGAAAGGGGGGCACCTCGATGAGGCCGGCACCGAAAGGCCGACAGGCCATGGCTTTGCAACGAGCGAAGGTCTCGCGAGCCACGTTTGGAGAGATGGCAACAAAGGTCGGATCGCTCATGCGACTGCTGCCGGATCAAGCGTCACGCGCCACAATTCCTGATCCTGGCGGTCCATCAGCCGCACCGTCATCTGCCTCGTCTGGCCGTTGATGTCGACGATGCCGAAGAACTGCAGGCCGGCCGACGGCGGCAGGTTCGAGTCAACGCCGCCGCCCGACGCCTTGATGAAGCGAACCTCGGGTCCGAAGGTCATGTCGAGTTCCTTCGCACCATAGGTTCCCGAATGAAGCGGCCCCGATACGAACTCCCAGAACGGGGTAAATTCCTTGAAGGCGGCGCGTGACGGATCGTAGTGATGCGCAGCCGTGTAGTGTACGTCCGCCGTTAGCCAGACGAGGTTGTCGATGGCATTGTCGCGGATGAAGCGCAGAAGATCGGCGAACTCCAGTTCCCGTCCCGTCGGCGCGCCGTCGTCGCCATTGGCGATCGCATCCGAGCCGCGCCGGTTGGTATAGTCGTCCCAGACGACGAGACCGATCGGCATGTCGCAGGCAATCACCTTCCACACCGCGCGCGAAGCGGCAAGTTCGCGTTTCAGCCAGTCTGCCTGCCGCCAGCCGAAGAGTTCGCCACCACCCTCGCTTTGGTTGGCGCCGCGATAGGAGCGCAGATCGACGAAGAAGACGTCGAGCAAGGGCCCATAGCCGACCTTGCGAAAGATGCGGCCGGGCTGCGTCACGGGCGTCCGGATCGGCGTCATCTCGTGAAACGCCCGCGCAGCGCGGCCGGCGTAGACGGCGACGTCCTTTTCCGGATAGCGCGGATCGTCGCGAAGGTCGGTGGAGGCCGACCAGTTATTGAGCACCTCGTGGTCGTCCCATTGATAGAAGGTCGGACAAACGGCATTCATCTGCCGGACGTGCTCGTCGAGCAGATTGTACTTCCACTGGCCGCGATATTCTTCCAGCGTGCGCGCAACGTCGCGCTTCTCATGTGTCACCACCCGGTTCTTCCAGACCCCGCCGTCGCGAAGCTGGATCTCGTCGGGGATCGGGTTGTCGGCATAGATGGTGTCGCCCGAGTGGATGAAGAAGTCCGGTTCATGCTGCCGCATGGTCGAATAGGTCTTCATCCCGACATCGTCGATGCCCCAGCCCTGCCCGGCGGTATCGCCGGACCAGACGAAGCGGATCGAGCGCTTTCGCAGCGGCGCGGTGCGAAAGCGGCCGACGACCGGCTCGGAGACGCGGTTGACATCGTAGAGATCGGTGGCAGTGAACCGATAGAAGATGTCCTGGTCCGGCAAGAGACCATCAAGCGCGCATTTGACCGCACAATCCGTCTGCGGCGTCGCCGTCAGATCGGCAAGGCGCACCGGATTGGAGAAGCTTTCGGTCGTCGCATATTCGACCGACACCCGCGACGGCCGGTCGACCCGGGTCCAGATCATGCCGGATGAGGTGTCGACGTCGCCGGATTGCACCCCGTGAATGAACTCCGGCCGACCGTAGCCTCTCGCGTAAAAGGGGGTTGCGAGGCCGGATGAGGCCACGAAACCCGCAGCACCGGCGGAAAGCAGGAAAGAACGCCGCGAAAGCGTCTTGAGGATATCGGCCAAACAGACCTCCGATTCGGCAGCGCGACCGCGCGTGCCGGACCTTTGGCGATCCCGATGTCAGCGACGTAACAGCCGCATGAAACAATTTGAACGGTTTGGCGACAGTTCGGTGAAGGTGGCGGCGGCCGCGAGCTTTACGGTAAGCCATCCCGCCACCCCACCCTTCGCCTTGACGGCATGCTGGCAGGGGTACTAAGGGTTGCGACGACGGTTCCCCGGAGGATGACTCCGACGGGGATTAATAGGGAACACGGTGAGGACGACCCAAAAGGGACCGAGACCGTGGCTGCCCCCGCAACTGTAAGCGGAATGCCGGACACCCCAGTGGCGCAACGACGCGCCATGCCACTGCGATCGCGCCAGACGCATCACGGGAAGGCAGGTGGAAGGCGCTTGATCCGCGAGCCAGGAGACCTGCCGTCAAGCAGAAGATCCAGCGTCACGGGCGGGGTTGCCCGGAACAGGAGTTGTCCATGATCCGCATATCCGGCGGCCTTGCGCCCTCTTTTCCCGTCCTTCTCGACGTCAGCGATCGTTTGTCTCCCGAAAGCCATCAGGCCGACTGTCGCCGCTTCGGCTGACCCTTCGCAAGCTCACGAGAAGAGAGAATTCCCTTGAAAGCCATTTTGAATGCCGTCGGGCGCCATTGCCCATCGCTTGCCGTTTCCGTGTCCCTGCTTCTGACCGTCGCTCCCTCGACCGCTCTAGCGGCCGCGACGAGCTACCCCCTGACCTTAAAGAATTGCGGCCAGGAGGTTACCTTTAAGGCGGCGCCGACGCGCACCGCCTCGATCGGCCAGAGCACCACGGAAATTCTCTATCTCCTCGGCCTCGCGGACAAGGTCGTCGGCACCGCCGTGTGGATCGGGCCTGTTATCGACGGCTACGAGGACGTCAACGCCAAGGTGCCGCGGCTTGCCGACAACGATCCGAGCTTCGAAAGCGTCGTCGCCACCAAGCCGGATCTGGTCACCGCGCAGTTCCAGTGGCATGTCGGGCCCGAGGGCATCGTCGCCACGCCGAAGCAGTTCGCCGAACTGTCGATCCCAGTCTATGTCTCGCCGGCCGATTGCGCCGCCAAGGACAATACCGCCGGCGGCGACGGCGTGCGCCACAAGTCCTTCTCGATGGACCTGATCTACCAGGAGATATCTGAGCTCGCCGAGATCTTCGATGTGCAGGATCGTGGACAGGCGTTGATCGCCAAGCTGAAGGCGCGCGAGGAGGCCGCCCGCGGCAAGATCGCCAATGCCGACGGCAAGCTGTCGGCGGTCTTCTGGTTCTCCAGTGCCGAGATGGACATCGCCCCCTATGTCGCCGGCACCAACGGCGCGCCCGGCTATATCCTGTCGGCACTCGGCATCAAGAATGTCGTGTCCACCGAAGAGGAATGGCCGACGATCGGCTGGGAAACCATCGCCAAGGCCGACCCGAAGATCGTGGTGATCGGCAAGATGGATCGCCGCCGCTTCCCGGCCGACGACTGGGAACTGAAGATGAAGTTCCTGAAGTCCGATCCGGTGACCAGCCTGATGCCCGCGGTCAAGGCCGACCATATCGTCGTGATGGACGCCCAGGCGATGAACCCGACGATCCGCACGATCGAGGGCATCGAAGTGCTGGCCGACGCGGTCGAAAAAGCCGGCCTGGCGAAGTGAGGTCAACGCCTCTTTCCATCAACCGCACGGGCGCCGTTTCGACGGCGCTCGCACTCCTGTTGCTGGCATTGGCGCTTGGCGCCGCCATCGGCGAAACCGCCATTCCGCTCGACGTCGTCGGCAAGACCGTCGCCAACCGCCTCTGGGGCGCCGGATACCCGCTCGATGCGATCGACGAGGGCATCGTCTGGAACTATCGCCTCAGCCGCGCGGTCGTCGCCGCCTGCTGCGGCGCCGCTCTTTCGCTTTGCGGGGTGGTGCTGCAGGCACTGCTCAGAAACGCGCTTGCCGATCCCTATATCCTCGGCATTTCCGCGGGTGCGTCGACCGGCGCGGTCGCCGTCGCCATCCTCGGCATCGGCGCGGGCATGCTGACGCTGTCGCTCGGCGCCTTTTTCGGCGCGGTTTTCGCCTTCGCGCTCGTCTCGCTGCTGGCGCTCAGAGCCGGCCGCGGCACCGGCGCCATCATTCTGGCCGGCGTCGCCGGCTCGCAGCTCTTCAACGCGCTCACGTCGTTCATCGTCACCAAATCAGCCAATGCCGAACAGGCCCGCGGCATCATGTTCTGGCTGCTCGGCAACCTCTCCGGCGTGCGCTGGCCGGATGTGGCGCTGGCGTTGCCGATTGCGCTTGGCGGCCTGCTCGTCTGCCTCTGGCACGCCCGCGCGCTCGACGCCTTCACCTTCGGTGCGGAATCGGCCGCTTCGCTCGGCATCCCGGTCAAGCGGGTCTATGTCATCCTGATTTCAGCAACGGCGCTGATGACGGCTGTGATGGTCAGCATCGTCGGCTCGATCGGCTTCGTCGGCCTGGTCATCCCGCATGCGGCACGCTTCCTCGTCGGCGTGCGCCACGGCCTCCTCTTGCCGGCAGCTGCCCTTGCCGGCGCGATCTTCATGATATCAGCAGACATCCTGTCGCGTGTCATCATTCCCGGCCAGGTGCTGCCGATCGGGGTCATCACCGCACTCGTCGGCGCCCCGGCGTTCGCGCTGATCCTCAGCCGCGGGAGGGCAGCATCATGAGCCTCAAGGCCGAGAACGTCACCTGGTCGGCCGGCGGCCGCACGATCGTCGATGCCGTCAACCTCGAGGTCGTGCCGGGCGAATTCCTCGGCATCATCGGCCCGAACGGGTCCGGCAAAACCAGCCTGATCTCGCTTCTCGCCGGTATCCGCCCGCCGAAATCCGGCAGCGTCAGCCTCGAAGGGCGGCCGTTCGCCAAGACGGTGCGGCGAGACCTCGCCCAACGCATCGCGCTCGTCGAGCAGCAGGCGGAAACCACCGAACGCATCACCGCCCGCCAGGCGGTCGAACTCGGCCGCACCCCGCATCTCGGCGCGCTGTCGCCCTGGTCGAACCGTGACACCGACATCGTCGACCGCGCGCTCGCGCATGTGGGCATGAGCGATTTTGCCGGACGCATGTGGCACACGCTCTCCGGCGGGGAGCGCCAGCGATTGCACATCGCGCGGGCGCTGGCGCAGCAGCCGCAAATCCTGCTGCTCGACGAGCCGACCAATCACCTCGACATCCACCATCAGATCGGCCTGCTCGAGCTCGTGCGCGGGCAGAAGCTGACGGTCGTCGCCGCCCTGCACGATCTCAACCATGCCGCCGTCTTTTGCGATCGCATTGTCGTCATGGACCGCGGCCGCGTCGTGGCGCTCGGCACCCCGAGGGAAATTCTGACGGAGGACCGCATCCTCGCGGTCTTCGGGGTCGCAGCGGCGGTGGAGCACGACGAGGACGGCTCCTGCTTCGTGCGCTATCGCCGCCCGCGGCCAAGACTGCACCTGATATCCGACACCCAAAAGAGACATGACCATGCGCGCTAACATCGCCGCCGCCCTTTTTTCCCTCGGGCTTGCCGCCAATCCCGCTTTCGCCGAGCCCATCGAGGTCAAGATGCTCAATCGCGGTGAAAGCGGCTCGATGGTGTTTGAGCCCGACTATGTCGAGCTGAAGCCGGGCGATAGCGTGAAATTTCTCGTCGGGCACAAGAGCCACAACGCCGCATCGATCGAGGGCATGGTTCCCAAGGGTTATGCTGGTTTCAAGGGCCAGATCAACGAGGAGATCGAAGTCACCTTCGACACGCCAGGCTTCTACGGCATCAAGTGCTCGCCGCATTTCGCCATGGGCATGGTGATGCTGATCAAGGTCGGCGACGCCGAACTGACGGAGACCTTCCGCAAGATCGAAGTCCCCGGCCGCGCGCGCGGCCGCTTCGACGCCATCTTCGCCCGCATCGATCAAGTGAAAGCGGCGCAATGAGCGGAGCGGCAGACCACGCGCAGTCGGACAGGCGGGCAAACTTCGACCTCAAGGATGAGATCCGCGACTATTGGTCGAAGCGCTCCGAAACCTTCGACCTCGCCTTCGGCCACCGCATCCCGCCCGGACCAGAATTCGACGCATGGCAGCAACCGGTGCGCGACTTTCTCGGGGCCGAGCCGCTCCGGGTTCTCGAGCTAGCCTGCGGCACCGGCGAGGTGACGCGGCTGATCCACGACCTCGGCCACGACGTCACGGCGCTCGATTTCTCCGAGGCGATGCTTGCCGTTGCCCGGAAAAAGCACGCGGGCAAGCCGCGGCTGCGCTTCCTGCTGGCCGATGCGGAAAACACCATGGAGCCGGACGCGCACTATGACGCCATCGTCTGCCGCCACCTGGTGTGGACCCTGACACAGCCTCCGGCGACGCTTGGCGAATGGTTCCGCGTTTTGAAGCCGGGCGGCAGGCTGCTGGTCTTCGACGGCAACTGGGCCAAGCCGACGACCGTCGGCCACCTCGCGTCCTTCGCGATCCGCCAGATCGATCGGATGATCGGGCCAGACAATCACTATGACGGCGCGCTCAGCGATCGCCACGCCGCCATCATGCAAGCCCTGCCCTTCGGCGACGGCCTGACGGTCGACACCTTGCTGCCAATCTTGAAGGCCGCCGGCTTCGACGCCATCGAACGCGCATCCCACCGGCCGATCGCCGCCGCACAGCGGACGACCGCAAACCTGCGAAATCGCCTGCGCACCTTCGTCTATCGTCGGTTCATCCTGTGTGCGCACAAGCCCAAGTGAGGGACCGGGTTGCACGCCCGTATGCCAGCAACCGCATGGCATTTGCCGAAAGCCCTGCTATGAAGATTACCGTCTCGGCTGCAGGCGGCTCTCTCGCGGCAGCGTGGACGAAGAGCATCAACGCGCCGCCCGGCGACGGCAGATACCGACAGGTTCCTCATCGTGCCCCAATCGAATACCCCCGTACGCGATCGTCTTGAAGAGATCCTGGCCAGGCTCGACGCCCGCCGGGATCGCGAACGGGCCTATGTCAAGCTCTATACCGAGAGCGCGCGCGCCGAAGCGGATGCGGCAGACCGTCGCCGGCAGGGCGGCGCGACACTCGGGCCGCTCGACGGCAAGGTCGTTTCGATCAAGGACCTGTTCGACGTTGCGGGCGAACCGACGCTTGCCGGCTCCATCATCCGTCGCAATGCGCCGCCGGCCACAAAAGATGCCCTCGTCGTGAAACGTCTGCGCGACGCCGGCGCGGTCATCCTCGGCAAGACGCACATGACCGAGTTTGCCTTCACCGCGGTTGGGCTCAACCCGCACTATCCCGTGCCTGGCAACGCCACCGACGAAAACCTGATCCCTGGTGGCTCGTCCTCCGGCGCGGGCGTTTCGGCCGTCGAAGACACCTGCGACATCGCCATCGGCTCCGACACCGGCGGCTCCATCCGCATCCCCGCGGCCCTCAACGGCATCGTCGGCTTCAAGCCCACCGCAAGCCGCATCCCGCTCGATGGCGCATTCCCTCTTTCGCCCAGCCTCGATTCGGTCGGCCCCCTCGCCCGGACCGTGACCGATTGCATGCTTGCCGACGCCGTCATGGCCGGCGACCCGATGGCGTCGGTTGTAGCCCGGCCGATTGCTGGACTGCGCATCGGCGTTCCCCAGGGAAGATTGTTGAACGACCTCGCACCCGAGATCGCCAAAGCCTTTGCCGACAGCCTCGACCGGCTCGCCAGAGCGGGCGCCCGGATCATCGACTGCAGGATCGACGACCTGATGGAACGACTGTGGGGCGCAACGAGGATCGGCTCGATCGCCGGACTGGAGGCAAGCCGCATCCACGCCGACTGGCTTTCCGACGACGCCGCGTTGGCGGATGAAAGGGTCAAGGGGCCGCTCCGACGCCGCCTCGCTGTGCCGGACGAAGCCGTTGCCGCGCTGCTCGAAACCCGACGCGCCCTTGCCGTCGAAATGGACGAGCGGCTTTCGCCTTACGATCTCTTGGCCTTGCCGACGACGCCGATCGCCGCCGTGCCGATTGCCAGCGTCGAAACCGACGCCAACGAGTACGACCGGGTGGAAGGCTTGCTGTTGCGCAACTGCCAGGTGGCGAACCAGTTCGACCTGACGGCTATCACGCTGCCGATGCCGGGCCAGACGCGGCCAGCCGGCCTGATGTTGATGGGGCGAAATGGAGCCGACAGGATGGTTATGGAGGCGGCTCTTTCACTGGAGGCGCTCCTTCGGAACAGCTGACAGCCGCGATGACCAGCCGGCCGAGCGCGTCGGCGACATCGGGCTCAAAGCGCAATCACGCTTGCAAGTGTCGTCGCAGGCAGATCAATGCCTGCTGCTGTCAAACCGAAACCGTGGTCACGCTCAGGCGCGCCGTGCAGGCGTGCAAACGTCAGTGCATCGTCTCGCCGGCAAACTCGTCGTTCAGGATCCGGAAGGCATCTTCAAGCGCTGCAACGAGAACGTCCGTCAGTTCGTCGCCGTCATTGCTGGAGAGATAGAGAGCGACCATCTGATCGGAGGGGTCGCGGTAATGCTCGATATCGTTCGACATATCATTGTCCTTTATTCGCCGTGTCACATTCCGGCCATTGACGTGACGATAGGCGAACGGACTTGCGTAAAGCTGGCGTGCGTCGTCCCTGGATGCGCGCAAGCGCGCACCGAATCATCTTCTACAGGTGCCCGTACCGGGAGCGTCCGGGAAAGGATAGAGGATAGCGTCGTATTTCACTCGCGCGCGGCGCCCGGGCACGCTAGATGCCCGGGAAACGGAACGCGGGAACCTTGGTCCAACGGCGTTCCGAATGCGTGGCGACCGGTGGCCGCTGGCGAAGGCGGACAAGAACGAGCGGACGAGAACGAGAAGCGAGCATGTCGAAGAAAACCAAGCGCGACGAAGCCGATCAGCTGCAGCACCTCAAGCTCGATTTCCCTGAGATTCACGACGACCTGCTCGCCGGCCGGATCCCTTCGCTGCGCCAGGCGTTGGTCATCGCCGGTCTCAAGACCGAGCGCACACGGCTCGAAAAACTTCAGAATTCCTGGACCAAGGCGAGCCCGGCGGAACGGGAGACCTTCCTCAGGTGGCTCGCCACCCAGGACACGACCGGCATCTCGGCCGTTCAAGCCGAGATCGATCCGGCGCCCGCCATCCATACAGCCTCCGCCATTGCCAGCGGCCGCTACCTGCTGCCGGAAGCGATAGCCGACATCCGCACGATCATGAACCGCCGCCGGGTTCGCCCGAACGACATCATGGCCGAGATGGGTTTTGCCGCAGACGACATGTCGCTTACGCGTGCGCTCGCCAAGGGCGCCAGCTTGCGACTGTCCGTCATCAGCGCACTTGATACCTGGCTTCGCAACAACAGAGGGCAGTGAGCCCTCGACTTCCCACCGGGCCTGTTGCGCGCGCTCGCCGGTGGCTTTCCCTCTGGCGTCGGGCCTACCCTGATCGCTGCCGAAAAGCCCCACTGACGTCTCGGCGCTAGTTGGCGAAAAATACAACCTAAAACTGAGTCTGCCCTTGAAAGCACAAAAGCGGTGCTTTATTTTATTGTCATGGCCCAGTTAAACCATACGTCGATCCTACGTTACGATCTCGCGCCGGACGATCAGGCGCGACAGGCCCTGGACGAGACGTTCGCGGCTTACGCCACAATGCTCGCCATGCTCGACGACCTGGCGACGGAAAAGGCCGGGGCCAATCTCGTAACCCTGCACGAACTTGCCTATGAAACGGTCCGGGAACGCACCGGTCTTCCGGCGCGGCTCGTCACCCTAGGCCTACGTGACTTTGCTGC
The DNA here is from genome assembly GCF_035999185.1 of Ensifer sp. Lineage (GTDB taxonomy): Bacteria > Pseudomonadota > Alphaproteobacteria > Rhizobiales > Rhizobiaceae > Ensifer. The sequence continues at coordinate 10,719 of NZ_DASYHB010000033.1, read as the reverse complement.
GAGCCGCGGACATGGGGCCGCCACGCCCAGGCTGCCGCTCGACGAAAAGCTGTTCACGATCAAGGGCCCCTCGGACCTGACCGTTGCCACCGTGCGCGGCCGGGTCGCGATCCCCTACGATGTCGCCGGCTATTCGCAGGGTGCCTTGAGCATCTTTGCCGCTCAGCTCGTCGCCGAGAACGGCAACTACCAGATCCACATCGGCGTCACGACGCATTCTGATCGAACGGAGAAGAACATGATGACGAACGAAGGCATTCTCTCGCGCATGGGACGGCTGATCGCCGGCCTCGCCAACACCGCAGTCGACAAGGCCGAGGGCAACAACAAGATCGTGATCGTCGAACAGGCGCTTCGCGAGATCGACACGGCTGCCGACGAAGCCCGCACCGATATCGGCAAGGCCCGCGCCGAAGAGTACCGCATTCTCAGCCGTCGCGACGAAATCGGCGCCGACATGCAGATGCTCGACGAAAAGATCCGCACCGCGATCTCCGCCGGGCGCGATGACCTCGCCAAGGCCGGCGTGGCGCGCCAGATCGACCTGGAATCGCAACTGGCAGCGCTGGACAAGGCGCTCGCCGGCGCTCGCACGGGCCTCGATGAAGGCCAGCAGGCGCTGCAGGCGGTGCTTGCCACCCGCCGCGAAGCCGAAGCAAGGCTCGCCGACCTGAAACGCAGCATCAGCCAGTTCCCCGACAGCGCGCCTTTCGGCCAGGCCAAGGCAAACCCGGTCGATGGCGCTGCCCGCGCGGCGGCCGCCGTCTCGCGCGCAACCGGCGTTCCCTCGGGCGAACGCGGATCTAGCGCCGAGCTGGACGAACTCGACCGCCTGCACCGCGAACAGGCCATTGAAGCGCGCCTCGCCCAGTTCAAGACGAGACAGAACTAGCCCATGCTGCTTTTCCTCGCCCCGGAATCCCTGCCATTCGCCATTGCGGCGGTGATGCTCGCCGCCCTCACCGGCATCGAGATGCTGTGCCTGCTGCTTGGCTTTTCGCTCGGCGAGGCGATCGACAAGGCGTGGATCGACGACCACAACGGCATGGCCGGATTGATGTCCTGGCTGAACGTCGGCGGAGTGCCGATCCTCATCCTGCTGATGCTGTTCCTCGGCCTCTTCGCCATGACCGGTTTCGTCATCCAGGCCGTGGCCGTCGCCACCTGGGCCCTGCTGCCGGCGTCGGTGGCCGCGCTGCCGGCCTTCCTCCTGTCCTTGCCGGCAGTCCGGGTGACGAGCCGTTGGGTCGCGCGCATCGTTCCGCGGGACGAAAGCTATGTCGTGGACCTCGGCGACTTCGTTGGCCGCAGCGGCGAGGTCACCGTCGGTCCGCTCGACCAGGGCCTGCCCGGACGCATTCGCCTGAAGGATCGCCACGGCAACTGGCATGTGCTGCGTGCCCGCGCCGCCCGCAACGAGCAACCGATCGCCATTGGCACGACGGTGCTCGTCGTCGACCGGGTTTCAAACATTTTCATTGCGATTTCCGCGCCGGCAGACCTGCTGACGCCGCCCACCCCTTAGTCCCTCTTCATCGGAGCAACCATGTTCTACGACCTCTTGGTGCCGGCCGGCATCGGCATCGTCCTGATCCTCGGCATCGGTTTTGTACTTGCATCGCTCTATACCCGCTCCAGCCGCGACGAGGCCTATGTGCGCACCGGCCTCGGCGGCCAGAAGGTTGTGCTCGACGGCGGCTCGATCGTGCTGCCGATCTTCCACTCGATCGCCCGCGTCAACTTAAAGACGCTGCGCCTCGAAGTCCGCCGCGGCGAGGGCGACGCGCTGATCACCAAGGACCGCATGCGCGTCGACATCGGCGCGGAATTCTACGTCCGCGTGAAGCCGGACGCCTCCTCGATCGCGCTTGCAGCCCAGACGCTCGGCGACCGCACCAACGACGCCGAACAGCTGCGCGTGCTGATCGAGGCGAAGTTTGTCGACGGCCTGCGCTCGGTTGCCGCTACGATGAGCCTCGACGCGCTGCAGGAACAGCGCATGGACTTCGTCAAGGCGGTGCAGGAAGCGGTCGGCGCCGACCTGCAGTCGAACGGTCTTGAACTGGAATCGGTCTCGCTGACCCGCCTCGACCAGACGGACATCAAGCATTTCAATGCCAACAACTTCTTCGACGCCCACGGTCTGGCGGCGCTGACCCGCATTACCGAGGGCCGCAAGAAGGAGCGCAACGAGATCGTCCGCGATACCGAAGTCGCCATCGCCCAGAAGGACCTGGAAGCCCGCCAGCAGTCACTTGCGATCGAGCGCACCAAGCGTGAGGCGGAGCTGAACCAGGAACGCGACATCGCCAACAAGTCGGCCGCCACCCGCGCCGAAACCGCGCAGCAGGAGCAGGCCGCCAAACGCGCCGAAGAAGAAGCCCGCATTGCCACCGAACAGGCGATCGCCGAACGCGAGGCAGCCGCCAAGCAGGTCCGTGAAAGCGCCAACATCGACGCGACCCGATCGGTCCAGCAGCGCGACACGGAAGCCAAGCGCGACCTGCAGATCGTTTCCCAGGAAAGCGCGATTGCCGTCGCCAACAAGAGCCGCGAGGAATCCGAAGCCAAGGCCAAGGCGGAAAACGCCCGGGCGCTCGCGATTGCCGCGGAAGAAAAGGTTGAGACCGCAAAGGCGGTGGAAATCGCCGAACGCGAACGCCAGATCGCCGTCATCGATGCCCGCAAGACCGCCGAAACCGAAGCGACGGCCGTGACCGTCGGGGCGGAAGCCGAGAAGCAGGCGGCCCTCGACCAGGCCGATGCGATCAAGACGCTTGCGACCGCCGAGGCCGAAGCCGCGATTATCAAGGCCAAGGGCGTGCTCGAAACCGGCAAGGCGGCTGCCGAAAGCGAGGCGCTGCTCAATGACGCCCGCAACAAGCTGAGCGCGGCCATCATCGAGTTCGAAATCCTGCGCGAACGCATCCGCATCATTCCCGAAGCCCTTGCCGAAGCGGTCAAGCCAATCGAGAAGATCTCCGATATCCGCATCTTCGACACCGGCGGCATGCTCGGCCGCGGCGCCGGCGGCGACGGTGCTACCAACGGCATCGGCCTTGGCGACGGGTTGGCGGGCCAGCTGCTCGCCTACCAGGCCAACAAGCCGGTGCTCGACCAGTTGCTGAAGGAGGCTGGCTTCAACGGCGAAAACGCCATCTCCTCACTGCTTGGCGACCTGCAGGCAGCACCGGCGCCCGCCGAAAAGGCGCCGAAGAAGTAAAGCATGTGTGACGCGATCCCGGCCCCGCACGGGCCGGGAACCGCGATCCGCACGTGGGTTCGCGTGGGGGGTACCGGGTCCCGAAGGCACCTTTGGAAGGCCCTTGAGGGAAGACGAGCTTGGCCGCCTTCCCTTCCTGCTATCGACGCTTCTTCCGCCAGGGCGCATTGCGTTGCCAGTCGCCGGCCATGATGCATCCATAGGGCATGACCTCGTCGACCACTTCGGCGAGACCATAATGGTCAATCTGCGCCCGTACATTGGCAGCCGACTTGTAGGCACCGGGCAATTCCGAAACATCGGCGGCACCGGAGAAGAAGCGGACGTCGAGCCCAGCCGTTTCCTTCGCCATGATCTCGGCGATGTTGTTCGGGCTGAGGCCTCGGGCATCCGCACCATATTCCTCCGCGAGACGTCGCATGTGAGCGCTGCGCGAGAAATTGCGGCCGGCACCGTGCGGCGAGAAGCCGAGGCCATGGGCGGCGTTGGATCCACGCACGATCAGGATCGGTTCCGCCATGTTGAGCGGAATGATCGTGAGGTCCGTCGCATCGGCGGCCCATTTGTCGAAGGCCGGCGTCGCGCCCTTGCCATGGTAGAAAAGGCCATCCGATTTCCGGAACACGAAATTGTGCTCGTTCCAGAAGCGGTCGGAAACCTTCGCCGACAGCTTTTCCGCCGCCATGTCGTGCACGACGTAGTGGTTCTCCTTCGTCCACTGGCGCACGACCTGAAGCGCCGACCAGTAGGCCTCGCCCTCTTCGCTCTCAGCCGGGATCCAGGCATTGTCGCGCAGCGTTTCAGGCGAGAGCAACTCGCGAAAACGATTGGCAACCTTCATGCCCCGGTCGTAAAGGCGTGCACCGGGACCCCGTGAGCCATGATGGGTGACGAGCGCCGTCTCTCCGGTCGACTTCATCGTTCCGACATAGGCGAAGTGGTTTCCGTCACCCTGCGTTCCGAAATGGCAGATGGACGCGCTGAACGGGCCTTCTCTCAGATATGTGTTCTGCTGGAAGGCCGCGAGCGTCGCTTCCGACGGCTTGATTTGTGCCTCCTGCGGACGCCCGCCGGGGCCAAAGTGTGTCGCGGAATGCACGGCGTCCAGCAGTGCCTTCGGATCGACACCCGGAAACACCGAGATCGCCATGGAGCAGCAGATATCGGCCGAATGCATGCCCGGATGGATCGCCTCCGACGCGACGACGCCACCGACGGGAATGATCCCGACCGGCCCGGAAGGGCAGGCATCCGGCATGATTGCTGCGGCCCGAACGACAGGCGTGCGAACGAGCGCGCGCATCGTGGCGTTGACCTTGGCGACGTTGTCCTGCTCGAAGGCGTTCTCGGCACGGATGTTCGAATAGATCTCGATATTGTCGTCCCTGTGCAGGGCGAGGGTCGGCCCGGGCTGGAAAGCCCGGGCAGCCGCCAACGCCTCCTCCATCGACCCGCCCGCGCTCAGGAGCTTGTTGGCGGCATCGAGTGCCGGGCGGAACCACTTGCCCTGCGGCATGCCGGCGTCGATCAGATCCTGTCCGCTAAATACCTGTGTCATCATCTTTTCTGCAGCTGCAGTCCTTCTATTGTCTGACTGGTTGTTCACACCAGGGACATTTCAAACGGCGTGCCAAGTCCCGCACAGACTGCTGATATTTCAGAAAAATCCATCTATTCATTTGTTTTCGAAAATAAAAAATTTCGTCGGAACTCACTGCACGAATTTGCCCGACACAAGTGGAACGTGTATCTTATCTTTGGATATAGGTGATTATAAGATTGTATAAGACATGAAGCGTCGCATCGCCATCAGCATGCTCGGCACCACGCTCGATACGGGCCGGCGCGAAGATCGGTGGGGGCGCTGGCGGCCGAATGTCGGCCTGACCCAGCAGCAAGGATTGTTCATCGATCGCCTGGAACTCCTTCATGACAACCATGCGAGCCACCTGGCGAACACCATTGCGAAGGATATCGAAACAGTGTCGCCGGCGACCGAAGTGCGCCGGCACGTCATCAATCTTCGTGATCCCTGGGATTTCTCCGAAGTCTACACCCAGTTGCGGGACTTCGCCCGCGCCTACGATTTCGATCCGGACGCGGAAGACTATCTGGTCAACATCACCACCGGCACCCATGTAGCGCAGATCTGCTGGTTCCTGTTGACCGAAGCCAGGATCATTCCAGGCCGCCTGCTGCAGCTCTCGCCACCGCGCGACCGCGAGCCGGGTCAGGATTTTTCCGGCACCCACCGGATCATCGACCTCGATCTTTCCCGTTACGATGAGATCGCCAAGCGCTTCGCCTCGGAACGCGATGACGCGCGCTCTTTTCTGAAATCCGGCATTTCAACGCGCAACGCGGCCTTCAATCGCATGATCGACGAGATCGAACGTGTCGTCATCCGCTCGACGGCGCCCGTGCTTTTGACCGGGCCGACCGGCGCCGGCAAGTCACAGCTCGCCCGCCGCATTTACGAACTGAAAAAGACACAGCGCAAGGTGAGCGGTGATTTTGTCGAGGTCAACTGTGCAGTACTGCGCGGCGACCAGGCCATGTCGGCCCTTTTCGGCCATGTGAAGGGCGCCTTCACCGGCTCGGCCGGGGAAAGGGCCGGGCTGCTGAAAACTGCCGACAAGGGCGTTCTCTTCCTCGACGAGATCGGCGAACTCGGCCCCGATGAGCAGGCAATGTGCCTGCGCGCCATCGAGGAGAAGCGGTTTCTTCCCGTCGGTGCCGACCGGGAAGCCTCGGCCGACTTCCAACTCCTTGCCGGCACCAACCGCAACCTGCGGGAAGACGTGCGCAACGGACGGTTCCGCGAAGATCTCTTTGCGCGGCTCAACCTGTGGACCTTCCAGCTTCCGGCGTTGCGCGAGCGTCCGGAAGACATCGAGCCGAACCTGGATTTCGAGCTTCGCCGGTTCTTGGAGCGCGAGGGCGAGAACGTCACCTTCAATAAGGAAGCCCGAGCGCTATACCTGACTTTCGCAACGGGACCGGACGCTGCGTGGTGCGCCAATTTCCGCGACCTTTCCGCTTCCGTGACCCGCATGGCAACGCTCGCGCCGCACGGCCGCATCAACACCGAAGTCGTCGACCAGGAGATCGTCCGTTTGCGGACTGCGTGGGGCGAGGACCGCAGGATATCGCAATTCGATCTCCTGACAGAGTGCCTGGGCCCCGCCGCCGCTGCACAACTCGATCTTTTCGACGCGGTCCAGCTTGCTGCCGTGATCGAAACCTGCCGCAACCACCCGACGGCAAGCGCCGCCGGCCGGACCCTCTTTGCCCATTCGCGCCTGGAAAAGAAAAGTAGCAATGATGCCGATCGCCTGTCCAAGTACCTGGCCCGCTTCGGCCTGAAGTTTGAGGATGTTCGCAAGCCTGTGTGACGGCCAGCGCGTGTTCGACGAAACATAACTGCGTCTGAGGTCGGGGCCCAATGCATCTGTAAGTGATGATGGTCAGAGGATGGATCATTTCCTGCTCTGATAGAGTTTACGGAGACGGCGTTTGCCCGGCGGCGAAGGGGTCGGAGGGCTTCGCGGGCTGTGAAGTCCTGCTGAAAGATGGCACCCGCTGCATAGACAGTGTGCCCCAAGAGGCAGAGCTTCATTTTTTTCGCATGGTGAGTTCGATGACGGGCTCGGCGAAATCGAACTCTTTGACGGACCGAAACTGGCCATGAAATTCAGAGTGAACACCCTGGATACCCACTGGTCGTGGGGGTGATCGAAGGCTCTTCTTTGCGCGGCGTGCGATTTGACGAGCGGCGTGTCGCGAGTTCGCGTCGGATGACGTTACTGCCGCTGCGCCCGACCTGAACGCCTTGACGCCGGCGCGCGGCGGGCCTGCCGTTTCTGCAAGTTGCCGCGAACTGGGCAAATACATCCACAAGTGCTAAAATTTGTGCGCCAAGGGTTCCAGTCGAACCGGTCTGGCAGCCGATAATCAGATAAACGCGTATTGCTTGCAGCCAATTGCCGCGCCGTCGGTCGACCGCTCCATGAGCGTCGTCGTTGTCCGACGACATCAACGTGGAGGAGAAGCCAATGGCCAGCAATCTTGTTTCCTACATTGCGCAGATGCTTACCCCTGACATGATTGCACGCATCGCTTCGGCGCTCGGGCTCGATAGCAACAAGGTACAGAGCGCCATCAGCGCAGCCATACCTGCGGTGCTGGCGGGACTGACCGGCGTTGCGGCGCAACCGGGCGGTGCTCAAAAGATCGCCGACACCGCCCGGCAACAGGGTGGGTCGCTCGACAGCCTCATGGGCATGCTGACGGGGGGCGATCAGGCATCGCTTGCCCAGAGCGGGTCGCAGATCATCTCGTCCCTGTTCGGGGCGAGAGACGGCAGCGCGCTCGCAAGCGCTGTCGGTGGGGTTTCCGGCATGGACCCGCGCGCGAGCGGTTCGCTGCTGGCGACACTGGCTCCCCTCGTCCTGGGCGGCCTTGCCAAGCAGAGCGGCGGAGACCTCAGCGCCAACGGCATCGCCGGCTTGCTCGCGAGCCAGAAGGACAATATAGCCGCCGCATTGCCAGCCGGGGCCAGAGACCTCTTGAGCGGCAGCGGCCTGCTCACCGCGCTCGGCGGTTCGGCACAGACGGCAGCGACCACCGCCAGCCAGGCGGCGCGCGATACGGCGACCACCATCGGCAGTGCCGCACAAAGGACGGCCGCAACGGCGGCACCCTCTGGGTCGCGCAACTGGCTCTATTGGGTGATTGCGGTCCTGGCTCTTGCTGCCCTGCTTTTCTATCTGTTCGGCAAGCCGAGCGGCGAGGTCACGCCCCAGGCCGGAACGGCGGGGCAGAGCCTGACCGTCGGCGGGGTCGACATCGGCCAACAGGTCAAGGACAGCATGGCCAGCCTGCAGACAACGCTGACCGGCATTACCGACGCAGCCTCCGCCACGGCCGCCTTGCCAAAACTGGAGGATGTCTCAAGCGGGCTCGACAAGGTCAGTGCCGCGGCCGGTCAATTATCAGCCGAGCAAAAGGCAGCCCTCGTCGCGCTGGTGACCCCGATGATGTCGACGCTCAACGGTCTGTTCGACAAGGTGCTCGCGATCCCCGGTGTTTCGGACATCCTGAAGCCCACGATCGACGCGTTGAAGGCCAAGCTCGCCGCCCTGTCGGCCTGACGGATCGTCCTGACAGTGGACCGGCGGCCCTGCACGCAACAAGGACCGCCGGCAGTGGTCATGGACGACATCGAAAGAAGGAGGATCAGCCATGGCTGACAAATCGACATTCACCCCGCAGGAATGGACGCTGCTCCTGGAGAGCGTCATGATGGCCGGCATCGCCGTGACTGCGGCCGAGCCGAGCGGCCTCTGGGGCATGATGAAAGAGGGCATCGCAAGCAGCAGCGCGCTCCTCAAGGCAAAGACGGACGCGGCGGCAAGTCCGCTTCTCAAGGCGCTTGTCGCCGACTTCGAAACCTCGGAAGGGCGGACGGCTGCCCGCGACGGGCTGCAGGCAAAACTCAAGGGCGCCAAGCCCGAGGAGATGAAGGCCAAATGCATCGAGACACTTCAGCAGGCCCGAACCACCGTCGAGGCCAAGGCGCCCGGTGATGCCGGCGCCTTTGCGGCATGGCTCTACCAGATCAGCCAGAAGGTCGCGGAGGCCGCCAAGGAAGGCGGTTTCCTGGGCTTCGGCGGCGTTGCCGTCAGCGATGCGGAAAAGGCAACCCTGTCGGAAATATCGACAGCGCTGAAGGTCGCCTAGCGCTGCCGCACTTTGCTGCGGAAATGCGAACCTACCGTCTCCAGCCGTTGAGACGCCTTTCCCGGTCGCAAGGGTATGCCCGGCCAAACCCAGTGCAGCAAGCGATGGAGGCAAGAGGGAACCAGGCTGGGGGTGACCCACCTGATGACACGCGACCATCCGTCGAGGCCGCAGGCGGACTCGACCGCCATTCCGGTGCAGGCTGCCGGAACGAACCGGCTGGCCGCCTGCAAGCTCGACCATAGCGAGAACGGTCGGCTAGCCCAGTGCCCGGCAGACGAGAACGTCTCAAGACGTTGCGTCGCCGGGGACGCCGGTCACGATCCTGCCGCGGTCAGATACTGCAGATCTCCGAGTTGATCAGGACTTCGCCGATCGGCGCATTTGCCTCGGTGGTGTAGACGCCCCGAACATTGAGACCGACGGACATCATCTGCCTGAATTCCTCGGCCTGGCACAATCTGTCCTTCATCTGCTCCAGCCAAGCGGTACCCGAAGGCGCGGCCGGCAGCGTATAGTGATAGGTGAGCGTGCTGTCCCGGTAGTCCGCGCCGATAAGGGTCGTCACGTTATCGAGCTTTGTCGGCCCCTTTATCGCGCTGGCCGAGGCCCGAATTGTCTCGTCCAATCGCAGCCTCCACTCGCCGCACAGCGCCGGGTTGACGCTCAACTCGCCAAGCAAGTTCCCGTCCGGGGAGAAGTACCTCCCCTCAACCGTCGCGCCCACATCGGTCATGAGCGTAATTTCCGCGGACTTGCACCACGCGTTCATCATCAGGTCTCGTGCGCTCCCGGTGAGGGCCGCAGTCTTGTCCGAGATCTCGTAGACGTAGCGGTATATGTCCTTGTCTGCCTCGACCGCCGTCAATGTCGTGATGTCATCGATCTTCATCGGCACCGTGACCCCTTTTGCCAGTCCCGTCAGAAACGCGTCGAGGCCGAATGTCTGGACCTCATACCGGGCCAGTTTTGCCTGCAGCGGCATATTGTCCTGAGCGACCTCACCTTCCAGAGCGAGGCGGCCTTTCACCCATTGGCTCACGCCTGCGCTCGCCGCAATCAGGACGACGCTCAGCGCCACCAGCAGAATGCCTCTCGGCATCTGCCGAGGGGACGGTCGTGACTGTTCCTGCGACGGCGCAAAAATCAGGAGCAGGTTGGCGATGGGAATGAAGGCCAGGTACCATTTGCCCCGCGTGCCAAAGGCATCCCGCGAGCGGGCTGCCGCGCCAACGCCCTTGAAAATGCCGATCGGAACAAGGGACGCGATGATCATGGCGACAAGAACCGTGAGGTAGTCATTCCTTACAGCGTCCTGGCCATTGAGCATAAAGAGCGAGGTCATGCCAACGAGGAGGTATGAAAATCCCACAGTCAGGAAATACGCTGCGCGGTCCAGCCAGGACAGAAAGGCGTCGCGGACGGGAAATCTACTTTGTCACCTGCAGTAGGCCGGCTTCAGAAAACGACGCAATCGTGCCGATCGTCACCAGATACCGGAGGAAAATGAAAACCCGAAACCGCAGGTGCCTGCCGGGAAGCGCAATACGCCCGAACGGCCACCGCGAATTGCGGCCGTCTCTCAACTTCACACTGTGAAGGGGAAGGGAAGCATGGCGGAGAGGGTGGGATTCGAACCCACGGTACGGTTGCCCGTACGCCGCATTTCGAGTGCGGTGCTTTCGACCACTCAGCCACCTCTCCGCTTTGCTGGTCGGCGCTTGTCTAGCGCGGTCGGGTTCATAGCGGCAGAT
>NZ_DASYHB010000007.1:0-23654 GCF_035999185.1 Ensifer sp. | reverse complement strand
AATTGGGAGTAACAAGATGAAAAAGTCTCTTCTGTCGGCGGTCGCGCTGACGGCTATGGTTGCCTTCAGCGGCAGCGCCTGGGCTGATATTCTCGTTGGTGTCGCCGGCCCGCTGACTGGCCCGAACGCCGCCTTCGGTGCGCAGCTCCAGAAAGGTGCAGAACAGGCCGCTGCCGACATCAACGCTGCTGGCGGTATCAACGGCGAACAGATCAAGGTTGTACTGGGCGACGACGTTTCGGACGCCAAGCAGGGCGTTTCGGTCGCCAACAAGTTCGTTGCTGACGGCGTGAAGTTCGTTGTGGGTCACTTCAACTCGGGCGTGTCCATCCCGGCTTCGGAAGTCTACGCCGAAAACGGCATCCTGCAGATCACGCCGGCCTCGACCAACCCGCAGTTCACCGAGCGGGGCCTCTGGAACACGTTCCGTACCTGCGGTCGTGACGACCAGCAGGGCGCTGTCGCTGGCGCATACCTTGCCGCCAACTTCAAGGACGCGAAGATCGCCGTCATTCACGACAAGACCCCTTATGGTCAGGGCCTTGCCGATGAAACCAAGAAGTCGATGAACGAAGCCGGCCTCACCGAAGCCCTCTATGAAGGCATCAACACCGGTGACAAGGACTTCTCGGCGCTGATCGCCAAGATGAAGGAAGCCGGCGTTTCGATCGTCTACTACGGCGGTCTGCACACCGAAGCTGGTCTCATCATGCGTCAGATGAAGGACCAGGGCCTGAAGGCAACCCTGATGTCGGGCGACGGTATCGTTTCGAACGAACTGGCCTCGATCGCTGGCGACGCCGTTGACGGCACGCTGATGACGTTCGCTCCGGATCCGCGCAAGAACGCGTCCGCCAAGGAGCTCGTCGAGAAGTTCCGCGCTGCCGGCTTCGAGCCGGAAGCCTACACGCTCTACGCCTATGCTGCTCTCCAGGTCATCGCTGAAGCCGCCAAGGCTTCCGGCGGCAACGACCCGCAGGCAGTTGCCGAAGCCATCAAGGCAAAGGGTCCGTTCAAGACCGCCATCGGCGACCTCGGCTATGACGAAAAGGGCGACATCACCCGCCCGGACTACGTCATGTACACCTGGAAGAAGGGCGACGACGGCAAGTACAGCTACTTCCAGAACGAGTAGTCTTTATTCTGGACTTGGCTTGAGCCTGTCCAAGGAGCCCGGCGAGCGATCGCCGGGCTTTTTCGTTGGCCCCACCAATACACGCCGCGATCCGGCAGGTTCGTGCCACGCGTTCCGGCTTTTCTTGATGTCTTGCGTGCCGGCTGCCTGGTTGGGCAGGCATTGGTGACTGCGTCGCTTTTTCGTTTTTGGTGATAGCTGTTTCGCTCGCCGAGATAGCTGTCGCGTCGCGCCGTTTCGTGCACTATCTCCCGACGATTCTGTTCCGGAGGCAGTCATGAGCTCGAAACCCCGCATTCTCGTCACGCGTCGCTGGCCCGCCGCGGTCGAGCAGGTTCTTGCCGAGCGCTTCGACGTGACCTTGAACGCGCGGGACATGCCGATGACGGCCGAAGAGCTGGCGGACGCACTTCGGTCTTACGACGCCGTGTTGCCAACCGTTTCCGATCGTCTTCCGGCAGACCTCTTTGCCGGCGGCGGCGTCAGGGCAAGGATTCTCGGAAACTATGGCGTCGGCTACAATCACATCGACATAGTGGCGGCCAAGGCGGCCAACATCGTCGTCACCAATACCCCTGGCGTCTTGACCGACTGCACCGCCGACATCGCCATGACGCTGCTGCTTGCGGTCGCCCGCCGGGCAGGCGAGGGCGAGCGCCAGGTGCGCGCCGGCGAATGGACCGGCTGGCGCCCGACCCACATGATCGGCAGCAAGGTCACCGGCAAGACACTTGGCATCATCGGCTTTGGCCGCATCGGCAAGGCGATGGCGAAGCGCTGCCATTTCGGCTTCGACATGGACGTCGTCTTCTATAACCGCTCACGGATCGATCCGGCGGAAGCGAGCCGCTACGGCGCGCGCCAACTCGACACGGTGGATGACGTCTTGAGGGCTGCCGATTTCGTATCGCTGCATTGCCCGGGCGGTGGCGAGAACCGCCATCTGATCAATGCGCAACGCCTGGCGCTGATGAAGAAAGGCGCCTATCTCGTCAACACCGCCCGCGGCGACGTCGTTGACGAGGCCGCGCTGATCGCAGCCCTTCAGGACGGCGTCATCCGGGGCGCCGGCCTCGATGTCTTCGAGGCGGAACCGAATGTGCCCGAGGGATTGCGCAGGCTCGAGAACGTCGTGCTGTTGCCCCATCTCGGCAGCGCGACCGAGGAAACGCGCGTCGCCATGGGCATGAAGGTGGTCGACAATGTGACCGCCTTCTTCGAAGGCCGCGAGCCGCCGGATCGGGTGGGCTGACCGTTGCCCTTTTCCTGTGCAGGAGCTGCGCGAAAAAGCGGCGGCCTGGTTATTTTCTTTGCAAAACAATAACTTGACTTACAGTATCGCTATGCGGACGATAGCACGATACTCACCGAGCCGCGCGCCAGGACGCACGGTTTCGTTCGGCGGACGACCATGAACACGGCAGCAATCATCGCCCCGCAGCGGGCATGGGGTAAAGGACGGCTGGTCGCCAAGGCGGCGCGCGGCCAGAGCCGCATTGCGGAGCTCTACCAGGAAGGTTGCGCCAAGATCCGCCTGCCGAAAACCTTTGACACCTCCATGGAGGCCGTCCTCATCAATTCCTCGGGTGGGCTCACAGGCGGCGATCGTCTGATCTGGGAGGTCGCGGCGGGGGCCGGGACCGATGTGACGGTGACGACCCAGGCCTGCGAGAAGATCTACAAGGCGAGCGCCGACACCGTCGAGGTGACGACCCGGATCGAGGTTGCCGCCGGTGCACGCGTCGACTGGCTGCCGCAGGAGACGATCCTCTTCGACCGCGCATCGCTGTCGCGTTCGCTGGAGGTCGATCTGGCGGCTGACGCCACGTTTCTCGCCGTCGAGGCAGTGCTGCTCGGGCGCAAGGCCATGGGCGAGGCGGTGAGTGCCGGGCTCTTCCGCGATCGCTGGCGCATTCGCGCTCAGGGCCAACTGCTGCACGCGGACAATGTCTGCCTTGAGGGCGACGTGGCGAACCTCGCGGCGCGGCCGGCGGTGCTCGGCGGCGCGGCCGCGTTTGCGACCCTCATCTATGTGGGTGCCGACTGCGAGGTCCAGCTGCCGCGTCTTTTGTCGCTGCTCGATGGCGAGGGCGGCGTGGGCGTCAGCCACCTGCAGGTGAGGGGGCGCGACAAGCTGCTTGCCCGCTTCGCAGCCCCTGACGGTTTCGCCCTTAGAAAAATCCTTGTCCCGGTTATTTCGCACTTGCGCATGCAAAAGACAGTGCCGAAAGTCTGGGTTCTCTAGGTCATTTCGCCTGTTTTAGCGAAACAGTGAAATGATCTCGCAACTTGAAACCACGCAATTCCGGGCGGAAAACCCTTCAACTTTCCCGGAACTGCTCCATCCACGAACAACTGGTGGCGACGCATGAACCTTACCCCGCGCGAAAAGGACAAACTGTTGATCTCGATGGCCGCCATGGTCGCGCGGCGACGTCTGGAACGGGGCGTGAAGCTCAACCATCCCGAGGCGATCGCGCTGATCACCGACTTCGTGGTCGAAGGTGCCCGTGACGGGCGCTCGGTTGCCGAACTGATGGAGGCGGGTGCCCAGGTGCTGACCCGCGATCAGGTGATGGAAGGCATCCCTGAAATGATCCACGACATCCAGATCGAGGCGACATTTCCGGATGGCACCAAACTCGTCACCGTACACGAGCCCATCCGCTAAGGCGGTCCAGGCGGTGCGCGAGCGTGCCGCAACAGGAGAGACGATCCATGATCCCAGGTGAAATCATCGCGGCCGCCGGCGAGCTCGAGCTTAATGCCAGCCTGAACACGATAACCATCGAGGTCGCCAATACCGGCGATCGTCCGATCCAGGTGGGCAGCCACTACCATTTTGCCGAAACGAATGCCGGCCTGCAGTTCGACCGAGAGGCGGCCTATGGCAAGCGGCTCGATATCCCCGCCGGTACCGCCGTGCGCTTCGAGCCCGGCCAGACGCGGCAGGTGACCTTGATCCCGCTGTCGGGCAAGCGCGAGGTCTATGGTTTTCGCCAGCAGGTGATGGGCAAGCTGTGAGGGCGATGGCACCAGCCTTGTGCCTGCTGCTCGTCATTGCCGCGCCGGCATTTGCCGAAGGGGAGTCGGACGTGGATTGCGCAAACGCGACAGCCCAGCGGGACCTGAATGCGTGCGCCTATCAGGAGTATGAGGCGGCCGACGTGGAACTGAATGCGGTCTACAGGCAGGCGGTGACGGCCGCGGGCAACATCGACAAGGAGCTCGATGGGGCTGATGTCGGAGCTGGCGAGGCGCTGAAGAAGGCGCAGCGCGCCTGGATCGCCTATCGCGACGGGCAGTGCGAGCTGGCCGGC
This sequence comes from Ensifer sp., assembly GCF_035999185.1. Taxonomy (GTDB): domain Bacteria; phylum Pseudomonadota; class Alphaproteobacteria; order Rhizobiales; family Rhizobiaceae; genus Ensifer. Next base: position 19,199 of record NZ_DASYHB010000007.1, on the reverse strand, counting down.
TTCCAGGCGCGTGGCGGCCAGGCCGAACCGATGCTGGTTTCGGGCTGTCTTGCCGCGCTGACGCAGAAGCGCACAGCGGAATTGAAAGAATTTCTCGAAACGCAGGGGAACTGATCGGTGCAGGACCGCCGTACCATCATGATCGTCGGCAATGGTGACGTGCCTGGCGGTGCAGGCGCGATCATCGATGCGGCCGACGTCGTCGTCCGCTTCAACGATTGCCGCTCGGTCGGCTCCGGGGGCCAGAAGACCGATGTCGTTGCCGTCTGCAACACCGGCCGCCCCGGTCTCGCCATGCTTGGCGGCGGCCGCTGGAAGACGAATGCCGCCGTGCGTCAGGCGCGCGAGATCTGGTGCGTGCGCTCCGGCGCGAAGTTTGCCGCCATGCGAGGCGGGCTTGCCGAAACGCATCCGGACCTCGACGATTTCTGCGACGACTATACGGTCGGCTTTGAAAGCTTCAGCCGTTCGACCGGCCGGAGGTTCCGCATCGTGCCGGCGGCCGTGCACGAGCAGGTCGATCGCGACCTCGCCGGTTACGCGGCCGATCCCTATGTCGTTCCATCCAGCGGCATGATCGTCATTGCCGATATTCTCGCGCATTTCGCGACAGCCGATGACGATGTCGTGCTGGCCGGCTTCGGCCATGTCGGCTGGCAGTGGCATCCATTCGCAGCGGAACGCCGCTATGTCGATGCGCTTGCCGCAAGCGGCCGGCTGCGCCGTCTCCACCTTTCCTCTTCTTCGTCCCAGGGAGCCTGAACCATGCCTTACAAGATGTCGCGCGCGGCCTATGCCAACATGTTCGGCCCGACGGTTGGCGACAAGGTGCGGCTTGCAGACACCGAACTCTTCATCGAGGTCGAGAAGGATTTCACCACCTATGGCGAGGAGGTGAAGTTCGGCGGAGGCAAGGTCATTCGCGACGGCATGGGGCAGAGCCAGGCAACGCGCGCCGAAGGCGCGGTCGACACCGTCATCACCAATGCGTTGATCGTCGACCACTGGGGCATCGTGAAAGCGGATATCGGCCTCAAGGACGGGCGCATCGCTGGCATCGGCAAGGCCGGCAATCCGGATACGCAGCCGGGCGTGACCATCGTCGTCGGTCCCGGCACCGAGGTCATTGCCGGCGAAGGCAAGATCGTGACGGCCGGCGGGATGGACAGCCACATACACTACATCTGCCCGCAGCAGATCGAGGAAGCGCTCGTCAGCGGCCTCACCTGCATGCTCGGCGGTGGCGCGGGCCCGGGACATGGCACGCTTGCCACCACCTGCACGTCCGGTCCCTGGCATCTCGCTCGCATGATCGAGGCGGCCGACGGATTTCCGATGAACATCGCCTTTGCCGGCAAGGGCAACGCCTCGCGGCCAGGCGCACTGGTCGAGATGGTGCTCGCCGGTGCCACGGCGCTAAAGCTGCATGAGGACTGGGGTTCGACTCCGGCGGCGATCGACTGCTGCCTGGGTGTCGCCGACGAATACGACGTGCAGGTGATGATCCACACGGATACGCTGAACGAGAGCGGCTTCGTCGAGGATACGATCGCGGCGATCAAGGGTCGCACCATCCATGCCTTCCACACGGAAGGCGCCGGCGGCGGTCACGCGCCCGACATCATCAAGATCTGCGGCCAGCCGAACGTCATCCCGTCCTCGACCAATCCGACGAGGCCCTACACCAAGAACACGCTCGCCGAGCATCTCGACATGCTGATGGTCTGCCATCACCTGTCGCCGTCGATCCCCGAGGACATCGCCTTTGCCGAAAGCCGCATCCGCAAGGAAACGATCGCGGCCGAAGACATCCTGCACGACATCGGCGCCTTCTCGATCATCTCGTCGGATAGCCAGGCCATGGGCCGCGTCGGCGAGGTGGCGATCCGCACCTGGCAGACGGCCGACAAGATGAAGCGCCAGCGCGGCGCCCTGCCGCAGGAAACCGGCGACAACGACAATTTCCGGGTCAAGCGCTACATCGCCAAGTACACGATCAACCCGGCGATCGCCCATGGTCTCAGCCACGAGATCGGCTCGCTGGAGGTCGGCAAGCGCGCCGACCTCGTTATCTGGAACCCGGCCTTCTTCGGGGTGAAGCCGGACTTCGTGCTGCTCGGCGGCTCGATCGCCATGGCGCCGATGGGGGATCCGAATGCCTCCATTCCGACGCCGCAGCCGGTGCACTACCGGCCGATGTTTGCCGCCTATGGCAAGAACCGCACAAGCTCGTCGGTCACCTTCGTGTCGCAGGCCTCGCTCGACGCCGGTCTTGCGGCAAAGCTCGGCGTCGCCAAAAAGCTTGTCGCCGTCAGGAACACCCGCGGTGGCATCGGCAAGGCTTCGATGATCCACAACAGCCTGACGCCGCATATCGAGGTCGATCCGGAGACTTATGAGGTGCGCGCCGACGGGGAGTTGCTGACCTGCGAGCCTGCGACGGTCGTGCCGATGGCGCAGCGCTACTTCCTGTTTTAAGCGATACCAACCGTGCGCCGGATGAAACACGCCCTGAAATGGGTCTTGTGCGGCCTGCTTGCTGCGGTGGCCGCCGTGGTGCTCGGAACGTTGTTGCCACGACCGCTCATGCCGGCGGCCGCCTCTGCCACAGGGGCAGGGGGTGCACGTATCCTGGTTCTCTCCGGCCCGATCCATACCGATATCGCGGTGCCCTTGACGGAGGAAACACGGGCACGCTTTGGCTTTGTCGCGGCCTCCGGCGTGCCGCTCGATCATCCTCAGGCGCAATGGCTGATCTTCGGTTGGGGCGGTCGGTCCTTCTATTTGGAAACCCCGACGTGGTCGGAGCTGAAAGCCATGCCGGTTCTGAAGGCGCTGACGCTCGACCGGTCGGTGATGCATGTGGATATTGCCGGTCGGATCGTCGAACCACAGGCCTCCGTTGCGAGCTTTGACCTCGACGCGGCAGGCTTCGAGCGGCTGCTCGTCTTCATTTCCGGGAGCTTCATGCGCGATGCCGGCGCCGTCACCTCAATCGACGGCTTCTCCTACAATGGCAGCGACCGCTTCTTTGACGCGGAAGGCAGCTTCAACGCGGTTTTCGGCTGCAACACCTGGACGGCACGGGCGCTGCGCGAAGCGGGCCTGCGGACCGGCTTGTGGAACCCATTACCTCCAAGCCTCGGACTGTCATTGCGCATCTACAACTGAAGCATCTTGCGGTGAACAGGAGCCATGCGATGGTCGCATGGCTGCCATGCCGGCATGTGAATCAGGGCCTTTCATGCTGCGCTACAGCAGAAATTCCGCTAGGGAAGCGGCTGATCTTTCCTCGGTCGCTGGCGAGCCTCCCATCGCCTTCTGACCGACAGCCGCACTGAAGGAGATGACGATGCTTGGCAGAAAAGTTCCCGCTGTAACGTTCCGTACCCGTATTCGCGATGAGGCCGTTGGCGGCTCCAACCCGTTCCGCTGGCAGGACGTTTCCTCCGACGAATATTTCGCCGGCAAGCGCGTCGTGCTGTTCTCGCTGCCGGGCGCGTTCACGCCGACCTGCTCGACTTTCCAGCTGCCTGACTTCGAAAAGCTCAACGCCGATTTCCGCGCCGAAGGCATTGACGAAATCTACTGCATTTCGGTCAACGACGCCTTCGTCATGAACGCCTGGGGCAAGTCCCAGAGCCTCGAAAACGTCAAGCTGATCCCGGACGGTTCGGGAGAGTTCACCCGCAAGATGGGCATGCTCGTTGCCAAGGACAATCTCGGCTTCGGCATGCGCTCCTGGCGCTATGCCGCCGTCGTCAACAACGGTGTCGTCGAGCAGTGGTTCGAGGAAGAAGGCTACTCCGACAACTGCGACAGCGATCCCTACGGCGTTTCCTCGCCGCAGAACATTCTGGAGACGCTGAAGTCCGAGAAGCTCGCTGCCTGATGCGGCAAAATTGCTTCCCTTTCTGAGTTGAGAGAGCCCGAAGGCCGGATCCGGTCCTCGGGCTTTTTGTTGTCCGGTGCGTCCGGGTGGGCCGTTCGGAAATGGCCCGGCGACTGGCGCCCGGGTATTTTCTTGCTACACTGGCGGACATAAAGATATCGAGGGTTCAATGGTTTACATTATCGCCTACCTCACCGCGCATAAGGGCAAGGGAGATGACGTCGTCGTGCTCGCGGCACCGCTGATTGAGGCGACGCGCCGCGAGGCCGGCTGCATCACCTACGATCTCTATCGCAAGCCCGGCGATCCGGACGCGCTGGTGTTCGTCGAGACCTGGAAGGACAAGGTGGCGGTCGATGCGCATTTTGAAGAGCCGCACCTGAAGGCCTTCCAGTCGGCCATGGCCGACCTGCTGATCGAAGCGCGTATCGAACTCGTTTCGCCGGAAAAGGTCGAGGTGCTCTAAAGATGCCCTATCGCTCCACCGAGGTTCTTTCTCCTGGCCCGGCCGACAAGGTGCCGCTCCACAGCGTGACGCTGGCGCAGGACGCGCGGCATCTGCGCCGAAAGCTCTTGCACCTCGAAAACGACGACGTGGTGATGCTGGATCTGAAGGAAGCGGTGATGCTCGCCGATGGCGACCTGCTGGTGCTTGAAGGAGGCGGCTATATCCGCATCGTTGCGGCACCCGAGGCGCTCTACGAAATCCGGCCGCGCGACCCGCTGCATCTGATCGAGCTCGCCTGGCATCTCGGCAACCGGCACCTAGCGGCACAGATCGGGACGGATCGCATTCTGATTGCGCGCGATCCGGTCATTCGCCAGATGCTCGAAGGCCTGGGAGCCGACGTCAGCGACGTTTCAGAGCCCTTCCATCCCGTGCGCGGCGCCTATCACGCCGGCGGCCACAACCACGGCCATCACCATCACCATGGCTGAACGGGTCGATACCCAGGCATTGCTTCGCCTTGCGACATGGCTCTCGCCCGCCTTTCCAGTCGGCGCCTTCTCCTATTCGAGCGGCCTCGAGCAGGCGGTTCATGACGGGTTGGTCACCGGGGCGGCGGACCTGCGCACGTGGCTGGAGACGGTGATCTGTCACGGTTCCGGCTGGAACGACGCGCTGCTTTTTGCCGAAAGCTACAGGGCGATCGGCGATCCCGTTCGGCTGGCTGCCGCCGCAGACCTCGCCGAGGCCCTTGCAGGAAGTCGCGAGCGGCATACGGAGACCATGCTGCAGGGGCAGGCGTTTCTCGCCGCCGCGCGCGCATGGCCGCATGCGGTCTTTGACGCGATTGGAGAGAAGGCCGCCTATCCCGTGGCGGTTGGCGCCGTCGCCGCTGCCCATGACATCGCCCTTGAACCTGCGGTCGCCGCCTATCTCAACGCCTCGGTTGCGAACGCTGTCTCTGTCGCGATCCGCTGTGGCGTCGCAGGTCAGCGCGACGGCGTCGGCGTCATCGCGGCGCTGGAGCCGGTCGTGACGGCCACGGCAGGGAGAGCAACAGTCGCCTCACTGGACGACCTCGGCTCGGCCACGATCGCAGCGGATATTTCGGCGTTGAAACACGAAACCCTGCACTCGCGGCTCTTCCGCTCGTAACATTTCAAACCGACAGCCAAGTCAGGAAGGCATTCACGCCACCCGGATTTGCTTGAGACCACCTCGAAAGGACATTCAGATGGCATCGAAGAACGGTCCCCTTCGCATCGGCATCGGCGGGCCGGTAGGCTCGGGCAAGACGGCGCTGACCGACAAGCTCTGCAAGGCGATGCGGGAGAAATACTCCGTCGCCGTGGTCACCAACGACATCTACACCAAGGAGGACGCCGAGGCGCTGGTGCGCATGCAGGCGCTGCCATCCGACCGCATCGTCGGCGTCGAGACCGGCGGCTGCCCACACACCGCAATCCGCGAGGACGCGACGATCAACCTGCAGGCGATTGCCGATTTCAACCGGCGCATTCCCGACCTCGACGTCGTCTTCATCGAGTCGGGCGGCGACAATCTCGCGGCGACCTTTTCGCCTGATCTCGCGGATCTGACGATCTATGTGATCTCGGTCTGTCAGGGCGAAGAGATCCCGCGCAAGGGCGGGCCGGGCATCACCAAGTCCGACCTGCTTGTCATCAACAAGAAGGATCTCGCTCCCTATGTCGGCGCCGATCTCGACGTGATGCAACGGGACGCGACGCGCATGCGGGCGGAGAAGCCCTTTGTCTTCACCGACATGAAGCGTGGTGACGGCGTCAACCGGATCGTCGATTTTCTAACGCTGCACGGCGGTCTCTGACGGTCATCCTTGCGGCGTCCGCAGGCCCAACACCGACCGGCGGGTCAGAAGCGCTCCAGCGCCTGCCGGTCGTGGATCTCGATCACACGGCCCTTGACGGTGACACCGGAGCGGCGAAGAGCGGAAAACGCGCGCGACAGGGCTTCCGGCGCGAGGCCAAGCTTGCCGGCGAGCACGTTCTTCTGGAAGGGCAGGCGGAAAGAGAAGCTTAGGGTCCCATCCGGGCAGTTTCCGAGAATGTAGCTCGCGACCCGCTGTGGTGCCGTCAGCAGCCGGTCTTCCGCCAGGCAGTCTTCGGCCATTTGCGCATGACGGCACAGAAGCTGCATCAGCGCCTCGGCGATTTCAGGGCTTTGTTCGGCAAGCCTGCGCAGCTTTCGGCTGTCGATCCGGGCGAGCATGGCCGTTTCGATCGCCTGGGCATTGGCCGTCGCCCGGTTGCCGAGGAACATGGCGCTTTCGCCGAAAAGCTCGCCTTTCGGAAAAACAGCGATATCCGCTTCGCGCCCGTCCTTGCCCAGACGGTAGAGGCGCACCAATCCCGAAAGCACGAAGAAGACGTGGTCGAGCGGTTCGCCCTGCACGAAGAGAACGTCGTGTTCTTCATGCATCGACACGACGACATCATCGAGAATGGCCGATGATGCCGCCGTCGGCAGCTTCTCGAAGAAGCCAGATCCGAGCAGCACCGCCCGGTCGTTCGCGTTCAATCGCAACGTCTTCATTGCACCCGTCCTGCGTCAGTATCCGTGGCAGGGTAGTGAGGCTTTCGGGCTGATGATTTGACCTCGATCAAATTATGACAACAAAAAGCCCGCGCTTGCGGGGCGCGGGCCTTTGGTCGTGGTGCTGGCCGAAGGTTGCTACTCGGCCGCCAATGCCGGGTGATTGATCACCTTGCCGCCGGAGCGGCCCTTGGTCTGTTCGGTTTCCAGCGACTTCAGCCGGTCCTCCAGGCCCTCGATCGTCCTGCCCTGCTCCTGGACGAGATCGGTCAGGGCTTCGCGGTCGAGAGGCAGGTTCTCCTCGTCCTTCTTGCCGACGAAGCGCCCAAAGGCCCAGGCGAGCAAGCGCGACAGATCATCCATGATCAGGAAGAAGGAGGGGACGACGACGAGGCTGAGGATCGTCGAGACGATGATACCGCCGATCACCGCGATGGCCATCGGCGCGCGGAACGAGCCGCCTTCACCGACGCCGAGCGCGGAGGGCAGCATGCCGGCCGACATGGCGATCGACGTCATGATGATCGGGCGGGCGCGCTTGCGGCCCGCTTCGATCATCGCCTGAGTCCGGTCCATGCCGTGATGCATCATCTCGATACCGAAGTCGACCAGCAGGATCGCGTTCTTCGTGACGATACCCATCAGCATCAGGATGCCGATCAGCACCGGCATCGACAGCGAGTTCTGGGTCAGGATCAAGCCGCCTGCGACACCGCCCATGGCAAGCGGCAGCGAGAACAGGATGGTGAACGGCTGGATCACGTCCTTGAACAGGAGGATCAGCACCACCAGAACCAGCATCAGGCCGAGCAGCATCGCATTGACGAAGCTTTGCTGCATCTCCTCCTCGACTTCCGCGTCGCCGCTCTTGAGCAGCTGAACCGAGGACGGCATCTTGGCTTCGTCGGCAATCTGCAGGAAACGGGCGGAGGCGGTGTTGAGCGCCACGCCGATCGGCAGGTCCGCGCCGAGCGCCACGACGCGGTTGCGGTCGTACCGTTTGATCGAGCTTGGCCCTTCGGAATAGTTGATGTCGGCGACGCTCGACAGCGGCACCGTCATTCCGGAAGCGGTCTGGATCTTCAGGTTGCGGATCGCGGCGATATCCGTGCGGAAATCGCGGTTGATCTGGACGCGGATCGGGATCAGCCGGCCATCGAGCGCAATTTTCGTCAAGGCGGCGTCGATGTCGCCGATGGTGGCGACACGGATGACTTCCGAAATCTGCGCCGTGGTGATGCCGAGGCGCGACATCTGCTCATCGCGCGGACGGATCTGCAGTTCGGGACGCGGAAGTGCTCCGTCCGGGCTGACATTGGCGAGCAACGGATCGCTGCGCAGCTTTCCTTCCAGAATGCCGACGGCCTTGTCGAGATCGGCCTCGTTGTTGGACAATAGGTTGAAGGACAGCTCCCGCTCGCCGCGGTCGTTGAGCTTGATCACCCGCACATCCGGCAAGTCACGGACACGGGCAAAGATCTCCTTCTCGATCTGCGACTGCGGGATGATACGGCCCGATGGCGGCAACTTCGGCAAATATGGGCCGATCACCGGTATCCTGCCGAAGACGTCGTTGACGACCTTGTTGAGGAGCGAGTGGTCGCGCTTTTCGAGCAGCACCGTCACGGTGGCCCGGCGCAGTTCCAGGTCGCCCTTCGGCGAGGCACCGCCAAGCACGAAGACGCTTTCGACGCCGTCGAGGTCCTTGACCTTTTCGTAGATCTGAGCGGTCGTCCGGTCGGTGTCTTCCAGCATGGCGTCAGGCGCCAGCTCGACGGACAGGCTGACACGCGACGTGTCGTCCGGAGGCAGGAACCCGCCGGGCACGAACATGAACAGAGCGACAACGGAGGCCACGGTCACGCCGATCGCGATGAGCACCGTCAGGTAGCGCATGTACCAGCGCTTCGTGGTCGCATGAACGAGACGCGTGTAGCCGCGCATAAAAGTGCCGTCTTCGGCATGATGCCCGTCAAGTTTGGACGGACGCATGATGTAGGCGGCCATGACGGGCGTAATCAGGCGTGCGACGAGCAGCGAGAAGAAGACCGAGACGGCGACGGTCAGGCCAAACTGGATGAAGTACTGGCCAACGATCCCGGGCATGAACGACACCGGGATGAAAACCGCGATGATCGTAAACGTGGTTGCGATCACCGCGAGGCCAATTTCATCCGCCGCTTCGATCGCGGCCCGGTAGGGCGACTTGCCCATATGGATATGCCGCTCGATGTTCTCGATCTCGACGATGGCATCGTCAACGAGGATGCCGGTCGCGAGCGTCAGTGCGAGGAAGCTGACGAGATTGAGCGAGAAGCCGAGCAGTTCCATCACCCAGAAGGTCGGAACTGCCGACAACGGCAGGGCGACGGCGCAGATCAGCGTGGCGCGCCAGTTGCGCAGGAACAGCATGACGACGATGACGGCGAGCAACGCGCCTTCCATCAGCGTATGAAGGGCTGCCTCGTAGTTGCCGTAGGTGAAGTAGACCGAATCGTCGACCATCTCGATGGTGACATCCGGGTTCGCCGCCCGGATCTTCTCGAGCGACTTGGCGACCGTCTCGGCGACGCTGACTTCGCTGGCGCCCTTGGCGCGGAAAACCGCGAAGGTTACGCCGGGGGTGCCGTTGAAGCGCGAGAAGGAGCGTGGCTCCTCATAGGTGTCGGTGACGGTGCCAAGTTCGGAAAGCCGAACGAAACGACCGCTCGGGACCGAGATCATCGTGTTGGCAAGTTGGTCGACGTTGCGTGCGTCGCCGAGTGTGCGGATCGCCTGCTCGCTGCCGCCGACCTGGCCGCGGCCGGAGCCGAGGTCCATGTTCATGCGGCGCAGCTGGCCGTTGACGTCGGCTGCGGTGATGCCGAGCGAGTTCAGCTTGTCTTCGTTGAGTTCGACACGCACTTCGCGGTCGGCACCGCCGTAGCGATCGACGCGGCCGATGCCGCTCTTGCCCTGGATTTCACGCTTGATGACGTCGTCGACGAACCAGGAGAGCTCTTCGAGCGACATGCCCGGTGCCGAGACGGAGAAGGTCTGGATCGCCTGGCCCTCGACGTCGACCTTGGAGACGATCGGCTCCTCGATCGAGGTCGGCAGGTCGCTGCGGATGCGGTCGATGGCGTCCTTGACGTCCTGCACGGCCTGGGTCGTCGGCACTTCCATGCGGAAGATCACCGCGGTGGTCGATGTGCCGTCGTTGATCGTTGACTGGATGTGGTCGACGCCGGTGACGCTGGCGACCGCGTCCTCGATTTCCTTGGTGACCTGCGTCTCAAGTTCTGCGGGCGACGCGCCGCTCTGGGCGACGCTGATCGAGACGATCGGCACGTCGATGTTGGGGAAGCGGGTGATCGGCAGCGACACGAACGACTGATAGCCGAGCACCATCAGAACGAAGAAAGCGAGGATCGGCGCGATCGGATTGCGTATGGACCAGGCTGAGAAGTTCATGGTCACGGTTCCTGTCAGTTTGTCGCTGGTTCAGCAGACTTGACGGGGTTGATGTGGTCGCCGTCGCGGACATAGGCGCCGGCCCTTGCCACGACCTGTTCACCCGCAACCAGCCCTTCGAGCACCTCGACGAACTTGCCGTCGGAAATCCCGGTCTTGACCGGCAGAATGCGAATGACGCCGTTTTCGACCTTGCGAACGATGGTGCGGCCGTCTTCGTTGGTGACGGCCGTCTGCGGCAGGACCACCGCCTGCTTCTGCTCGGCGGTAATCAGCGCGCTCGCATACATGCCGGCGCGCGCCTTCGTGGTGTCGTTGAGCGTGATGAAAACGGTGCCAAGGCGGCTGACCGGATCGACCGTCGGGGCGATCAGGCGGATCGATCCGTCGACTTTGGTGTTGCCGCCGGCAAGCGTCACGACAGCAGGCTGGCCGACCGCAAGCTTGATGATATCGGCCTCGGCGACGTCTGCCTTCATCTCGATCGCGCCGTCGCGGATCATCGCAAACAGCGGCTCGCTGCTGCCATTGGCAATCGCGCCGATCTTGGCGTTCTTGGCGGAGATCACGCCGGCGACGGGGGCCTTGACCTCGGTGCGGACAAGGCGAAGGTCGATGTCATCGATCTGGGCCTGCGCCACCTTGATGTCTGCGGTGGCAACAGCCACGGCCTGCTCGGCGGAGCGGACCCGGGCCTGCATCGCGATGGCGAGCGCCCGGACGCGGTCGGCTTCCGCCGTCGAGACGGTGCCGTTCTTGGAAAGCCCCGCGGCACGATCGCTGACCCGCTTGGCCTCGTCGTTGTTGGCCCTGGTTTCGGTGAGCTGGGCGTTCAGCTGCGCCAATCCGGCATCGGCCTTGGCGAGTGCTGCTTCAAGCTCGCTCTTGCGCAGGCGAAGTGCATCGTCGTTGAGAACCACGAGCACCGCGCCGGCTTCGACCTTGTCGCCGACATCGACATTGAGCGAGCGGATGGAAAGGCCGTCGACCATCGGGGCGACATAGACCTGCTCGACCGCCTGTACGGTGCCGGTCGCAACGACACGGTCGCTGATCTGTTGGTCGACCGCGGCGGTCACAACGATGGAGGGGAGGCTCGGCTTTGGTGCCGGTTGTGTGGCTTCCTCGGCCCAAGCCGATGAAAGCGAACCAAACGTCATCGCAGCGCACACGCTGAGAAGGGGCAGTACTTTTTGAGCCATCGGCTTCACAGTCCCGGCAATGGAAACAACATCGAGCGGATCGCCGCCTCAGGCAGCATCCACGGGCAATCAGGCTATTTTATCGCGCCGACATCACGCCCCGGCATCGCTCGGGAACATCAGATGTCGATTTCCTCACTTCGCGCTCCGCGTGCACGGTATCAGACCGTAGACGCGGGCGGAACTGGGACCGGTTACCGCAGGCAAGGCATCGGGAAAAGGGTGTCCTCCGTCATGCCTGCCTCCAACAAACATCGTGGCCTATGTAATCTCGGGTTTCGGCGCTTACAAGGTGCACCGAGCAGCACGACATCAATATTCGGTCCGTTCTGCGGTTATGGTTGCGATCTTGACACGATCTTGACGATCGCAAGCAACGGTAGCGTCGTTGCTTGCCGGAATACCACCCCCACGCCCGGTACTCGGCGGCAATTTGGCGGATGCGAACGACCGCCCGCTGCATGTCCTCGCTGATTTGAGGAGAAGACATGCAGCAATTCGAAGTGCTGCAGGGGTCCTTTGAGCGTTTGAGAAGGCGCGCCGCTGCAGAAAACGGAAGAGGGCCGCACGTTCACAGTCGTGCGACCCTCTTCTGGTCTTGGCCCTGAGGCTCCTACTTCAGAGCGGCGTCGGTGATCTCATGTGTAAAGGCGCCGGAGGGCTTCGCGTTGATGATCTTCTGGTCGAGCAATGCCTCGACCGTACGGTCATAGAGCTTCTCGTCGAGCTTGCCGCTGCCGATCAGCTTGCCGACTTCGCCCATCATGCGCTTTTGGTGATTTTCGTCTTGGCCCCCGTTGTCCATGACGATCTCGGCCGCTTCATCCGGATTTTCGACCGCATACTTCCAACCTTTCATTGAGGCGCGGACGAATTTCACCATGTTCGCCTTGAACGCTTCGTCCTTCAACTTGTCCTCTTTGACGTAGAGACCGTCTTCCAGGAGGTCGTTTCCGAGCTGGGTGTAGTTGAAGACGGTAAGGTCTTCAGGCTTGAAGCCGGCATCGATCGCCTGCCAGTATTCGTTATAGGTCATTACGGAGATGCAATCGGCCTGTTTTTGGACGAGCGGCTGTACGTCGAAGCTCTGCTTCAACACGGTCACGCCATCCGGGCCGCCATCGGTCTTGAGGCCAAGCTTGTGCATCCAGGCAAAGAAAGGATACTCGTTGCCATAGAACCAAACGCCGAGTGTACGTCCGGTGAAGTCCTTCTCCGTCTTGATAGGGCCGTCCTTGGGGCAGATCAGTTCCAGACCGGATTTCTCGAAGGGCTGGGCGATATTGACGAGCGCTACTCCCTTTTCGCGGGCAACCAATGCGCCGCCCATCCAGTCGACGATGACGTCGGCGCCACCGCCGGCGATCACCTGCTCCGGAGCGATATCCGGGCCGCCCGGCTTGATCTCGACATCAAGGCCCTCTTCCTCGTAAAACCCCTTGTCTTTGGCGACGAAATAGCCGCCGAATTGGCCCTGTGCCACCCATTTGAGTTGCAGCGTCACCTTGTCCGCCGCCATTGCAGCCTGAGCGGCGGCGAGCGTCATTGCGCTTGCCATCAATGCAAGAACTACCTTTTTCATGTCTTCACCCTTTTTCGCTCTGAAGTTATGCCTTGATCCCATGAGGAGACCCCGGATTACGTCTGTCCGCCGCGGATAGACGGATGCCAGAACGTCGTCATTCTCTCGGCAATGGCGACGATACCGTAGAAGACCGAACCTGCAATTGCGGCGACCGCGATCTCGGCCCAGACCATGTCGACATTCATCCGGCCGATTTCGGTCGAGATGCGAAAGCCCATGCCCGACATGGGAGTGCCGAAGAATTCCGCGACGATGGCACCGATCAAGGCCAAGGTTGAGTTGATCTTCAGCGCATTGAAAATAAAGGGAGCTGCCGCTGGCAGGCGCAGCTTGAGCAGTGTCTGCCAGTAGTTTGATGCATAGGTGCGCATCAAGTCTCGTTCCATGCTGCCGGATGCGGCGAGGCCCGTCACCGTGTTCACCAGCATCGGGAAGAAGGTCATGATGACGACGACAGCCGCCTTGGATTGCCAGTCGAAGCCGAACCACATGACCATGATCGGAGCCACGCCGATGATCGGTAATGCCGAGACCAGATTGCCGATTGGCAGCAAACCTCTGCGCAGGAAGGTGACGCGGTCGGCAAGAACGGCGACGATGAAGCCGCTGGCGCAACCGATGATGTAACCGATCAGGACTGACCGGAAGATCGTCTGCTGCACATCCGTCCAGAGCGTCGGGATGGAACCGGCAATGCGCACCCCGATGGCGCTCGGCGGCGGCAGGAGGATGAAGGGAATTCCAGCGCCCCGCGTCACCGCTTCCCAGATAATCAGGATCCAGGCTCCGAATATCGCCGGGATCAGGAGCCGCAATCCATAGATGCCGGCGATCGATTGGGGCCGAATGGCGGATAGAATGGAGACGCAACGCCAGGCAAGCAGCCAGGCTGCCGCGACCAGGACGAAGAACGACGCCTGGGCCTTCCCTTCGTTTCCTGAGATTAGGGACAGCAATAGCCATGCTGCGGCATGCGCGGCAAAGAAGAGGATGGCCGCAGTGAGCGATGCCGACAAGTTCAACGAAGAAAGAACAGCTGCGGCAGCAATGAGAAGGAAAATGACGAAAGTGCTTCCGGCGCTGACGGGGGTGGCGGCATCAACGGCAAGCAGCGGTAACACCGCCACAGCCACAAGACAGAGAAGAAGACTGAGCACGCACTGCCAGGAAAGGCGAAAGTCAATCATGCCGTTCTCCCTCCCATCGAGCGATCGACGATGCGTGCGGCGATGCTGACGATGCCGACGAGCATAGCCGCCAGCACAGAACCGGCGACCAGTGCTGCCCATATGTCGATTGTTTGGCTGTAGTAGGAGCCGGCCAACAGCTTCGCACCGATGCCGGCAACGGCCCCGGTCGGCAATTCACCGACGATGGCACCGACGAGGCTTGCGGCAATTGCGACCTTCATGGAGGCGAACAGGAACGGGATCGAGGCCGGCACGCGCAGCTTCCAAAAGGTCTGCGAGGCACTGGCATTGTAGGTGCGCATCAGGTCCAGGTGCATAGCCTCCGGCGAGCGTAGTCCCTTCACCATTCCGACGGCCACAGGGAAAAAGGAGAGGTAGGTTGATATCAGCGCCTTCGGGATGAGGCCCGTGACATTGATCGCTGCCAGCACGACGATGACCATCGGTGCGATGGCGAGGATCGGCACGGTCTGCGAGGCGATGATCCAGGGCATGAGGCTGCGGTCCAGCGCGACGACATGCACGATGCCGACGGCGATCAGGATGCCGAGGATGGTGCCGAAGGCGAAGCCAACCGCGGTGGAAGACAGGGTTACCCAGGCATTGTAGACGAGGCTGCGGTTGCTGGTTGGCGCCCGGAGGAAGGTATTTTCGAAGACATTCCGCGCCACCTGATGTGGTGCCGGCAGGATAGGTTTGGGCTGAGACAGCGTCTTGCCGATGAATTCCATAGTCGTTGGTGTCACGTTGCCGCGCCGGTCGAGATCGCGTTGGAACGGCGCATTCAGGACGACCGCGAAGATGTACCATATGACGAAAATCGCCAGGAGGATTGTCCCGACCGGCAGCAATTTGTCCCGGAGAAAGCTTGGTTCCTGCATCGTTACGCCTTTCCGCTTGCGGGGAACAACATCAGGCCCATCGCGACGATGCCGAGAAGGACACCGGCGGCCTGTGTCAGGCTCATCCGTTCGCCAAAGACCGCAAAGGCGATGACGTTGACGAGTACGAGCTGCACGATCGCCGAGAGCGAGATCGCGAGCCCCAGACCGCCTTCGCGCATCAGCTTTACCATGATGAGATTGCCGATCACGTAGAGCCCGAGGGCAAGCAGGAGCATGCCGAGGTGATTGCTGGAGACATAAGCACGCGAGGCAGTCGCGCCACCGAGGAAGATCGTCGTTGCCAAGAGCATCCATAGGCCAAAGGCGAGGTTCATGCCTCAATCTCCCCGGCGCGCCAGCGATAAAGGACATCCGGCAGCTGCTCTTCGTTGTCGCCGTCGGTGCGTCGCACCACCTCAAAACCCTGGCTCTCATAGAACCGTTGGGCGGCGTGGTTGTTCTCGAATGTCCAAAGGTTCAGCTCGTCCGGAGACAGGTTCTTGGCGACGTCCACGAGCCGGGACCCGATGCCTGAGCCGCGGTGAGGCGCATCGATATATAGCGCCGTAACAAAGCGGTCGTCGGACAGGACCAGAAAACCGGCGACGTCGTTCATCTGCTCGGCGACAATCACCCTGCGTTCGGCAAAGACCGTTTCGACGTAGTAGCGCTCGACATCGGCATGATCATGCACGCGTGGCATCCACGCAGTGGCGTCGATCCAGCGGTTGAGAATGCCGGCGCAGGCGGCCATGTCGGTCCGTTCGGCCGGGCGGATCACGGCGCTATTCGTCATAGCTGTGTCCTGCGCGCAGGCCCTCGCGAACGCGGTGGGCAATCTCCAGGAACTCCGGCGTTTCGCGAATGCCAAGCGGCCGTTCGCGCGGCAGCGGCGATTCGATCACGTCGGTCACCCGGCCGGGCCGCGGGCTCATCACCACGATCTTGGTCGAAAGATAGACCGCCTCGGGGATCGAGTGGGTGACGAAGCAGATCGTCTTGTTGGTCCGGGCCCACAGTTTCAGCAGCTGTTCGTTGAGGTGATCGCGGACGATCTCGTCGAGCGCGCCGAAGGGTTCGTCCATCAACAGCAGGTCGGCATCGAAGGCGAGGGCGCGGGCAATCGAGGCACGCTGCTGCATGCCGCCCGAGAGCTGCCAGGGGTACTTCTTGCCAAAGCCCGTGAGGTTGACGAGGTCAAGCGTGCGCTCGATGCGCGCCTTCTTCTCTTCCTTCGAATAGCCCATGATTTCCAATGGCAGGGCGATGTTGTTCTCGATCGTGCGCCACGGATAAAGGGCGGCGGCCTGGAAGACATAGCCATAGGCGCGCTCTTTGCGCGCTTCCTCCGGCGTCATGCCGTTGACGCTGATCGTGCCGGAGGTCGCCTTTTCGAGGTCGGCAATCACCCTGAGGAACGTCGTCTTGCCGCAGCCGGACGGGCCGATGAAGGAAACGAAATCGCCCTTGGCGACATCAAGATTGACGCCGGTCAGCGCGTGGACCGGGCCGTCGGCGGTTTCGAAAGTCAGGCAGAGGTCCCGGGCCGAAACCACGGATGCGGTATTGGACGTCATCGGCGAATACTCATTCTGGCTGGTCTGTGTCAGACTGCTATCCGGACCGGCAACATGCAATCGCGGATTTGTGTGCGGCGCCGTTTGTTGCTGGTTTTTCAGGGAATTCTGGAGAACGCTCATGTCTCGATCATCCAATCCTGTGTGTCGGTTGGTGCGCCCCGGCAGCGGCTACGCCGGAAAGCAGGGGCTCAGCTATTTCGAGGGGATTGCCGCGGAGACAGTCGGTTCGACCGGCATCTGCATGCACCTGTTGACGATCCCGCCGGGCGCGCGGGCCAAAGCCCATCTGCACGAGAGCCACGAGACGGCGATCTATGTGCTTTCCGGCGAGGCTCACACCTGGTTCGGCGAGCGATTGGAAGAGCACGTCGTCGTCCGCGCCGGCGAAATGTTCTACATCCCGGCCGGCGTGCCGCACCTGCCGGCAAACCTTTCGGACGCGCCCTGTTCGGCCGTCATCGCCCGCACCGACCCGAACGAGCAGGAAAGCGTCGTGCTTCTGCCCGAACTCGACGGAGTCGTGCCCCACTGAGGCGATGCCAATCCACGCGGATGCGTCCTGCCGATCGGGCAGGATATGCCCGGTGGGACAGAGCTTGGGCGGAATGTCCGCGAGGCTTACGGAAGCGGGTAGGCGCAGCGATCGTGCTCGGAACCGGTTGAGCATCTAGGATCGTCCTCCGATTGCCGCCTCTATGGAACTGCCGGATCTCCCGACCTTGCGCGCGAAGTAGAAAGCTACGCCGCCAACCACGCCAGAGAGTGCGCATGCGGCCAGAAAGAGTTGATCTGAACGGCCTCCCGCATCGCCAAAGATTCCCGTTCCCTCCATCTGTTCAGAGGCACCTTCCAGCAGAGACGCGACATATCCGAAGAAAAGGATGACCGCGAAGGTCGACGCGACGCAGACGATGCCGGCAAGGCAATGGTGGCCTAGATTGCGTCGCTCAAACCGCTCCATAAGCCAGTAAAGGCCGAAACTTGCCGGTGCGAAAATGAAGAACGCAACGAAAGCTACAGCAAACGGCACAAGGATGCCTGTGGGAACGAGAACCTGAAAAGGTACCCCGGCGACCGCTCTTGGATCGATGATCACCAACAGTGCACACGCTGTGTACGTGCCGGCAACGCTCGCCGCGGCATGCATCTGCGGGAACCCCCTTTCACGCTGATCGGCAGGCATCGCTGGCACCCTGTTCGCGTTCTCCTCCATTCACACGCCGGTAGCCGGAATGCCGGAGCGCTGGACGGCGCGGGGGGCGGTGACTTCCTTCCAGGTCGAAAGGGCGGAGCTGACTGCCGGGAACGGATCGCGGCGGACGAACTCGCCATGGCCTTCGCGGGTCTTGATCGTTCCTTCCTCGATCGCGACGACGCCGCGGGTGAGGGTAAAGCGCGGCAGGCCCTTGACCTCCTTGCCCTCGAAGACGTTGTAGTCGATTGCCGACTGCTGGCTCTTGGCGGAGATGGTCTTGGTGCGCTTCGGGTCCCAGACGACGAGGTCGGCATCGGCGCCAACGAGGATGGCACCCTTCTTCGGGTAGATGTTGAGGATCTTGGCGATGTTGGTCGAGGTGACCGCCACGAATTCGTTCATGGTAATGCGGCCGGTGTTGACGCCGTGGGTCCAAAGCATCGGCATGCGGTCTTCAAGGCCGCCGGTGCCGTTCGGGATCTTGGTGAAATCGCCGACGCCGAAGCGTTTCTGTTCGGAGGTGAACGCGCAGTGGTCGGTCGCCACCACCTGCAGCGAGCCCGAGGCGAGGCCAGCCCAGAGTGAATCCTGGTGCAGCTTGTTGCGGAAGGGCGGCGACATCACACGGCGGGCCGCGTGGTCCCAGTCCTTGTTGAAATACTCGGTCTCGTCGAGCGTCAGATGCTGGATCAAAGGTTCGCCGAAGACGCGCATGCCCTTGGAGCGGGCCCGGCGGATCGCCTCGTGCGCCTGTTCGCAGGACGTATGCACGATATAGACCGGGCAGCCGGCCATGTCGGCGATCATGATCGCCCGGTTGGTCGCCTCACCCTCGACTTCGGCCGGCCGTGAATAGGCGTGTGCTTCCGGGCCGTTGTTGCCTTCAGACAGCAGCTTTGCCTGGAGCTGGGCGACGACGTCGCCGTTTTCGGCGTGCACCAGCGGCAGCGCGCCGAGGGCAGCGCAACGCTGGAAGGACGAGAACATCTCGTCGTCATCGACCATCAGCGCGCCCTTGTAGGCCATGAAGTGCTTGAAGGTGTTGATGCCCTTGTCCTTGACGATGGTCTCCATCTCGTTGAAGACCTGCTCGCTCCACCAGGTGATCGCCATGTGGAAGGAATAGTCGCAATTGGCGCGGGTCGACTTGTTGTCCCACATGGTGAGCGCTTCGAGCAGCGACTGGTTGGGCGAGGGCA
>NZ_DASYHB010000069.1:0-20506 GCF_035999185.1 Ensifer sp. | reverse complement strand
CGGCGTGATCGACGGGTTGGCGAAGAATTCGGAGAACAGGTCCTCCTTCTGCTTCTGGCTGTCGGCCGAAAGCAGCTGGTCGGTGCCCTGGATCACGTTGCCCTTGGCAAGGATATCAAGGCCCTTCTTCATGCAGTCGTTGGCAGCAGCCAGATCGACGTCGCCGCGCACCGGCAGCGAACCCTTCTTGAGGTTGAAGGCGACCTGCGTCTTCGGATCGAGCAGCGTCGAAGCCAGTGCTTCCTGCGCCTTCGACTTTTCCTCATCCTTCAGAAGCGGGAAGTAGAAGGCGTCGCCGCCGGTCGAGATGATCTCGTTGACGCCGAGACCCGGCAGGCAGGTGTAGTCCGTTCCGGCCTTCTGGCCGGCAAGCGCGAACTCGCCCTGCGCCCAGTCGCCCATGATCTGGCCGCCGGCCTTGCCGGTGATGACCATGTTGGTCGCCTGGTTCCAGTCCTGGACATTGCTGCCCTTCGACATGCGGCGGGCATCGTCGGCAGCCTTGAAGACCTTGGCGATCTCAGGGCCGGCCGCCACTTCCTCGTCCTTGTCGCCAAAGACCTTCTGGAAGGTGTCCTTGCCGGCGATCGCCACCATCAAGACGTCGAAGGCACCGGCTGCCTGCCACGGCTGACCGCCGACGGCGAGCGGCACGATGCCGGCCTTTTCGAGCGCCGGTGCCGCGGCGACAAATTCATCCCAGTTCTTCGGCACGTCGACGCCAGCCGTCTTGAAGGCGGCGTTCGACAGCCACAACCACTGCCAGGAGTGGATATTGACCGGCGCGCAATAGATCTTGCCGTCGATGGTGCAGGAATCGAGCAGGCTCGCCGGCTTGATGATGTCCTTCCAGTGTTCGCGGGTCGCGACATCGGTGAGGTCGCGCATCAGCCCGGCCTGGACCAGCTCTTCCGCCTGGCGGCCATGGTTGAACTGCGTGGCGCCCATCGGGTCGCCGCCGGTGATGCGGCTGATCATGATCGGCCGAGCCGTGCCGCCCGAGCCGGCGATCGCGCCATCGACCCAGTGGTTTCCGGTCGCATCGAAGGCCTTGGCGAGTTCGGCGACTGCGGCTGCTTCACCGCCCGAGGTCCACCAATGGGTTACTTCAAGATCGGCGGCGCTGGCTGCACCGAGCGGCAGGGCCACTGCGGTTGCGAGCATGGCTGCGAAAGAACGTAAATTCATGAGTCTCCTCCCTCACTGTAACGTTACCGTAAAAAACTTAGTGCAATCGATTACAGGACGCAACACCCACCACAATCGATTTAAACAGAATCTTAAAAAACACCCATTGCGTGCAGATGACAGTGACCGCTCAAAGCGCTTGGCATCGGCTGCCGACCGATCCACTCCGCATAGAAAACGCTCTTATAAAGCTGATATTTAACACGTTTTTCCGAACGCCGTGCATCCGTAGGGAGACCGGCTTTTCGCAAACGCAAAAAAATGACGTTCAACGGCGCGATTCAACCTGACGGCCCCACCTTTCGCACTGCAGCAACGAAAATGCTCGACATCGCGACTGTATCGTTACAGATTTGAAGCAATTTGATCCGTCCAAAGCAGCATAGCCGCTCACGACTTTTCGTATATAAGGCGAAGACGGGACAGGCGACGGCGCGATGGACAGGGCCGAACCGACGTGTTTGCAGCCGGCCGGGCAAGGTTGGCTGCGCGCGAACTAGAGAGTGGGCGGGTGACGGCAATGGACAACAAAACGAAAAACAGGCCGCTGACGCCGCCGCCGGATGGCGGCCGGCCGACGCTGAAGACGATCGCCTTCATGACCGGCCTTGGCATCACCACGGTGTCACGGGCGCTGAAGGACGCGCCGGATATCGGCGCGGAAACCAAGGAGCGTGTCCGCCTCGTCGCCAAGCAGATCGGCTACCAGCCGAACCGCGCCGGCGTGCGGCTTAGAACCGGCAAGACCAACGTCATCAGCCTCGTGTTGACGCTCGAAGAAGAGATCATGGGCATCACCAGCCCGATGGTGGTGGGCATCACCGAGATCCTCGCCGGCACGCCCTATCATCTGGTTGTCACCCCCTATAGCGCCGTCAAGGACGCGATGGCGCCGATCCGCTACATCCTCGACACAGGCGCTGCCGACGGCGTGATCATCTCGCGCACCGAGCCGCACGATCCGCGCGTCGCACTTCTGACCGAACGCGGCCTGCCCTTCGTCACCCATGGCCGCACCGAGATGGGCATCGTCCATCCCTATCACGACTTCGACAACGAGCGCTTCGCCTATGAGGCGGTGCGCAAGCTCGTCGCACGCGGCAGGCGGAAGCTGGTGCTGCTCGAGCCGCCGCCGCACCTCACCTTCTATTCGCACATGCGCGCCGGCTTCGAGCGCGGCCTGCGCGACTTCCAGGCCGACGCGGTCGGCTTCCACCAGACCAACATCGACCATTCGCTGGTCGAGATCCGTGACGCCTTCGAGGTGCTGATGCGCTCCGAGGATGCGCCCGACGGCATCGTCTCGGGCAGCGGCTCCGGCGCCATCGCGCTGATCGCCGGGCTGGAGATGGCCAAGAAGAAGCTCAGCGAAGACTGCGACATGGTTTCGAAGTCCCCGAGCGACTTCCTGCGCTGGCTGCGCCCTGAAGTGATGACCATGTACGAGGACATCCGGGTTGCCGGCCGGGAACTCGCCAAGGCGGTGATCGGCCATATCGACGGCCAGCCGCCGGAAACGCTGCAGAGCCTCAGCCAACCGGAGTTCCAGCCGCCGATCACGCGCGGCCTGCGGGCCTGAGCCGGCAGGGCACACGAGAGTCAGGGGGCGGCGAACATTTCTTCGCCCTCATCCCTGTGCCCCGTCACAGGGATCCAGCAGCGCCGCGTCCGCGGCGCGGAGCAGTCCTTTAGGCCCAAGGACTTGGGCTGACTGGGTTCCTGTGACAAATACGGAATGAGGACCTATGTTCTGCTCACTCAGTCCGCTCGTTCTTAGTTGTAGCCTCCTGCAGTTCGCTCCAAAGAAGATAGTAGAACGGATTGCTTGTTTTCTGCCAAAAGTCAGGGCTTGAGGCATTGAAAAGAAGCGTAGTTACGCCTGACAGAAAGATTGAGAAGGAAACGAAGACCAAGGCAAAAAGGTTTGCGATCATCGCAATGATGACTAACGCAGTCAGCCCGTCATTCTTTATGAGAAACCATTCCTCAGACATGTAACCAGTCGCACATAATGCTGCGAAGCTGGCGATGAGGATCGGCAATGCCCAGAGCGTTTGCTTCTTCGTAAGCACTTGATGTCCTCTATGACGCTGGTTGCGTTCTGATTAGAACACATGTTTACAGCGTATGTGTAGTCAAAGCAGCGCATCCCAAACGCCTTGCTCGACCCAACGGCGAAAGCGAACATAGGCCAAGAAGATGGCCAGCAGCCACACTTGACCTCGCGAGAGTTAATCTGGGCCTCGCGAAACGACGTGGAAACGCCCTCAAGTCTTGCTTGTGACGCAGAAACCTGCGACAGGCCGGGACAACAATTGGGCGCGAGGCGCCCCGCTCCTCCCTTCAGGCTACCGCAGACATGATCCGTATCGAAAATATCAGCAAGCAGCTCAGCCACCGTATCCTCTTCATCGAAGCTTCCGCCGCGCTGAACCGCGGCGAAAAGGTCGGCCTCGTCGGTCCGAACGGCGCCGGCAAGTCCTCGCTCTTCCGCATGATCACCGGCGAGGAAATCCCGGACGAAGGCCAGGTCGCGGTCGATAAGGGCATCACCATCGGGTACTTCAACCAGGACGTCGGCGAGATGTCCGGCAACAGTGCGGTTTCCGAAGTCATGAACGGCGCAGGCCCGGTCAGCGAAGTCGCGGCCGAACTGCGCGAGCTTGAGGCCGCCATGGTCGATCCGGATCGATTGGACGAAATGGACGCGATCATCGAGCGCTATGGCGAGGTGCAGGCGCGCTACGAGGAGCTCGACGGCTACGCGCTCGAGGGCCGCGCCCGCGAAGTGCTGGCTGGCCTGAGCTTCTCCCAGGAAATGATGGACGATGACGTCGGCAAGCTCTCGGGCGGCTGGAAGATGCGCGTGGCGCTTGCCCGCATTCTGCTCATGCGGCCGGACGTGATGCTGCTCGACGAACCGAGCAACCATCTCGATCTCGAAAGCCTGATCTGGCTTGAAGACTTCCTCAAGAACTATGACGGCGCGCTGATGATGACCTCGCACGACCGCGAGTTCATGAACCGCATCATCACCAAGATCATCGAGATCGACGCCGGCCAGCTGAACGCCTATTCGGGCGACTATGGCTTCTACGAACAGCAGCGCGCCCAGAACGAGAAGCAGCAGCAGGCGCAGTTCGAGCGCCAGCAGGCAATGCTTGCCAAGGAAATCAAGTTCATCGAGCGCTTCAAGGCGCGCGCCTCGCACGCCTCGCAGGTGCAGAGCCGGGTGAAGAAGCTCGAAAAGATCGACCGCGTCGAGCCGCCGAAGCGCCGCCAGACGGTCAACTTCGAATTCCGCCCGGCGCCGCGCTCCGGCGAAGACGTCATCAACATCAAGGGCGTGCACAAGAAATACGGCAGCCGCAGCATCTATGAGGGGCTGGACTTCATGGTGCGCCGCCGCGAGCGCTGGTGCATCATGGGCATCAACGGCGCCGGCAAGTCGACGCTCTTGAAGCTCGTCGCCGGCTCGACCGAGCCGGACGAAGGCAATGTCGCCCTCGGAGCCAGCGTCAAGATGGGCTACTTCGCCCAGCACGCCATGGACGTGCTCGACGGCGACCGCACGGTGCTGCAGCAGCTCGAAGACACCTTCCCGCAGGCAGGCCAGGCGCCGCTGCGCGCCCTTGCCGGCTGCTTCGGCTTTTCCGGCGACGATGTCGAGAAGAAGTGCCGGGTTCTTTCGGGTGGCGAGAAGGCGCGCCTGGTCATGGCGATCATGCTGTTCGATCCGCCGAACCTCTTGGTGCTCGACGAGCCGACCAACCACCTCGACCTCGATACCAAGGAAATGCTGATCAAGGCGCTGGCGGACTATGAAGGCACCATGCTCTTCGTCTCGCACGACCGCCACTTCCTCGCAGCCCTTTCCAATCGCGTGCTGGAGCTGACGCCCGAGGGCATCCACCAGTACGGCGGCGGCTATACGGAATATGTCGAGCGCACCGGCCAGGAAGCGCCGGGCCTCAGAAGCTAGTCACCATCGCTGAGCGTGCCGCCTTGGCGGCATGCCCTTCGGCTGGCGCCGCCTCTTGGCGACCAGCGCGCTTGCTGCCACCGGCAAAACAATGCCACGCCTCAGTTCTGCCGCGCCTTGCCGCCATCGTTTGGCGGCGATGAAAGCGTGCGGGCAATGAAGACGAAGCATTACGTGCTGCAGATTTTTCGAGCAGCCTTTACCGACAGGCTGCTGCTGATCATCGTCATGCTGATGATTGCCGCACCATTCGCAATTCTTCCGATCAAGTCCTGCTCCAACCCGGGACCTTTGAGCGACCCTGGATCGACGCATTCACCGCCCGTTTCAACACCAGGCTAACGGCTTCCTTCGGTGCGTGCGTCTTAGCGCTTGTTTCGCGAGTTGGGCGCTGCGCGCCGGCGCCCAACATTTCGCGACATCCGCTTGCGCTCGACGGAAATCGAATCTCCAAGCAGGCCCAGCCCTGCACATGCAGCAGACGGGGCGCGGCTCTAAATCGGTTCTCAAAAAACTAGGTGCTTGTGAGGTGTTGCCGTGGCAACCCCCAGAGCTTAGAAGCCCTGCCGCGTGAAATCGATCGGACTTTGGTCCGATGGGCCGGGGCCAAAGGTCCCAGTTTCTTAAAACCCCACGCTTGCCAACGGATTTCTGAACCGCCGTCGACAACCCCAAAGCAAACGGGGCGACCCATGGCCGCCCCGTTTCAAGCTCTCTCTTCGAGACTTAGGCGTTGAGGCCGCTGCCCCACGGGCCGTGGTGGCTGTCTGCGCCGTCCACACGGTCGAAGCCGTGCGCGCCGAAGAAGTCGCGCTGGGCCTGGATGACGTTGGCCGTGCCGCGGCCGCGGCGGTAGCTGTCGAAGTATCCGAGCGCCGAGGCGAGCGCCGGAACCGGCAGGCCGCTGAGGACGGCAGCCGAAACGACGCGGCGCAGTGCCCCGTCGGTTTCCTTGACCATGGCCGCGAAGGCAGGCGTGACGATCAGGTTGGCGGCGTCAGGCGCCTTGGTGAAGGCGGTGGTGATTTCGTCGAGGAACTGCGAGCGGATGATGCAGCCGGCGCGCCAGATCTTGGCGATGGTCGGCATCGGCAGGTTCCAGTTGAACTCCTTGGAGGCGGCCGACATGACGGCAAAGCCTTGCGCATAGGCACCGATCTTGGCCGCAAGCAGCGCGCTTTCCAGATCCTTGATGAAGGCGGCCTTGTCGGCCACCTTGAACTCGCCGACCGGCGGGAGCCCGAGGATCGTCTCGGCGGCTTCACGCTCTTCCTTGGCCGACGAGATGCTGCGCGCGGCGACGGCCGCTTCGATCGCGGTTGCCGGAACGCCCATGTTCTGCGCTTCGATCACCGACCACTTGCCGGTGCCCTTCTGGCCAGCCTTGTCGAGGATCAGGTCGACGATCGGCTTGCCGGTGAGCGGATCGGCTGCCTTCAGCACCTTCTCGGTGATCTCGATCAGGTAGGAGTTGAGGCGACCCTTGTTCCAGGTGCCGAAGACTTCGCCGATCTCGGTCGCCGACATCTTCAGGCCGTCGCGCAGGATGCCGTAGATTTCGGCGATCATCTGCATGTCGGCATATTCGATGCCGTTGTGAATGGTCTTGACGAAGTGGCCGGCACCGTTTTCGCCGAGCCAGGCAACGCAAGGCACGTTGTTGTACTTCGCAGCAATCGAGGTCAGCACCGTCTCGACCCGCTTCCAGGACTCTTCCTTGCCGCCAACCATGATCGACGGACCATGGCGGGCGCCCTCTTCACCGCCGGAAACGCCCATGCCGATGAAGGTCAGGCCCGAATCCTTCAGCGCCTCGAAGCGGCGCATCGTGTCGCGGAAGTTGGCATTGCCGGCATCGATCATGATGTCGCCCTTGGAGAGGTAGGGCTCGAGGATCTTCATCTGCTGGTCGACCGGCTCACCGGCCTTGATCATGATGATGATCGGGCGCGGCGGGCGGATGGCGGCGACAAACTCTTCGATGGTGTCGCAGGGCACAATCTGGCCCTGAAGGTCGCCCGCTTCCGCGTAGAACTTGTGCGTCGCTTCGACGGTACGGTTGAACACCGCGATCTTGTTGCCTTTTTCAGCGATGTTGAGCGCCAGGTTCGAGCCCATGACGCCGAGACCGATTAGGCCGATTTCCGCCTGTGACACGTGATTGCCTCCATTGGACAGAAGTGCCGGGCGCGATCGGGATAAACGCGTCAAAGCCGGCTCTTCGAATTGAACTTCGCCGCTCGCGCGGGGCTCTGTCGAAGGCCCGGGCGCGAGAAGCGACGGCGGAGGTTGTTTTGGCATTCAAATCGATTAACGACAAGCGATTCCTGACAAAATCACTTCTTTTCAGGCTTGCCGTCGCCATCGTCGAGCACGCGCCAGGACGCTCCCTCAAGGTCCTCGTACTGGCCGCTCTTCAGCGCCCAGAGGAAGGCGACGAGACCTATTCCCCCCAGAAACAGGGCGATGGGAATGAGATAGATCAACGTGTTCATCAGACGCTCCCGACCGGCTCCAGACTGACGGCCGTTTGCCTCTCCTCTGCCGCCTCGCTGACATTGCCGGTGACCGCACGCAGGCGCAAGGCGTTGGCAACGACGATAACCGACGAAGTCGACATGGCGACGGCGGCAATCAGCGGCGTCGCATAACCGAGGATCGCGATCGGCACCGCAATGACGTTGTAGCCGATCGCCAGCACAAAGTTCTGGCGGATCAGTTTTCCTGCCCGTCGCGACGTGTCGATCGCCATCGGCACGGCGTTGAGCCCCTGATGCAGGAAGACGAAATCCGCCGCCTGGCGCCCGACATCGGCCGCCGTTGCCGGTGCCATGGAGACGTGGGCGGCCCTCAGCGCCGGCGCATCGTTGATGCCGTCGCCGACCATCAGCACGCGGTGCCCGCCTTCGGCAGCGGCCGCGCATTCGTCGACCTTGCCGCGCGGTGTCAGCTCCGCCTTGAAGCGCTCGATGCCGACGCGTCCGGCAAGCGCTGCGACCACCGGCTTGCGGTCACCCGAGAGGATGCCGGTCGACAGACCGAGGCGGCCGAGTTTGGCGATGCTTTCGCGAGCGAACGGCCGCAGACGGTCTTCGAAACGGAAGCAGGCAAGCTCGCGACCGTCGAGCGACAGGATCGCTTCCGATTGCCCGCTCGCCTGCCCAGCATCGCCACAGGCAAAGGCGCGGCTGCCCAGCCGGTAGACGCCTGCATCCGTATGGGCCTCAATGCCCGCACCGGGGATTTCCTTGATCTCACCGGCGATGACAGGGGCAAGCTTTGCCGCATCGTGAATGGCCATCGCCAGCGGATGGCGCGAATGGGCGGCAAGCCCGGCCGCCGTCGAAAGCACCGCCGGCTGGATATCGCCGCCGTTGACAAGCCGCGGTTCGCCCACCGTCAGCGTGCCCGTCTTGTCGAGCAGCACGGTGTCGATCTCGGCGAGCCGCTCCATCGCAGAACCGTCCTTGACCATGACGCCGTTCTGGAAGAGGCGTCCAGCGGCGATCACCTGCACCACCGGCACCGCGAGCCCGAGCGCGCAGGGGCAGGTGATGATGAGCACGGCGACCGCCACCAGCATCGCGTGATGGAAATCGCCATCGACGAACATCCAGCCGATGAAGCTGATGAGCGCCAGGAGGTGCACGGCCGGCGAATAATATTGCGCCGCCCGGTCGGCAATGCGGCGATAGCGCGCCCTGCCCCCTTCGGCAGCCTCCATCAGCCCCATGATTTCGGCAAGCAGCGAGTCGCGCGCCGCCGCCGTCGCCTCAATGGTCAGCGGCCCGGTGAGGTTCATCGTGCCAGCCTCCACGGTGTCGCCGACCTTCACCGGTGCCGGCGCGCTCTCACCATTGACGATCGAGCGATCGAGGTCGCTTGCACCGAAGAGAATGCGACCATCGACAGGAATGCGTTCACCGGCCGATATCGCCAGCTTTTCGCCGGGCCTGATCTCGTCGACGGGGCGATATTCGCGCCCGCCATCGGCATCGATGACCATGGCTCCACGCGGCGACAGCCTGGCCAAGCTGCTGATCGCCGAGCGCGCCCGGCCACGCATCATATGGTCGAGCGTGCGGCCGATCAAAAGGAAGAAGAGCAGCATCACGGTGCCGTCGAACCAGGCATGGGTGCCGTGGGTGATCGTCTCATAGAGGGAGATCGAGTAGGAGAGCGTGATGGCGAGCGCGATCGGCACGTCCATGTTGGTGCGGCCGTGCTTCAGCGCGTTCCAGGCGGACGCATAGAAGAAGCGCCCGGAATAGATCAGCGTCGGCGCGGCAATCAGCGCCGAGATCCAGTGGAAGAGATCGCGCGTGGCGGCTTCGGCGCCCGACCAGACGGAGACGGAAAGAAGCATGATGTTGGCCGAGGCGAAACCGGCAACGGCAACGGCGCGCACCAGCTGCTTCAGCGTCTGGTCGCCATCTTCCTCGCCCGGCGCAAACAGATGGGTCTCGTAGCCGCGGGCGCGAATGGCCCGCGCCAGTTCCCGCGGATCGGTCCTCGTGCCGCCCGTCTCTTCCTTCCAGACGACCGAGACACGGCGGGACGATAGATTGACGCGGGCGCGCTCGACTTCGGGGCGCGCCTTCAAGGCGCCCTCAAGCGTGGTGATGCAGGCGCCGCAATGGACGCCGGGAACGCTGAGATCGGTCTGGCGCAGGCCGCCACCGAGCGACCGGCTCGTCAGCCACAGCTCTTCCGATGTCGGCAGTCCCTGCCCGGCCCTGTCGACCTCCAGAGCCCCCTCGGTTCCCGGAGCGCAGCAGCTCATTGGGCATCTCCCGGCACGATGAAGCGGATGGCCTGACGGTAGACGACGGTGTCGCCCGCCGTTGCAGTCACGTCGGCAATCCACTGGCCGCGCTTCAATGCGGTCGCCGCAACGAAGACGCCCTCGCCCTGGTGGGCCATCTCGACGGTCACGTCCTCATGTTCCTCGACCGGGCGCTTCAACACCGCGACGACCTTGTCGGCCGTCATCTCCGGATTGCCCCGGCGGGTCAGCGTGTAGCGCAGCGCTTGCCTCTCGACGCTGAGCTTGCCGTCGAGCCCATCAGCGGCAAAGGCCTTGGCCTCCTTCACCTTGCCGTTGAACTGTTGGCTGGCAACATAGGTGTTTTGCACCACCAACCCGCTCCAGCTGTGGCTGGCGTTCCAGGCCATGATCAGGTTGACGGTGATGATCGTGCCGAAGAACAGCACCATGACGCCGAGCATGTGCCAGCCGGTGAAGGGGCGCGGAGCCTTTGCCTGTTTGGTCGTCATTTCGCGGCTCCCGGGCTGTTGAAGTTGGCCTTGTAGACGTCACGCTCGTGGCTCGACGGGTCCTCGACGATGAGGCTGAAGCCGTCGGCCGCCTCGAAAAGCTTGTCTTTCGGCAGCGTCACGAAGACCTTGACCGCCGTCACCTTGTCCGGATCGACGCCGATCGCAAACGTGCGTCCGTCGCCCGGCGCCTGGCCGGCGATGCGCATCGTCGCCGACGGCAGGCCGTCGATGGCAAGCGTGATGGTGCGTTGTTCGGGGATCATGTTCAAGAGCTTGACCATGTAGCCGTTGCGCACCGAGCCGTCGGATTCGACGACGAATTGCGGGTTGCGGTCGTGCAGCACGTTGAGCTCCAGCCGGTCGCGCGACAGAAGCGCATAGAGCAGGCCGATCCCGACGAGCGTCCACACACCGAGATAGAGCAGCACCCGCGGACGGAAGACGATCTTCCAGTTGAAGTGGCGCACCTTGTCGGAGAAGTTGCCTTCGGCATCACGCACCCGGCCGGGGTCGATCGCGGCCGTGCCGCCATTGGTGGCAAGCGCCATGTTGGCGGCATAGTCGTTGAGCGTCGCATAGGAGATCAGCCCGCGTTCGCGCCCGAGCTTGTCCATGACGCCGTCGCAGGCGTCGATGCAGAGCGCGCAGGTGATGCATTCGAGCTGCTGTCCGTCGCGGATATCGATGCCCATCGGACAGACGACGACGCAGGCGTTGCAGTCAACACAATCGCCGACACTCTCGCCAGCGGCCGCCGCCTTCTTCTGGTGGCGCGAGCGCGGCTCGCCGCGCCAGTCGTTGTAAGTCACGACCAGCGAGTTTTCGTCGAGCATCGCCGCCTGGATGCGCGGCCACGGGCACATGTAGGTGCAGACCTGCTCGCGCATCAGCCCGCCGAAGACATAGGTCGTCGCTGTCAGGATCGCGACGGTCATGTAGGCGACCATGGGCGCCTGCAGCGAAACGAAGCTTTTGAGCAGCGTCGGCGCATCGGCGAAATAGAAGATCCAGGCGCCGCCGGTGGCGATGCCGATCAGAATCCAGATCGTGTGCTTCGACACCCGCTTGACGACCTTGTCGAACGTCCAGGGGCCGGCATCGAGCTTCATGCGGGCGTTGCGGTCGCCCTCGATATAGCGCTCGACCACCAGGAAGAGATCGACCCAGACCGTCTGGGGACAGGTATAGCCGCACCAGGCGCGCCCGACCGCCGAGGTGACGAGGAACAGGCCAAAGCCGGCCATGACGAGCAGGCCGGCGACGAAGAAGAATTCCTGCGGCCAGATCTCGATGAAGAAGAAGTAGAAGCGCCGGGCGCCGATATCGACGAGCACGGCCTGGTCGGGCGCATGCTCGCCGCGATCCCAGCGGATCCAGGGTGTCAGGTAATAGATGCCGAGCGTGACCAGCATCACCAGCCACTTGAAACGGCGAAACCCGCCTTCGGCCCGCTTCGGAAAGATCTTCTTGCGCTTTTCGTAGAGCGGCTTGCGCACGTGCGCCGCATTGACCGGTTCGGCCTCGTGACGTTCGACGGAGGCTGGATTTGCGGCGGATTGAGGGCTCATTTGTGGGAAATCCCCGGATATGTCATGTATTGCGCATCGTTTTGCCCGATTTGGCGCCGGAAAACGTTGATCTGTGTCAAGTTTGCGGGCTAAAGCGCCTGCATGCGGCGAAACGCCCGGACTTTCAGACGAAAGCCCACCGCTTTCGCGCGGTACGTCCGGCTTTCGCAAGAAATGTTCGGGCTTTCGCATCCGATCCGCACAGCGGATCGCGACATCACGACATCTGCAATACCAATGAGGAACCGCATGGACACGATCATCGGCTTTCTGAACACGATTTTTTGGGGCTACGTGCTGATATACGGCCTGCTCGCCGTCGGCATCTATTTTACGCTGCGCCTCGGCTTTCCGCAGATCGTGCATTTCGGCGAGATGTTTCGCGTCTTGAGCAGCGGCGGCTCGAAGGATTCGGCCGGCATCAGTCCGTTCCAGGCGCTGACCGTCAGCCTTGCGTCCCGCGTCGGCACCGGCAATCTCGCCGGCGTTGCGGTGGCACTCTACCTCGGCGGCCCGGGGGCCACCTTCTGGATGTGGATGGTAGCGCTTGTCGGCATGGCGACAGCCTATGCCGAAAGCGCGCTGGCGCAGCTCTACAAGGTGAGGAACGAAGACGGCCAGTACCGTGGCGGCCCCGCCTTCTACATCGCCCGTGGCCTCAATGCGCCCTGGGCGGCGACGATCTTCTCCGTCTGCCTCATTCTCTCCTTCGGCCTTGTCTTCAACGCGGTGCAGGCCAATTCCATCGCTGACGCAGTCCAGGGCGCCTTCGGCGTTCCGAAGATAGTCGTCGGCCTCGCGGTCGCGGCAATCTCCGGCATCGTCATCTTCGGCGGCATCCGCCAGATCGCCCGCGTCGCGGAAATCGTCGTGCCCTTCATGGCGGCAGCCTATCTCCTGACGGCGATCTACGTGCTCGTCGCCAACGCCGCGATCGTCCCGAGCGTGCTCTGGACGATCATCTCCAGTGCCTTCGGCCTGCAGGAAGCAGCAGGCGGCGTGGCCGGTGGCGTCACGGCCGCGATGATGAACGGCGTCAAGCGCGGCCTGTTTTCCAACGAAGCGGGCATGGGCTCGGCCCCGAACATCGCCGCCGTTGCGACGCCCGTGCCGCACCACCCGGCCTCGCAGGGCTTCGTTCAGTCGCTCGGCGTCTTCATCGACACCATCCTGATCTGCACCGCGACCTCAGTGATGATTCTTCTGTCGGGCACTTTGGAGCCGGGCTCCGGCGTCACCGGCACGCAGCTCACGCAAGCCGCGATGAACGTGCACATCGGCTGGGCCGGCAGCTACTTCATCGCGATCGCAATCTTCTTCTTCGCCTTCACCTCGATCATCGGCAACTATTCCTATGCGGAAAACGCGCTCACCTATCTCGGCGGCGCCAACCGGCTGGGCGTGTTGGTCATGCGTTGTGCCGTGCTCGCCATGGTCGTCTGGGGCGCGTCCGAAAGCATCACGACGGTGTTCGACGCGGCAGACGCCTCCATGGGGCTGATGGCGACGATCAACCTCATTGCCATCGTGCTTCTGTCCGGTACCATTGCGAAGCTGACCAAGGACTATTTCGCCCAGCGTCGCCAGGGTATCGAGCCCGTGTTCCACGCAGCCGACTATCCCGAGCTGCAGGGGCAGATCGACGGCGAGATCTGGACGCGCGAAGAAGCGCTCGCCATGGGCGGGCGTGTGGAGGACAAGGCATGGACGGCTCCAACGGGCCGCTGACACCGACAAGACTGACATTGGCAAAAAAGCACGGCGTCTATCTGGAACGCGCCGCGCCATCTGCGCTGTCGGGGCATGTCGAATGCCTCTGGAGCCACGAGATGCCCAAGGGGCCGGCCGCGCGGATGGCGGTCGTGCCCGACGGCTGCGTCGATCTTCTCTGGTCCGATTACGGCCTCGTGGTCGTTGGACCCGACCGCACGGCCGCCTTCCCCGTCATTGCGCCCGGCACGACGGTCGTCGGCCTGCGCTTCCGGCCGGGCGTGGCCGCCTCCTTCCTGCGCACGGCTCTTTCCGAAATCACGGGTAACCTCGTCCCACTCGATGCTTTCTGGGGCAGGCACGCACGCGAACTCGATGCGAGGCTGCACGAGGCCACAGGCTCGACCAAGCGCGGCGAAATTCTGGCGGAAGCGGTGCTGCAGCGCCTGGCGGACGTCAACCCGCCACCAAGCGATGTCGCCGCTTGCCTCGCGCACCTCGAACGGCACCGACACTCAGAGGATAATCCGATCCGATCGTTGGCCGCGTCCAACGGCACCAGCGAGCGGACGCTGCGCCGCCGCTGTCACGAGCACTTCGGTTATGGCGCCAAGACGCTGGACCGCATCCTGCGCCTGCAGCGCTTCCTGGATGCATGCCGAAGCGAGCCATCGATAAACCTCGGCGCCCTCGCATTTGATGCCGGATACGCCGACCAGGCGCATCTCACTCGTGAAGCCAGGGCGTTGACGTCGCTTTCGCCGGCCGAAATCCGCAGCCAGCTCAGCCCTCACCGCCAGGCCGCCTGACACGTTTCTTGCTGCCCGCGGCCCGGCCCTGACTGGCCGTTTCGTTCAAGACCGCATGCTTCACCCGTGCTATCCCGGAAGCAGGAGAACGAAGCATGGCAACACACGAAGCGAAGATCATTCACATCACGATCGCGCGCAACTGGCGCGAGGTCTATGCCTTCATGGCCAGGCACGAAGACATGCCGCTCTGGGCGTCCGGCCTCTCGTCGGGACTGGCGCGCGACGGCGACGACTGGCTAGCGCCGGGACCGCTCGGCAATGCCCGCGTGCGCTTTGCCCCGACGAACGACTTCGGCGTGGTCGATCATCTGGTAACGCTCGAAGACGGCACACAGGTTCACAATGCGCTTCGCGTCGTGCCGAACGGCGATGGCGCCGAAGTGATGTTCACCCTGCTGCGCCAACCTGGCATGAGCGACGACCAGTTTGCCGGGGATATCCGCTGGGTCGAGAAGGACCTCGCCTCGCTCAAATCGATCATGGAAACAGGAAAAGACAGGTAGCATCATGGGTACCAAGGGCAACGACCGCCGCATCGACTATGTCGAGTTCAACGTTTCCGACATCGCCGCAAGCAAAGCCTTCTATGGCGGCGCCTTCGGCTGGACCTTCACCGACTACGGGCCGGAATACTGCGAATTCCAGGACGGCCGGCTGACCGGCGGCTTTACCACCACGGGCCCGGTCAGAAGCGGCGGCCCGTTGATCATCCTCTATTCCGATAGCCTCGAGGACATGCTGGCCCGCGTCGAAAAGGCCGGCGGCAAGATCGTACAACCGATCTTCACTTTCCCCGGCGGCCGCCGTTTCCACTTCGCCGATCCGGATGGATACGAGCTGGCGGTCTGGTCGGCGCAGTGAAGCAGTAACGCTAACGCAGGAGAAATGAGGGCAAAGACGACCACCGAATGGAGGTACTGTTAGAGTTACAGCGCTCACCTCCTCTTCTCCCTCATCTCTGTGCTCGTCACAGAGATCCAGTCGCGTGCGTCCGCACGGCGATTGACTCTGCGTCAAGACTGACGGCTCCTGCGTTTCTCGCGCCGCAGACGCGGCGCAGCTGGATTTCTGTGACAAGCACAGAAATGAGGGTGATCTTGGTGACGCCCGCGTCTCATCGGTCGATCGACAAGACCGCGGCGGTGCCCTCACCTCCATATCCGGTGGACACGTAGACCCGCTTTACCCCGGCTTAATCTCTGCACGCCAGAATTGCGCGCGAGAAACGATTGGGCGCAAAAGCGATGGCCGACACACACGACTTCCTGAAGAACTCCGTCATCATCGGCGCCCACCCCGACGACGAGCTTTTGTGGTTCACCTCGATCCTCGGCAAAGTCGACGAGGTGATCATCCTTTACCGCGACATCTGGTCGGAGCCGCAGATGGGTGAGGCCCGCACGGCTGCGATCAATGCCTATCCGCGCAGCAATGTCCGCTTCCTCGAGATGGAGGAAACCGGTTCGTTCGATTGCGCCGACTGGACGAGCCCGAAGCCCGGCCCGTTCGGCATGGAGTTCGGCACGGAAGGCACGCGGCGCGAAGCCAAGCGCATCGTCAAGAAATCGCTGTCGCAGATCATGCCCGGCAACTTCCGCCACTCGACCCGGCCGATCGCCCAGGCCTATCGCGACAACTACGAGACGCTCTATCGCACGCTGCTGCCGCTCCTGAAGCCCGACATGAATGTCTTCACCCACAATCCCTGGGGAGAATACGGCCATGAGGACCACGTCCAGGTTTTCCGCGTGCTCGACCGGCTTCGCGACGAGATTGGCTTCAAGCTCTGGATGTCGAACTATTGCACCGAGCGCTCGATGCCGCTTGCCATGCAGTATTTCAGCCGCAAGCCGCAGGACTACATCCGTCTGCCCGCCGACAAGGCCTTTGCCGAACAGGTCGCCTCCGTCTACCGTCAGCATGGCTGCTGGACCTGGCGCGATGACTGGGTCTGGTTCGACGACGAATGCTTCATGGAAGCGCCGCGCAGCAAGCCGGAAGGCGGCGGCTTTCACCTACTGCCGATGAACCTCTTCAACTTCGGCACCGTGGTGAAGAGGCCGGTCAACACGTCGCTGCTGCTCGGCACGGCGATTTCAAGCGTCGTCGTGGGTGCAACGATCGCTGCGGCGCTGGAATAAAGAAGGTCGACGGCACCGCCCATCGCACCTGACATACACGAATCGCCGTAACACACTGAATTTCCGTGTTTCCTCCCCGAAGAAGCGACGGCCGAATATGATGTTGTTGCGTACCGGTGCTGCGCGCCACTGATGGCTTTCAGTCTGACTGCGGCTCTAAAAAGTAGACTACCATCCGAAGATGTCGGTGCTCATCCACCACGAGCGTCTCGTGGCGAAACGCCTGCTTGCCTGCCTTGGCCGTTGTCAGCAAGGCTATCCCACGCTGCGGCTCACCTGAAGCGGTCGCCTGCCACCAGCGCCTGAAGTCGATAGAGAGTGCTTTCAAGTCCTCGACCAGAGCCAGCATCAACGGGTCATCCGGCGTCACCGCAAGATCATAGCGCAACTGCTCCAGGAGCTTCGGCGCTTCGTCGCGCCAATCCGAAAGCCTCAAGCGCATAAGGGGATCGGTAAACACCATCCGCAGGATATTGCGGGACTCGCGCGCTATGCCGCTGAAATCGAACAGACTGTCCGCAGCAGCGTTCCAGGCGATGACATCAGAGCGCAGGTTCACCACATAGGCGGGCCGCGTCGAAAGCTCGTCCATCATCTGCTGAACGAGCGGCGAAACCGAAACCCGCTGGTGCGCCTCCGGTGGCGGCGGACGCCGGTGGGCGAGCAGGAACAGGTGGCTGCATTCGGCGTCGTCGAGCCTCAGCGCCCGGGCCACGTTCAACAGGAACGCCTCCGACACCTTGATGTCGCGCCCCTGCTCGAACCAGGTGTACCAGGTAAGCCCGACGCCGGCGAGCGCCGCCACCTCCTCGCGCCTAAGCCCCGGCGTGCGCCGCCGTCCCGTTGCCGGTAGGCCGACATCGTCAGGCGCCAGCCGCATACGGTGGCGCATCAGGAACGCAGACAGATCGTCCTTGGTGCGGCCAAGGCTTCGTTCGCTCAAGCCATTGCCTCCAGTAATAGGATAAATACCCAAATTGTACCGGGATAACTCTGCCCTGAAGATGTGGCTTCCGCAACAGGCAAACCGGAGACCACCCTTGACCGCCGTTCACGAACCATCCGCTGACCCAGGCTTCCAGACCCATCCGTCCGACGCCCGCGCCGGTCCGCGCGCGTGGATCGGCCTTGCCCTTCTGGCACTGCCGACCATGCTGCTCGGCCTCGACGTCACGCTGCTGCACCTCGCGCTTCCGGCGCTTGCCGCCGATCTTCAGCCGACGAGTTCGCAGGCGCTCTGGATCGTCGACGCCTATGGCTTCATGATCGCCGGTTTTCTCATCACCATGGGCACGCTCGGCGACCGCATCGGCCGGCGCAGACTGCTGATGATCGGCGCCGCCGCCTTCGGGGCAGCCTCGGTCATGGCGGCCTATTCCACCAGCGCTAACATGCTGATTGCCGCGCGCGCCCTGCTCGGGATCGCCGGCGCCACCTTGATGCCGCCGACACTCGCGCTCATCAGCAACATGTTCCTCAACGCGCATCAAAGGGCGCTTGCCATTGGCGTGTGGGCGACGATGTTCGCGCTCGGCATGGCCGCAGGCCCTATTGTCGGCGGCGTCCTTCTCGAGCGCTATTGGTGGGGCTCGGCCTTTCTGGTGGCGCTGCCGATCATCGGGCTGCTGCTCGTCGCAGCTCCCTTCCTGCTGCCGGAATACCGTGCCCCACAAGGAGGCCGTTTTGACATCGCAAGCGTCGCGCTGTCGCTCGCCACGCTGCTGCCGATCGTCTACGGAATCAAGCAGATCGCCAAGCAGGGCATCACCGCTGGCCCTGCCCTCGCCCTCGTCGCCGGATTCGTGTTTGCGGCGCTCTTCATCTGCAGGCAGAGCCGGATCCGCAACCCGCTGGTCGACCTCTCGCTGTTTTCGAGCCGCACCTTCAGCACCGCGCTCATGGTGCTGTTGATCGGCCTTGTCGGCGTCGGCGGCACGATGCTGCTCGTGACCCAGTATTTGCAGCTCGTCGCCGGGCTGTCGCCACTTGAGGCTGGTATGAGGATGGGGCCGCCGGCGCTCGCCATGCTGG
The DNA here is from genome assembly GCF_035999185.1 of Ensifer sp. Lineage (GTDB taxonomy): Bacteria > Pseudomonadota > Alphaproteobacteria > Rhizobiales > Rhizobiaceae > Ensifer. The sequence continues at coordinate 1,794 of NZ_DASYHB010000069.1, read as the reverse complement.
TCGCGGGTATCACAGCGCCGCTCCTTGCCCGGCATGTTCACCCCGGGCCTGTGATCGCCGGAGCCCTCGCCCTGTCGGTCGCCGGATACCTGCTGTTGACGCAGCTGGACCTCGCACCGCAAGGGGTTGCACTGGTCACCCTGTCGTTCTCGCTTGTTTATCTCGGCCTCGGCACGATTGCAGCCCTTGGAACCGACCTCGTCGTCGGTGCCGCCCCTCCCGAAAAGGCGGGATCGGCGTCAGCCCTGTCGGAGGTGGTACAGGAACTCGGCCTCGCCATCGGCATCGCCACGCTCGGCAGCGTGACGACGGCGGTTTATCGCGCGGAAATGGCCGCGCTGCCCCGGGACTTGGCCGAGGATCTCGGACACCGGGTGTCGGACAGCCTCGCGGGTACCGTGTCCGTCTCGCACAAACTGCCGGCAGGCGTGCTGGAGCAGGCACAAGTGGCGTTCCTCACCGGCTTCAACGTCGCGGCAACGGTCTGCGCGATCGCCATCTCCGTCATGGCCATGTTGGCGGCGGTCACGCTGAGGCATGTTGGCGGCGAGACGCGATCGTGAAGGGCTCCAGTGCTGGAAAGAGAGAGCCGCCCCCTTCGGCGTTGCCTTGCCCTCAGTCGGCCAACGCTGCTGGTCTTGAGATTGCCCCTCACTGTCCTTCCGGACATCTCTCCCCGCAGGGGGGAGAGAACCGCTGGACGCACCCATTGGCGCCAAACTTCGTCGTTCCCCAATCCGATCTCAACGTCGACGATTGGCATCGCCGGCGCCGCTCGTTCCCTTCTCCCCTTCATGATGGGGAGAAGGTGGCGGCAGCCGGATGAGGGGCCGCCACGTTCTTTACTCACCCCCACCCAGCGAATGCACGAACACGGCCAGCTGCTTGACCGTGGTGTCGCCGAGACGCGGCAGCCAGGCGGGCATGACGCCGTGTTTGGGGGCCTTCATCTGGGCGACGATCGCCTGCTCGGTGCTGCCGTTGAGCCAGAGCGCATCGGCAAGATCGGGCGCCCCGAACTCGCGGTTGCCCTTGGCATCGGCGCCATGGCACGAAGCGCAATTGGCCGCGAACAATGCCTTGCCCGGCCCGACCAGCGAAGCGTCCGACGGCGTGCCGGTGAGGCTAACGACATAGGCTGCCGTCTGCTTGATCTCCTCGGGTTTCAGGATCTCTGCGAAGGACGGCATTTCCGAAATGCGGGTGTCGTCGTCACCGGTGTAGCGGATGCCGTGCGCGATCGTCTGGTAGATCTCCTCGGGCTTGCCGCCCCAGAGCCAGTCATCGTCGTTGAGGTTCGGGAAGCCGGCAGAGCCGGCCGCACCCGAGCCATGGCACTGGGCGCAGTTGACCTTGAAGGCCGAGGCACCGCCCGAAACGGCAAAATGCTGCAGCTGCGGATCGGCCATGATCTCGGCAAGCGAGCTCGTGGCGATCTTTTCAAGGTTGCCGGCTTGCGCCGCCTTCGCGCTCGCAAGCTCTGCACTCACTTCGGCACGGCTCGAATAGCCGAGCACGCCCTTGGTCGCGTCGGTGAGCAATGGCACCGCCGGATAGACGATCATGTAGCCGACCGCCCAGACGACCGTCGCATAGAAGGTATAGACCCACCAGCGCGGCATCGGGTTGTTGAGCTCGCGGATACCGTCCCATTCGTGGCCGGTGGTCTCGACGCCGCTGATTTCGTCGACGTGTTTGTCCGCCATTATTTCAGTCCTCCTTGAGGGGGATGGCTGCGGCATCATCGGCGGCCTTCTTGGCGCCGGGCCGGAAGATGAAGGCGACGACGCCCAG
>NZ_DASYHB010000035.1:0-41603 GCF_035999185.1 Ensifer sp. | reverse complement strand
TTGCCGGCGACGCGCTTGCCATCGATGAAATGACCCAGTTCGTACATGAATGGTTCCTCCAGACCTTGATTGTGGCGGCATGATCGCACTACGATTTCAACAAATCAATTTCCGATATTCAGCAACCGTTGTGCAAAAATTGAAGTCCAACGGTTTTGTTCGAGGGTTCGCACTATGAACTGGGACGATGTCAGAATGTTTCTAGCCGTGGCGCGCACAGGGCAGATCCTGGCCGCGTCGAAGCGGCTGGGCGTCAACCACGCGACGCTCAGCCGGAGGGTGACCGCTCTTGAGGAGGCAATGAAGACGCGATTGCTCGTGCGTCGTCCGAACGGTTGCGAACTGACCGCCGAGGGAGAAATCTTTCTGGCGGCATCGGAGCGCATGGAAACGGAGATGCTGGCGGCGCAATCGCAGATCGGCCGGATCGACACGGCAATCGCCGGCACCGTCAGGATCGGCGCGCCTGACGGCTTCGGCGTTTCGTTTCTCGCACCGCGCCTCGGGAGGCTGACGGCCCGATATCCGGAGCTGAAGCTGCAGCTGGTGCCAGTGCCGCGCTCCTTCTCGCTGTCGCAGCGCGAGGCCGATATCGCCATCACGATCGAGCGGCCGGAACAGGGGCGCCTCGTCTCCTCGAAGCTCACCGACTACACGCTCGGCCTCTATGCCTCGTCGGACTACTTGGACAATCACGGAACGCCGCAAACGATCGATGACCTTCGAGGGCACCGCCGCATCGGCTATGTCGAGGATCTGATCTTCACGCCGTCGCTGAATTTTTCCGCCGAAATCATGCGCAGCTGGGATGCTTCCTTCGAGATATCGAGCGCCACCGGCCAGACCGAGGCGGTGCGCTCCAGCGCCGGCATCGGCATCCTACACAACTATATCGCCCGCCACGCACCGGAACTGAAGCGCATCCTGCCGGACACCACGATCCGCCGGGCCTATTGGACCACCTATCACGAAAGCGCCCGCGACCTCGTACGCGTGCGCACCGTGGTCACGTTCCTCCAGGAGCTCGTAGCAGCCGAACATCAGATTTTCGTCTGATCGGAAACTCAATATGCCGGCCGCGCATCCCCTTCGATCACACCTGAATTAACGCGGCCTGCGCGCGCCTGGCCGACCGTTTGGCGCTTTCGACTGCCCCGCCCGCCTGATGTGCCGCAACATTATTTTTATCACAAAATATATCCAAGTGCATATCGCGAGCACGAAGCATATACGCTATCATTCAGTATAGTCGGGGATTTTAATCATGGAAAACACCAAGACTATAGCCTTGCTATTTATTACTCTCATCGCAATTACGTCTTTGTATTTCGTGATATTCTATATCATGTTTGTTGAGGCGGAGGTTTGCGGTGACGTAGACACTGCTACAAATTGGCTTTCCCATCTCGTTTCAAGCTGCTTCGGCTAGATCAATTGACTTCATTTAAGAAATCTCGGACTGGGGCGCGCAGATTTCCTTCGACCGCCTGGATAAAATGCTGATGGACGGGCGCTTTGCCGAAGTGCTCTCCCCGCCGATCTTGTCGTGACGCAAAGAACTGTAGCGTTACGCGCTGATCAGACGCGCAAGGTCGCCAACGTGCTTCGAATTGCTGTGCACGATATTTATCCGCTACGATCAAAGGACACGTGCGAGCAGCTCAGAGAGAAATTCCGGCCTCGCGAAGCCCGTCCACCAGCCGCGCCAGAACGCCTGGATCTTTGTAGGGCATGGCTCGCCTGAAATGGTCTATCGAGAAATTCGGATTGACCTCGAAGACCTCGTGCCAATAGCGCCGTGCCTCCTCGTGATGCCCGGTGCGGCCGTAGAGGCAGGCGAGATAGAAGCGCGTCATGTCCGACCTCGGGGCGAGCGCCAGCCGGCGCTTGAAGGCGATTTCGGCTTCGTCGAAACGGCCGAGATTAAGCAGGGTCCGCCCGAGAAAATGCAGAGAAAGGTCGAACTGCGGATCGAGCCTGTTGGCGCGTGTGTAATAGGGCAGCGCCTCCTCGAACAGGCTCTGGAAATCTCGGATCGAGCCGAGCGCGGTGTGACCGCCGGCGGAATTCGGATCGAGCTTGAGCATGCGCTGGGCTGCGCGCTCCGCCTCGTCGTATCGCCGCCCCCAGCAGAGCGCGAGAGAAAGGGCATGATGGCCATGGGCCTCGTTCTCGTCGGTGGCGATCGCCTTCTCGGCGAGCTCGAGGGCGCGCGAGACATTGTCGAATGTCCCGCCGTTCCACCGATTGATGTAGTCGGTCAACGCAATGATCGAGAGTGAGGCGTAGGCGGCTGCGAGCCCCGGGTCGATGGCGATGGCACGCTCGAGCATGCTGCGCGCCTCGGCGGATGACTGCATGTCGAACCGCAGGATCGCCTGACGGGAACGGACGAGCAGATCATAGGCCTCCGGATTGACCTTGCCGCGGACTTCGCGTCGTTCCGCTTCCCCGGCTGTCAGCTTCACCTTGAGCGCGGTGACGATGGTGCGTGTCACTTCATCCTGCACCTCGAAGATATCCTCGATACCCCGATCGTAGCGCTCGGCCCAGAGATGACCGCCGGTGGTGCCGTCGATCATCTGGGCGTTGATGCGAATGCGGTTTGCAGCGCGGCGCACGCTGCCTTCAAGCACATAGCGAACGCCGAGTTCCCGGCTCACCTTGCGGATATCGGGCGACTTGCCCTTGTAGGCAAAGGAGGAATTGCGGGCGATGACGAAAAGTCCAGACACCTTCGAAAGATCGGTGATGATGTCTTCGGTGATGCCGTCGGCAAAATAGCCCTGCTCAGGGTCGCCGGACATGTTGTCGAAGGGCAGCACGGCGATCGACGGACGGGTCGGGAGCTGCGGTGGGGCGTCGGCCGCAATCTCCGCCGGCAGATCGGCGGCTTCGCTCGGCGACCAGCTCCAGATGTGGACCGGGCGCTCGATGTTCTTGACCTCGTGCAGACCACTGTCGACGAACGCGATATCCGTTCGGCCGCGCACATATTCATGGACGCCATCGGAGACCGCCACGCCTCCGGGGCTGGCAAGTGTTTCGATCCGAGCCGCGACATTCACGCCGTCGCCGTAAAGGTCGTTGTCGGCGACCATGATGTCGCCCATGTTGACGCCGACGCGCAACACGATCGCTTCGCCCGAGGGAACGTCGGCATTGGCGGCGGCCATGGCCCGCTGCAAGGCCGCGGCGCATTCCACCGCGTTGACGGCACTGGAGAACTCGACGAACACCCCATCACCCGTCGTCTTGAAGATGCGGCCCTGATGGATTTCGACGAGCGGCTCCAGCACCTGGCTCCAGCGCGTCATCAGTTGCGTGTAGGTGGCTTTCTCGTCGCGCTCCATCAGCCGGCTATAGCCGACGACATCCGCAGCCAGAATGGCGGCAAGCCGCCGCGTGATGGATTCGTTGGCCATGAACATGGCCCCTTCCCGGAACGCCACACTTCAAGTCGAATGAGGAAATTTTACCGGGGTCCGCCGCCTCTGTCCATTCGGCTTGATGGCAGATCAGGGAATGGCGAGCGCGCATGTGGCTCGCCGCCTCTGCAATTGATCAGGCACTGTCAACTCGAACGGCTGAACACGCAAGAATTACTTGAAATCAAACGGACTGGGAGAGAATGGTACGGTTGAGTGGAGTTGAACCACTGACCTCAGGTGCCACAAACCTGCGCTCTAACCAACTGAGCTACAACCGCACTGCGGGCGACGTGTGTCGCTTGGCGGCTCACATACGGAGACTTCCGTCGCTTTGCAAGCCTTAACTTGAGATTATCCTGCAAAAAGACCGGATGGCAAGCCACCCGGTCTTTTGGATTTCGACAGAAGGTCGGATCGAGGCGGCAACAGGCTGCTGCCGCCGATCGGCCGACGCAGGCGCCGGCGTTAGACCTTCTTGAAGGACGACATCGCCTTTTCGGCGGCGTCCTTGCCAGGCTTTACGACGTTTTCGGCAACCTTCTTGGTCGCTTCCTGCATCGACTTGGCCTGCTCGACGGCAAGTTCAGCCTGCTTGCGCACGAAGCTCGTCTGCAGTTCGACAAATTCGGAGAGCGACTTTACGCCAAGCAGCGCTTCCATGTGCGACAGCGAGTTTTCAGCGTTGGTGCGCAGCGCGTCGATCGCCTTGAGGCCGAGTTCCACGGTGCCGGTCTGGGCGCTTTCCAGCGTCGCTTCGACCGTCTTCGTCGCTTCTTCGGCGGCCGTCTTCATCTTGGCATAGGCTTCCTTCGACTGGACGGCACCCTTTTCCGCGAAATCGCGGAAGCTGTCGGTGAACTTCGCCGGGTCGAACGAGGAAAGCGAGAATACGTCGTCGGTCTTCTTGGTAGCCATTTTTATGCGCTCCTTGGTGTCAGGCCCTCTTTTGAGGCGCCGTTGATTGATGCGCACTCTATAACCGATATCCTTGTGCATTGCAATAAAATTGTGCAGTGCACAAAAACCCCGGCATTAACCTTTCGCATTGAAAGCGGTGGCGAAGCCTCGGGCCTCGCTGGACCCTCACGGGCCGGCCGGGTATTAATAGAGTGTTAACCCGCAAGTGATCCGTCAATAGGCCCATTCATGCCCGCGAGACAGTATCCCTTCATCGATATCGCCGTGCATGCGCGGGTGCGAGAGCATTTCGCACGCGGCGATGCGGCGATCCTGTTTTCACGGGATTTCGAGCGTATTCTCTGGGCCAATGACCAAGGCGCCGCATTCTTTGGCGCGGCCTCTGTCTACGATTTCATCGATGCAGGGCCGGAGCAGAACGATTTGTCGCTGCGCCAGCTGCGCGCCGCAGCCGGACAACTCGCACGGGCCGGCGACCGCCGCCAGCTTTCGATCCGCAAGTTCTCGGGCTTCCGGGGCACCGCGCTCAACGTGGCGGTGGAAATGATCCGCGTCCGGCCGGATGAGGATGCCGTGCTGTTTACGGCGCCGCATACGGGCGCGCCGCTTTCGATCGAGGATCGCGCCGCGCGGATGATCGCCGGTCTTGACGGTCCGGATACCCATATGGCCGTTCTGAGTGGCGACGGCGGCATCATCGCTCAGTCGCCGGGCTTCGCCGATCTCGGCATGTCGGACGAAACGCGAAAACAGCTCGTCGACGCCGTCGACCGCGATCATGACTGGCTGATCAAGCGACCGGTTGCCACAAGACGGGGACATCTGCCGGCGGCCGTCGGCAAGATCGCCAACGATCCGTCTCTCTACCTGCTGTTTGCGGTCGAAACGATTCTCGGTACGCTCGATCCGGAAGAACCGGTCGTCACGGCCGAGACGCCCCTGGCCGAGACGCCCGTCGCCGAAGCCGTTGTGTCGGGCGCCGAGACGGCCGCTGCACCGGACATCGACGAGGTGCAGGCTGAAGCGGCAGAGGACGCCGCGCCCGCCGCTGACATCGAAACGACCGACGAGGACCGGACGGAGGACGCCGAGCCGCAGTTCGACAGCGAAGCCGAGATCCACACCGCGGACGGCATCGATGCTGATCAGGTCTCAGCACCGCAGGAGGCCGAACCAGTTGTCGCGACGGCCGCCGATCCGTCGGAGCAGGATCAGGACGATCATGCGCCGACAACGGAGACAGCGCCGGATGCAGGCGACGTGTCCCCCGATGCGGCACTCCCCAACTCTGCCCAGGTCGACAGCACTGAAGTGGCCGCCGTGGAACAGCCCAGCTTCGTCTTCGCACCGGGCGCGCGCGCTGTCCGTTTCGTCTGGAAGATCGACGCGGAAGGCCGGTTCAGCGAAATCTCCGAGGAGTTTGCAACAGCAGTCGGTCCGCGTTCCGCCGACGTGATCGGCGCGACCTTTGCAGACGTCGCCGCCCGTTACGGCCTCGACCCCGACGGCAAGATCAATTCGCTGCTGCAGCGCCGCGACACCTGGTCCGGCAAGACGATTTTCTGGCCCGTCGAGGGCACGAGCCTCAAGGTTCCGGTCGATCTCGCCGCACTGCCCACCTATTCCCGCTCGCGCGAATTCGACGGCTTCCGCGGCTTTGGCATCGTGCGCCTTGCCGATTCCGTCGAAGACGAGAACGCCAACGGCCTGGCACTCGGCGCAGATGAGATGACGCCCGACCGGGTCGAGGCCACGCCTGAGGGCGCTGCGCGCGAGGACACGCCGGTTGAGAACCGGGCTTCGATCGAACCAGCCGGCAACGAACGGCAATCGCCGGAGCCAGCGGCAGAACCTGTCGCCACAGCCAGCGGCAGCGACGGATCGGAAGAACACACCCTCTTCTCAAGGGTCCCGGAAGAACCGGAGGGCGTTTCCGCCGACGAAAGCAATGTCCAGGACGCCGCGCCAGTTGCGGACCCCTTCCAGGGCGAGCGCCCCGTGCTGCGCATCGTCGAAACCGTTGAGCCACGGACGCCCGACAAGATCGTCGCGCTCGATCAGCACCGCGCAAGCGGATTGACCCGTGGGGAACAGGCGGCGTTTCGCGAGATCGCGAGGCAGCTCGGCGAGAATTTCGGCACGTCAGCCGAGGAAAAATCGCCGACCGAGGCGAGAGAAGAAGCAGCGAGGCAGAACGAAGACCTGACGCCGTCGCAACCTCTGTCCGACGAGCGCGAGATCGAAAATGTCTTGCCGGCTGAGCCCGTTGGGACAGATGGACGCGAAGCGGAAGCGCCCGCCGAACCAGGTGCCCTTTCGACAATAGAAACAGACGCTCCGGTTCGAACCGCCGATATCGGTCTGACCGGCGAGATCCTCGACAGCCTGCCGATCGGCATGCTGGTCCACCGTGGCGAGCAGCTGCTGCATGCCAACCCGGAATTCCTTCGGCTCACCGCCTACGGCGACCTCGATGATTTTGCCCGGGAAGGCGGCATCGATGCGCTGTTTGCCAATGGCGAGGAGGCAACCGACCAGGAAGCTGACGGCACGATGACGCTGATCCGCAGGGATGGTCAGATGCGGCCGGTTACCGCTCGCCTGCACTCGATCCGCTGGGACGGAAAGAGCGCGCTGATGCTGGCCCTGACGCCAGCTGGCGTTGCCGGCATTCAACCCGCCAACGACGATCAGGCGCCCTCAGGCGGCGAGCAGACCGAACGCCTGAAGACCGAGATCGACGAGCTCAAGTCCATCCTGGAAACGGCGACCGATGGCGTCGTCGTTCTCGGGCACGACGGCGACATCCGTTCGATGAACCGGTCGGCAAGCGCCCTGTTCAACTATGACGAGGGCGAAATCCGCGGCAAACCGTTTGCGGCCCTGTTTGCGCATGAAAGCCAGAAGGCGGTCATCGACTACCTGCACGGTCTTTCCGGACATGGCGTCGCCAGCGTCCTGAATGACGGGCGCGAGGTCATCGGGCGCGAGGCGAGCGGCGGCTTCCTTCCGCTGTTCATGACCATCGGCCGGCTTTCGGCCTCCAACGGCTTCTGCGCCGTGATCCGCGATATCACCCAGTGGAAGCGCACCGAGGAAGAACTGCGCAACGCCAAGCGCGCGGCCGAAACGGCAAACGCCCACAAGACGGAGTTCCTCGCCCGCGTCAGCCACGAGATCCGCACGCCGCTCAACGCCATCATCGGCTTCTCCGACATGATGGCGAGCGAGCATTTCGGCCCGGTCGGGCATCCGCGCTACATCGAATATGCCGGCGACATCGGCCGCTCTGGCCGTCATGTGCTCGATATCGTCAACGACCTGCTCGACATCTCGAAGATCGAAGCGGGCGAAATGGAGCTTGATTTCGGCGCCGTCGAGATCAACGACGCGGTTTCCGAGGCCGTCTCGCTCGTGCAGCCGCAGGCCAACAGCCAGCGCGTCATCATCCGCACCTCGCTCTCGGGAGCGGTGCCCAATGTCGTTGCCGACGGCAGGTCGATCAAGCAGATCGCCCTCAACATCCTGGCAAACGCCATCCGCTTCACGCCGTCGGGCGGCCAGATCGTGGTTTCGACCTCCTACGAGGCCAACGGCAGCGTCATCCTGCGCATACGCGACACCGGCGTCGGCATGACGCGCGGCGAACTGGAACAGGCGATGAAACCCTTCCGGCAGGTGACGACAGGCGCACGCAAGCGCGGCGACGGCACCGGCCTCGGCCTGCCCTTGACCAAGGCAATGGCAGAGGCCAACCGGGCAAACTTCGCGATCACCTCGGCGCCGAACGAAGGCACGCTGGTGGAAATCTCCTTCCCCTCACAACGCGTCTTGGCGAACTGAGGCCGGATGCTGTAAGGAAATGTTGACTTGCGGTGGCCAGTTTGCTGGCCCCGGCTCGCCATTTCCGCGTCCCGCTTCGGAAGAGATCGATTGCAGTCCACGTCTCAGAGCATCAAGCGCCGCTACGCGCGTGCGGGAACCGGTCTATCGCATCCCCTACTGGCGATCTGGGCCGGATTGACCTCGGTAATCGTGCTCATGCCGATCATTGCAATTGCCTGGCTGGCGATTTCGGGCGGCGGCGCCGACTGGCCGCATCTGATGGAAAACGTCATCCCCCGCGCAACCGGCCGGACGCTTCTTCTCATCGTGCTCACGGGTGCGGTGACCGCCGTCGTCGGCATCCTGACCGCCTGGCTGGTGGCAAGCTGTGAGTTTCCTCTGCGCCGCTTCCTGTCCGCCGCCCTGGTGCTACCGCTCGCCATCCCCGCCTATCTGGCGGCCTATGCGTTCGGCGAACTCTTCACCTTTACCGGGCCGGTGCAAGGACTGATCCGCGCGATCTTTGGCTTCAAGACAAGCCGCGACTACTGGTTTCCGGATATCCGTTCGCTCGGCGGCGCCGTGCTGGTGCTGAGCTCGGTTCTCTATCCCTATATCTACCTTGCCTGCCGTTCGATGTTCCTGATGCAGGGGCGCGCCGCGGCTGACGTCGCCCGCACGCTCGGTGCCGGACCGCTCAAGGTGTTTCTGCGCATCCAGATCCCGATGGCGCGGCCGGCAATCATGATCGGGCTGACGCTCGTTGCAATGGAAACGCTGAACGACATCGGCGCGGTCGAATTCCTCGGCGTGCAGACCCTTACCTTCTCGATCTTCGACACCTGGCTCAACCGCGGCAGCCTTGCAGGTGCCGCACAGATCGCCTGCATCATGCTGGTCTTCGTCATCGGGCTGATGATGATCGAGCGGGCGGCGCGGCGGCGCCAGCGCTTCGCGAGCCAGAAGACGACGTCCGCCGTCCACGACGCCGCAAGACTCTCGCTTTCCGGCTGGAAGAAGTGGGCGGCAACGCTTGCCTGCCTGTTGCCCGTTCTCTCCGGTTTCGCGGTCCCCTTCGTGATCCTCGGCAATTTCGCGCTCAAGCGGCTCGACATGTTCGCCGAAGCGCGGCTCCTCAACGCCCTCTTTCATAGCATCCTGGTTTCAGGTGCAACTGCCCTGTTTACGGTGCTGCTCGGCTTCGTGCTTGCCTACGCCGCCCGCACGGGGCGCTCGCGGGTGACCGATATCGCCGGGCGGCTCGCCTCCTTCGGCTATGGCGTGCCCGGCACCGTGCTTGCGATCGGCGTGCTCTTTCCGCTCGCAGCCCTCGACAACATGATCGATGCCAGCATGCGGGATGCCTTCGGCATCTCCACCGGTCTGATGATGACCGGAACCGGCTTTGCAATCATCTACGCCTGCAGCGTGCGCTTTCTCACCATGGCGGAGGGCACGCTCGAGGCTGGCTTCCAGAAACTGTCGCCGCATCTCGACATGGCGGCGCGCGCGCTTGGGCGCACCGGCGGGCAGACCCTGCGCACCGTGCTCCTGCCGATGATGCGCCCGGCGGTGCTGACCGCCGCCCTGCTCGTGTTCATCGAAACCATGAAGGAGCTTTCGGCGACGATCATGCTCAGGCCCTTCAATTTCAACACGCTGGCGACGCTCGTGTATGAAGATGCCTCAAGGGCGAAAGTCGAGGATGCCTCGGTTGCCGCGATGATTATCGTGATTGCCGGCATGATCCCGGTCATTCTCGTGTCGCGATCGCTCGAACGCCGGTCCTGACCGCGATGTGGCGCCTAAGCCCGGCTCCAACGCACAAAAAAAAGGTGGCTGGGAGGCCACCTCGATAGTTGAATGCTAAACCAACAAGCGCTCGAGAAGTAACGACATCATGTCCGCGAGGACATCTCTGCCGAACGCCGATCCAACATCGACCGGCCTCAAGTTGACTTGACCATGCGCCCCCATTCCTTAACAAGACCTTACCTGGCCCATCCGCAATTTTAGGGATTTTTCAGCAAGTCTGAAGGCTTGGTTAATTCCAATTGCGCGAACCCGTTAACGTACCCTCAATTTTTAAGGGCATCGAGCCCGGCGTAAAGATCAAGGGCTTCGGGGTTGGCGAGCGCCTCCTTGTTCTTCACCGGACGACCGTGCACCACATCGCGAACCGCAAGCTCGACGATCTTGCCGGACTTCGTGCGGGGAATGTCGGCAACCGCGATCACCTTCGCCGGCACATGGCGCGGCGACGCCCCGATGCGAATTTTGTTCTTGATCGCCTTCGTCAGATCGTCGGTCAGCACGACACCGGACGCAAGGCGCACGAACAGGATGACGCGCACGTCGTCTTCCCAGTCCTGACCGATGCAGAGCGCCTCGGCAACCTCCTCCATCAGTTCGACCTGGTTGTAGATCTCGGCCGTGCCGATGCGTACGCCGCCGGGGTTCAAGGTCGCATCCGAGCGGCCGTGAATGATGATGCCGCCGTGTTCGGTCCATTCGGCAAAGTCGCCATGGCACCAGATATTGTCGAAGCGCTCGAAATAGGCGGCGCGATACTTGGCACCTTCCGGGTCGTTCCAGAACATCACCGGCATGGACGGGAACGCCTTTGTGCAGACGAGCTCGCCTTTTTCGCCGCGCACAGATTGCCCCTCGTCGCTCCACACATCGATTGCGAGCCCGAGACCCGGCCCCTGGATCTCGCCGCGCCAGACAGGCTTCAGGGGATTGCCGAGAACAAAGCAGGAGACGATGTCGGTGCCGCCCGAAATCGATGCCAGCTGGACGTCCGACTTGATGCCTTCGTAAACGAAGGAGAAGCCCTCGGGCGACAAGGGCGAGCCGGTCGAGGTGAGGAGCCTGAGGCTCGACAGATCATGCGTCTTCTTCGGCTCAAAGCCGCCCTTGCGCACGGCATCGATGTATTTCGCCGAGGTGCCGAACACGGCAAATTTCTCAGCGGCCGCGAAGTCGAAGAGCACGTTGCCATCGGGGTAGAAGGGCGAACCATCAAACAGGCAGAGCGTTGCTCCGACCGCGAGGCCCGAGACCAGCCAGTTCCACATCATCCAGCCGCAGGTGGTGAAATAGAACAGCTTCTCGCCGCGCCGCAGGCCGCAATGGAACCGATGCTCCTTCAGATGCTGCAGCAATGTGCCGCCGGCCGAATGGACGATGCATTTGGGAACACCGGTCGTGCCCGATGAGAACAACACGTAAAGCGGATGGCTGAAGGGGAGGCGCTCGAAGGTCAGGGCCTTCGCCTCGAAGGGCGCGATGAAATCCTGGAAGGTCACGCCGCCTGCGATCGACGCTGCCAGGGCCGCGCTGTCGCCGGCATAGGGAACAACCAGCGCCGGCACCGCAAGCGCCTTGGAAACCGCGCGCACCTTGGCATCGACGTCCTGGCGTTTGCCATTGTACCAATAGCCGTCGCAGGCGATGAACAGCTTGGGCGCGATCTGGCCGAACCGGTCGAGAACGCCCTGGTCGCCGAAGTCGGGCGAACAGGACGACCAGATCGCCCCGATCGAGGCCGTCGCCAGCATCAGCGCGATGGTTTCCGGCATGTTCGGCATCATGGCGGCGACACGGTCGCCCTTGCCGATGCCCGCAGCCTTCAGCGCCTGCTGCAGCCGCGACACCAGTGCGCGCAGATCGTTCCATGACAAACGATAGCTGACCTTGTCTTCGCCACGGAACACCAGCGCGTCGCCGTCACCGGTCTCGCGCAGCAGGTTCTCGGCGAAATTCAGCTTTGCGTCCGGGAAGAACCGGGCATCGAGCATGCGGTCGCCGTTGACGAGCGCCGTCTCGCCGCGCTCACCGATCACCCCGCAGTGGTCCCAGACGGCGGTCCAGAAGTTGCCCCGCTCGGTAACCGACCAGGCATGGAACGCGTCATAGTCCGCGAAGGTCTGGCCGAAACGGTTGCTGCACCAGGCCATGAACTCGGCCATCGGGCTATGCGCAAGGATATCCGGACCTGGGACCCACAACGGCTGCTCTGCTTGCATGCTTTCCTCCACTCCTGCTCCATGCCCTCTATACCATGCTGCATCGCAAAATAAACAGCATCCACAATCGCCTCGGCGTCGAGCCGACGACATTTACCTGTCTGTTTCCTGTCCGTCGCATTTGATTTCTGAGGACCGAAGGCCTATCCAACAAACGTGATCCAAGCGACGGCGACCAGGCGGACATGACACGGAATTTCCTGCATATGATGCGCGACGCACGCCCATGGTCGCGACTGAGCCGCCGCCACTTCCTCTGGCCGGCGGCAATCGGCGTCGGCCTTGCAGCCGGTTACAACGCCGCACTCCCGTTGCTGATATCGACCGCTGACGTGCGCCCAACCGTCGAACACATGCTCGACGCCTGGTCGGGTGGGAAAAGCCGCATCGCGAGTGATCCCGAGATCAGTTTCTGGCCCGAACCGACCCTGACGCTCCGCGCAGCGACGATCGAAACCGCCGATGGGACGTCGCGCAAGCTTGCACATATCGGCCGCATCACCGCCTCTTTCAGCCTTCTGTCGGCCTTCACCGGCACGCCGAAGCTCAAGGACATGCAGCTGATCGAGCCTGTCGTCACGCTACAGCGCCAGACGGATGGCACACTCAACTGGCAGCGTCCGCATTGGTTAAGTGTGCCCGGATCGTCGATTGACGACGACGATGACACCCCGTTCGGCGATGTCACGGTCGAGAACGGGCGCTTGCAGATCATCGATCTGGTCACCAACCGGACACAGGAATTCTCCGGCATATCCGGCACCATCAAGTGGCCCAACTTCTCCGATCACCTGAGCGCTCAGCTCTCGGGCAGCCTTGGCGGGCAATTGGTGAACTGGACGCTCGACTGCAACGAACCGCTCACTCTGCTTGCCGGTCGGAACGCCGCGCTGAAGACATCGCTGACTTCGACTCCGCTCAACCTTTCGTTCGAAGGCACCGGCAACATCTCCCAGACGCCAATCGTGACGGGGCGGCTGCAGATTTCGACGGTATCCTTGCAGGCCCTTGCCACATGGTATCAGGGGACGGCGGACCCCACGCTGCCGGACAAGAGTTTCAGTCTTGGCGCCAACGTGACGAGCAATGACGCCTCGCTGAAGCTCGACGAGCTGCAAATGACGCTCGGCGACGCCACGGCCACGGGCATTCTCGATATCGCGTCACCACCCAACGGCGTACCTCGACTGGAAGGCACGCTCGCCTTCGACCATATCGACCTCAACGGGCTGCAGCCGCTCATCGAACAGCTGTCATCCGAGCGCGACGAAATCATTCAGCGCGTGAGCGACGCCTTTGCCCGCAGCGTGCGCGCCGACATCCGACTGTCGGCGCAGGAGGCCGTCGTCGGTCCGGTGCGGTTGTCGGATCTTGCCGCCGGCGTCATCATCGATCATGGCCGCGCCTCCATCGACATCGCCGACAGCACCTACGCCAACGGCAGGCTCAGCGGTCGGATCTCCGTCTCCGAAGCTGGCCTGGCAAATGGCGGCAAGCTGGAGCTGGTCTTGAAAAACGCCGACCTTGCCTCGGCTCTTTCCGGCCTGGGCTTTAGCGGGCCTGTTCCCAATGGCCGGGGCAATGTCAACTTCGACCTGACGACAGCCCACCCCTTCTGGGCGAAACAGGCGGCCGATGCCTCCGGTCGCATCCGGCTGTCCCTCGCCAATGGCAGCCTTTTCGGCTTCGATCCCAAGGCCTTCGCGGACCTGGTGCGCGCCGGAGAGTTCTTCTCGCTGGCGCAGGCAAGCGATGGCAGCTTCGCGTTTCAGACCGCCGACATCGAGGCGACCTTTGAACAGGGATCGGCGCGACTGAACCGGGCGCTGTTCACCGGGCAGTCAGGAAATCTCTCCGTCAACGGCGTCATCCCCTATCGCACCGGCAGCCTGGCGCTGGCCGGCACCTACACCGACGCTCTGAATGCGGACCAAAGACTGCGCTTCTTCGTCGGCGGCTCCTGGCCGAACGCAGTGATCTCACCCCTTTCGGTTCTCGGCGAACCGAACTGAAAACGGCCGGTGTGTGACAACACCGGCCGTCCTTTTAGAACCAGCATCTAACCGCCCGGTCACTGGGCGAAAGCCGCCCGCTCGTCGCGTTCGCGTTGCGCCTCGCGCTGTTTGGTGACGATGGAAGCAACGACCACGCCGATCGCGACGATGCCGATCAGGATCGTGCAGATCGCGTTGATCTCAGGCGTCACCCCGAGCCGCACCTGGCTGTAGATCTTCATCGGCAGCGTGGTGGCGCCCGGTCCGGTGGTGAAGCTCGAAATCACGAGGTCGTCCAGCGACAAGGTGAAGGCGAGAACCCAGCCGGAAAACACCGCTGGCGCGATTACCGGCAGCGTGATGGCAAAGAAGGTCCTGACCGGCGTCGCCCCGAGATCGAGCGCCGCCTCCTCGATCGATTGGTCGAAGCTTAAAAGCCGCGACTGCACGACGACCGCGACGAAGCACATGGTAAAGGTGATGTGCGCCAGGGTGATCGTCCAGAAGCCGCGGTCGAGACCGATCGCGACGAAGAGCAATAGCAGCGACAGGCCGGTGATCACCTCGGGCATGACCAGCGGCGCATAGACCATGCCGGAAAACAGCATGCGACCGCGAAAGCGCGTGAAGCGAACGAGCGCCAGAGCAGCGAGCGTTCCAAGCACGGTGGCGCAGGTCGCCGAGATCAGCGCGACACGGATCGTCACCCAGGCGGCATCGAGCAGCGCCTGATTGTGCCAGAGCTGCGTGTACCACTTGGTCGAAAAACCGGCCCAGACCGTGACCAGTTTCGACTCGTTGAAGGAAAAGATCACCAGAAGCACGATCGGCAGGTAGAGGAAGCCAAAGCCGAGCACGATCGAAGCGATGTTGAAGCGTGACCAGTTGCCCATGTCCTACCTCCCCTCGCTGTCGGCTTTGGCCTGTGCGTTCTGGAAATAGACGATCGGCAGCACCAGGATCAGAAGCAGGATCGTGGCCACCGCCGAAGACACCGGCCAGTCGCGGTTGGCGTTGAATTCGTTCCAGAGCGTCTTGCCGATCATCAATGTTTCGGAGCCACCGAGCAGATCCGGGATAACGAACTCGCCGACGGCGGGGATGAAGACGAGCAGGCAACCGGCAACGACACCCGCTAACGACAGCGGGAACGTCACCCGCCAGAAAGCGGTAAATGGCGTGCAGCCAAGATCAAGCGCGGCTTCCGTCAGGGTGTGGTCCATCTTTTCCAGCGATGAGTAGATCGGCAGCACCATGAACGGCAGGTAGGAATAGACGATGCCGATATAGATCGCCCAATTGGTGTTGAGGATGATCAGCGGCTGATCGATCACACCGATCGAAAGAAGAAACTGGTTGAGCAGTCCCTCGGGCTTCAGGATCGCGATCCAGGCATAGACGCGGATCAGGAAGCTTGTCCAGAACGGCAGGATCACCAGCATCAGCAGCGTCGGTCGGATGGTCTTCGGCGCCTTCGCCATGCCGTAGGCGACGGGATATGCGATCAGCAGCGTCAGGACGGTCGAGATCGCCGCAATCATGACGCTCGACACATAGGCGTTGAAGTAGAGGACGTCCTCGGTCAGCCAGACGTAATTGTCGAAGCTGAACTCCTTCACGTTCTCGATGATGCCCGACAGGCCGCCGACGAGATCGAAGACCGGCGTATAGGGCGGCATCGCCACCGCCGTCTGCGACAGCGAGATGCGGAAGACGATGAAGAAGGGGATCAGGAAGAAAAACAGCAGCCAGGCATAGGGGATGATGATGACGAGGCGGCTGAAGACGGCGGAAGCGAGACGGGACATGATCTCAATCCTTCAGAACGACGCCGGCGTCTTCGCCGAAGGAAATCCAGACTTCCTGGTCATAGCCGAGCGGATCCTCGACGGCGCGCACCGCGTTCAGCGACGACGCCTTGATCACCCGTCCGTCCTTCAGACGAACGTGGAAAACGGTCATGTCGCCGAGATAGCCGATGTCCCAGATCTCGCCTTCGACGGCGTTCACGGGGGCGTGTGCCGGCGGCTGGCGGCTGACCCGGATCTTTTCCGGGCGGATGGCGACTGCCGATTTCGCGCCGGTCGCCGGTGTTTCGGGAGACGCCATGCGGATCGGGAACCCGTTGGTGCCTTCAAGGCGGACATAGCCGCCTTCGGTCCCGGCTACGGCTCCTTCGAAGATGTTCACGTCGCCGATGAAGTCCGCAACGAAGCGAGAATTCGGCGCCTCATAGATCTCGGCCGGGGTCGCGACCTGGATGACCTTGCCGTGGCTCATGACCGCGATGCGGTCGGCCATCGTCATCGCCTCCTCCTGGTCGTGGGTGACGACGACGAAGGTGAGGCCGAGCTCCTGCTGCAGGTCCATCAGCTCGAACTGGGTTTCCTCGCGCAGCTTCTTGTCGAGCGCACCGAGCGGCTCGTCGAGCAGCAACACCTTCGGTCGCTTGGCAAGCGAGCGAGCAAGGGCAACACGCTGGCGCTGACCGCCCGAAAGCTGGTGCGGCTTGCGCTGGGAGAATTTTTCAAGCTTGACGAGCTTCAGCATCTGCTGGACGCGCGCGGCGATGTCCGCCTTCGGCATGCCGTCCTGCTTGAGGCCGAAGGCGATGTTGTTCTCCACCGTCATGTGCGGGAAGAGCGCGTAGGACTGGAACATCATGTTGACGGGTCGGCGATAGGGCGGAATGCCCGCAAGGCTCTGACCGTCAAGAATGATCTCGCCTGAAGTCGGCTGTTCGAAGCCGGCAAGCATGCGCAGAAGCGTCGACTTTCCGCAGCCCGAAGCACCCAGAAGCGCAAAGAACTCGCGTGTGTAGATGTCCAGCGACAGGTCGTCGACAGCGGTGAAGTCGCCGAACCTCTTGGTCACGTTCTTGAAGGAAATGAATGGCTTGGAAGCAGGATCCGCCCAAGGGGCAAAGGACCGCCTGATACTGCCGAGTGACTTCATCATCTATCCCCGAATGATATAGCCGATGGGCACTCTCGTTTTCCCCGGTGCCCCCTTAAGAAAATTGCCCGGATTTTGAGGTCCGGGCAATTCGTTTTCCGCTCTTACTGGCCGGTGACGACCTTGGTCCAGAGTCGGGTCAACACCCTCTGTTGTTTCGCCTCGAAGGGCGTCACGGTGAACAATTTCCGCATCACCGCGTCCGAGGGGTAGATGGCGCTGTCTTCGAGCACCGCCTTGTCCAGAAACTGCTGTGAGGCCTTGTTGCCATTGGCATAGAAGACGTAGTTGGACGCCTTGGCCACGACCTCGGGCTTCATCATGTAGTTGAGGAACGCATGCGCCTCCTCGACATGCTGCGCATCGGCAGGGATCGCCAGCATGTCGAACCACATCTGGGCGCCCTGGGACGGGATCGCATAGTCGACGGTTACACCGGCCTTGGCCTCGGCCGCGCGGTCGCGCGCCTGGAAGACGTCGCCGGAGAAGCCGAGCGCGAGGCAGATGTCGCCATTGGCGAGCGCATTGATATATTCCGACGAGTGGAACTTGCGCACGTAGGGGCGGACACTCGAGAGAAGCTCAGCGGCCTTTTCGAGATCTGCGGCGTCGTGACTGTCCGGATTGAGACCGAGATAGGCAAGCGCGGACGGCATGACATCGGTTGGGGAATCGAGGACGTGGATGCCGCAATCCTTGAACTTGGCCGCCAGCTCCGGCTTGAACAGCACGTCCCAGTTCGGCTTTTCATCGGTGCCGAGGATCGCCTTCATCTTTTCGACGTTGTAGCCGATCCCGGTCGTTCCCCACATGTAGTCGATGGCGTACTCGTTGCCCGGATCGTACTTGGCCGTGCGTTCTGTGATGACGTCCCACATGTTGGACAGGTTCGGCAGCTTCGACTTGTCGAGCTTCTGGAACACGCCGGCAGCAATCTGGCGCTGCAGGAAGGTCGCCGTCGGCACGACGACGTCGTAGCCGGAACCGCCTGCAAGCAGTTTGGTCTCCAGGATCTCGTTGGAATCGAAGACGTCGTAGACGACCTTGATGCCGGTTTCCTTGGTGAAGTCTTCCAGAATGCTGCTGTCGATGTAATCCGACCAGTTATAGACGTTGACCACGCGCTCCTGCGCCGAGGCCAGCATGGTCGAGCCGGCCAGCACGGCTGCCGCCAGGGTTGTGACGATGAGCTTGGACATACAACTCCCCTCTTGGTTTTTCATTTCGGGTCCGGCACGCCGGAACTCCGTGCAATACGCTTCGCTCAGGGCCGGAGGTTAGGCATGTTTGTTGATAACCTCAAGCGCTTTCATGCCAATGCGACGCGCCGTCACGTCTGCCTCACGATTTTCACAAGTCGAGGAAAAACGGGCACTTATGGCGCCAGTCCAGGAGCCCGCCGCCTGTCGACCCGCCTCACCATCGCCGTTGGCCACGCCGCCGCAGCCCGTGGACAGATCACCATTCACGGTTGATTAACCATGATCGCCATGCGATTTTCGCGGCGGTTGTGTATCAGTGTCCGGGTGTTGTCATGGGTGAGCAGGTCGTCAGCGGGAAAAACCGCAGGATCGATCCCAAGGAGTTGAAGCGCCTCTCGGTGCTTGAGCCTCGAAAGGCCCTCATGGCCATCGCCTTCGATTGGGCGGTGATCGCAGCAGCGATCGGGTTCAGCGAGTATGCCGGCAATCCGATCGTCTATCTGCTTGCCGTCGTGCTCATTGCCGGACGCATGCATGCGCTCGGCTGCATGGTCCACGAAGCCGCGCACTATCGCATCATTCGCAATCGCAGGCTTAGCGATTGGATGAGCGATCTGCTGCTCGCATGGCCGGTGCTTGCGACCGTCGACGGCTATCGCCAGAACCATCTCGCCCACCACCAGCACGCCAACACCGACGAGGATCCGGACTGGGCGGCAAAGCTCGGCATGGCGCAGTTCACCTTTCCGCAGAAGCTTGCCCGTGGCATCACGCAGTTGCTTGGCTATCTCGTCGCGGTCAATTCACTGCGCGACTTGCTGCATATGGCCAAGCGCATGGGCAAAAACGACCGCTCGACGCTACAATACAAGCTGGTGCGCCTCGGTTTTTACCTGACGGCGGGCACTATCATCACGCTCCTCGGCCTATGGCAGGAAGTGGCGCTCTATTGGGTTGCGCCATTCCTCACCTTCTTCTGCCTCTTTCTTTATGTGCGCAGCGTCGCGGAGCACTTTGGCAGCATGGATTACGGCGATGAATTGACGAGTTCACGCACGGTCTATCCGCATCAGTGGGAGAAGCTGTTCTTCGCGCCCCACAACATCAACTACCATCTGGAGCATCACCTCTATCCGGGTGTGCCGTTCTATAACCTGCCGGAACTGCATGCGATATTGATGCGCAACAAGGCCTATGCGGACAAGGCCCACATCACCCGCGGCTACACCACTGGGCTCCCGGCCGAATGTTTCGCGCCGGACGCGCCTTTGCTGCCGAACCAGCACCCCGTCAGCTACTGAAAATCGAACACACTGAGCCCGGTCGCCATTTCGTCGAGCCCGAGCGGACGGGTGACGGGCGGCTCGGCGCGCGCAAGACACCCCTGGCGCTCGCACAGACGACAGGCAGCACCGACCGCGATCGCTGACTGCGCCGCGGAACCATAAATGACATCGCCGGCAAAGGACGCCTCGCAAGCGACCAGCAGCGCGGTGCGACGCACCCGTTCGTGAAAGCCGGCCTGTGGTCCATCGAGCGTGCGCGCCACGGTCAGGAACTCGGCGCCGTCAGGCATTTCGACACGCTCGACCAGGATCTGCCCCGGCATCGAGAAGGCGGCGTGGATATTGAGCTTCGGACAGCCGCCGCCGAACTTCGTCTGAGGGAAGCCTGACGCGCCAGCGCGTCGCAGGCGATGGCCGGCGTTGTCGATCTCCATCAGGAAGAACGGAACGCCTTGCGCACCGGGCCGCTGCAACATGGTCAGACGGTTGGCCACCTGTTCGAACGAAACCTGGAACCGGGCGCGCAGCACATCGATATCGTAATTCGCCCGCTGCGCGGCCGCGACGAAGGCGGCATAGGGCATCATCAACGCATGGGCGCCGTAGCGCGCCAGTTCGAAGCGGGCGATGCGGCGCGCCTCGGCGGTTGAAAATCTGAAGGTGCCGAGTTCGGCGGTGATAGCCTCGTGGCAGGCGATCGACACCGCTTCCATGGCGATCTCGCGCAACTGGTCATAGGGCGACAACCGCTCGGAGATGAACAGGCGCATGGAATGCCGGTCGAAGCGCCGGCGCAGATTGGGCATCGCATGCACCGGCAGGCTGCGCACGACGAGGCCGTGCTCCTTCTTCAGCCAGCCCTTAAGCGCAGCCAGGAGATCCTCACCTGGAGCAAGCGTTTCGTGGAACGCCTCGGCGGCGGTCTCGATGCCCGCGAAGTAATTGGGTCGCGCCTCGAAGGTTTCCCGCACCTCGTCCATCGGCAGCCGCGTGCCGGACAGCGCCTCCATATGGCCCTGCCCCGCCAACAGATCGGCAAGATCCTTCAGCCGCGCTGCCTGCTCGCGGTAGGCGCGGTAAAGCTTGACGACGCCGCCGGCCGCATTGGGGGCCGCCTCGGCAACCTCGATCAGCTCCTGGTCGCCCGGCAGTTCGGCGGCCAGCAGCGGATCGGCGAAGACCTCGCGCAGCTGCGTGAGGCTGCCGCCGGTTTCCCCCTGCAGCTCATCGAGATCGACCTTATAGACCGAGGCGAGCTTCAACAGCAGCTGGACCGTCAGCGGCCGCTGGTTGCGCTCGATCAGATTGAGATAGGAAGGCGAGATGCCGAGGGCTTCGGCCATGGCCGTCTGCGTCAAAGACAGGCCGTTGCGGATACGCCGGACGCGCGGACCCGCGAAGATCTTGTTCTCGGCCATTTGTAACTACCTTTACAATTCCGCGATCGCGCCACCATTTACAGTATTTACAAATTTACTGCGCAGACCTGTCAAAGGCAAGACAAGATAACCCTTTTTAACACTTCGCTTTGTTGTTTTCAATGGCTGACTTCCGCAGCGCAATGTAAAAACTGTCACATGAACTCGCAACAGAATGCACCACGAGACGAAAGTCGAATGGATGTCCGAATTTTGACAGGAGGATGTAATGACTGATTTTTACAAGCTGGTTCCGAGCGCACCGCAGGGCCGCTTTGACGGTATCGAACGCCCCTATACCGCCGAGACCGTGAAGCGGCTGCGTGGGTCCGTCGAGATCCGCTATTCGCTCGCCGAAATGGGCGCGAACCGCTTGTGGAAACTCATTCACGAGGAAGACTTCGTCAACGCGCTCGGCGCGCTCTCGGGCAACCAGGCCATGCAGATGGTCCGCGCCGGCCTCAAAGCCATCTATCTCTCGGGCTGGCAGGTCGCTGCCGATGCCAACACCGCCTCGGCAATGTATCCGGACCAGTCGCTCTATCCGGCAAACGCTGCACCGGAACTGGCCAAGCGCATCAACCGCACGCTCCAGCGTGCCGACCAGATCGAGACCTCCGAAGGCAAGGGCCTTTCTGTCGACACCTGGTTCGCACCGATCGTTGCCGACGCAGAAGCCGGCTTTGGCGGCCCGCTCAACGCGTTTGAGATCATGAAAGCCTTCATCGAGGCGGGTGCTGCCGGCGTCCACTATGAGGACCAGCTGGCGTCCGAAAAGAAGTGCGGCCATCTCGGTGGCAAGGTCCTGATCCCGACCGCGGCCCATATCCGCAACCTGAATGCGGCGCGCCTTGCCGCCGACGTCATGGGCACGCCGACGCTGGTCATCGCCCGCACCGATGCGGAAGCCGCCAAGCTTCTGACGTCCGATATCGACGAGCGCGATCGTCCCTTCGTCGACTATGATGCCGGCCGCACGGTCGAAGGCTTCTACCAGGTGAAGAATGGCATCGAGCCCTGCATCGCCCGCGCCGTCGCCTATGCGCCGCACTGCGACCTCATCTGGTGCGAAACCTCCAAGCCGGACCTGGAACAGGCCCGCAAGTTCGCCGAGGGCGTGCACAAGGCACATCCGGGCAAGCTGCTCGCCTACAATTGCTCGCCGTCGTTCAACTGGAAGAAAAACCTGGACGACGCGACCATCGCCAAGTTCCAGCGCGAACTCGGCGCGATGGGCTACAAGTTCCAGTTCATCACGCTTGCCGGCTTCCACCAGCTGAACTTCGGCATGTTCGAGCTTGCCCGCGGCTATAAGGCCCGCCAGATGGCCGCCTATTCGGAGCTGCAGGAGGCGGAATTTGCCGCCGAGGTCAACGGCTACACGGCGACCAAGCACCAGCGCGAAGTCGGCACCGGCTATTTCGACGCCGTTTCATTGGCCATCACCGGCGGCCAATCTTCGACGACCGCCATGAAGGAATCGACCGAGCACGACCAGTTCCGCCCGGCCGCAGAGTGAACGGCAGGGGAGCGCGGCAATCCCTGCCCGCCGCGCTCCCCGAACACTTCAAAACAAACCTCGAACCACAAGGAGAAGTCCAATGACAGTCCAGACACGCGTCAAGGAACGGGCCGAGGAACAGTCTTCGGCGATGACCCCGGACCAACAGGCAGCGATCCGCATGGTCGCCAACGACCTGCACCGCCTCAACCAGTCCGTCATGAAGGCCGTTGATGCCGGCGTTTCGGTCGAGCTGGTACGCTCGGCGCGCCACCATGGCGAGGGCAATTGGGGGGATCTCCTGATCCCGGTCATCGTGACCCAAAGCAGACCATGACGCTCGCCGCAATGACACTGACGATGGCGCTGATCTCGCTCGTCCCAGCCATCCAGTCGCAGCGGCAATTGCAATCTATGATTGCCGGCTGAGCAATTGGGCCACCAGATACCGTGACGCGAAAGCCTTAAATGGCCGGCAGAAACGCCGGCCATTCTGCGTTGTCGGACGAATATCGTATACAACCAAAGCGCGTCGCCTGCTATTTCAAGTTGCTCGAATCGGCCGCAGCTGGCTATATTAGCCAAAGCTACCTGAGGGACAGGCACGCATGTATCGATCGACGAAAGCTGCCGATACGGCCGAATTGACGGACATGATCTACGGCGCCGCCTTCGGAGACTGCGGCTGGCAGGATTTCCTCGATCGGCTGGCAACGACGATGCCCAACGGGCGTTCCGCTCTGCATTACCACGATCTCGCGTCGCCGGCGTCATTCGTGCCCTATGTCTCGGGCTTTACTCCAGAGGCGATCGAGCAGTTCAACAGCCATTTCGCAGCCATCAATCCCTGGATACCGAAATCGGTGCTTGTGCCGGTCGGGCGCGGTCTCTCCGGCGAGGACATCGTCGCACGCAAGGACTTGCTCAAATCGGAATTCTACCATGACTGGCTCAAGCGCCAGACCGACTGCGAAACCACCGTCGGCGTGACCATTGTGCGCAGCCCGACGCGCACGCTGCTGATATCGACCTGCACGTCGTCCACCGACGAAGACCTCAACCAGCAGGCAGCAGATCAATATACGGCCCTTGCTCCCCACCTGAAACGCGCCTTCGACTTCCTGCGCCGACGCGACCTGATGATGGCCGAGCAGCATGAAGGCCGGACTTTGCTCGACACGATCGGCGTCGGCGTCATCTATGTCGGTGACAATCTGCGCATTCGCTCGATGAACGAAAATGCCGCGCGGATGACGGCAGGCGGCGCGCCGTTCCGAGTGACCGTCAACGGGCGCCTGCTCATGGGCGAAGCGGAGGCCAGCGTTGCGCTGGGGCTCCTGGCTTGGCCGATCGGCAGCGCCACACAGCCCCAGGTCCGCATCGTCAGGACCTCCGAAGGCAACGCCTTTCGCGTTACGCTGATCCGGCGTGGCTCCAGCATCTTCACCGAACTGCTCGAAGGACCGACGGTTGCCGTGCTGATCGAACCTGCCAGTGCAGTCGCCGGCGAACAGCGCCTGGACCATCTGAAGGACCACTACGGGCTGACGCCTGCGGAAATACGTATCGCGTCGGGCATCGCCGCAGGGCTGACGTTGAAGGAAATGTCGCGCGCCAACTGCGTCAGCTACGAGACGATCCGCACGCAGCTGAAGAGTGTCTATGCCAAGACCCGGGTCAATTCGCAGGCCGCGCTGATCAAGCTTCTGATGCGCTGAGAACAAGCCGCCCGACCTAGTGTCTTCTGAAACGCGTTCTAGCCGCGGCGGGGTCGCTTACCGGCAAAGACGTCGGCGTGACTGCGCAGAAGCCTGGTCATGCGATCGACGACCGTGCGTATCTCCCTGCGATGCCTGTCCTCGTTGTTCATCACGATCCATTGCCGATGCCGCAGTGCTGCAATCTCTTCGCCGGCCCGCTCCAGCAACGGATCGAGGTCGCCGACGAAACAGGGAAGCACCGCGCATCCGGCACCGGCGCGCGCCAGATCGAGCAGTGAGCGCGGTCGCGTGACGGTGGCGACAATCCGTCGTTCCGCCCGCCCCTCCTCCTGCTCGCGGGGCCAGCGAAGATAGGCCGAGATTGCGTCCTCCTCGGCGACCGCCACCCATCGGGCGTTGGCGGCCGGCGGTGCATTTCTTTGGCGATAGGCAGCATAGGCGACGTCGCCGACGGGGCTTGCCGCCAGATAGCTTTCCTCCGGCTCGAAAGCGCGGATCCCGATATCCGTCTCACGGTAGGCGAGGCTTGCGCGTGTTTCACCGATGGTCAAAGCCAGGCTGAAACCGTCCTTCTCGCTGCAAAGTGCGGGAAAATTCTCAGCCAGCAACCAGGCGATCCAGGTACCGACGGTAATGCGGATGGTTGCCCCCTCGCCCTCGCGCCGCCAACTTTCGACCCGTCGGGCCGCTGCTTCCATTTCCTGCAGTTGATCGAAGAGAAGCTCGCCCTCGCCCGTGAGCTGGTAGCCGGTCTGGCTGCGCAGAAACAATGCTCGGCCCGTGCGCTCCTCAAGCTCCAGCATCCGCCTGCCAATGGTGGCCGGGCTCGAGCCGAGCGCCTGCGCGGCCCCGGTGAGACCGCCGGTGCGCGCCACGCTCATGAAACAGCGATAAATATCCCAATCCAGGTCTTTCATGAATGAAAAACATAGGCGGAAATCGAGTGTATGTAAAACAGACTTTGATGCATAAAAGAAGGGATGCCCATCACACGAGGAGCATCACAATGGATACGATGGCAATGGTCTTTATCGTCGACCTGGCCCTGAAGAACCGCCGCTGGGACGAGGATTTCGATCCGAAGCCGCCGGGGCTGCTGAAACGCATTCTTTGCGCCGTGACAGCGACGATCGCCGCAAGCCGGGCAAGGCGTCCGACCGCGGATGAAAAATGCACCGCGCAGCCCTGCGGCCACGCGGTGCAATATTAGCCCCAGCCTTGTTATATCGCGCACCAAGCATCGGCCTGCCGTGCGCTTGACCGGATGCGGGACTTCGTTCCCGCATCCGGTGATCCGTCAGGCGGCTTAAGCCGCCCGATAGTTGCCGTAGTCGTCCGCTTCCGGCTCCAGCCGGAACTGCTCTACCAGCATCATCAGCGTGTCGGCCTGCTGGGCGAGCGCGCTGCTTGTCGCTGTCGCCTCTTCCACCATCGACGCGTTCTGCTGGGTCATCTGGTCCATCTGGTTGACGGAACCGTTGACCTCGTTCAGCGCCACGGCCTGGTCGCGGCTTGCGGTCGCGATCATTTCCACATGCTGGCTGACGATCACGATCTGCTGGCTGATCGAGGCGAGCACGGCACCCGTCTCCTTGACCAGATGCGAGCCGGCATTGACCTCGTTGGTCGACTTGTTGATGAGGCCCTTGATCTCGCGCGCAGCTTCCGCGGAACGTTGCGCCAATTCGCGCACTTCCTGGGCGACGACGGCAAAGCCCTTGCCGGCTTCGCCCGCACGCGCCGCTTCAATGCCGGCGTTGAGCGCCAGAAGGTTGGTCTGGAAGGCGATGTCGTCGATCACCTCGATGATCTGCTCGATCTGGCGTGAGGCGTCCTCGATCCGTCCCATGGCGGCGATCGCGTTGGTGACCACGGCCGCCGAGCTGTCGGCGCTGCGCTTGGTCTGGATCACCGCCTGATTGGCTTCGCCGGCGCGTTCAGCCGACGAGCGCACCGTGACGGTGATCTGGTCGACGGCGGCGGCCGTCTCTTCAAGCGATGCAGCCTGGGCCTCGGTCCGCTTGGAAAGCGAATCTGCGGCATGATGCATGTCGGCGCCGCTGCGCTGGATCGCCTGGGCGTTGCCGCGGATCTGCGCCAGCGTGTCCTGCAGGCGGATCAGCGAACCGTTGAAGTCCTGGCGCAGCTGTTCGAGGCGACCGTGGAACGGAATGTCGATCTGGCGCGAGAGATCGCCCTGGGCCAGGCGGCCAAGTCCGGCGGCCAGTTCGCTGACAGCCAGGTCGATCTGGCGGTCGAGTTCGCGCTTCTCCTGGTCGTTGCGGCTGCGTTCGTCTTCAGCACGGCTGCGCTGTTCTTCACTTTCGGCCTCGATGCGGACCTTGGAAAGCGCGTTCTCCTTGAACACGCCAAGGGCGCGCGCCATGTCGCCGATTTCGTCGCGGCGAGCGTCACCGTCGATCGCGGTGTCGAGGCGGCCGTCGGCGAGACGGCGCATCGCCGCGGTGATCTGGCCAATCGGCTTTTTGAGCGTCAGCGTCAGGGCGATACCGGCAAGCAGTGCAATGATCACGCCGGCAACGGTGGCGGCGACGGAGATCTGGTTGGCTTCCTGACGCTCAGTGCCGGCGGCAACCTTTTGCTGCTCGGCAAACACGGTCAGATCGGTCCAGATCTGATTGATGGATTGGCCGGCGGCATCGAAGTCGGCAGTCCGCTTGACCGTGATTTCGACGAGGGCGGCTGCATCCTTCTTCATCGCAGTCAGGATCGGCATCAGCGTGTCGGCGATCTTGTCGAAGGAGGCGCCGTCACTGGCAACGCCACGCAGCGTCGCCATGTTCTGCTGGACGGCGAGCGACTTGTCGAGCAGCTTCTGACGGTTGCCTTCGTTCGTCACGCCCATGAAGGTGGCGGCCGAAATCTGGATATCGGTGATCGAGGAGGACAGCCGGCGGGTGGCGGTGAGCACCGATTCCGTCGTGACGATCTGTTCGTCGAGTTCGGCGAAAATCCGGGTCGCGTCGCGCATCTTGCCTACGGATGCCGCTTCCAGGCGGAAGCTCGCTGTGCGGAAGCGGTCGACGTATTTGGAGATGCCTGCAAGCGTTTCAGGGCCGGCCGGCGCCTTCAGGATAGCGCCGATCTCGCTCGAGGCCGACGTGATGGTTTCGGCGAGCGACTTCTCGTCCTTGGGCAGGAGGCGGAAGATGTCGCGCTCGGTGCGACCGATCATCGGAAAGCGTTCCTTGACCGCCTTCAGCTTGTCGTCAACGGTAATCGCCTTGCTGACCTCGGTACCGAATTCGTTGAAGAAGCGGCTTGCGCGCATCAGCTTTTCAGCTTCGCGCAGCATGGTCTTGGCGGCATTCTCGCTCTTGCGCACCGCATATTGCAGCCGATTCGACTCCTCGTTGATCTTGGCGCGCTCGATGAGCAGCGCGTCGAGGTTCGCGTTCATGGCCGTGCGCAGGTCCTGCTCGCCGACATGCAGCGTCCAGAGACCACCGATGCGCGCCTCGATGTCGGTTGTCGCAGCGATCGCCGCCTTCAGTTCGTCCTGGCCGTTCTGGCCGGCGACCTGCGCTGCCGTCTCGGAGAGCACGTCCTTCTGGGTGGAAATCGTCGCCTGAACCGCGTCGCGCGTTTCTTCGGTCGTCGAATGCAGGAAGGCATTCATGCCCGCGTAGACATCCTTGAAGCCGCTCAATGTCCTAAGCACGCTGTTGGAAATCTCCATGCGGCCCTGAAGCAGGCCGGATGCATAGAGACCGGTGATGCCGACGGCACAGATGCTGACGACGAAGGGCAGGATGAAAAACAGCACCTTCGTCTGGATCTTGAAACGGGCAAGAATTCTATCGATGAACATGAAAACACCTCGGCTCGCAGCTCGCATTCGCCTCCCCTGGCGGCTCGCTCAGTTTTCGCGTTCACGGACGGACGTGAAGGTGCGAACGATCGAGAGCCACCCGATGCGCAAACAGGCTGATGTTTTTCGAAAAAGTCATGCGGCGCACGCCGCCAGTCCGTCAGCAATCATTGCGGGACCGCGCCACCTCCCCGGCAGCGAAGTCCTGACGGAACTCACTCGGTCGCAATATTCATTTTGAACGATTAAAAATTGTATAAGCTTCAGGCCCGCGACGGAAATTCGCAAGCAGCGTGTGGGCGCGTCATTCGCGCCCACGGACCGGCCAACTGCGGGCCGATCACCTGTGATCAGAACCAGAGAGCCGGGAGGGTCGCGAGCGCGGCAACGGCAAAGAAAGCGATCAGAGCGAGACGCGTGATGACCGCCTTCTGCTGACGGCTTTCATCGGTGCGGGCGATCGCTATAGCGCGGGGACGGCGGCGTGTTTGGTTCATGGCATCATGTCCTTGTCACATCGACCGGCAACGATCGGCCCGGATGAACCGGCTTGCCAGTCACCATCATATTGCAGCCATGCGGTGGCGGAGGAAAGTCAAAAAAATGGAAACAGTGTGATTTCCGTTTCCGCGACAATCCGGCTGCACCAACTGTCGGCTGTGCCGACCAGAATTAGGTTGAGTGATATCCGTTAACAATCGCTAAAGTTCATCCACCCAAAACCGGGATGACTAGGCTTCCTGCCCAGCCGCAAAGCCCGATGCCCAGGCCCACTGAAAATTGTAGCCGCCGAGCCAGCCGGTGACGTCGACACATTCGCCGATGAAGTAAAGACCCGGAACCGTCTTTGCCTGCATCGTCCTGGAATCGAGCCCGTTCGTGTCGACGCCGCCGAGCGTAACCTCGGCCGTACGGTAGCCCTCCGAGCCGGCAGGCTTGATCGCCCAGGCCTGGATCGAGGCGGCAAGCTGATTGATCGCCTTGTCCGAGAGATCGGCAAGCTGACGGCCCGTCAGCTTTGCCCCGTCGGCGAAGAACTGCGCGAGCCGGCGCGGCAGGATATCGCCAAGCGCCGTCTGCACCGCCTGCTTTCCATGGCTGCGTCTGATATCCTTGAGGATCGAGGCAATGTCGATATCAGGCATCAGCCGGAGCACGATTTCCTCGCCCTCGCGCCAAAAGGACGAGATCTGCAGGATCGCCGGACCGCTCAGGCCGCGATGGGTGATCAGCACCGCCTCGCGGAAGGCTGTCTTTCCCGAACGGGCCTCAGCGTCCGCTGCAACGCCGGCCAGTTCCCCGACCGTTTCGAGTTGCGCCGGATCGAGCGTCAGTGGCACGAGACCCGGTCGGGTTTCGATCATGGCGAGCCCGAACTGCTCGGCAACCCGGTAGGCAAATCCCGTCGCCCCCATCTTCGGGATCGACTTGCCGCCGCTGGCAATCACCAGCGACTGCGCATCGACAGGCCCGTCATCCGTCGTCACGCGAAAGCCCGCCCCGTGACGCTCGACGCTTTCGATCGACGTCTCCAGGCGCAGCTCAGTATTCACATCGCGCATTTCGGCTAGCAACATCTTGATGATGTCCTTGGCCGAATGGTCGCAGAACAGCTGGCCAAGCGTCTTTTCGTGCCAGGAAATGCCGTGCTTTTCGACCAGGGCAAGGAAATCGCGCGGCGTGTAGCGGGCAAGCGCCGACTTGCAGAAATGCGGATTGGCCGACAGGAAGTTCTTCGGCCCCGCATGGATGTTGGTGAAGTTGCAGCGGCCGCCGCCGGAGATGCGGATCTTTTCGCCAGGCGCCTTGGCGTGGTCGAGCACAGCCACACGGCGTCCGCGTTTGCCTGCCTCGATGGCGCACATCATGCCGGCCGCACCGGCGCCAATGATCACCACATCTTTCTTCTCAGCCACGAAACACCTCGGACACGTTTGCCTTTCCTTGTCCGGTGGCAAAGGAGAAAGTCAATGGTAGGCCCATCTAGCCAATTGCCAATCTGTGGTTATGATGCGTCATCCGAAGCCAAAACCGGTGATTTATGCCCTCAAAGAGAAGTGCTGCCCAACAAACAACGAAAATCAGCAAAACTTCGAAAATACCCCCCGCCCTCCACTCCCTGCGCGGCGTGAAGACCTGGAAGGAAGCCACGGACTGGCTCAAGATCCGCGGCATCGAAGACGTCGAATGCATCACGCCCGACCTTGCAGGTGTCCCTCGCGGCAAGATGATGCCGACCTCGAAGTTCACCTCCAACACGTCCCTGGCGCTGCCATCGGCCGTCTACCGCCACACGATTTCGGGCGAGTATCCCGACGAGACTGGCCAGTTCCGCTACGATTCCCGCGACAGCGACATCAAGCTCGTTCCCGACCTTTCGACACTCTCGGTCGTACCCTGGGAGACCGACCCGACGGCGCAGGTGATCTGCGACATCGTCGGCTCGCAGGGCGAGCAGATCAGCTATACGCCCCGCAACGTGCTGAAGCGCGTGGTCGATCTCTACAAGCAGAAGGGCTGGAAGCCGGTCGTAGCCCCTGAGATCGAATTCTATCTCGTTGCCACCAATGACGATCCCGACTATCCCCTGCATCCGCCGAAAGGCCGCTCCGGTCGCTCGATCCTCGGCGGCCAGGGCTATTCGATCGCCGGCATCAACGAATTCGACGAACTGATCGACGACATCTACCACTTCTCCGAGAAGCAGGGTCTCGAGATCGACACGCTGATCCACGAGGAAGGCCCGGCGCAGCTCGAGATCAACCTTCGCCACGGCGATCCGATCGAGCTTGCCGACCAGGTGTTCCTGTTCAAGCGCACCATCCGCGAGGCGGCGCTGAAACATGGCATCTACGCCACCTTCATGGCGAAACCCATGCAGGGCCAGCCCGGCTCGGCGATGCACATCCACCAGTCGGTGGTCGAGATCAACACCGGCCGCAACCTGTTTTCAAACCCCGACGGATCGGCATCGAAGGAGTTCTTCCACTTCATCGGCGGCATGCAGCACTACGTGCCGCGCACGCTGGTGATGATGGCGCCCTATGTGAACTCCTTCCGCCGGCTGACGCCCGACATGTCGGCGCCGGTCAACACCGCCTGGGGTTACGACAACCGTACGACCGCCTTCCGCATTCCGGTGTCGGAGCCGGTCGCCCGGCGCATCGAGAACCGGTTGCCGAGCTCGGACGCCAACCCCTATCTGGCGCTCGCGGCCTCGCTCGCCTGCGGCTATCTCGGCATTATCGAACAGCGGGAACCGACGGCACCGACCGAGGACACGGCCAATGAGGGCGAGATCGACCTGCCCCGCGGCCTGCTCGAAGCCGTGGCGCTCTTGGAATCGGCACCGTCGCTTGCCGACGTGCTGAGCCCCGAGTTCATCGCCATCTATGCCGGCGTCAAACGTGGC
This sequence comes from Ensifer sp., assembly GCF_035999185.1. GTDB lineage: Bacteria > Pseudomonadota > Alphaproteobacteria > Rhizobiales > Rhizobiaceae > Ensifer. Next base: position 10,077 of record NZ_DASYHB010000035.1, on the reverse strand, counting down.
GAGTTCGAGACCTTCATGCAGGTCATCAGCCCCTGGGAACGCGAATTCCTGCTTCTCAACGTCTGATCTCAGAGGTTCTCCATGCCTTGGCAAAGCCCGATCTCGCCCGGTTTCTCCTGGTATGAGGCGACCGTTCCGGATCGACCGGAGTATCCGGTCATGCCGGGATCGCGAAAAGCCGACGTCGCGATCATCGGCGGCGGCTACACCGGGCTGCAAGCCGCCCTGAACCTCGCAAGACAGGGCGTCGACGTGACCCTGATCGACGCCTGTCGCTTCGGCGACGGTGCCTCTGGCCGCAATGGCGGCCAGTTCGGCACGGGCCAGCGGGCATGGGCGGAAGAGACGGAGGAAAGCCTCGGCCATGAACGGGCGCAGGCGCTGTTTACCATGGCCGAGAACGCCAAGCGCTATGTGCTCGACTTCGCCAGCGCTAACGAGATCGACATCGAGTTCGTGCCAGGCCAGCTTTCGGTCGGCCACAAACAGAGCTTGGAGAAAGACTATCGCGATCATGCCGAGGCGATGGCGACACGCTTCGGCTATCCGCATCTCTCGTTCATGGAGCGCGAGGAGACCGCAAGTCGCCTCGGATCGAGCCACTACCATTTCGGCATTCGCGATACTGGCACCGGCCATATACACCCGATGAAGCTGCTGGTCGGCCTTGCCAAACAGGCCGCGATTGCCGGCGCCAACCTCTTCGAGCAGACGAAAGCCCTGAAGATCGACCGGAATTCGGGCGGGATCGTCATCACCACCGACCGTGGCACGATCACTGCCGACCGCGTGCTTGTCGCCTGCAACGCCTATATTGGCAATCTGGAGCCGGTGAGCGCCAGCCACGTCATGCCGATCCGCTCCTTCATCGGCGCAACGAGCGTGCTTTCCGATCATCCCGACGTCATCCCCGGCGGCGAGTCGGTCGACGATTCGCGTTTCGTCGTGCGCTACTTCCGCAAGTCGAAGGACGGGCGGCTGCTCTTTGGCGGCCGCGAAGCCTATACGGCCGACAATCCGCTGGATATCTCGACCCATATCCGCCGGCAGATCAGCGAGATCTATCCGCAACTCGCCAATGTCGAGATCACCCATGCCTGGGGCGGCTCGGTCGGCATTACCATGCCGCGCACGCCCTTCTGTCGCGAAGTGATGCCGGGCGTCACCTCGATCGGCGGCTATTCCGGCCACGGCGTGATGCTTTCCAACTATTGCGGCAAGCTTTATGCGGACCTGGTCCTTGGCAAGGATACCGAGCTCGATCTGTTGAAAGCCCTGAAAATCCCGGCTTTTCCAGGCGGCACGCGGTTCCGCTCCGCCCTTCTCTTCCTCGCCCTAAGCTGGTACGCATTACGCGACAGGTTCTGATAAGCGCTTGCGGCGGCATTTTATTGCGCCGCACCCTAGCGCGTTTAAATCGATTAGATTATATGTGTCCGTGACCTGAACAGATCGAGATATCCCATGAGCAGCCAGATCATTCCCGTCGAACCATTTGATTATGTGGTGTTCGGGGGCACCGGCGATCTTGCCGAGCGCAAGCTGTTGCCAGCGCTCTATCACCGGCAGCTGGAAGGCCAGATTACCGAACCGACCCGCATCATCGGCGCGTCGCGCGCAGCGCTCAGCCATGAGGAATATCGCAAGTTCGCCGTCGATGCCTTGAAAGAACATCTCAAGGCCGACGAATACAAGGAAGAGGAAGTCGCCAAGTTCGCGGCACGGCTCTTTTATGTTTCCGTCGATGCCAAGTCCGACCAGGGCTGGGACACGCTGAAGAAGCTGCTCGAAGAGGGCAAGGAGCGCATCCGCGCCTTCTATCTCGCGGTCGGACCGGCGATCTTCGGTGACATCTCCGAAAAGATCCGCGACCACAAGCTGATCACCAAGACCACCCGCATCGTCGTCGAAAAGCCGATCGGCCGCGACCTCGCGTCCGCGACCGAACTCAATGACACCATCGGCAAGGTCTTCCGCGAAGAGCAGATCTTCCGCATCGACCACTATCTCGGCAAGGAGACGGTGCAGAACCTGATGGCGCTGCGGTTTGCCAATGCGCTCTATGAGCCGCTGTGGAACTCCGCCCATATCGACCACGTGCAGATCACCGTGTCGGAAGCCGTCGGGCTTGAAAACCGCGCCGGCTACTACGACAAGGCTGGCGCGCTTCGCGACATGGTGCAGAACCATATCCTGCAGCTCGTCTGCTTCGTCGCCATGGAAGCGCCGACCTCGATGGACGCCGAAGCGGTCCGCGACGAGAAGCTGAAGGTGCTGCGCGCGCTCAAGCCGATCACATCCTCCAACGTCGAGCAGGTGACGGTGCGCGGCCAGTACCGCGCAGGCGCCTCTGCCGGCGGCCCGGTCAAAGGCTACCTCGAAGAGCTTGAAGGCGGCGTTTCCAACACCGAGACCTTCGTGGCGATCAAGGCCGAGGTCAGCAACTGGCGCTGGGCGGGCGTGCCCTTCTACATTCGCACCGGCAAGCGCCTTGCCGGCCGCATGTCGGAAATCGTCATCACCTTCAAGCAGATCCCGCACTCGATCTTCGACAACAATGCCGGGCGCATCTCGGCCAACCAGCTGGTCATTCGCCTGCAGCCGAACGAAGGCGTGAAGCAGTCGCTGATGATCAAGGACCCGGGCCCCGGCGGCATGCGCCTGCGCAACGTTTCGCTGGACATGAGCTTTGCCGAGGCCTTTGCCGTGCGCAATGCGGACGCTTACGAGCGGCTGCTGTTCGACGTCGTGCGCAACAACCAGACGCTGTTCGTGCGCCGCGACGAAGTCGAGGCAGCATGGAAATGGGTCGACCCGATCCTGAAAGCCTGGGAGGAAACCGGGCAGCAGGTCCAGGGCTATACTGCCGGCACCTGGGGCCCGAGCCAGTCGATCGCGTTGATCGAACGGGACGGCCGCACCTGGAACGATGCGATATAGGTGCGCCGATGACGACAACGCTTCATACATTCGAAAACGGTGCAGCACTGGCGGAGGGCCTCGCCGATGCCGTCAGCCGCACCCTTTCCGCCGGCATCAAGGCGCGCGGTTCGGCGAGCATCGCCGTGTCCGGCGGCTCGACGCCCAAGGCCTTCTTTCGGGCGCTCTCCAACAGGGACATCGCCTGGGACAAGGTGACGATCACGCTTGTCGACGAACGTTTCGTGCCACCGGAAAGTGACCGCTCCAATCACGGCCTCGTTGCCGCCAACCTGCTTCAGGGCAAGGCGGCTGCGGCCACATTCCTGCCGCTCTATCATTCTGCCCCCTCGGCCGACGCCGCAGCGGAGATCGCCAGCCGCGAAACCGCGGCTGTCGGCTCACCGTTCGATGTCGCGATCCTCGGCATGGGCACGGACGGGCACACGGCGTCGTTCTTCCCCGGCGGGTCACAGCTTGAGCGGGCGATCGATCCGGCGACGCCGCGCGGTGTGATCACGATGGAAGCGGAAGGCGCCGGCGAGACCCGGCTGACCCTCACCTTCGCCAGCCTTCAGGATGCGCGGCTTCTGGTGCTGCACATCGAAGGTGAAGGCAAGAAGACCGTTCTCGCCAAGGCCGAAGAGGCCGGTGACGAGAAGGACATGCCGATCCGTGCGATGCTGCGCCGTGCCGCATCGCCGGTTGAAATCTACTGGGCGCCCTAGATTACAGTGATGTCGGGCCGAACAGGCCCGACGGAAAGCTGGAAGCACCTGCAACCCGTGGCGCGCCCCGCGGGAACGCGCAAGTGTTTCCAAGACCATGCCGGGACGCGACTTGCGCTCTCCCAAGCTCGCCGCGCTCCGGACCGATGACTGGATGAAGATGAGGAGTCGTGAGGACTCCGGAACAGGATTGACCATGTCCGCCGATTCCCGCATTGCCGCAATCACCGCTCGCATCGTCGAGCGCTCGAAACCGCACCGCGAGCCCTATCTCGATCGCGTTCGCCGGGCAGCATCCAGCGGTCCGCACCGCAGCGTGCTTGGCTGCGGCAACCTTGCGCACGGATTTGCCGTCTGTTCCCCCGCCGAGAAGGTGGCGCTCGCCGGCGACCGCGTGGCTAATCTCGGCATCATTACCTCCTACAATGACATGCTCTCGGCGCACCAGCCATTCGAGACCTACCCGGCCCTGATCCGCGAGGCAGCGCGCGAGGCGGGCGGCGTCGCGCAGGTTGCCGGCGGCGTGCCTGCGATGTGCGACGGCGTCACGCAGGGGCAGCCGGGCATGGAACTGTCGCTGTTTTCCCGCGACCTGATCGCCATGTCCGCCGGCATCGGCCTCTCCCACAACATGTTCGATTCGACCGTCTATCTCGGCGTCTGCGACAAGATCGTACCGGGCCTCGTCATCGCAGCGCTCACCTTCGGCCACCTGCCTGCGATCTTCGTTCCGGCAGGGCCGATGACGACGGGACTGCCGAACGACGAGAAGGCGCGGGTCCGCCAGCTGTTTGCCGAAGGCAAGGTCGGCCGCGAAGAACTGCTCGAGGCAGAGTCCAAATCCTATCACGGCCCTGGCACCTGCACCTTCTACGGCACCGCCAATTCCAACCAGATGCTGATGGAGATCATGGGCTTCCACCTGCCCGGCGCCTCCTTCATCAATCCCGGCACGCCGCTGCGCGACGCGCTGACCAAGGAAGCCGCCAAGCGGGCTCTCGCGATCACCGCGATGGGCAACGAGTTCACGCCGGCCGGCGAAATGATCGACGAGCGCTCGATCGTCAACGGCGTCGTCGGCCTGCATGCGACCGGCGGTTCGACCAACCACACCATGCACATTGTCGCTATGGCGCGTGCCGCCGGCATCGTGCTCACCTGGCAGGACATTTCCGAGCTTTCGGACATTGTGCCGCTGCTTGCGCGCGTCTATCCGAACGGGCTTGCCGACGTAAACCACTTCCACGCCGCCGGCGGCATGGGCTTCCTGATCAGCCAGCTGCTTCGCGGCGGCCTGCTGCACGACGATGTCCGCACCGTCGTCGGCCAGGGCCTTGACGCCTACAAGATCGACGTCCGTCTCGGCGCCGATGGCAACGTCGAGCGCGTGCCGACGCCGAAGGAGAGTGCGGACCCGAAGGTGCTCGCAACCATCGACCATCCGTTCCAGCATACGGGCGGCCTGAAAATGCTGACCGGCAATCTCGGCAAGGCCGTTATCAAGATTTCCGCCGTCAAGCCGGACCGCCACATCATCGAGGCCCCGGCCAAGATCTTCCATGACCAAAGCGAACTGAACGCTGCCTTCAAGGCCGGCAAGCTCGAGGGCGATTTCGTCGCCGTCGTTCGCTTCCAGGGCCCGAAGGCGAATGGCATGCCCGAACTGCACAAGCTGACGACCGTGCTCGGCATCCTGCAGGACCGCGGCCAGCGCGTCGCCATCCTGACGGACGGGCGCATGTCGGGCGCATCGGGCAAGGTGCCTGCGGCGATCCACGTGACGCCGGAGGCCAAGGACGGCGGCCCGATCGCTCGCATCCAGGAAGGCGATATCGTCCGCATCGACGCAGTCGCTGGCACGATCGAGGTGCTGGTCGAGGAGATCGCGCTGAAGACGCGCGTGCCGGCGCATGCCGATCTCTCGGACAACGAATTCGGCATGGGCCGAGAGCTGTTTGCGCCGTTCCGCGCAATCGCGGGTGCGGCCGATCACGGGGCGAGCGTTCTCTTCCACTAGAGAGCCTCTGCGCACGCAGAGATCCCGAGAGACAGAACGCCGCTCCCTCGGAGCGGCGTTTGTCATTAGATCCATTCGAACGGTGTTGCGACGAGGCCGCTTACGGCAACGGGCCAGGGAACATGTCGTTGCGGCCGTCGTAGCGCTCGATTTCAAGCGCGAAGACATCAACGCCCTCAATGCAGCGCGCATTGATCGAGACCTTGTTGTCCGGATAGCCGCTACGCAGCACCGGCGCGCCGCAGGTCGGGCAGAACTGGTGACCCTCATTGAGACCGCGCCAGATGTAGCTGGTGAGGCGACGCTTCTCGGTGAGCAGCTTTACGTTGGCTGCGTCCACCTTCCAATGCAGGAAACCCGAACGGCGGCAGGTCGAGCAATTGCAGTCGACAAGACCGGCGAGCTCCTCGTCAACCTCGAAAGCGATATCGCCGCAATGGCAGGAAAGCCGATAGGGTCGCTGCATGGTGCCGGTCCTCGTCTGCTGAAATGGACGCAACCATTCCTTGCAGCAGCGGCGCAGTCAAGCCCGCGCTCCAGTCTCAGCGATAGATGTCGAGCGTCCGGTTGCGGTGGTTCGGGTGGGTGCTGTAGACGAAGATGCGGTTGAGGTCGCGGTCGGTCAAAAGCCGCAGGAAGCGCGCTTCGACGATGTTGTTCGCATGCACCCGCTTCAACAGGCAGCCGACCATCTGGATGCGCGCGCTTGGAATATCCAGATAGAAATTCTGCGGCAACTGGTACTTGGTGAGGATGCCGAGCACGGCGCCGCTCTTCGACAGCTTGATGATCTCGCAGCGGCGCGAGCTCAACTGCGTCATGCCCTTCTCGGTATACTCGATGCGCGCCTCATTCCGCGTGTCCTCCATCGCGAAACTGGTCTCGCGATCGTACATGAAGGACTCTTCCTTATTCAGGAAGTGCTGCTGCAAGACAGGTGCCGCCCCGTTCATCGAAATGCCTTTCCATATCCCCTTTTGATACAGACTAGCGGCAGAGATTTAACAGACGGTTCGATCCGGCGATGAGATGAAAAACCGCCCGGAAAACCGGGCGGGACGAGGTGAAGAAAAGGATTCTTGGTTACGCAATTCCAAACGGAAATCGCTGCGCACTTTTCCTGGACTTGGTCGTCTACGTCGCAACTCCGGACGGAAAACCGCTTCGCACTTTTCCTGGACTTGGTCGCCTAAGTCGCAACTCCGGACGGAAAACCGCTTCGCACTTTTCCTGGAGTTGCTTTAGACGCGATAGCTGCGCCCGTCGGCGTTGAACAGGTGCAGCTTCGCCTTGTCGGCGGTGAAGCGAACCTTGTCGCCGCGATGCACCGGCAGGATGCCCGGGATCTTCGCGATGATCGGCTCCTTGTCGACCAGACCTTCGATGTAGAGCAGCGTGACTTCGCCGAGCGCCTCGACGATGGCGACCGTACCTTCGAACAGGAAATCCTCACCGGTCGTCGTCTGCAGGTCCTCGGGCCGAACGCCGAAGCTCGCCGTCTTGCCGTTCTGCGATCCGTCCGTCGGGATATCGAGCGTGACGCTCTTGCCGCCGGTCAGCTTTACCGTCGTCTGCGCACCGGTGGCGGTGATCGTCGAGGGAATGATGTTCATCGCCGGCGAGCCGATGAAGCGCGCGACGAAGAGGTTGGCCGGACGTTCGTAAAGCTCGAGCGGGGCGCCGACCTGCTCGATATGCCCCTGCGACAGCACCACGATGCGGTCGGCAAGCGTCATCGCCTCCACCTGGTCGTGGGTGACGTAGATCATCGTGGTATCCGCCATCTGTTCGCTGAGCTTGGCGATCTCGATGCGGGTGGCGACGCGAAGGGCGGCGTCGAGGTTCGACAGCGGCTCGTCGAAGAGGAAGACCTTCGGGTCACGGCAGATCGCGCGGCCGATGGCGACGCGTTGGCGCTGGCCACCGGACAGCGCCTTCGGCAACCGGTCGAGATACTTGGTGAGCTGGAGGATATCGGCGGCGTTGCGCACGCGACGATCGATCTCCTCCTTCGTCTCCTTGGCGATGCGCATGCCGAAGGCCATGTTGTCGTAGACGGTCATGTGCGGGTAGAGCGCGTAGGACTGGAACACCATGGCGATGCCGCGCTTCGACGGCGGCACGGTGTTGACCCGTTCGCCGTCGATGAACATGTCGCCGCCGGTGATTTCTTCCAGACCCGCGATCATGCGCAGAAGCGTCGACTTTCCGCAGCCGGACGGGCCGACGAAGACGATGAACTCGCCCTGCTTGATGTCGAGATTGATGCCGTGGATGACATCGACCGCGCCGTAGGACTTGCGGATATCTTTAAGCAGCAGACCTGTCATTGCACCCTCCCCTTCGGTTCTTCCCGTCAGTTCTTCGTCTCATCAGAGCCAGCCGACCTTCACACCAGCCGCGCGAAATAAGCGCCCCAAGCAGGCATGCTGACCGTTCTGTCCTTCACCTCGGCTTTGAAGCCGTGCCCTTCGAGTGCTGCCATCGGTTCGTTCGGCAGTGTGGCCGTCGCCGGCGCGCCACTCATGTTGAACAGGCAGAAAAGCTTCTCGTTGCCGTGGCTCCTGACAAAGGCGAGCACGGGTCCGTCCGTGCTTACGAACTCGATCTCGCCCTTGGCGAAAGCCGGATGCGCTTTGCGGAAATGCAGGAAGCGACGGTAGTGTTCGAGCACCGACGCCTCATTACCCTGTTGTGCGGACACGGCGCGTGTCAGATGTTCTGAGGGAACCGGCAGCCAGGGCTTCGCACTGCCGAAGCCGCCGTTGACTGCGGAACCATCCCAAACCATCGGCGTGCGGCAGCCATCGCGGCCCTTGAAATCGGGCCAGAACTGGATCCCATAGGGATCTTTCAGATCTTCATAGGCAAGCTCGGCTTCTGACAGCGCCAGTTCCTCGCCCTGGTAGATGCAGACCGAGCCGCGCAGCGACATCAACAGGCTTGCAAGCAGCTTGGCATGCGCGTCGCGATCGGCAACGCCGGCGCCCCAGCGGCTCACATGGCGCACGACGTCATGGTTGGAGAAAGCCCAACAGGCCCAGCCTTCGGGGGCCGCCTTCTGGAAATTGCGCAGAACCTCGGCAACTGTCGCCGGCGTCGGCGGCTCCGGCGCCAGGAATTCGAAGGCGTAGCACATCTGCATCTTGTCGCCGCCGGAGGTGTATTCACCGGCAATCTCCAGGCCACGCTGGCTGTCGCCCACCTCGCCGACTGCGGCGATTGCCGGGAACTCGTCCATGACGGCGCGGAAGCGCTTCAGGAATTCCAGGTTCTCCGGCTGGTTCTTGTCATAGAGATGTTCCTGGTAGTTGTACGGGTTGACCGCAGGGGCCGTCTGCGCGTTGCGGCGCTCCGGCACCAGCGCCGGATTGTCGCGCAGCTGCTTGTCGTGGAAGTAGAAGTTGATCGTGTCGAGACGGAAGCCGTCGACGCCGCGCTCCAGCCAGAAACGCTCGACGCCAAGCAGTGCGTCCTGGACTTCCGGATTGTGCAGGTTGAGGTCCGGCTGCGAGGTCAGGAAGTTGTGCAGATAATACTGCAGTCGCGTCGGATCCCAGGCCCAGGCCGAACCGCCGAAGATCGACAGCCAGTTGTTAGGCGGCGTGCCATCGGGCTTGGAGTCGGCCCAGACATACCAGTCGGCCTTGGCATTCGTCCTGCTCGACCGGCTTTCGACGAACCAGGGATGCTGGTCCGCGGTGTGCGAGAGGACGAGGTCGATCATCACCCGGATGCCGAGGCGGTGCGCCTCGGCGATGACGGCATCGAAATCAGCAAGCGTGCCGAAGATCGGGTCGACATCGGTGTAGTTGGAGACGTCGTAACCGAAGTCCTTCATCGGCGAGGTGAAGAATGGCGAAATCCAGATTGCGTCGGCACCAAGGGCGGCGATATGCGGCAACCGGGCAACGATGCCCTTGAGGTCGCCGATCCCGTCGCCATTCGAGTCCTGGTAGGAGCGCGGATAGATCTGATAGATCACCGCGCCGCGCCACCAGTCCCGATCGGCCTGCAATGTGGAAGTGCTCATTTCGGTCATGCTCATTGTCTCTGGAAGTCCTTGGATGTCAGCCGCCCTTGACCGAACCCGCCAGCAGGCCGCGCACGAGATAGCGCTGCAGGCTGAAGAAGACGATCAGCGGAACGATGATGGTAATGAAGGCGGAGGCCGTCAGGATCTCCCAGTTGCCGCCGCGTGAGCCGAGCAGGTTGACGAGCCGGCCAGTCAGGACCAGCTCATCGGGGCCGGCGCCCAGGAACACGATCGCGACCAGCAGGTCGTTCCAGGTCCACAGGAACTGGAAGATCGCGAAGGAGGCGAGCGCCGGGAAGGACAGCGGCAGGATGATCTTGACGAAGATATCGAAATCGCTGGCGCCGTCGACGCGGGCGGATTCCATGATTTCGCGC
>NZ_DASYHB010000011.1:0-33762 GCF_035999185.1 Ensifer sp. | reverse complement strand
TCGGCGATCCGAACCTCGCAATCGTCGCCATCATCATCGCCAGTCTCTGGGGACTTGGCGGCACCATGCTGATCCTTCTGACCGGTCTGAAAGCGATCCCGAAAGAGCTCTATGAGGCGGCGACCGTCTCGGGCGTTCCCGGCTGGGCGCAGATGGTCTTCATCACCCTGCCGATGCTCGGGCCGATGCTGCTCTTCACGTTCATCACCTCGATCATCTCCGCCTTCCAACAACTGACGATCGCGCTTCTTCTGACGAAGGGCGGCCCGCTCGGCTCCACCTATTTCTTCGCCATGTACATCTACGACAACGCCTTCAAGTATTTCGACATGGGTTACGCCGCCGCCGGCTCCTGGGTGATGTTTATCATCGTGCTCATGCTCAGCCTCGGCGTCATGCGCTGGTCGGCCGCCTGGGTCTATTACGAAGGCGAAGTCCGCGAGAATGATGGAGACCGCAATGCGTAAGACGCTGCTTTATTCCGCGCTCATCCTGCTCTCGGCGCTGTTCATTGCGCCGTTCTACTGGACCTTCATGACGGCGATCAAAAGCTCGGCCGAGCTTTACCAGTTCCCGCCGGTCTTCTGGCCGTCGGAATGGCATTGGGAGAACTTTGCCGCCGCCTGGAACAAGCAGCCCTTCGGCACCTACCTCACGAATTCGCTGATCGTCGTGGTGCTCTCGACCATCGGCCAGCTGATCTCCTCGTCGCTGGTTGCCTATGGCTTCGCGCGCTTCCGCTTCCCCGGCCGCGACCCGCTGTTCATCCTGCTGCTCGCCACCATGATGATCCCGTGGGACGTGAAGATGATCCCGCTCTACATGGAGTTCAACCTGCTCGGCTGGATCAACACGCTGAAGCCGCTGATCGTGCCTGCCTACTTTGCCGACGCCTTCTTCGTCTTCCTGCTTCGTCAGTACATCATGACCGTGCCGATGGAGATCGACGAGGCGGCGCGCATGGACGGCGCCAACGCCTTCGACATCTACTGGCGCATCCATCTGCCGCTGATGATGCCGGCGCTGGTGCTGGTCGGGACCTTCCACTTCATGAACGCATGGAACGACTATCTCGGCCCGTTGATCTTCCTCAACGACCAGTCGAAGTACACGCTGACGCTCGGCCTTTCGATGTTCAAGGGTCTGCACGAGGTGGACGTGACCTCTATCGCGGCGATCACCGTCATTCTCTGCCTGCCGCCGCTTGCGCTCTTCTTCGTCGCCCAGCGCTACATCATGGATGGCGCGGTCGGCTCGTCGGTGAAGGGATAACGGCATGCTGTTTGATATCGATACCGTGCCCTTCAGCCGCAGGGGCCGTTTCCTGACGCTCTCGATGATGCGGGTGCCCGGTCGCGACGGCGAGCGTGCGCTCTATCTTCGCCACGTCGCCGGCGGCGACGAACGGCCGTCGCTTGGGCGCCTCTGCCGCGTCGATTTTCTCGACGCGGAAGGCAGCACCGTGACGCCCGTGTTCGTGCTTTCGCCGGAGCGGCTCGATGCCCGCATCGGTGAGGGCGAAGTGACCTTCGTCATCGGCGAAGGGGAGCGCCTGCACATATCCGGCAGACGGGCCGGCGTGCGCTTCCATCTCGAGGGCTCGCGTTACGACTATGTCTATCGCACCCCCAACGGCGAGGATTGCCTCGTCGCGGCGGTCGAGAACGTCAAGTTCATTCCGCGGGCGATCACCGGCGCTTTGAAGGTCACCGGCGCCTGGCAGCGCGACCACTCCGAAGACGTGTCTTTCGCCTTCTCGGGGGCAGGTGCCTTCGAGGGCAATGTCGACTTCTTCCGCACTGTGCCGCCAGTTGATCGGCCCGGCCGTTTCGCCGAGGCTCTTTCCGGTGCAGCAGCCGAGTTTTCGGAATGGCACGCACGCGTTCCCAAGGGCGTCCAGGCCCAAGACGAGGCGCATCGACTGGCAAGCTATCTGCTCTGGGCGAACGGCGTGCCTGCCGGCGGTGCGCTGACGCGGCCGGCGATCTACATGTCCAAGAACCACATGATCAATATCTGGAGCTGGGACAACGCCTTTTCCGCGCTCGGCGTCGCGGCCTTCGATCAGGAACTGGCCTTCGATCAGTTCGCTGCAATCTTCGACCACCAGGACGCCTCGGGCCTGTTGCCCGACTATATCAACGACCGCGACGTGCTCTTCGCCTTCACCAAGCCGCCGGTGCACGGCTGGGCAGTGTCGCTGATCGCGGCTGCCGATCCTGGCTTCCTGACAACGGAGCGCAAGTCTTACCTGCGCGATGCCATCGGCAAACAGGTCGACTACTGGCTGAGCTACGGCCGCAAGGATGCGGCGAGCCTGCCGTCCTATTTCCACGGCAACGACAGCGGCTGGGACAATGCCACCTTCTTTGCCGAGGGCGGCCCGGTGATGTCACCGGATCTGCCTGTGTTCCTGATCCTTGCCTGCGAGGCGCTGGCCGAGCTTCTCGAAGACGATGGAGAGCGCCGGGCGATGTGGCGCAAAAAGGCCGACGAGCTACAGGCATTGCTGTTCGAACAGCTATGGACCGGCGAGACTTTTGGCGCGCGGCTGGCCGCGGATCCGGAACGAATCCTGCCGGGCGACAACCTCATCCAGTTCATGCCGCTGCTGCTCGGCGCGCGTCTGACGCCCGCAATGCGCGAGAAGCTAGTGACACGGCTGGTCGCGGGCGGTTTCATCACCGATTGGGGTCCGGCCACCGAGAGTCCGCAGAGCTCCTTCTACGAGGACGACGGCTATTGGCGCGGGCCAATCTGGGCGCCGACGACGATGCTGCTGTGGGACGGCCTTCGCCGGCAAGGGCAGATTGAACTGGCCCATGAGGTCGCGGAAAAGTTCTGTTCACTTGCCAGCAAAAGCGGTATGGCCGAAAACTTCGATGCGCGCTCGGGGAGGGGGCTTCGCGATCGGGCATTCGCCTGGACATCCGCAGTCTATCTTCAGCTGGCTGCATCGCTCAGCCGATCCAAATCTTCGTGATCTAGCAACCCGTGACGAGCCGAGACGCCATGCAGAGACCGACGATCAAGACCATCGCGCAGGAGACGGGGCTTTCCATCGCCACCGTGTCCAAGGCCCTGAAGCATTCGCCTCAGGTTCGCCCGGAAACGCGCGCAATCGTGATCGAGGCGGCCGAACGGGTAGGCTACGAGCTCAACATGCATGGCGTACAGTTGCGCACCGGCAAGACCTATCAGGTCGCCGCCATCATGACGGCGCCGGGGCCGAAACAGAACGAATGGGAAGGTGTCGAATACGCCCAGCTCTTGAGCGGCATTTCCTGGGCGCTGGAAGACAGTCCCTATCGCGTGTCGCTCTATGCCGTCAGGAATTTCGAGGAAAGCCAGGCGGTCATCAAGCAGATCGTGCAGCTGAAGAAGGCCGACGGCATTATTATCTCGGGCACCCGCGCCGACGACCCGCGAATCCGCACCATGCAGGCGGCCGATTTCCCCTTCGTGACCTACGGCACCAGCATCCACAACGCGCCGCACGCCTATGTCGACGCCGACAACGAGCAGATGATCCGGGTGTCGATGGCGCGGCTGGTTGAGCGCGGCCATAGCCGCATCGCGCTGCTCAATCCGCTCTCTGATTTGAGCTACGGCATCACGCGGCTGGAAGCGTACAAACGTGCTCTCGAAGTGGCAGGTCTTCCCTACGATCTGGCGCTTGTCGCCCACGGCCGGCTGACGCCGGCCTTCGGCCGCGAGAACGTGCTGACGATGTCGGAGCTCGGCAATGCGCCGACTGCCTACATCTGCGCCAACGAAGCCTCCGCACTCGGCGCTTTCTCGGGCTTCCACGAGCGCGGGCTGGTGCACGGCCGCGACGCGGTGATCAACGCCACCGACGATCTCAACGTCAGCCAGTATTTCGCACCGCCGATCACCACCTACTACCTGCCGATCAGCGAGCCGAGCAGCCTGCTCGGCGCCTACATTTTGAGGCGCATGGAAGGCGAGCCGCCGGAAGCACTGCAGGCGCTTCTGATGCCGAACCTCGTCGAGCGCTGCGACGACCGCCTGAACCCGAACCGCTGACGATTTGCTCGCCCAATCTGGGCACCCCTTCATGCCTTTGAATATAAACGTTTATATTCAAGGTGACGCCGATAAGACCCGAGGCCGGAACCAACCGGCCGAATGACATGATAAGGACCGGACCCGTGCACATGCCGATGACCAGAACGAACCGCTTCAACGCCAAGGAACAGCAGACCGACATGCTGGAGCTTGGCGTCTGCTACTATCCGGAGCAGTGGCCGCGCGCGAAATGGGAAGAGGACGCGCGCCGCATGGTCGAGCTCGGCCTTGCCTGGGTGCGCATCGGCGAATTCGCCTGGGCGAAGATCGAGCCGCGGTCGGGAGAGTTCCATTGGGAATGGCTGGACGAGGCCATCGAAGTCCTCGGCAATGCCGGCCTCAAGGTGATCCTCGGCACGCCCACCGCCGCACCGCCGAAATGGCTGATCGATCGTTACCCGGACATCCTGCCCGTCGACGTCAAGGGTGTCGTGCGCAAGTTCGGCGCCCGTCGCCACTACTGCTTCTCGAGCCGCCGCTACCGCATCGAGGCGGCACGCATTTCCGAAGCCATGGCCGAGCGCTACGGCAGACACATCTTCGTGCACGCGTGGCAGACGGACAACGAGTACGGCGACCATGACACGATCTACAGCTATTCCGACGAGGCGCTGCGCGCTTTCCGCGAATGGCTGGCTGAGCGCTACGGCACGGTCGAGGAACTGAACCGCGCCTGGGGCACCGCCTTCTGGGCGATGAACTATCTGACGTTCGACGAAGTCGAGCTTCCGAACAACCTCGTGGAAGAGCCGAGCCCGACCCATATCGTCGATTACATCCGCTTCTCTTCCGACCAGGTGAAGAGCTTCAACAAGGCGCAGGTCGACATCATCCGCAAGCACTCGCCGGGCCGCCCGGTGACGCACAACTTCATGTCGCAGAACACCGACTTCGACCATTACAAGGTCGGCGAAGACATCGATATCGCCTCCTGGGACGTCTATCCGATGGGCGGGCTGCTGAACGGCCGGCTGTCGTCGGAAGACAAGGGCCGCTACCTGCGCGTCGGCGACCCGGATCAGCCGGCCTTCAACCACGACCTCTACCGCGCCGTTGGCAATGGCCGTGTCTGGGTGATGGAGCAGCAGCCAGGGCCGGTGAACTGGGCCTCGCATAACCAGTCGCCCGCCGACGGCATGGTTCGGCTCTGGACCTGGCTTGCCTATGCGCATGGCGTCGACATGGTCTCCTATTTCCGCTGGCGCCAGGTGCCGTTTGCGCAGGAACAGTTCCATGCGGGCCTGCTTCTACCGAACAGCGAGGCCGATCAGGGCTATATCGAGGTCGCGCAGGTCGCCGAGGAGATGAAGCGGCTGCCGAAGGGCGAGCGGCGCGAGAAGGCCAAGGTCGCGCTTATGCTCGACTACAATTCGCGCTGGGCGACCCGGGCGCTGCCGCAGGGCCGCACCTACCTCGCCTCGCAGATCGCGCTCGATTGGTACGCGACCGTCGCCAGGTTCGGCGTCGACGTCGACATCATCGGCCAGCACTCGGACCTCGACGGATACCAGCTGGTGCTGGCGCCCGACCTCGTCATTCCGGATCAGGCTTTCGTCGAAAAGCTTGCGGCATCCAGCGCCAAGGTGGTGTTCGGACCACGCAGCGGTAGCAAGACCGAGGATATGCACATTCCCGAAGGCCTACCGCCGGGTCCGCTCGCCAAGCTGATCGACGTCAGTGTCGCCCGTGTCGAATCCCTGCCGGAATTCCATGCCGAAAGCGTGCTCTACGGCAACGAGACCTATCCGGCCGGCGTCTGGCGCGAGACGGTCAGGACCAATGAGACGGTGCTTGCGACCTTCGAGGGTGACTATCGCAACGGCGCCCCGGCGCTGGTCGGCAACGACAAGGCGCGCTATCTGGCAACCGGCGCGCGCGGTGGCTTGCTCGACAAGGTGATCGGTGATGCATTGGGCTGGGCTTCGGTCGAGGCCCTAGCGGATCTCGGCGATCTGCGCATCACCCGCCGCGGCAAGCTCACCTTCGCCTTCAACTACGGCAAGACGGCCGTCGAGGTCCCGGCACCGGCCGGCGCGACCTTCCATGTCGGCGGCCGCAAGCTCGGCCCGGTCGATGTCGCGATCTGGTCGGAGTGAGCAGGCACCGCGATTGCACGCTCTGATGGATTGAAAGAGAAGAGCCCGGCTGCAGGACAGCCGGGCCCTTTTCATTTCTCAGGTCAGTGGTTCAGACGCGCTCCAGCGCCACGGCGATGCCCTGGCCAACGCCGATGCACATGGTGGAGAGCGAATACCGTCCGCCGGTTTCCTGCAGTTCCAATGCTGCCGTTCCGGTGATGCGGGCGCCGGACATGCCGAGCGGATGGCCGAGTGCAATCGCGCCGCCGTTGCGGTTGACGCGCGGATCGTTGTCGACAATGCCGAGGTCGCGCAGCACGGCAAGGCCCTGCGAGGCGAAGGCCTCGTTGAGTTCGATGACATCGAACTGCTCCTGCTTGAGACCCAGCCGCGCCATCAGCTTCTTCGAAGCGGGCGCCGGCCCCATGCCCATGATGCGCGGCGGCACACCTGCGGTTGCGCCGCCAAGGACGCGGGCGATCGGCCGCAGACCATATTTCTTGATGGCCGCTTCCGAGGCGATGATCAGGGCGGTGGCGCCGTCGTTGACGCCGGAGGCGTTGCCGGCCGTTACCGAGCCGCCTTCCTTCTTGAAGGGCGTGCCGAGTTTCGCGAGTGCCTCCATTGTGGTTGCGCGCGGGTGCTCGTCGCGGTCGACGACGACGGGCTCGCCCCTGCGCTGCGGGATCGTCACCGAGACGATCTCCTTCGCCAGCCGGCCATTGCTCTGCGCGGCGGCGGCCTTCGCCTGGCTGCGGACGGCAAAGCCGTCCTGGTCTTCGCGGCTGACATGGAAGTCGGCGGCAACGTTCTCGCCGGTCTCAGGCATGGAATCGACGCCATACTGCTTCTTCATGACAGGATTGACGAAGCGCCAGCCGATGGTGGTGTCGTAGATTTCGGCATTGCGCGAAAACGCGGTGTCGGCCTTCGGCATCACGAAAGGGGCGCGCGACATGCTCTCGACGCCGCCGGCGATCATCAGTTCGGCTTCGCCGGACTTGATGGCTCGCGCTGCGGCGATGACCGCATCCATGCCGGAGCCGCAGAGCCGGTTGATCGTCGTGCCGGAGACGCCGACCGGCAGGCCGGCGAGCAGCGACGACATGCGGGCGACGTTGCGGTTGTCCTCGCCCGCCTGGTTGGCGCAGCCGAAGATGACGTCATCGACCGCGTCCCAGTCGACATCGGTGTTGCGTTCGATCAGCGCCTTCAGCGGGATCGCGCCTAGGTCATCCGCCCGGACTGAAGAGAGCGAGCCACCGAAACGGCCGATCGGCGTGCGGATGTAATCGCAGATAAAAGCCTCGGCCATTATGCAGCCTCCTTGTTGCCCTGGTGCGCCATCTTCGTGCGGGCATTGATGTCGCGAAGGGTCGTCAGTTCCAGTTCCGTCGGCACGGGCGTTTCGATCACCTGGTCGGCAAACTTGATCGCCCAGCCACAGTTCTCGACGATCTGTTCGCGGGTCACGCCCTGGTGGATCGAAACGACGGTCAGTTCCTTGGTCTCGAGGTCCGGCTCGAGGATGCAGAGATCGGTGATGACGCGGGTCGGCCCCTTGGTCTTCATGCCCAGCCGTTCGCGGTGGTCGCCGCCTTCGCCGTGGCCCATCGACGTAATGAAGGGCAGCTTTTCGACGAAGCCGCGCTTCGACAGCGCCATGGTGATGAAGATGCGCCCGCAATTGGAGGCGATTTCCGGTGCGCCGCCGCCGCCGGGCAGGCGGACCTTCGGGTGATCGTAGGGGCCGACGACCGTGGTGTTGAGATTGGCGAACCTGTCGATCTGCGCGCCGCCGAGAAAGCCGGTGGTGATACGACCGCCCTGCAGCCAGTAGCGGAACATCTCCGGCACCGAGACGGTGAAAAGCGCCGTGTCGCAGAGTTCGCCGTCGCCGATCGAGAGCGGCAGCACGTCCGGCTTGGTTCCGACCGTACCGCTTTCATAGATCAGGGTGATGTCCGGAGCATGCGTCAGCCGCGCGACGTTGCAGGCGGCCGAAGGGGCGCCGATGCCGACGAAGCAGACATCGTCGTTCGAAAGCGCCCGGGAAGCGGCGATCGTCATCATTTCGGTAGGGGTAAAATCGCTCATGCTATCCTCCTCAGGCCGCTTTTGCCGCTGGTTTGCCGGCGTGCTTGGCAAAGTCCTCGGGCTTGGCGTCGAGCACGTTTTCCTTGATCCAGGCGGTAAAGCTGTCGCGGTCGCGGGCGATCTCGTCCCAGCCGATGTAGAAGGCGTTGGAGCGCGGGTAGTAGCCGTGCGCATAGGACGGGAAGGCGCCACCCGGAACATTGGCAACGGCGGTTACGGCCCAGCTCGGAAGCACCAGCGAGTTTGGCGACGGTGGGGCGAGCTCCTCGACGATCTCCTCGACCGTGACGATCGAGCGCTTGGCGGCAAGCACCGCCTCCTTCTGCACGCCGACGATGCCCTCGATCAGCACATTGCCCTTTTTGTCGGCGCGCTGCGCGTGGATGATCGTCACATCCGGGCGGATCGCCGGCACGGCGGCGAGCACTTCGCCCGTAAAGGGGCAGGTGACCGACTTGATGTTCGGGTTCACCTTCGGCAGGTCAGCGCCGATGTAGCCGCGCAGCGTCGCAAACGGCAGGTTGGCCGCCCCCGCCTCATAGGCATTGGCCATCGCGGCGTGAGAATGTTCCTCGATCTCAAGCGGCCGCGGCCACTGGTTTTCGACCGCGTCGCGGAAACGGTGCAGCGAGCCGACGCCGGGATTGCCGCCCCAGGAGAACTTCATGCCCCGTGCTGCCCCCACGCCAATCAGCTGGTCATAGAGAATGTCGGGCGTCATGCGCACCAAATAGAGATCCTTGCGGCCCTGGCGGATCACCTCGTGGCCCGCGGCATAGGGGATCAGGTGGGTAAAGCCTTCCATGGCGACGGTGTCGCCATCCCTGACATTCTCGCCGACGGCCTCGGCAAGCGAAACGATCTTCGCCATGTTTCCTCTCTTCGTCGCTATTTATCGACGCCTGCGGTCCCGGTTGGGCGGCGGGCGCCTTGTTCTTTCGCGGGCCAGTAAGCGCCGAACGAGCGGAGGGGTCAAATATTTTGTGCGATATTTGACTTTTGTTCGTATATCGCACAAAATTGCCGTGCGATGTTCTTAGGGGGGGGGAGATGCGAGAAACGGATTTCGTCAGTGGATTTGCCCGCGGGTTGACGGTGATCGAAGCCTTCGACGAAACGCGGCCGAAGCTGTCGATCGCCGAGGCGTCGAAGATCACCGGTCTCGACCGGGCAACAGTCCGGCGTTCGCTGCTGACGCTGTCCGAGCTCGGCTATGCCGACTACGACGGCAAGTTCTTCGCGCTCACGCCGAAGATCCTGAGGCTCGGTCACGCCTATCTGTCGGCGACACCGCTGCCGACGATCATCCAGCCCTATCTCGATCAGCTTTCAGAACGCGCCGGTCAAAGCGCTTCGGCATCGGTGCTCGACGGCACCGAAATCGTCTACATCGCCCGTGCCTCGCAGAAACGCGTGATGTCGATCAACCTGACGACGGGGTCGCGGCTGCCGGCATACTGTGCATCCATGGGACGGGTGTGGCTCGCGGCGCTTCCAGAACACGAGGCGCGCGACATCCTTTCGCGCTCGAACCTGAAGGCGAACACGCCCTATACAAAGACGGATCCGGATGATTTGATCGCCGAGTTTCGCCGGGTGCGCGAGCAGGGCTACGCGCTTATTGACCAGGAACTCGAGCTTGGCCTGTGCTCGATCGCCGTGCCGCTTGAAAACGACCGTGGCCGGATCGTTGCCGCGCTTAACATCGGTGCGCCGGCAGCCCACGTTCCTGCGGCGGAGATGGTGGAGCGCTATCTGCCGCTGCTCAAGGAGACGCAAGGGGCGCTGCGGATGGTGCTGAGGTAGCAACTTCCAGCGTCGGCGCTTGATGTTTTGCAGTCGCGCTGCGGTACGATTGGGTGTTGGAGTCGCGCTAGCGTCGCAACGCGCGGTAGATCTTGATCGCCGTTTCCCGTTAATCGGAACAGCGACGAACGTGGGAGACTTGCTCCCGCGCATATGGGCCGGCGCACTCCGTCGCGTGGCAATCCATTCGCGCCAAGGCCGTTTATTTGCCCCAGACCGCTTGGTTTGCTGCCCATCCCATCGCCAAGAACAGGTGCGGATAGCGACCGAGCGGCCGGAAACCTACCCAAAAATGGGTGCTGGGATTATACAGTTTACACTTGCATATTTTTTACCCACAAATTTTAGTGGTCCACGCGGGTGAGTGTCTGCGAAAAACGCCGGCACAGGACGATGGAGGGGGGCCATCGCACCGCAAGAGCCAGATACTTTGTCAAATTTTGTCCGGCGCCGCCTCTCGGCGCCCTATTGGCGTTGCCGCCAACCTTACGGCCCGGATTTCCGGGAAACCCGAAATTCTACAGAACGCTTTCCTTTTCCCTGATTCCATATTGTGATCGTAATGAATGAGCAATTGCATCGGCCCGACCATCCCATCAGCTTACCGCCCTACGAATTGATCGAGACGACCGAGCCGCCCTGCATTGCTGCGGAAAAGCCGGCACATGACTGGGCGTATCTGGCCGCCACCCACCTGATCGGCTCGCCGGCCAAAGCGGCGATCGCCGCGATCCTTGAGGAAACCGGCGAGCTTGCCGGTGCCGACCGCGCGTGGATGTTCGAATATTGCGACGACCTACTGCGCTTCCGCAACACTGAGGAATGGGTGCGGGGCGATGTGTCTTCGCATGTCGGTGACCTGCAGCAGACGCCCGTCACGATGATCGGCTGGCTGCATCAATGGCTGGTCGCCGGCAAGGCGGTGATGATCAACGATGTTGCCAGACTGCCCCGGCCGGCGCGGGCGCTCCAGGCGGAAATGCTTCGCCAGAACGACAAGAGCGTTCTGTGCGTCCCCGTCTTTCACGCAGGCACGTTGCGCGGCTGCATCGGTTTCGACGCGACGAGGGCATTGCGTCGATGGCCGATCGAAGAAATTCACCAGCTCGTCCGCTGCGCAAAGCTGATCGGGATCGCACGCTACGGGCGCTCGCCGGCCTATGGCGAACGCGACAGTGAAATCGCAACAACGTCCGCCGGGACCGACCCGATCGTCCATCTGCATATGCCGGGACGCACCCGCGGGGTGCCGCTTTCGGCAATTGTCGGGCTTCGTTCTGCCAAGGACTACACCCAGATCTGGCTGAAGGACGAGGCCGCCGTCCTCGATCTCCGCCCACTCTCTTTCTGGAGTGGCCTGCTGCCCAAGTCGAGCTTCCTGCGCATTCATCGGACCGCAGTGATTAACCTGTCGCACGTGACAGAGCTGGACCGTCATTCGGGTCCGACGAAACAGGGCTGGGCCGTGCGCCTGCGCCGATTGCCCGAGCTCTGGGCCGTGTCCCGCCCCTACAGGCAGGAATTGCGCAGCCGTCTCGGCATCTGAGATTTTCCACAAGACGCCAATGTTGCGCTTTGTCGCTTCGTCGAACCCGTAGGTTGTTTCGTCGATAAGGCGTTGCCGCTTTAGAGTTGTCGTGCAAGCCAGCTTCCTGGGATATTTTTTAGACGATGGCGGGGGCAAGCCTTTGAAAAAAATCAATTGTCAGAATCAGGGCTTGGCCGGGGGCTTTTACAGCGACGCGCTTCCGCTGCGTAGGCGTCGGCCTCTGCTCTTGAGCGGCACGGCGCTGTGGATGTTTGCCGCCTCGGGTCTTGCGCTCGGCATGGTTGCTTCCGCGTCAGCCGCCCAGGCGGGCGGAAAGGGCGGCAACGGCGGTGGCACGGTCAACAGCGGCGGTGGTGTCGACGGAAACTTGCAAGGTACGCCAGGCGCCACGTCGTTCGCTCTCGGCAACGGCGGCGGCGGCGGCGGGCCGGGCGCAGCCGGTGGTGCGGGCAGCCAGAGCGGCGCCGGAGTTGCCGGCAATGGCGGCGCCGGCGGTACGAGTATCAGCCCGAACGGGGCGTCGGGCAGCACAGGCAATGGCGGCGGCGCAGACTTTGGCGGTGGCGGCGGTGGGGGCGGCGGTGCCCACGGCAGCGTCGGCATTGCAGCTGGCCGAGGTGGTGACGGCGGCGCCTCGTTGAACGGCGACGGCGGCGGCGGCGGCGCCGGCGGCTACGGCCGGGTTGTTGCGGCTGGCGGTACGGACAGCATTACCGGCTCCAGTATCTCCGGCGGCGCGGGTGGAAATGGCGGTGCCGGCGGCGGAGCGCCGGGCGCAATCGGCGGCAGCGGTGGCGACGGCGGTGATGGCGCGGCACTCGTCAATGGTGGAACATTGACGGTGAACGCGGACGTCACGGGCGGCAACGGCGGCAACGCCGGCGTCGGCGGCAGCTCGACGCGCGGTGGCGACGGCGGTCACGGCATCAGCGCGCTGAACGGCGGCACGGTGATCGTCAACGGCAATGTCAGGGGCGGATCGGGGGGGACCGGTAGCACCAACGGCACAAACGGTTCCGGTTTCTTTGGCAGCAACGTGGATTTGACCCTGGGCGCGTCCGGCTCCATCAACGGCGCCGGTGCCGGCGCGAACGCCATGATCTTCGATGGCGGCGTCAACACCTTCCGTTTCGTGACAGCGACCCCGGCTCTCTTCGGCAACGTCGCACTCAACAATTCCGCCAGTTTGACGATTGAGCAGGCCGCCAACGGGCGCTTCACCAACGCGATTACGGGCAACGGTTCGCTGATCAAAACCGGCGCCGGTACGCTGACGCTGGAGGGAATGAACACCTATACCGGTGCGACCACGATCGCGGCTGGCGGCACGCTCGCTCTTTCCGGCCAGGGCCGGATCAATGCCTCGAGCGGGCTGACGGCCAACGGTATCTTCGATGTCTCCGGGGCCATCGCGCCGCAGGTCAAGTCGCTTGTCGGCAGCGGCCAGGTGGAGCTCGGCACCAAGTCGCTGATGATCAACAACGCCACGGGCACGTTCTCGGGCGCGATTAACGGCACAGGCGGCATCAGTGTCATGGCTGGCACGCAGGTCCTGACCGGGGCCAACACCTTTACCGGTCAAGCGGGCACAAATACCGGCGCGACGCTGCAGATCGGCGACGGCGGCGCGAGCGGCTCGCTCGTGGGGAATATCAGCAATTCGGGCGCGGTCGTCTTCAACCGTTCCGGCCTCCTGACCTATGGCGGCTCGATCACCGGCAACGGGACGTTCTCGCAGATCGGCAGCGGCACGCTGACGCTGACGGCCAACAACAGCACGGCCGGTGCGGTGACGATCGGCACGGGCAGCACGCTGCAGCTCGGCAATGGCGGTACAACCGGCTGGATCGGCGGCTCCGGCAACTTCCTCGGTCCGATCACCAACAACGGCACGCTCGTCTACAACCGCTCGAACGATATCAGCCATGCCGGCACGATTAGCGGCACCGGCACGATTACGCAGGCAGGCACCGGCAAGGTGACGCTGACCGGCAACAATTCGTCGTTCGGTGGGTCAACGTCGGTCACGTCGGGCACGGCCTTAATCAACGGCCAGCTGGGCGGCAACGTCAATGTCGGCACGGGCGGCACGCTCGGCGGCACCGGCCGGATCGGCGGCGACGTCGCCGTCAATGGCACGCTTTCGGCCGGCAACAGCCCAGGCACCCTGACGATTAGCGGTGACCTGACGCTCAATGCCGGCTCCGTATCGGTGTTCGAGCTGAACGCACGCGGCCTCGTCGGCAGTGCGGGCAACAACGATCTGGTGAAGGTCGGCGGCAACCTGACGCTCGGCGGCGTGCTGAACGCTCAGGTGGCGCAGGCCGGTTATTACCGGCTGTTCGAATATGACGGTTCGCTCACGGGCAATTTTGCGGCGACGAATGCCACATCGACGGCGCCGAGCTTCACGGTTGCCAGCCATCTGGTCGAGACGGGCATCGACAAGCAGGTCAATCTCTCGGTCCTCGGCACCGGCCAGACGATGCACTTCTGGGATGGCGCGGACACGACCGGCAACGGCGCGGTCAACGGCGGCGCCGGCACCTGGTCTTCGACAGGGACCAACTGGACCGGCCCGGCGGCGCGGTCCAATATCAACGGCCGTTTCGGCGGATCGGTCGGCGTGTTTGCCGGTGCGAACGGCGGTGTCGTCGATGTCATCGGCACGCAGAGCTTCGATACGCTGCAGTTTTCTGCAACGACCGGCGGCACCGGCTACACCCTCAATGGCGGCTTTCTTGCCTTCAACCCGGCAAGCGGCACGGCGGCAACGATCAATGTCGATAGCGGCGTTGCAACCACGATCAGCTCGGTGCTGCAGGATGGCGGCACCGGTAGCGGGCTCACAAAGGCCGGCAACGGCACGCTGACGCTGACAGGCGTGAACACCTACACCGGCGCGACGACCATCAACGGGGGCGGTACGCTGGCCCTATCCGGTGCAGGCAGCATCGGCACTTCGAGCGGCGTGACGGGCGACGGCACCTTCGACGTCTCCGGGGCGACAGCGGCGGATATCAAGTCGCTTGCTGGCAGCGGCCGGGTGGTGCTCGGCAGCAATAATTTGAACATCAACAACGCCACGGGCACGTTCGCGGGCGTGATCACCGGCACCGGCGGCGTCAACGTTGCGGCTGGCACGCAGGTTCTGACCGCCACCAGCAACTATACTGGCGCGACGACGGTCGCAGCTGGCGGTACGCTCTCGCTGTCGGGCCAGGGGCGGATCACCGCCTCGAGCGGATTGACGGCGAACGGTACCGTGGACGTCTCTGCAGCGGGCGCGCCGATTATCAATTCGCTTGCCGGCAGCGGTCAGGTGTTGCTGGGTAGCAAGACGCTGGTCATCAACAACGCGACCGGTACGTTCTCCGGTGCGATCAACGGCACCGGCGGCGTTCTCGTCAATGGCGGCACCCAAGTACTGACCGGCGCCAACACCTTTACCGGCACGGCGGTCACGAATACCGGCGCGACGCTGCAGATCGGCGATGGCGGTGCGGGCGGCTCGATCGTATCGGATGTCAACAACCACGGGGCGTTGGTCTTCAATCGTTCCGGTAATTTGACCTATAGCGGCGAGATCAGCGGCGACGGTGCGGTCTCGCAGATAGGCCGCGGCACGCTGACACTGACGACAGACCACAGCACGGCCGCCGCGGTAACGATCGGCACCGGCAGCACCTTGCAGCTTGGCAACGGCGGCACCACCGGCTGGATCGGCGGCACCGTCGGTTACCTCGGCTCGATCACCAACAACGGTGCGCTCGTCTACAACCGCTCGAACGATGTGACCTATGCCGGTGTGGTCTCGGGCAACGGCACGCTGACCCAGGCTGGCACGGGCAAGCTTACCCTGACGGGCGACAATTCCCAGTTCAGTGGCGCAACCTCGGTGACGTCGGGCACGACCTATGTCAACGGCCATCTTGGCGGCAACGTCAACGTCGGTGCTGGCGGTACGCTCGGCGGATCGGGCGAGGTCAAGGGCGATGTCGTCGTCGATGGCACGCTCTCGGCCGGCAACAGCCCGGGCACGCTGACGATCGCTGGCGATCTGACGCTCGGCGCCGGTTCCACATCGGTGTTCGAGCTGAACACGCCCGGCCTTGTCGGCAGCACGGACAACGATCTGGTGAAGGTCGGCGGCAATCTGACGCTCGGCGGTACGCTGGACGCTCGGGTGGCGTCGGGCGGTTATTACCGGCTGTTCGAATATGATGGTTCGCTCACGGGCAATTTTGCCTCGACGACGGCCACGTCGACGGCCCCTGGCTTCACTGTTGCCAGCCATCAGGTCCAGACCGGCATTGCCAAACAGGTCAATCTGTCCGTGCTCGGCACCGGTCAGACGATGCAGTTCTGGGACGGTGCGGACACGACCGGCAACGGCGCGGTCAACGGCGGCGCCGGCACCTGGACGTCTGCCGGCACGAACTGGACCGGCGACCCGTTGAATGCCGGCGTCAACGGCAGCTTCGGCGGATCGGTCGGCGTGTTTGCCGGCGCCACCGGCGGCACCGTCAATGTCGTCGGCACACAGAGCTTCGACACGCTGCAGTTTTCTGCCACGAACGACGGCACCGGCTACACCATCAATGGCGGCGCGCTCGCGTTCAACCCGGCAAGCGGCACGGCGGCAACGATCAATGTCGGCAACGGCGTCGCAACCACGATCGAAACGGTCCTCCAAGATGGCGGGACCGGCACCGGGCTCAACAAGGTTGGAAACGGCACGCTGACGCTGAAGGGCATGAACACCTACACCGGTGCGACCAGCATCGCAGCGGGTGGAACGCTGGCCCTGTCCGGCCAGGGGCGGATCAACGCTTCGAGCGGATTGACGGCCAACGGCACGTTCGACGTCTCGGCGGCGGCCTCCGCGCAGGTCAAGTCCCTTGCCGGTAGCGGGCGGGTGGTGCTCGGTAGCAACACGCTGATCATCAACAACGCCACAGGCACCTTCTCGGGCGCAATCACCGGCAGCGGCGGCATTTCCGTCAATGCTGGCACCCAGGTCCTGACCGGCGCCAACACATTTACCGGCGGTGCGGGCATCTCCTCGGGCGCCACGCTGCAGATCGGCGATGGCGGCACCGGCGGTTCGATCGCATCGAACGTCACCAACTTTGGCGCGCTCGTCTTCAACAGCGCGGGCAATTTGACCTACGGCGGTACGATCACAGGTCCCGGCTCGTTCTCGCAGATCGGCACGGGCACGCTGACCCTGACGGCCAGCAGCAGCACGCGCGGTCCGGTAACGATCGGCGCGGGCAGCACATTGCAGCTCGGCAATGGCGGCACGACCGGCTGGATCGGCGGCACCGGCAACTTCGTCGGCTCGATCACCAACAACGGCGCGCTGATCTACAACCGCTCGAACGACGTGACCTATGCAGGTGCCGTCTCGGGCAACGGCACGCTGACCCAGGCGGGCACGGGCAAGCTCACCCTGACGGGCGTGAACACCTTTACCGGCGCAACCGACATCACGTCGGGTAACCTGATCGTCAACGGCTCTCTGGCGAACTCCAGCCTGACCACGATCCGGCGCGGTGCCCGTCTCGGCGGCACCGGCACGCTTGGCAACACGACCATTCAGGCCGGCGGCGTCCATGCTCCGGGCAATTCGATCGGTACGCAGACGATTGCAGGCAATTACACCAACAACGGTGTCCTGCAGATCGAAGGCACGCCCACAGCCACCGACAAGGTGATCGTGTCGGGCAGTGTCGATATCTCCGGTGCGACGCTTGACCTCCTGCTTTCACCCAACACGGCGGCGAGCTGGAATCCGATCAACGGCCCGTTCATTCTCATCGACAAGACGAGTTCGGGGGCAATCACCGGTACCTTTGCGTCGATCGTTGATAACCTCGTGTTCCTTGATCCGACGGTTGATTACGCCGGCGGCGACGGCAACGACCTTTCGCTCAAGCTGACCCGCAACGATATCAGCTTTGCCAGCGTCGGTCGGACCCGTAACCAGATCGCCACCAGCGCTGGTGTGGACGGGCTCGGCTTCGCCAACCCGATCTTCAACGCGATCGCGTTTTCCGCAACGCCCGAGGCGGCGCGCACGGCCTTCGATCTGCTTTCCGGTGAAGTGCACAGCTCGTTCCAGTCGATCCTGATCGAGGACGGCCGGTTCCTGCGTGAGGCCGCAAACGATCGTCTGCGCACCGTGCTCGGCACCGTGGCGGCGAAGCAGTCGAGCGAGACCACCGGCGCGATCGACAGCGGCGAACTTGCTCTCTGGAGCCAGGGCTTCGGTTCCTGGGGACGGATCGATGGTGACGGCAATGCCGCCAAGGCAGATCGCTCCATCGGCGGCTTCTTCGTCGGCGCCGACACGCAGGTGGACGAGTGGACCGTCGGCGCGCTTGCCGGCTACTCGCGCTCCTCGATGGACATCGACGCGCGGTTCTCTTCGGCAATCTCCGACAACTATCACCTCGGGCTCTATGCCGGTGGACGCTGGGGCGATGCTTCGCTTAGAACCGGTGCGGCCTATAGCTGGCACGATATCGAGACGAACCGCACGGTTTCGTTCCCGGGCTTCTCGGACACGCTCAATGCCGACTATAGTGCCGGCACCGGCCAGGTCTTCGGCGAGTTTGCCTATGCCTTCACGGCCGGATCAGTCGATCTTGAGCCGTTTGCCAACCTCGCCTACGTGCACCTCAACCGCGACGGCTTTACCGAGCGTGGCGGCGCTGCGGCGCTCTTCAGCAAGGACGCCTCGCAGGATACCACGTTCACGACCATCGGCCTGCGCGCGGCGTCCAGCTTCGACCTTGGCGGCGTCCTGGCAACTGCCCGTGGCACCGTCGGCTGGCGGCACGCCTTCGGCGACACGCTGCCCTTGTCGTCGAACGGGTTCACGCCTGCAAGCACGTTCGTCATCGCCGGCGTCCCGATTGCCGAGGACACAGCGGTACTCGAAGCCGGCCTCGACTTCGCCATAGCACCGGAGGCAACCCTCGGCCTGACCTATACGGGTCAGTTCGGCGGCGGTGTCAGCGACCAGAGCGTCAAGGCAAATCTGAGCGTCAAGTTCTGATTGAACGCAGTCGACGCAAACGGCCGCTTGTCGGGGTCATATGTGACCTTGGCGGGCGGCTGTTTCGCGTTGAAGGCCGGTCTGAGGCGGGCATCGATCTGGCGTGCCGGAGCCCAGCGTGCGCGGGGCTTCATCGACACCGGACGGCGGCAGACGCGGGGTAGTATCCCGGTTCGGTGCGCCAACAACGAGAGAAAAGCAGGCAGTCGAGCCGGAAGGGAACTTTCGGTACCCTAGCGTGCCTAACGACAAGCCCGCGCGGCTGAACTTCAGTGCGCTGGCGGCGCATGCCCCTGCGGCGGAGATAGTCGGGCGCTCCGCTGAAGGAAACGCACGGTGCCGCGCGGCGAATGCTGAGGCAACAACGTCTTGCTTCGCGCTTGACGTTCCGTTGTCGCGCGCTTCTTATTTCCACTTGGCAAGTGAATTCGGGCTGGGGAGTACGATTCATGACCGACAACACGGATCCGCCGGAAATCAAGCTGACGAAAACCAAGCGGCGATGGGCCGCCGACGGCAAGTTCCTGACAGGACGGATCACGCGTCCCGAGGAAGAACGTCTGCCGCCGGGCCAGCACCTGGTGAAGGACTGGCCGGTGCTCGATCTCGGGCAGCAGCCGGTGATCCGCCCGGAAAACTGGCGGCTCGATATCACCGGCCACATTGAAAATCCCTTGTCGCTCGACTGGGCGGCCTTCAAATCGCTTCCGCAGAGCAATCGGCTTTCCGACATGCACTGCGTGACCACCTGGTCGCGTTATGACAACCGCTGGCAGGGTGTCGCGGTGCGTGATCTGCTCGACCAGGTGATGCCGAAACCCGAGGCGAGCCACGTGCTTTTGACGAGCTACGACGGCTACACCACCAATATGCCGCTCGCGGATTTTGCCGCCGAGGATGCGATCCTTGCGACCGACTGGGAGGGCCAGCCGATCAGCCGCACCCACGGTGGGCCGATGCGGCTCGTGGTACCGCACCTCTATCTGTGGAAGAGTGCCAAGTGGCTGACGCGCATCGATTTTCGCGAAGGCGACATGGCCGGCTTCTGGGAGCGGAACGGCTACCACATGCGTGGCGATCCCTGGCGCGAGGAACGCTACTCGGACGACTGATGCGCCGCTCGGGTCTGCTCAAGCGTCGTTGGAACCATCAACGATTGCAACCCGGCCAACTGATAACGCCAGAAGAGGTCGATCGCGGCCTGGATTGACGCCCCGTCTTCGTAGGCCGCAAGCGTGTCGGCGATCGTGTCGATTGTTCGGGTGAAGGTTCGCTCCAGCATGAAAAGCATCAAGGGGGAAAGTGCGGCTTCGCCTTGCGTCTCGCGCACGTATCGTGAGGCAAGCCGGACCATTTCCTCGATCATCATATCCCGGACATGGGCATAGCGTGTGCCTACAGCGCCGCGAAGCAGGATCAAGACGACAAGCCGCTGGTCGATCCAGAACGATAGCAGCGCCCGGGCAGGTTCGGAGCGGGCGGCGTCTGCCTCCAGCCAGTTGCCGATCAAGCGCAAGTCCCGCACGCGAGCGCGCAGCAGCCGGATGAGCCGGCCGGCCAACGCCGGCGTCTCATGAAAGAGCGCTTCGTTGTCGGCGAAATACTTGTAGATGTTGCTCGTGCTGGTTTCCGCCCGATCGGCAATGTCGACAAGCTTCGCCCTTTCAAAGCCCTGTTCGGCAAAGACGGCGGATGCGGCGGCAACGATGCGCTCGCGGACTTCGGCTTTCAGGCGCTGAGGCATGACGCAAGCGAGAAGAGCAATGCATCCTCGCCCCTTGCGGCCTATGGCAGCCGACGGGCAAGCCGTCCTTTGACCAATGGATTCTCTTTTCCTCGTCAATGGCCAGCGCATGCGTGCGGTTGGCTTGGAGCCTCCGGTCTCCTGCAATGCTCGTGTAACCCGCCCCCCGCAAAGCTCGTCGCCATGTTTCAATCAAGGACGTTGACGATGCGACTGGCTGTTTTACCAATGTGGGTGATTTTGCTCGGCGTCGGTTCGAACCATGCGGACGAGAAGGGGTTGTGGAAAGCGGACGACCCACGTCGGGAGGTTCAGCTTCTGTACGATCCCTGTCGTGATGGTCGGTTAAGTGATGGAGAACCGCGGACCTGCGCCGAGATCAGGCGCATGTACGGGCCGGGCAGAGGATACGGGTGGACCGAGCGGGACCTTCGCCTGGATGCCTGCACTGACGGACGCATCAGCGATGGACGCGCCCGAACATGCCGAGAATTGCTTGAGTGGATGGAGCGTCGTTGATGGTGTTGGAGCGCAGAAACGTCACGTCGGGGAACGGAAGCCTGCTGAAGCAGATGCTTCGATACCTGTCCTGGCCGCTGGTGTTTTTTCTCGGGCTTCTGGGCTCGCATTTCGCATTTGCAAGCGCGCACCCAATGGGCGTCTTTGCGGCCGTTTATGCCGCCGCCGTGTTCGTCTTGTTCGCGCTCGAGCGTTACATTCCCTACGAAAGAAGCTGGCTTCTTTCCGATGGCGAGACTGTGAACGATATCGGGCATACTCTTGCGACCAAAGGGGTGCTGCAAGTGGCGGGCCTCGCCGCCGCCGTGTTTCCGATGTACGCCGCCAACATCCTGCAGCCGCTCGCCGCCTTGAAATTCGGGTTCTGGCCTTCCGATTGGCCGATGGTATTGCAAGTGGCGCTCGCGGTTGTGATCGCGGAACTCGGCCTCTACTGGTCGCATCGCATTGCCCATGAAAAGCTGTTCTTCTGGCGTTTTCATGCCCTGCACCACAGTGTCACCAGGCTCTGGGTGATCAACACCGGCCGGTTCCACATTGCTGATTCACTTTTCAAGATCGCGATGAGCCAGATCCCGCTCTATTGCCTCGGTGCGCCGCTGCCGGTGTTCTGGTGGCTTGGGGCGGTCACGGCATTCATCGGCATCCTCACCCATTGCAACGTTGATATGCGAACCGGCGCCTTCGATTTCATCTTCAGCACGCCACGGCTCCACCGCTGGCATCACTCCAAGGATCTTCGCGAAGGCAACATGAACTATGGAGAGAATGTCGTCGTCTGGGACCTGCTGTTTGCAACCTACTACAATCCCGATCGACCATCCTCCACGGATATCGGCATCAAGGGCGAGATCGCCGAGGGCTTCCTGAAGCAACTGACGCAGCCCTTCACCAAGGAGGGTGTCCGCCAGATTCTCGGGCGCGTGCGCCGGAGCCCCTGAGTTCGAGACGGGTCATTTGGCGACGGCTTCCAGGCTTCCGACTGACCCGAGCCGAAAATCGACGCCCCAGCGGCGTTTGAAAGCCCGGCGGAGCAGAACGAACGCAACCGATCTCAACGCGAACATCGCCGTGTAGGTCAGAATGTGCCCGGCGTTGCGGCCGGGCACATGGTTGCGCCGCTAGGCCGCAAAGGCCGGTTTGCGCGCGCCGATCCTTAGCACGTAGTAGATGGCGCCGCCGATCGCGACGCCGAAGAACCAGCCGTAAATCCCCCACCAGGCCGGCAAGATGTTGGTAAACGTCGGCAGGATCGATGAGAACAGCGCTCCGATTGCAAAGGCGATGAAGGCGTTTCCGTGCCATCCGCCCTGGAAGCGGAACTCGCCGTTCTCATGATAGAGCGCTTCGACATTGAGCTGAGCCTTACGGATCAGATAGTAGTCGACCATCATCACCCCGAAGATCGGCCCCATCGTCGATCCGATGAAATTGACGAAATGGGCCGCACCGGTTTCCCATGGAGCGAACGGATAGAGGATGAGGGCGATCAGCGCGGCAATGTAACCGCCGCGCTTGAAGTTGATCTGCCGCGGAAAGACGTTGGCGAAATCGAAGGCGGGCGAGACGAAGTTTGCCACGACGTTGATGCCGAGGGTCGCGACGGCAAAGGTCAAGGCCGCAAGCAGGGCGAGGAACCAGCTGTCGAACTTCGCTGAAATCTGGTCCGGGTGCAGCAGCACTTCGCCGTAAACGGCAAAGGCGGCCGTTGTTGTCACGCCGGCAACCAGGCAGAAGGCAAGGAGGTTGATCGGCAGGCCCCAGAGATTGCCTTTGCGCAGGGTCTTTTCGTCGGTCGCATAGCGCGAAAAGTCGCAGAAATTCAGATAGAGCGCGGCAAAATAGGTGATCCAGGTGGCTGCGACGGCGGCGAGTGCCGGGAAGGTCCCCGGCTCCCAGGGAACGCCGGCGTCCCTGGTCTTTTCGATCAGAACGTCGCGCGGGATTTCCGAGCCGAACGAAAACGTCCCCGATTTGACGATCAGATAGACGGCAAGAATCAGCATCATGATCCAGACCGCCGGCCCTGCCCAATCCTGGAACTTGCGCACGGTCTCCATGCCGCGCTGGATGATGAGCAACTGCAGCGACCAGACGACGACGTAACAGATGACCTCCAGCGTCGAGTGGCCGAGCATGTGGCTGTTCTGGTGGAACGCCAGCAGACTGTCGTTGCGAATGAGGAGCGCGACGATCGCGCCGGACGCCGCGGCCGTCTGCGCGCCGTACCAGAAACACGCGACGACGGCGCGCACGAGCGCCGGGACGTTGGCGCCGAACGTGCCGAAGGAGGCACGGGCGAGCACGGGAAAGGGAACGCCCGTGCGCACGCCGGCATTGCCGACCATGCTCATCAGCACGAAAATCACCAGCGAACCGATGCCGATGGCGATGACGAAGTTTATGAAGCTGCCACAAAGCAGAAACAGGCTGGCTGCGAGATAGTAGCCCCACAGGCTATGGACGTCGGACGTCCACACATTGAAGATGCTGAAAGCGCCCCACCGGCGTTCCTCTGCCGGTGCCAGATCCTCGTTGTACAACGAGGGCGACGGATCGCGTACTGCCATGTCTTCCTCCGAATATCCTCCGAGTCCCCCCTCGGACCCGCCGCAGAGTCTGCTCCCCTTTTTGAGTCGTTTCAAAAGACTTCTGGATCAGCGGCGATACGTTCAAAGAGCCGATCCGGCGGCGCACTCGCACGATGGAGGATGTCCGCCCGGTTATCACGCGCCGAGCCTTTCGCGCTCAGTCAGTCGCCAGGCGCGAGGCGTCATGCCGGTCTGGCGCAGGAAGAAGCGGGAAAAATAGGCAGGATCGGCAAAGCCGAGCCGAAAGCAGATCTCCTGGACGCTGGCGCGCGTGAAGACAAGTTCGCGCCGTGCCTCGTCGACAAGTTTGCGGGCGATCATCTCGTGGGCACTGAGGCCGGTGACGGCACGGGTCACGCGGTTGAGATGGGTGGGCGAGAGGCCGAGTTCACGGGCGTAGGCGGCAGCCGGCCAGTGCGAGCGGCCATGCTGCCTGAGAAGCGCCTCGAAGCGCTGGACCCGCTCTTCGTTTTCGCTGCCAGCCGCATCGTCCCGGTCATCGCCTCTTTCGTCGAGACGCGCCGTCAGCACCAGGACGGACGTCAAGTAGGCATCCAGCAAGTCGGTGCGGTTGCCGCGGCTGCTTTCCCATTCGGCGGCAAGGCGGGCGAGGGTGGCGGCGATATATGCGGCATTCTCGCTTCCGTCGAGCCGGGTCAGGCTCGGCGTCGCCATCCATGTGCCAAGTCGGCTCCGCTCTCCTGGGGACACCTTCAAATGCGATGCGAGGATGGTGAAAACGAAGCCATCGATGTCGCGTGAAAAACGGAACCCGTGACTGAGCGCCGGCGGAACGGCAATCACCGCCGGCGCTTCGATCGCGTGGACCTCGTCGCCGAAGACCGCGTCGCCCGAGCCGCTGGCAATGTACAAGATCTGGAAGAAGTTTTGGTGCCGGTGCAGGCCGATTTCCCAATGGTACAGGCTGCTTCGAGACGGGATAGTCTCGCAATGAAGCCAGAAATCCGGTCTCTCCCCGGTCTTTTCGCCGTAGAGTTCGTAGGTCGGTACCGTCTTCTTCATGTCGCACATCCGCCGGTCATGTTCGATTTGTGCAATTTCTTGGCAGATTTGTCCATTGAGGGCGGGATCGGTCGCGCGCAGACTTTGCCAAAAGACAATTCGGAGGAGAGCATGCGCACCAAGGTCGTCATCATCGGTTCCGGCCCATCGGGACTTTTGCTTGGACAGTTGCTGAGCGAAGCGGGCATCGACAACGTCATTCTCGATCGCGTGAGCCGGGACTACATTCTTGGTCGCGTGCGGGCCGGGGTGTTGGAGGAGGGTACGGTTGGCCTGATGGACCGCGCAAAGGCCGGAGCGAGGCTGCACAAGGAAGGGATTCCGCATCACGGGTTCTCGCTCGCCTTCGACGGCCGCGACCACCGCATCGACCTGTCGCACCTGACCGGGGGCAAGCGTGTGATGGTCTATGGCCAGACGGAGCTGACGCGCGACCTGATGGTACACCGCGAACGCTCCGCTGCAACGACGATCTATGAGGCGGCCGACGTCGAGCCACATGACTTCGATGGCCAGCAGCCCTATGTCACCTTCAAGAAGGATGGCAGGACGCAGCGCATCGACTGCGACTTCATCGCGGGGTGCGATGGTTTCCACGGCGTCAGCCGCAAGTCGGTGCCTGAACGGGCGTTGCAAACGTTCGAGAAGGTCTATCCCTTCGGCTGGCTCGGCATTCTGGCCGACGTGCCGCCGGTCGATCATGAATTGATTTACGCCAACCATCCGCGCGGTTTTGCACTCTGCTCGATGCGCTCGTTGACGCGCAGCCGCTACTACATCCAGTGCGAGGCAACCGAGAGGGTCGAGGACTGGTCCGACCACCGCTTCTGGGACGAGCTGCGCCGGCGTTTGCCGCAGCATCATGCCGAGGCGATGGTGACCGCCCCCTCCTTCGAAAAGTCGATCGCACCGCTGCGGTCTTTCGTCGCCGAGCCGCTGCGTTTCGGTCGCCTGTTCCTGGTGGGCGATGCCGCCCATATCGTGCCGCCGACCGGTGCGAAGGGGCTCAACCTTGCGGCCAGCGACGTACATTATCTCTTCGAGGGGCTGCTTGAGCATTACCAGGATCGGTCAAACGCCGGCGTTGATGCCTACTCTCAGCGGGCCCTAGGCCGCGTCTGGAAAGCGGTGCGGTTTTCCTGGTGGATGACGACGATGCTGCATCGTTTCCCGGATGCCGGCGATTTTGACCAGCGCATCCAGGAAGCCGAACTCGATTACCTCACCCATTCGGTCGCCGCCGAAACGGTGCTCGCGGAGAACTATGTCGGCCTGCCGTTCTGATCGTTCGGCGGAGTCCACTCGCTTCGAAGCAGGCCGTAGATCGCAGTGTCCCAGCGCGCATTGCCGACCTTGGCCGAGGACCGCCGCACGCCTTCTTCGCGAAAGCCGAGGCTGCGATAGGTGCGGACCGCCGCGTCGTTGAAAGTGTAGACGTTGAGCTCAAGCCGCTCGAACGCTGGGTTGGCGAAAAACCGATTGGCCACCTCGCGCAGGAACGGCTGGGCAAGGCCCTGGCCGCGCATCCGCGGATTGATCGCCACCCGGCTCAAGCGACCAACGCCATTTTTCCAGTCGAGCGCCACCTGCGCGTGGCCCGCAAGCTTGCCGTCGGCGAGGCCGGCCAACATCGAGCGCGCCGGTTCGGCGCCTGTGGTCTCGGCCAACATCGCCTCGATCTGTGCCGCGTCCAGCGGATGAGACAGATCCGTGCCGCCCCACTGGACAACGGCTTCGAGGCTCGCAAACCAGTCGAGAATTTCGGCAACGTATCTCTGGGTGAAGGTCTCGACGATCACGGAAGGACTTGGCATCGGGTCACCGGTGTGTTGGAGCCGCAATCTTGGCGGGCAGCCGAAATTTGTAAAGCGACGTTTCCGCGGCAAATCCTGCTTTAGAGTTTCATGGCGACGCCGGCTGCGGCCTCGCGAATGGTCTGCATCAGGATCGAGAGCGCCACCGATGGCGCAGCGTCGGCGCGCATCGTCAGGCCGACGGGACCCTTCGTTTCGCTGGTGTCGATCGGCAGGAGGGCAATCGTTCCGTCGTCGACGTCGCTGGCGACAACGCCAGCGGAAATGATCCAGATCGCGTCACTCGTCCGCACGAACGCGCGGCCGAAGGCGTCCGAAACCGTCTCGATCTGGTTCGGCAAACTGGCGATCCCATTGGTGATCAGGAGCCGCTCGACGAAGGGGCGGATGATGGAGGCGCGGGTCGGCATCAGCACCGGGAAACCGGCCAGCCGCGCGAAGGTAGTGTGCGCGCCCGAACTCAGGGGATGTCCTGCGCGGACGGCAAAGACGACCTGCTCGGAATAGAGGTGTTCGAACGAAAACCCGGTCATTTTTTCCGGTGCGGCAAGCCGCCCGACGACGAGGTCGAGATCTCCGACGCGCAACTGTTCGAGGAGCACCGCGTTCTCTCCGGTGACGATCTTGATGCGGGCGCCGGTATCCTCCTTGAGGAACAGCCGCATTGCATGGGGCATGATCCTCGTCGAAACCGTTGGCAACGCACCGATCCGGACCGGCACGCCGTCGCCGTCGCGCTCCTGTGAGACGGAATCGAGCCCTTGTCTGAGCGCCGTCAGGGCCGCGCCGGCATGGCGGAGGAAAACCTCGCCGTAGCGTGTGATCTTGATGCCTCGACCGTCACGTTCGAAAACCGCGACCCCAAGCACCTCTTCGAGCTCGCGGATCGTCTTGGTCACGGCCGGCTGGCTGACATGCAACAGCTCGGCAGCCTTCATCACGCTCTTCTGGCGGGAGACCTCGACAAAAGTCTGCAGATGGCGAAACTTGACCCGGGCGTCGATCATGGCATTCATAACCCTCAAGTTAATGAAGACCCATGAAATATCATTTTACCTAACCAGATTAAATATCCAATTTGGCGGCGGAGGAGAGAGCCCGTGCAGTTTGCCCGCATCAACGACATCACGATCCACTACCAGGTGATCGGCGCCACCGGCGACCGGCCGGTGCTGGTCTTTGCCAACTCGCTCGGTACGGACTTTCGCATCTGGCGCGACGTCGTCGTCCGGCTTGCCGGGGACTATGCGATCGTTCTCTACGACAAGCGCGGCCATGGTCTCTCCGATATCGGCACGACGCCCTATTCGATCGAGGATCACGCCAATGACCTGGCTGGCCTGCTCGACATGCTGTCGGTCAAACAGGCGATCGTCTGCGGTCTCTCGGTCGGCGGGCTGATCGCGCAATCGCTCTACCAGCACCGCCCGGACCTCGTTCGGGCGCTCGTCCTTTGCGATACGGCGCACAAGATCGGCACGCCCGAACTCTGGGCACAGCGTATCGCTGCGATCGAAGCCCACGGTATCGAAGCGATCGCCGATGATATCCTTCAGCGTTGGTTCACGCCGGCATTCCGCCGTCCGGAAAATGCGGCATTGGTCGGTTACCGCAGTATGCTGATCCGCCAGTCGGCGACGGGCTATGCCGCCACCTGCGGGGCGATCCGCGATGCGGATTACACGGAGGCAGCAGGCCGTATCGCGGTACCCACGCTCTGCGTCGTCGGGGATCAGGACGGCTCGACCCCGCCGGATGTGGTTCTGTCGACCGCCAAGCTCATACCCGGCGCTCGCTATGAAGTTATCCGCGATGCGGGCCACATCCCTTGCGTCGAAAATCCGGAAGCATTGACAGCGGTGCTGCGCGCCTTCTTCGAAATTGCAATGCATGGAGACAAGACCCATGAATGATGCCTCTGCGCCTTCCGACCGCTACCGCCAGGGCATGGCCACGCGCCGCGCCGTGCTCGGCGACAACCATGTGGACCGGGCGCAGTCGACATCCACCGATTTCGATCGCCCGTTTCAGGAGTTGATCACCGAAGCCGCCTGGGGGCACGTCTGGTCGCGGCCGACCTGGACAAATCGCGAGCGCTCGATTGTCACGATCGCGCTGCTCGCGGCACTCGGCCAGGACGAAGAGGTGGCGATGCATGTCAGGGCGACCGAAAACACCGGCGCCAGTCGCGAAGACATCTGCGAGGCGCTGCTGCACGTGGCGATCTATGCCGGGGTGCCTGCCGCCAATCACGCGATCAAGATCGCCAAGCGCGTTTTTGCCGACATCGACGCCGGCAAGGCGGCCTGACGGGGAGAGAACGATGTCCGACAGCAACACAAAACCGGAGACCGGCGCCTTCTTCCCGCGCGACCGGCGATGGCACGCGCCCGCGTTGACGCCCGGATACAAGACCTCGGTGCTGCGTTCGCCGCAAAAGGCGCTGCTTTCGCTCGACGGCACGATCTCGGAAATCACCGGTCCGGTCTTTGGCCACGCGGTCATCGGCGAGCTCGACAACGACCTGATCCACAATTTTGCCCGAGCCGGAGAAAGCGCCATCGGCGAACGCATCATCGTGCATGGGCGCGTACTGGACGAGCGCGGCCGTGCGGTGCCGGGGGCGCTGCTCGAATTCTGGCAGGCCAATGCCGGCGGGCGCTATCGCCACAAGAAGGAAAGTTATCTGGCGCCGCTCGATCCGAATTTCGGCGGCTGCGGACGGACGATCACCGATGAGCGTGGGGGCTACGCCTTCCGTACCATCAAGCCCGGACCCTATCCCTGGCCGAACGGCGTCAACGACTGGCGTCCGGCGCATATCCATTTTTCGGTCTTTGGCCACGGCTTCGCGCAGCGGCTGATCACCCAGATGTATTTCGAGGGCGATCCGATGATCTGGAAGTGTCCGATCGTCAACACGATCCCCGATCGCCAGGCGGTCGAGCAACTGATCGCCCCGCTCGACTGGGCAAACACGATCCCGTTCGATGCGCGCGCGTACAAATTCAACATCGTTCTGCGCGGCCGGCGTTCGACGCTCTTCGAGAACCGGCTGGAGGGCAACTGATGGTGCAGCAGCTCAACTACCTCAAGGAAACGCCGTCACAGACCGCCGGGCCATACGTGCATATCGGCCTGACACCGAACTTCTGCGGCATCGGTGGGGTCTATGAGGCAGACCTCGGCTCGCAGATGATCAACGATCAGACGAAAGGGCAGCGCATCACCATCACTGGCCGGGTGATCGACGGCGCCGGCGCGCCGCTGAAAGATGCGCTCGTCGAGATCTGGCAGGCGGATGCCGCGGGCCTTTACAATTCGCCGACCGAAATCCGTGGTGCTGCCGATCCGAATTTTACCGGCTGGGGACGCTGTTCGACCGGCGCCGAGGACGGTGTCTTTGCGTTCGAGACGGTGAAGCCGGGACCTGTTCCCTACAGTCACGACCGGCTGATGGCGCCACATGTCACGTTCTGGATCGTGGCGCGCGGCATCAATATCGGCCTTCATACGCGCATGTACTTTCCGGAAGAGGCGGACGCCAATGCCGCCGATCCCCTGCTTTTGCGGATCGAACACCGGCATCGCGTTGCGACGCTTGTCGCGACCGGTGCGGCGCCTAATTATGTTTTTGACATTCACCTGCAGGGTGAGAAGGAAACGGTCTTCCTCGACATCTGAACAGGAGTGTCACGCCCGGACATCGGCACCTGCCGTAAGCTCCGGTGCAAAAGGTGGCATTTCGTTCGGCAAGCCGGCAGCGGCGCATTAGCGCCGCGCGCCTCTTGAGGCGCGCTAACGTCGCTGTAGTACTTTGGATGGCTGCATGGTTCATCCTCGGATCGGAGACGATTAAGGGGGCATGCGGCAGAAACGGGGAACCCATGACCTATTCCGCCTTCGACCATCCCTATCTCTCCGGGCTCCTGGGAGACGAAGCCGTCGCTGCGGAGTTTTCCGCCTCTGCCGATATCCACGCGATGCTTGCCTTCGAGGCGGCACTGGCGCGGGCGGAAGCGGTACACGGCATCATACCGGCAAGTGCGGCGGACCGGATCAACGAGGCCTGTCGCGCCTTCTCTCCCGATGTCATTGCCTTGAAGCGGGCGATGGCCGTGGACGGAGTGGTCGTTCCGGAATTCGTGCGGCAACTGCGCGCGGCTGTCGGCGGGGGTGCCGCGGAATATGTGCATTACGGCGCCACCAGTCAGGATGTTATCGATACCAGCCTGATGCTCCGGATGAAGGCTGTTGCCGAGCTTTTTGCCGTTCGTCTCGGAAACATCGTCTCGGCGCTCGAAGAATGCGACAGCAGCTGGGGGGATCGCCCGCTGATGGGGCGCACCCGCATGCAGCCCGCGATCCCGATCACCGTCTCGGACCGGCTGCGCAGCTGGATCGAGCCGCTGCTCGATCACAAGGATCGGCTGGAAGCCATGGACCGCGATCTCTTCGCCGTCCAGTTTGGCGGCGCTGCCGGCACGCTTGAAAAACTCGAGAAGCGCGCCGACGACGTGCGCGCGACGCTTGCCGAAGAGCTCGGACTTGCCGACTTTCCGCAATGGCACAGCCAGCGCTCGGAGGTGGCAGACTTTGCCAATGCGCTTTCGCTGGTGACCGGCAGCCTTGGCAAGTTCGGTCAGGATGTCGCGCTGATGGCGCAGTTGGGCGACGAGATCGCGCTTTCCGGCGGCGGCGGTTCTTCGGCGATGCCGCACAAGCAGAACCCGGTTGCGGCCGAAGTGCTGGTGTCGCTGGCGCGGTTCAACGCCACCCAGCTCTCCGGCATGCATCAGGCGCTGGTGCACGAGCAGGAGCGCTCGGGTGCTGCCTGGACGCTCGAATGGCTGATCATGCCGCAAATGACCGGCGCGACCGCAGCGGCCCTTCGCCTGGCGGGCGAGTTGGCAGGCAACATTCGCCGGCTCGGTCGAGACTGATCTTTGCGTGGCAGCAATAGCGCGCCGCCACATCGGGCGCTCAGCGGGCAGCGCGCAGCATTGAGCGGTAGCGCAGCTGGCTGTTTTTCAGGTGCTGGCGCATCGCCATGCGCGCTTTTTCCTCATCTCCGTCCTGGATCGCAATCAGGATCGCTTCGTGTTCCGATATCAGCCGCGTCAGTTCGGCGGTGGCGAGCACCGCCTCTTCTCCGCTCTCCGATACGGCCCGGCGGGGGATGAGGGCGGCGCCAAGCACCTGCAGGAACTCGCTGAAGCGCGGATTGTTGGTTGCCTGGGCGATGGCCAGATGGAAATTGAAGTCGGCCTCCGCGCTCGGGCGTCCCTCGGCGGCGCTGGCGCAGAAGGTATCGAAGGCTTCTGCGATTTTTTCCTCCTGCGCCGGCGAGCGGCGAAGGGCGGCAAGGGCGGCGGCATCACCCTCGACGGCGGTGCGCAGTTCCAGCATTTCGATCAGGGACGAGACGCGGGCAAGATCAACGCCATAGAAGGGCAGCGGCGCGGTCGGCACCGGCTCCAGCACGAAAACGCCGATGCCATGCCTCGCCTCGACAAGCCCGCCGGAGCGCAGCGCGGCGATCGCCTCGCGAACGACCGTACGGGAAACCCCGAATTCCTGCGTGAGTTGGGCCTCCGAAGGCAGGCGGTCGCCGGGCTTGTAATGTCCGCCGGCGATCTGGCCAGTCAGCACGTCCGTCATCTTGGCGACCAGCGTCCTGGCCTGGGGGGCGATGTTCTCGGATGCGGTCGCGTTCGTCATGGGCATGGCCGTTCTGGGACTGGTTCATTTTTCTGGATACGCATTGCTGGTCATTGGCGCAATCCATTGGCGGCGTGTGCGGCGCGCGGTGCGACGCCCTTGCGGCTAATCCTTGTGGATCGGATCATCAACGAAGGCGCCTCCTTGAAACCGGACGAGCGAACCGTTCGGATCGGGCTTCGGCGTGTTGGCAACGATCTTTGCGCGATAGATCTCGGCATTGTCCTTCGGGCGCCAGCCCAGCCAGCCAATGTGCGAATTGTCCCACCAGCCTGCGTCGTTGGCCGATGCGCCCCAGATGACCGGGCAGCCAAGGACCGGCGCGCGGAAAACGGCTTCTGTCAGCGACACGAAGTCGTCATGGGAAAGCCAGGTTGAGAGCATTCGGTAGTTGATCGGTTCGGGCACGCACGAGCCGATCCGCACCAGCGCGGTCTCCTGGCCGAATTTCTCGAAATACATACGGGCCAGCGCCTCACCGAAACACTTCGATACGCCATAGAGCCCGTCGGGCCGATAGGGGACGTCGGGGCCGAGCCGCTCGTCTTGCGGATAGTAGCCGATCGTGTGGTTGGTGCTCGCAAGCAGGATGCGTGGCTGTCCGTGGGCGCGCGCGGCCTCATAGAGGTTGTAGAGGCCGACAATGTTGCCGCTCAGGATTTCCGAAAACGGTCGTTCGATCGATATTCCCCCGAGGTGCAGGATCGCATCGCAGCCTTTGACAAGCGCGTTGACCGCGGCGGCGTCGGAAAGGTCGCACTCGACGCATTCTTCGTTGGGACCAGGCGGATCCAGCGGCGACCGGTCCGACAGCCGGACCAAAGGCGCAAGACCTGCAAGTTTCTTGCGCATGACGCGCCCAAGCTGGCCGGCTGCGCCAGTGATCAGAAGCCGTTCCATTTCCTGCTCCCCCAGAAAAGCATGCGTCGCGCACCCCGTAACTCAGGCGCGCGGCCGTCACATCATACAATTATCGTTAACATATAATACCTCTTCCATGCAAGGCACTAACAATCCGCTTTGTCGCCATCAATGCCGCTCATCCTGAAACTCGCGCATCAATGCAAATTCATTCCCGATGATCCGCGTGGAAAGTCATATTACAACATGTATTATGAGTATTGACATATATGTGATGGCTTGCTTAGCTTGGGCTGTCGAGTTTGAGGGAGGATCCGCACGACATGACGCCTGAACAGATCAAGGCCGCACTTGGATCGGGCCTGCTTTCCTTCCCGGTGACGCACTTCGATGCGGAAGGCCGTTTTGCGCCGGAAAGCTACAAGGCGCATGTGGAGTGGCTCGCCGGTTACAAGGCGCCGGTGCTGTTTGCCGCCGGCGG
Source organism: Ensifer sp. (assembly GCF_035999185.1). Lineage (GTDB taxonomy): Bacteria > Pseudomonadota > Alphaproteobacteria > Rhizobiales > Rhizobiaceae > Ensifer. The sequence continues at coordinate 323 of NZ_DASYHB010000011.1, read as the reverse complement.
CACCGGCGAGTTCTTCTCGCTGAAGCCCGATGAGATTCCCGGGATCGTCGCCGCCGCCAAGGAAGTGTCCGGCGAGACGGCGATCGTGTCCGGCTGTGGTTATGGCACCGAGATCGCCATCGACATCGCCCGCTCGGTCGAAAAGGTCGGTGCAGACGGCATCCTGCTTCTGCCGCACTATTTGATCGATGCGCCGCAGGAAGGCCTTTACGCCCATGTGAAGAAGATCTGCCAGTCGGTCGGTATCGGCGTCATGGTCTATAACCGCGACAACTCCGTGCTGCAGGCCGATACGCTCGCCCGTCTTTGCGACGAGTGCCCGA